>JAPLSN010000039.1 GCA_026398615.1 Spirochaetota bacterium | reverse complement strand
CGCATCGAGAGTATTGGATATCTTCCACGAAAGTATCTTCCGCGAGAAAAGGTCTATGATCGCCGCGAGGTACACATCGCATCCAGAGAGCTTGATATACGTAATGTCCGTAGCCCAGACCTGGTTCGGTAGCCAGATTCTCTTGTCGCGCAAGAGGTACGGATACTTCTTGTGGTGCTTCGCCTGAATGCTCGTTCGTTTTCCTGGGTAGATAGCCCGCAATCCTGCCCGCTTCATGATTCGTCGAACCTGTTTGCGTGTCACACCAAGATCTGCGAGCTCCCGGGCAATTTTACGATAGCCATAAAACGGGCGCTCCATGAGAACATCCAGAATGGCTTTCACGGTGGCAAGTACCCGATCGTCAGCAGTCTACTCCGGTTTGTAGTAATAGGCGGATCTGCTGATGCTCAGAATCGCGCATTGCTTTGCGATCGTGAGATCGGGATGCTCAGGCTCTACAGCTTCGGCTCGATCCCATACAGTTGCCTGTACTTTTTTTAGGAACTCGTTCTCGACCTGGAGCTGGCCCATCTGTCTGAAGAGTGCATCCGTCTGGCTCTGTTTCCAGTACAGGAAACAGAGCCAGACGCCGGCCAAGACACAAGAGACCGTCCACTGAATCGGGGTCAGTTCAAACCAAGAAGGAGTGTCGTCTTCCCTTCATTTATTGGCGTTCCCGGCGGTCATGAATCCCTCCGCGTCCAGGATGCCTTCGAAGGTCTGTCGGGCGTCGGCCTGGGCTTTTTCGAACCAGGCGGCTTCGGATGGCAGGTACAATTCGCGGTATTCCCGATCCACCCAGGCGCGAGCCTTGTCCTTGGCGCCATGTTGGTTGACCTGGTTCCGGAAAATGGTGATGCGCAGGCTTCGTATGCCCGCCAGGAGGGAATTACCGAAGGTGCCGAACTCGCAGCCTGCAGTGAAAATTCGCGCGCCGGGAAATTCCTTGTCGACAAGCCGATACTCCCAGTCGAGCATGTCGCCCTGCATGCTGTAGAAGTCCTCGGGATTGGCGGCGGCCACGAGGGGCGTGCCGTACCTGGAACTCGTTTCGGCGGCCGACATTTTTTCATACGGCGAAGTGACCAGGGTCATCTGGAAGCGCGGGCCATAGCCTGAGTGCATGTCCAGATGGACGATATGACGGTAGCCTGTAAAAGTGGATCGGTACAGGTCCATCAGCATTCGCGTTTCCGGCTGGACTTCCTGGCCGCCGAAATAGATGCCCTCAGGCTGACGGTACTGACCCATCAGCGCCGCTTCGCGGAGCCGGCGCTGTCCCACGAGCACCAGCTGGTGCATGGTCTGGTCGAAAAAGAGCAGTTTCTCCAGGCCGATGGACCCGAGTGCCTTCCGCGGGCTCAGATAGGGAGCCAATTTCATATAATCGGGATTGGTTTCGGCCATGACCGCGAAATCGCCGTCGACGAAGTTCCGATTCAAATCCACGTTGGCCGGGTTGGTGCGCTTCCAGTGTTTCATGCCCCAGGGATTGATGGCATGGATGAGCAGGATGCCCGTCGTCCGCGGGTCCATGCGCGTAGGGTAATCCTGGATGAAAAGCTCCAGCAGGCCTGAACCGAGATAGCCTTCGATGCCATGCAGCGCGGTGCTCAGGACGATGAGCCTCTCTTTCGATTCCAGCGCATCTGTAAAAATCCAGTCCATGGTGAGGCCAGGCTCGTGGGGCAGGTCGTGGCTGGTCAAAGCGGCTGAAGGCCACAACTTTCGGATCGAGTCGAATCGGGCACGGAAGCGCCCCCGCGATTCTTCATACGAGTCTGGAATTGTGATCAATTAGAATGGTCCGTAGTTGAGGGCGACCGCAATGCCCAGGAAAATGACCGTGGCCAGGATTATCCAGAACCAGAGTCCCACCACCCATTTGAGCCACTTGGGATAGCTGATGACGGTGAGGCTCAGGGTGATCAACAGGGCGGCATTGGTGGGATAGGCCATGTTGGAGAAACCGTCACCGAAGGTATAGGCGCTGACCGCGATCTGGCGGGTCACGCCGACCAGGTCCGCCAGCGGCATGATGATCGGTATGAGCAGGAAGGCCTTGGCTGATCCAGATGTGATAAATATTTCCAGCACGAGGGTCAGGCCGTAGATCATCAGCGAGGCGGCGAAGGGGCTGGTGCCTGAAAACGCGCCATTGGCCCAGTGCAGGATGGTATCGAGGATTCCACCCGAAGCGATAATGTGCTTGACGCTGGCAGCCATCATCAGCAGCGGAATGGCCGGGGCAATGCCCAGGAAGCCGTCCCACGCTGCCTTCCACGCGTCCTTTCCGGCTCCCGACATCAAGCCAGCGCCGATGCCTCCGATGACGAAGAGCAAACCGGTAAGCGGCAGGGCGATGTCCCGCAGCACGGGAACGAGGGGCATGGAAACCAGGACCAGCAGGATGAGGCCGAAAAACGCGCCCAGGAAGATGGCCGCACGGCGCATCTTCGGGTCGGTGTCGAGCGTCGTGTCGACCTGGAAGTCGCCATATTTGACTTTTTCCAGCTGGTCCTCCCCGAAGACGGACGAGACTTCAGGCTTGCGCTCGACCTTGCGCGCATGGAGCACGAGGAAGGCAGCCAGAATGGTGTAGACGGGCACGAAGAGCAGTACCCGCGGGATGGCCCCTGAATAGAGCGGGAGCCCCGCGAGATTCTGGGCTATACCGATGGTGAAGGGGTTGAAGACCGCCGTGGAAAAACCGACGTTGGTCGCCAGGATGGACATGCCCAGTCCGGTCAGCGAATCCCAACCGAGGTAATAGGCCAGGCCGATCATGAGCGGCACGAGGGGGATCACTTCTTCGAAAATGCCGAAGAAGCTGCCCAGCGCCATGAAGAAAAAAGCGATGACCACAAGGAGTGTGTACTTGCGTTTGCCGAAAACCTTGACGATGCGCGAGATGACAGCCTGCAGGATGCCGCTCTTTTCCATGACGCCGAAGGCCGTGCCGACCAGGAGGATGAAGACGATGATCGGTATGACCTTGGACAGGCCATCGGGCGTGAAGAGAACCTCCACCGGCGCGACGAACCATCGCCAGACGGGAAAATCAGGCGGGGCGGTGGGCTTGAACGAGGCGGGGTCTATGACCGCACGCCCCTCGACTTCGACCCGGGCGTATTCGCCAGCCGGGATGAGGCGGGTGAGAACCCCGGCCACCATCATCAGGACAAAAATTATGGCAACGGCCTGGAGAAAGGCTTTCTTGCTGATCTGCGCGCCGGATTTTTTTTCGGTCTTCATGGTATGCTCCGTTTTCGTGGGGCTGATTTCCGATTCGAATCCAGTATCGCATGCGAGCGGTGAATCGTCAAATATTCCCTCTTTCGGAGCCCCGGATAAGGAACTTGCTTGCAGCCATCGATCGTGCCGCCGGCGTTGCGACTGCATGGGATCCCGCACCGGATGGCGAAGTGAAAGTCATCCTCGTCTCTGGCACTGCGGTCTCCGCAGGCGGCAGCTTCACGGAGGTCGGCGGCGAGGCTCTCCCTTGCTTGGTCGCCATCGTAAAGGAGACGGGTGGCCCTGTAGCCGGGGAGAGGACAGGCTCCCGGGGATTTCTGGGATCTGCGAGAACCCGGGCTTGACGATGCCTGAATAATACATTGGCGGAATCAATTCTGAAGTGCGAATAGAAAACTAGAGAAACGGCATCGCGGTTTCTGGTAGGATGTGGTTACCACACAACATACTATCAGGAGGTCCCGCAATGCCGTACACTCATTTTACCAGCGCCGAGCGCGACGCGCTACAGGTATTCAGGTCTTTGGACCTGGGAATGGGCATTATAGGCAGGATTCTAGGAAGGCATCCTTCCAGTCTCTACCGTGAGATAAACCGCAACTCAGACCATGGGTTCTACATATCCGGCAAAGCGCATGCTCGAGCAGCCAGCCAGCGGAAACAGAACCGACCGTCGCCAGTCCGTCAGAACAAGCCGCTCATGATGTGCGTAGAGAAGCTTCTGAGAAATGAGTATTCCCCTGATGAGATCGTTGGTCGAATAGCATTAGAGCAACGGCATCCGGACTGGCACATTTCCCACGAGACGATTTATCGACATATCTACCTGGAAGCCCGACGCGGGAAAGATCTCCGGCCCCACCTGCGACAAGGGCGTAAGCATCGACGCAAGCGATTGCTTAAGAAGGACAGGCGTGGAATCATTCCTGACAGGGTATTCATCGATTCCCGGCCAGCTATCGTCGAAAGAAAAGCTCGTCGCGGCGACTGGGAAGGCGACACTGTCGAAGGAGCAGGAAAACAAGGCTACGTCGCCACTTGGGTTGACCGAAGCCTGAACGAAAACACGAACGGACTGCTCCGGCAATATTTGCCAAAGAGCAGATCCTTTGCGGACCTAACGGAAAAAGAGCTTGCCTGGATTGTCGATAAGCTCAATAATCGCCCTAGGAAGTTGCTAGGTTACCGGACACCGCGAGAGGCCTTTTTTGGTCTTCCTCTCGCACTTCAAACTTGATTCCGGGAAGCAAAAAAATGGCTAAGAGAACAAGCGCGGGGTTCGGAACGCTATGGCATTGTAGTTTCTTCTCAAGCTGAACGACTAAAACCCCATGCAATTGATGTGAAAACACCAATTGACCCAATTCATTGGTTTCTCGATGGGAAAGAGGATGTCCGCTCTTCTTATTTCCTTCAAGATGTAGTCACAGAATTTCAAGTGCAAGGGCTCGAACTTGATTGGGCTTGTATTGTTTGGGATGCGGATTTTAGATATTCAATAGATAGATGGGAGCATTATTCTTTTGTTGGTTCGCATTGGAATCAGATCAGAAAACAAGAACGTCAGGTTTATTTAAAAAATTCGTATCGTGTTCTTCTTACTCGGGCTAGGCAAGGTATGGTAATAGTTGTCCCAGATGGGAGCTTTGAAGATTTAACACGCAAACATGAGTTTTATGACCCCACTTTTGAGTACCTACGGGAAATTGGATTTACGGTCATTTGAATGGGCCAATGAATACGCTGTTCTCGAGGTACTTGTTGATATCGCCCTCGCGGTATCCCAGGAGCGCGTGCCGCAAGCCGATATCTTCCAGGTAATATTTTTCGTGCGTTTCCAGGAGACGTTTCCCCTTGAGATCATAGCGCCGGACCCGGTGTATGACACAGGCGGCTTCGAGATATCCGATGTAGTTGTAGATGGTTTCGATTCCGAGCGTTCTTCGTTCGTTCTTGAAGTAATCGGCGACGCCGCGAGCCGAAAAAATGTTGCCGCAATTGGCGGCGATATACAGGAGCAGCTTTTTCAGCAGCGGGACATCCCTGATCCTGTTTCGGAGGATGATATCCTTGAGGATGACGCTGTCGGCAAGCGAGGAAAGGTAGAGATACAGGGATTCTTCCGATGAATCGATCTTGTGTATACCGGGGAAGCCACCTGAGCGGAGAAAAGCCTGGAAGGGATCGGAAGCCTTGTCATCCGGGACTCGCCTGAAGCGTTTATATTCCCCGTAGCCCAGGGGATGGACGGTGAATTTCACATAGCGGCCGGAAAGCAGGCTCGCGAGTTCGCCTGAAAGCAAATTGGAGTTTGAACCGCTGATGATGATGTCGGCAACATCCTCCGAAAGGAAGGAGTTCACCGCTTTTTCCCAGGAAGGGATCTCCTGTATCTCATCGATGAAAAGGTACAGTCGTTCGCCGGCTTTAGCCTGAGCCTCACCCCAGGAACTCTTCCACGTTGATGAAATCGATCCCGGTTTTCGGCCAGTTCTTTCTGGTTTCCCCACGATACACGATCTGGCATGAATAGGTCGTTTGAGCTGCATCGAATGCCTTCTGTATCATGTTTGCGGTCTTTTCCAGCATGTAGGCCCATTCCGCCTTTGCGGTGTACGCGGATTTTATCTCCATGAAGCTTACGTGTCGCAGTTCCCTGTCGTGTACAAGCAGGTCGATTTCATTGCCGGCATTGTCACGATAGAACCAGGATTCGCGGTCCTTGCCGTTATGGCGGGTCTGTTTGAGGTGTTCGGCAACGACCAGATTCTCGAACAGGGCTCCGGCCAGCGGCCCTCCCTCGAGCGTTTCCATGTCGCGTATTCCGGTAAGGTGGCACACGAGCCCGGTATCCCAAAAGTATGTTTTGGGCCGTTTTATGAGGCGCTTTCCCAGGTTTGCGTGGAAGCTCTGGAGAGAGAATACGAGAAAACCCGCATCCAGAACCGATATCCATTTATCGACGGTATTGGCGCTGACGCCGATTTCCCGGGAGAGCGATGAAGCGTTTTGTTCCTGGCTCGTACGGGCGGCAAGAAGTCGGACAAGTATCTGGAAATCCGCCAGTTTTCCCAAATCGAAAACGAGCCGTAAGTCCTTTTCAAGGTAGGTGGCAAAGTAGGATGAAAACCATTCCTTGGCACCCTTGTTGTTCCTGGTTGCGAGGGTGGGATAGCCACCAAACAGGATTTGCCCGGCACGGGTTTCCTGCGGCATTTCCGCGTGTTCGAAAGGAAGCAGGCACAGAAGCCCGATTCGGCCGGCAAGACTCTCACTGATGCCTTTCTGAAATGATAGCTGGTTGGAGCCGGTGAGTATGAACCTTCCCATGATTCCCGGATTCGTGTCGACAGCCATTTTGAGATATCGGTAAATATCGGGAACACGCTGAACCTCATCCAGGATTACCCGCCCGGGAAATTTGGACATGAAGCCCTTGGGATCGGTATGGAATGCCAGTTCTTCATCGGGATCGTCAAAGCTCACATAGGGGACATCCGGCAAAATATGGCGCACCATGGTGGACTTGCCCGATTGCCGTGGACCGGTCAGCGCGACGCAGGGAAACAGCGAGAGGTAGCCAAGCAGCAGTTTCTCAGCATTCCGTGGAACGTACATTGGGAAACAATATCCTTCCCCATTCGCAGTGTCAATGAGAATCGGGAAGGTTTTTCACGGAAGTTTCGCGCCTCATCACTCCCGGAATGAAGGTCCGGGGACGGCCGGGGGAAATCGCGGCGGCTCAGTGCCCCGTCAGGGTCGTAAAAACGATGAAGGCGATGATGCCCCAGACGATGGCGGTCAGGCATCCGGAGCTGTCCGGCGGGCCCTCCTTCGACGGAACCTTCATGTCGATCGGCGATGGGCTGGATCCCCGGGACGGTGCGGTCGGCTGGTTGCCGCCCGGAGGCGAGAGCCGCGAGAGCAACTCCGCGTTCGTCGTCTTCCCGGAAACGCCCGTTTGCCGGGATCGAGCATCGCGTCCGGGGGTGCCGAGACCTGCCAGCAAGGCCGCGTTGCCCGCGACAGGGGGTGCCCCGGCGGTGCGGGTCGCCCCGGGACTGCCGGGTTCGTCATGGAGCACGGTGCCCTCCGGCTTTCGGGGTGAAGAGCCCCCGAGCCGGTAGCGGGCTTCGGCTTCGGTGATGAAGCGAAGCTGGGAACTGTCCAGGATCGTGATGGACAGCTGGGTGGCGGTCGTCTTCTTCCCGTGGTACGGCTCGTCGACGAGGCCCACGGCGCTCACCCAGCGGCCCTCCCACGATTCGTCCGGATCCTCCACGAAGGTATCCAGTCCCTCCGACCAGATGGCGAGCTTGAATCCATCGTGTCGCCAGTCGCCGAAGTTGACGAACACGTACGGCAGGCCGTATTTCGTGATGCCATCGGCCTTGACGCTGACGACCTTGCCGACGACTTCGATCTTCCTTCCCACAGCCGCGCCGATGCCCGCGAAGTCGGTGCCGTCGAGGACGGCGTAGGGACCGGCGTAAGGGCCTTTTTCGCGCCTGGCGGCTTTCCTGGCCGGCTTCGATCCGGGTGCGCCGGGGGGTTGTTCGAGCCCGGGCGCTTCCGGAATCGCGGGCGCCTGCTCCGCGGGCTTTTTCCTGAATGCCTCCGACCTGAATTCATCGAGCCCGGGCAGGATTTCGATCGGGCCCTGGCAAAGGCCCGCGAAAAGCACCGCGGCGCGGGCAAGCGCGGGGATTCCCCGGAGGGCGCCGAATGCGGCAGAACCGTCCGGGTCGTAGAAATCGTCCCGCGTGAACAGGATGTTTTCGCCGGTCGAGAAGCGCGCGAAGAGTTCGGGCCGCTCGGCGAGGGCCGCGAGCCCGAGGTCCATGGCCATCGCGGGGAATCGGTCCTTGAGCGCGCCGGGCGAGGAAGCGTTCCAGGAGGGATGCTGGAAATTGACGTGCCCGGACTCGAGCTCCGGGCCGGTTTCATGCCCCGCGAAGCTGAGCCCGTCGTAATCGAGCAGTATGGCATCGCCCCGCTCCGTGACGACGATGTTGCCCGTCTGGAGATCGCCGTGCACGACCCCGTGGCGTTCGAGCTCGCGCACGAGGGCGCAGAGGTTTTCGCGCAGGGCCGCGATGGAGAGGGCGTCCGAATGCCGGGCTTCGAGGTACTGCCCGAGGGTCTGTCCCTTGACCCAATCCATCACCATCGCGGGAACGATCCTGCCGCCCGCGCGGATGCCATCCTCCTCCCAGTCGGTCCCGGCGAAATGCCGCCGCAGGTCCGGGAATGCCGCGATGGTCGCCTTCAGCTGGCCGCAGGCGCCGGCGGCCCGGACCCGACGGGCAGGATCGTCCTCGTTGAAGCAGCGCACCGCTTTCCGGGTCCCGTCGGGGAGTACGACTTCGTAGATGAGGGCGAATCCGCCCGAAAGCGGCATCGGCGTGCCCAGCGGGCCGGGCCTGGTTTTCGCGCCGGAAAGGGATTCAGGCAGCAGGTTGGTCCCGGGATTGGCGAAGGCGGCGTTGTAGTCGACGATCGAGGGCCAGGGCATGGTCAGCGGACCCAGAGCACGGTGAGATCGTCACGGACGAGGCTGCCGGTTGTCATCCCGCGGCAAGCCCAGGCATCGAACACCGCGGCACTGGCCGTACCGAAGAACCGCCACAGCTCCCGGCGCTCGCTTGCGTGGGCGGCCAGCACCTTCGCCGCGATGGCGTCGGTCGCGAGTGCGAACGATGGGCGGCGCAATCCCGCCAGCCGGACGATGATGCGCCGGAATTCCGGGAGGGCTTCGACATCGTCCCCGATCAATTCCGGGGTGCTGGAGTACCCTCCCGGGTCTTCGACGGGAAACGAGAACACCGTGTCGTAGCCGTCGAGCACGAAGAGCGTCGTGTCGCCGATCGCCGAGGCGCGAAGCGAGCGCCCTCCGCTCCCGATTTCGACGACCAGGGCGGTCGCCCAGGAACCGCGTTGCCGTGCTCTCTCGGTGAGCCAATCGCCCCGTTCCGGCCGTGTGCGCATGAATTCGCGGCGTGCCCGCAGGATCGCCGCTCCGCAGGGACCGCCGCGCGCAAGCTCCCGGGCGAGACGGCCCGCCCATCGGCCCGAGTCCCAACCTTCGCTCGCGCCGTCGCAGAGCGCCAGGGTGCCCCTGCGCGGATGCACCGACCATCGGTCCTCGCCGGTCGGGGAATGTTCGGCATGGACACGGATCGTCGCGCGGCGGAAGGATCGCGACGTCGGCGCGACGGGTGCGTTCATGCCAGCCTGGTCGGCCGCGTCCCGAGTTCGAAGAACCGGGTCACGAGCTCCGCGCCGGCTCCGTAGGCGAAGAATCTGGAGCCGGGGCCGACCCTGAATCCCGTCGACAATGCCCGGTCGAGGATATGCGGAGGGAACGGACTCGACATCTCGAAAAGGAGCCTGCCGTACTCGTCGAGGCCGCGCGCGTTGTCCGGGAAGACGACTTCGGCGCCGCCGCCCGACCGCACGTGGAGGTTGTAGACGAGGCAGTCGCCGTCGTCGGTGTGGAGCTGCCTGAGTATGTCCGCGGCGCGGGACGGATCGCCGTCGGTGGAATGCCCGTCCGATACGTTGATGACCGTCGGCGGGTAGGACGCGGGATGCGCGTCGCACCATGTGGCCACGAAGCGGCACGCCTCCTCGAAGGCGGCTTTCATCGGCGTGCCGCCGGAACTTGCCGGATCGATCCAGACCGGGATGTTCGAACCGTCGGCAGCCGTATCCAGGCGAAGCGGCGAGGAAGCGATTCTCGATATCGTGGCGAAATCACCGGCGTCGAGCGGCGGCGAGAAGGCGGTGCGGACGCTTTCCCCCTGGTACCCGATGCACGCGATATGGAAATAATCCCGTGTGCCGTCGGCCTTGTTGCAGCGGACGGCCAGTTCGATGAGCGTCCGGTCGACGGTCCGGGCAAGGTACTGCGCCTTGTTCATCACCCCGGTATACGGTTCTTCCATCGATCCCGATCGATCGAGGAGGAACACGATGAGGGCCGGATCGGCCCTGCTGATCGCCGCGCCGTAAGGACCGACGGTTCGCGGAATCGGCCGTGCGGGGTTCGGATTCATGGAGCTGATCCATGCGGGCGCAGGCGCGGGAACAGGAGAGGGCGCGGGCGCGGGCGCGGCGGTTTCAACGGGGGCGGGGACGGCAACTGCTTCGGCCGAAACGGCCCTCGCGAAGACAGCCAGCTTCGCCTCGGCGGGGTTCCCGGTCATTACCGCGTCGATCGGGGCTTCGAGCGCGGGAGCGGCGGATGTTCCGGGGACGATGACGTTCGGGGCGCCTGCGTCCGGGACTGGGGGGCCCACGGCCCTGAGATCGGCAAGACCACGACGGACCAGTTCGCCCATGTTCGCGGCGAGCGCCCCGAAATCGAGCACACCCGATCCGGCCACCTCCGTATCGAAGCCTATTTCACCGAGGTCCAGTGCGGGATCGCTCATGGCCGCGACGATATCTTCCAGGACATCCTTCTTGACGCGGGCCCTGACGAGCGCGTCGAAAATCCGGTCGTCGAAGCGCCCGAGGAGCCCGCTCACGTCCTTTTTCGATTCGAGCTGGGCTGACAGCTTTTCTATCTCCGCGAGGCTGTCCGCGACGCGGGAATCCACCCTGGTCACCTCGTCGATGAGGATGGCCAGCGGCCCCAGGTTATCCTTGAGTATCGTATCGAAGTTCAGGGCAAGGCGCGTCATCAAGGCGATATCGCGCTCGATGCTGTCGAGATCCCTGGTGAATTCGTGGGTCTTGCGAAAAAGCGAGACGCTGCCCTTCATGGCATCGAGGACGCGGCGCTGGGCCGCTTCGTCATCGACCAGGGTTTCCAGCGCGGTCAGCGCATGGCGCAGTTTCCGGATGATGAGGACACTTGCCCTCGTGAGATTCAGCGCGAGAAGCCTGATGCGCTCCCTCTCCCCTTCGAGTCCCTGCGCGACCTCGGCCTGACCGGCGGAAACCGCCGCAGCGGCCAGTGCCGCCCGCCGGGACTCCATGGCTTCGAGTTCGGCCACCTTGCGATTGAAGTACTCCCGCACGCCCTCGCCGACGGATTCGAAGGTCTCCGTGCATCCTCCGATCTTTTCCTTCAGGGAACCGATGAGCTCGTCGTACCGGTCGACGAGTTCTTCCATGAGCGTGATGCGTTGCCCGGCATCGAGGGTCGGCGCCTTCCTGAACAAGCCGAGGACGCGCCGCTCGCTCGAACCTTCCTGGATCCTGGTGCGGGTCACACGGATCTCTTCCTGCAGGGACTCGAAGCGCTCATCCTTGATTTCCGGGAACGAGTACGACTTGCCGAGAACGATGATGTCTTTCATGGTACCCCCGACCAGCCGACTTCCATCCGGTCGGCCTTGATTGAAAATTCCCCGAGCCGCCAGTCCAGGACGAGCCAGCGTCCGCCGCTCCCGTCCCTGTCGAACGCGATGGATGCGGCAGTGCGTCCGACAACGCGCGAAAGCGCCCCCGAAGCCGCGATGGATGCGGCTTCGTCCCCGATCCAGAGCTCCGCCCACGCATGGCCGCCCCTAGCGTCGTATCCATGCATGATACGGACCTTCCCGCCGACCGCCTGAACGCACGAGGCGACCAGGACCGCGAAGTCGTCGCAGTCCCCCGCGAGCCCCAGGGCCAGCGTACGGCGCGCCGGGGAAACGTACTCCGTCCAGTTGACGCCAGGATCGCTCACGTACTTCCACGACGAGGAAATGGCGCCGTGGATGAGCGCGACCTGCCTGAGTCCCGCCCCGGTCGGTCTCCGCGATCCCTGCGGGTCGTCAAAGGCGCCCGGGGAACTCTTGGCTATGCCCACGGCAAAATCCCGGATGGCGGGATCCGTGGACTGGACTGCCTTGTCGTAGCTTCCCCCGACGAGGAGCGGCGTCGCCTCATCCACCTTGCCCTTCAGCTCGGCCAGGGCTTTGCGGGCGGCATCGAGTTCCCCGCCGAGCCGCTTGGCGTCTCCCGCGGCTTTTTCCAACGCGGTGCGATCCTCTTCGGCCTTTTCCAGCCGGGCGGTGAGCTCGGCTATCGTTTTCTCCTTCTCCGCCAGCGACTTTTCCTTGTCCTCGAGGACCTTCCGCACTTCCCGTTCCGTTTCCGGGTTCCTGTAGTCGTAGCCAAGCACCCTGGAGATTTCCCTGAACGCCGCCTCCACGGAGAGCTTGTCCGCATCCACCGGAGGGAACGGCCTGATTCCCGCGAGCGCGACGAGGACGGCGATCGCCACGATGACGGGTGACAAGGTTTTTACCGAGGTCCGACCCGATTTGAACTGCCCGAGCAGCGATCCGGCAGCGATGGCCGCGATGCCCGCGAAGAAGGCGGGGCCGGGCTCGGCGAAAGCCGGGAATCGGGCGGCGGCGGCGCGCACGAAGGTCACGAAGGGAAAATCGAAGACCGAAGCGAAGCAGGCAAACCCGGCAAGAATCCCGGACATGACGGGAAGCGCCCGCCGTGCGCTCCCGAAGAGCATCCAGGTGAAGGTCAGCGCCAGGAAGGCGAGGAGGAGCGTCGCGGGAGTCCCGAAAGGACCCAGCGACTTCTCGAAGAACAGGGCCGGACCCCTGACGCCGCAGATGTAGAGCCCGGTCGGGACGGCCAGCGAAAAGCCGATGATTCCCACAAGGTCGAAAAACCACTTTACAGGAGATGGTCTCGGAGTAGGGTTTTTTTCCATGTTTCGTCCCGGGGACGGTCTGGCGACCGTGTATGAGCTATATTCGTTATAATACCGGCTCCGGCGGGTCGCAAGGGCCGAAGGAACATTTCACGGGTACGGGGGGGCAGCACCTGTTTCCTCAAGTCAGCCCGTTTCTTCTACTTGAGGTATTTTTTCTTGAGTTCCAGCAGCTCGTTGACGATCGCGCGATATTCATCCTCACCGTTGATCTCGAGGGAATCGATTATGTCGGTGATATCACCGAGAATATCCGAGATCGTCTCGACATACGAAGTGTTGATGAAGGTGTTCCTGGACCGATGGAAGCCTTTGTCCAGCAGTTCCTTTCCGTGCGAGGATTCGACGGAAGCCCACGTGGCGGGATCTGAATACTTCAGCCGCATGATGGCGGCCGCGAACTGGGTGTACTTGTCGATCCGATTGTTTTCCCTGGCCTTGAGCGATTCGTGGCGATCGTAAAATGAAGCCTGGATTTCCATGAGCGAGCGAAGCCCGGTTTGGATTTCCGGATGAACCATCGGGTATTCCTCCTGTTTTTTATTGGCAGTTGCATCAATGTTGATCTCTTGTCCCGTGAAATGCAAGGGAAAATGTACCGTTACAAAAAAATAGACATAATGGACATTTTTGTCGGTTTTTCTTTGGATATGATGATACGATATGACCGCTTCCGCCGCGATTGACTTTCGGGCGACCATGAACGAGCCTGAATCCCGGCTGCGGGAATGCGTTGGGCTCGATGCATGGAATCCATCCTGTCCGAACGGCATCGTTGCCCGCGACGGGACCCGTGCAGCAGTCCGGATCCATCGCAGATATACCCGATACCCTGACAGGAGGAGCCATGATACCCAGGACACGCTTCGCGCATCTTCCCACCGCGGTGGAGGAGATGCCCCGCCTCTCGGCCGCGTTGGGCGGTCCCCGCCTGTTCGTCAAGCGCGACGACCAGACGGGTCTGGCCTTCGGCGGCAACAAGACGCGCAAGCTGGAGTTTCTCGTCGCGGAAGCCCTGGCTCAGGGCGCGGACACCCTCGTCAGCGCGGGGGCGATGCAATCCAACCACTGCCGCCAGACCGCGGCGGCCGCCGCGAAATTCGGGTTTGACTGCATCCTGGTCCTGACGGGACAGGTACCCGACAGACCTTCGGCCAACCTCCTGCTCGACAAACTGTTCGGCGCGCGCGTGATCCCCGTCGCGGACCGCGCGGACCGCGATCGCGTCCTGAAGGAAAGTTTCGAGACCCTGCGTTCGGAGGGCAGGAAACCCTACCTCGTGCCCTACGGCGGCTCGAGCGCCACGGGAGCCGTGGCCTATGCCTTCGCGATGGAAGAGTATCTCGGTCAAGGCGTGGACGCCGACTGGATCGTGTTCGGCACCTCGTCGGGCGGCACGCACGCGGGCCTCGTGCTGGGGCAGCGCGTGTTTGGCTACCGGGGCAAGGTCCTGGGCATCAGCATCGACGAAACCGAAACATGGCTGAAAACCCATGTCTCCGCCCTGGCTTCCGATGCTTCCGGACTATTGGGAAAACGCATCGAATTCACCCCGGATGACGTTGCGGCCACCGACGCGTACTGCGGCTCGGGGTATGGCGTGCTCACCGACGCGGAACGTGACGCGGTGCGGCTCTTCGCGCGCACCGAGGGGCTCCTCTTGGATCCGGTCTACACCGGCCGCGCGGCGGCGGGACTCATCGATCTCGTACGAACGGGATACTTCAAAAAGGACGAAACGGTGCTGTTCTGGCATACCGGCGGGCAACCTGCGCTTTTCGCGGACCGGTATGGCGAAGGCTGGTAATGCATCCGCGGCCGTCCTTCAACGAATCGATGCAAAGGGGAATCACGATGGACGTGCCGTGCGCGAAACACGGTCCTGGCCCGGTAGGGTTGTCGAGCACTCTGGCCCTCGGCGCGGACGATGTGCGGCGGGGAGAATCAGCTTTGGATGATGATCGGAATGACTCGTTCCCGGGGAGGATGTAGGCATGAAATTCTACGTCGGTGTCACGGATTCCACCTATGCGATAGGCGGAATAGGATTCTACTCGGCTTCCGCAGTCCAGCCCCTTGCCATGGCCTGGGAATTTTTTAGACAAGGCAATGGCTTTGCAGGCTTTGTGGAATCAAGCCCGCACCTCGTTTCCGAGGGTCTCTTGCCCAGGTCGGACTTGCACAAGCTTTTCGATGCCGGATATCTTACCGTGACGCCGGATCTGTGTGTTGAAGTGAGCCGACGCATCAAGGAAGAATACAACAACGGAGCCGAATACTACGCCATGCAGGGAAGGCAACTCAAATCAATGCCCAGGGAAGGTCTGGTAAAGTCTGATCGAAGGTTCCTCTAATGGCACAATGAGAATATTTACAAGGCGGGGTGAATATGGGTGAACTACGAAAAGCCAGCGATCTTCTCATCGTGGACAATAGTGTAGGCGGATGGACGGTAGCGGATTATCTCAAACAATGGTGCGAGATCTCCAGGCGCTTCGACATCGCGACGGGCAACTTCGAGATCGGAGGGCTCCTGTCACTGGAGGATGCCTGGCAAAAAGTGGACGAGCTCAGGATCCTCATGGGGGACAGCAGCTCCCTGAGGACAAAGCAGGCTTTCGAGCAGGCGCTCGGGTCCATCAAGAAGGTGCTCGACGACAGCATCGAGGGCGAAAAACCGGGCAATGAGTTTCTGCGGGGCGTTCCTGCCATCGTGGAGGGTTTCAGGCAGGGAAAGATCCATTGCCGCGTCTACCGGAAAGGGAGATTTCACGCAAAGGGATATATTACACACGCCCGAGCCGAGGTCGTCGGGGCATTCGCCCTGGTCGGTTCGTCCAACCTGAGCAGGCCTGGTCTGACCGAGAACATCGAGCTCAACGTCCAGCTCGTGGGACCTCCGGTACACCAGCTCCAGGAATGGTACGATAGGCACTGGGACGAAGCGGAGGATGTGACTCCCGAAATGTTGAAGATCATCGAACGCCATGTCACCGAGTACAGCCCCTTCGATGTCTACGCGAAGGCGCTCCAGGAATACTTTAGAGGACACGAGATCACGGCGAGCGAGTGGGAAGAAACGAAGTCCAGACTCTTTTCCGTGCTGGACCGCTATCAGAAAGAGGCTTACTGGTCCCTCATGAAAATCGCACGCCAGCATGGCGGGGCATTCCTCTGCGACGGTGTGGGCCTGGGCAAGACTTTCGTGGGCCTCATGCTCATCGAGCGCCTGGTCATGCACGAGGGCAAGCGGGTTGTGCTTTTCGCGCCCAAGGCCGCCAAGGAGGGCGTCTGGATTCCCCACCTCAGGAAATATCTTTCCCATATCGGTGGAGGCGCGGATTTCTCGAACTTGGTCGTTTTCAGCCACACCGACCTGAATCGCAAGAACGAATTTCCCGAGCGCTTCAGGCGGATCGCCGAGCTCGCGGACGTGGTCATCATCGACGAAGCGCACAACTTCAGGAATACCGGCGTCATGGGCGACGACGATACTGATCCTTCACGTTACCATAAGCTCTATGCGCTCCTTGATCCGGCGATCAGGCCCAAGGCGCTGTACCTGATCACGGCCACCCCGATCAATAACCGGCTTGCCGATTTCCGCCACATGAGCGAGCTTTTTTCGCGTCGCGACGAGGCTTACTTCTCCAGGACCCTGGGCATCAACAACCTTACGGCCCACTTCAATGCCCTCGAACGAAAACTGATCAAGGATCTGGGCGTCCAGGGAAGTGATATTTCCGATACGGTCGAGACTGGCGCGATCCTCGAAAGCGATTCCGTATTCAGGGAACTGGTCGTCCAGCGGAGCAGGGCATACGCAAAGGCGAGCCAGATCCGCGAAAAGGGAGCGAGCGTATCCTTTCCCGAGCGGAAACCTCCCCAGGTGGCCGCGTATTCGATCAGGAAAAGCTACGGCAAGCTCCTGGATATCTTCGAGGAAGCCTTCCAGCGGCAGAACCCGCTCTTCACGCTCGCGATCTACTACCCCTTCCATTGGTACAAGGGAACCGATACGGACATCGATCCGATGGCGGAAGGACGGCAGAAACAGGTTGTCGGCCTTATCAGGACCATGTTCCTCAAGCGCTTCGAAAGCTCGGTCCAGGCTTTCGAGCTTTCCTGCGAACGGCTCCTGGTCAAACTCCTCGCCTTTATCCAAAAGAACAACGAGACGGATTCCGAAAAACGGCGCTTTGAAACCTGGAAGCGGCAGCATGCGGAGATCCTGGGCTTCGCCTCCGGGCTTCAGAAAGAGCTGTGGGGAGAAGAAGACCAGGACGAGGAGGAAGAGGACATCGTATCCCCCGAGCTCCTTTCTTCCATCGAAAAGCTGGACCGCGCAGAGTACGAGGTCGTGGAGATGATTTCGGAAACGTACCTGGATCTCGAAAACCTGATCCAGTTCCTGGACGAAGCGCGGGGATTCCAGCCCAAACAGGACGACAAGCTCCAGAAACTCATAAAGCTACTCAATACGAAGGAATTGAAGGAGCGCAAGGTACTCGTGTTCACCGAGTTCGCCGATACGGCGCGCTACGTGGCCAAGGAACTACAGAATGCCGGCATTCGCGGCGTCGAGGAAGTGGACAGCGCGTCCAAGGCGGGCCGGGAAGACGTCATCAAGCACTTCTCTCCCTACTACAACGGCACGACGAGCGCAGAGCTCGCCGGCGCGGGCGAGAAGGAAATCCGCATCCTGATCTCGACGGATGTGCTCTCCGAGGGATTGAACCTCCAGGACGCGAGCTTCATGATCAACTACGACATACATTGGAATCCCGTCCGGCTCATGCAGCGTATAGGCCGCGTGGACCGGCGCATGAGTCCTGATACTGAAACGGCATTATTGAAAGATCATCCCGAGCTCATCCCGACGCGGGGCACGGTGGCCTTCTGGAACTTCCTGCCGCCGGATGATCTCAACGTCCTGCTCACCCTCTATAAAACAGTCACCCACAAGACCCTCCTAATCTCCAAGACCATGGGCATCGAGGGAAAGAAGCTTCTCACGCCCGAAGACGACTACGATGCCCTGCGGGAGTTCAACCAGGGTTACGAGGGAGAGAAAACCGCCCTCGAGGACATGCACCTGGAATACCAGGACCTCCTGGCCGCCGATCCCGGGCTCAAGGTCAGGCTCGATGCAATGCCGGGATTTCTCTTCAGCGGAAGAAAGCGCGTGGATGGAAAAGCTCGCGGGATTTTTTTCTGCTACGCGTTGCCGGCCCTCGACAAGGAAAAGGGAGAGTTTACCGCGGAAGCCGGGACGACCCGCTGGTATCTCTTCGATCTCGACCGCAGCGCAATACACGAAGAATCCGGAGAGATAGTCGCCAGCATACGCTGTACGCCCGAAACACCGCGACATTGCGTGATGGAAAAGGCAACATTGAGCGAAGTCCGGGCTAAAATAGAAAAGCATATCAAGAACAGCTACTTGAAGCGCATCGACGCCCCGGTAGGCGTGAAGGCCAGTCTCACATGCTGGATGGAACTCAACGAGGAGTAAACAATGGCTATCGATCACCGGGAAAAACTGGCCGGCATTAAAACATTCAATCAGCTCGTGACCTATCTGCGGGATGAAATGAATTGGCCCATCGTGAAAGAAAACTTCGAGGACCTTACCTTCGAATACACGGTAGAAGAGCTGGGCATAGACAGCGGAAACGCCGCAAAAATCAGGAATATCAAGCGGCTTCGTCCCCTTTCGGTCCAACAGCCCTGGGGCATCTTCTTCGTCGAGTTCGAACCCAAACGGCTTCCCGTCGTGGCCCTGCGCCGCATACTCGGGCAGGTGGCGCTCAAGAGGCGAGCTTCCGCCAACAGCGCCGAGCGGAGCGCCTGGGCCATGAACGACCTGCTTTTCATATCCAACTACGGAGAAGGCGATACACGGCAAATCAGCTTCGCGCATTTTGCGAAACCGCAGGACGACCACGACCTGCCCACCCTGAAGGTCCTGGGCTGGGACAACCTCGACACCGCCCTGCACTTGGACGCAGTCGCGAAGGAACTCACGGAGCATCTCGCCTGGCCCGACGATACGGCGAATGTGGAAGCGTGGCGGCAGCAGTGGAGCTCCGCCTTCACCCTGCACAACCGCGAAGTAATCACCACCTCGAAGGAACTCTCGATCCGCCTGGACAAGCTGGCGGGCGACATCCGCGACCGCATCAAATCCGCGCTCGCCATCGAGACCGACCGCGGCTCGCTCACCAAGCTGATGAAGGCGTTCCAGACGTCGCTGGTCCACGACCTCGACGCCGACGGTTTCGCCGACATGTATGCGCAGACCATCGCCTACGGTCTGCTCTCGGCGCGCATCGCCGACCCGACCAAGAAGACCGTCGACGACTTTGCCGGCCACATGCGCACCAACCCGTTCCTGCGCGAGCTGATGGAGACCTTCCTCAAGGTCGGCGGGCGGCGCGGCAAGGCAGGCGGGCCGGGCATCGACTTCGACGAACTCGGCGTGAGCGAAGTGGTGCAGTTGCTCGACGACGCGAACATGGAAGCCGTTGTTCTCGACTTCGGCGACAAGAATCCGCAGGAAGACCCGGTCATCCACTTCTACGAGTTGTTCCTCAAGGAGTACGACGCCAGGAAGCGGATGCAGCGCGGCGTCTTCTACACCCCGCGCCCGGTGGTCTCCTACATCGTGCGCTCGGTGGACGAACTTCTGCGCACCGAGTTTGGGCTCGAAGACGGCCTCGCCGACACGACCACCTGGGGCGAGATGACAAAGCGGAACAAGGACTTGAAAATCCCCGAAGGTATTTTGCCCGAACAGGGTTTCGTCCAGATACTCGATCCCGCTACCGGCACCGGCACCTTCCTCGTGGAGGTCATCGATATCATCCACAAGACGATGGTGGCCAAGTGGAAGGCGCAGGGCCATGGCGAGAAGAAGATCGCGTCGCTGTGGAACGAGTATGTGCCCAAGCATCTGCTGACGCGCTTGCACGCCTACGAACTCCTGATGGCGCCTTACGCTATCGCGCATCTCAAGGTCGGACTCAAACTCTACGAGACCGGGTATCGATTCGGCAGCGATGAGAGAGCGCGCATCTATCTCACCAACGCCCTCGAACCGGCACATGACTTTTCGGGGACGTTTGAGTTCGCGATTCCGGCGCTGGCGCACGAGGCGCAGGCGGTGAATGAGATCAAGCGGAAGCAGCGGTTTACGGTAGTGGTTGGAAATCCACCCTATTCCAATTTCGGGCGGGCCAACGAAGGCGACTGGATCAAGAATTTGGTACTTGACTTCTGGGGGTCACTCAAAGGGGAGTCGAAAGTCAACCTGTATGATGACTACATCAAGTTCTTAAGGCTTGCCTTCTATGAGCGCGAGCGGTCAGGCGTAGCAGTTATTGGGATGATCACCAATAGGAGTTTTCTGGATGGAGCTACTCAGCGGCAAATGCGGGCTTTCCTGCTATCGAAAGCTCAGACGGTGCGAGTAGTCGACCTCTATCGTGGCATTTACGACCCGGAAGGCGCCAAAGACGAAAACGTATTTGCAATAACCACGGGCGTTTCAATTACCATCTGGTGTTGTACCTCTCGGGCCCAAGACCCACGAGTCTACTTTGGTCGACTAGTAGGAACATTTGCCTCAAAGGCGGCTCTGCTGACATCTCCACTGTCTAAGCGTTTAGCTTCCGAACGTATTGTACCAAAGGAGCCGGACTACCTACTCATTCCCCAGGCCATAACCAGGGCCGAATATGGAGCTGGAGTCCCGGTACCTGAATTGTTCAGAGAATCGACTACAGGGGTCCAGACAAATCGAGATGCATTGTGTTTGGATGATTCCGCCGATGCATTGATGGATCGGATCAAGGCATTCTCCTCATCAGCAGAGGGCGCACGTAGGACCGCGAAATCGCTTGGACTCCCAACGACCTCCTTTTGGGACCCTGCAACAGCAAGCGCAGCGCTGCGAAGCAGAGGTGTTGCGAGGTCCTCAGTATTCCCGTACCTCTATCGCCCATTTGAGTTAAAGTGGATTTACTACGACAACAGCGTCGTACACTGTCCTCGAGATCTTGTGGCCAAGGCCGTCCTTGGGAGAGACACGCTATGCCTTCTCGTATCCAGAGGGGTTGACGATCCAGGCAAGGGTGTTGCATTTATCACCAAGTTTTCTGCGGACAAGCGCGCGCTTAACTCTGCGCGGGGAGAGGCGAAGGTATTTCCATTCGTTAAGGGGCAAAGAGAGCAACTTGATCTAGGCAGCGAAAGCGTCGGTGGGAATCTTTCCGGAACCGCAATGCGGATCGCACGCCAAGGAGAGTTATCAGACCGGCAATTGTTTGACATGGTCTACGCAATACTGAGTTCGACATCGTACCTCGATAGAAACGATGAGCGACTTCGACTCGACTATCCGCGGATTCCCATTCCCCAAGATAGTCGTCTTGCGCTTCAGCTTGCCGCCCTTGGGGGAGAACTCGTTCAGCTACATCTCATGGAGTCGGCAAAGGTAGGTCACTTCATTACCAAGTATGAAGGCCCAAAGAATCCTGAGGTCGTAAGAGTAGACTGGTCGGACGACACAGTCTGGCTCGACGCCGCCGCAACAAAGAAGAGCCAGCCCGCCTCGCCCGGCACCATCGGCTTCAAGGGCGTCCCCGAGGCAGTGTGGAACTTTCACATCGGCGGCTACCAGGTCTGCGAAAAATGGCTCAAGGACCGTAAGGGGCGCAAGCTTTCGGCCGAGGACATTAGACACTACCAAAGGGTAATCGTGGCCCTCTCAGAGACGATTCGGCTCATGCAGGAGATCGACGCGGTCATCGAGCAGCACGGCGGCTGGCCGGGGGCGTTCCAGACCCGGGAGGCGCAGGCTGTGGCGCCCAAGGTCATCCCGTTCCGGCCGCGCATTGTGCAGCCGGGTCCGAAGGAGCGCTACGTCACCTGCGTGCCGCTCGTCCCGCTCAAGGTCGCCGCCGGCGCCTTCAGCGATCCGCAGCACATCGACGACGATGGCTTCGAGTGGACCGCCGTCGAGACCAGGCGCCGCCTGCGCCCCGGCATGTTCGTGGCTCAGGTCGTCGGCAAGTCCATGGAGCCCGCCATTCCCGACGGTGCGTACTGCCTCTTCGCCGCGCCCGTCGAGGGCACGCGCCAGGGCAAGACCGTGCTCGTGCAACTGCGCGACGCCACCGACCCCGAGAGCGGCGAGCGCTACACCGTCAAGCGCTACGAGAGTCAGAAGGCGCAAGCAGGCGACTCCTGGCGCCACGAGAAGATCACGCTGAAGCCGGTCAACCCCGACTTTAAGCCTATTGTCCTTACCTGTGCTGACGAGGGCGAGCTGCAGGTGATTGCGGAGTTCGTGGAGGTGCTGAGCCCATGAGCTACCCGTTGAAACACATCTCCATCCGCGTCCCCTGGCACGACATCGGCTGGGACGACCGCGTGTGCGCCGCGCCGCGGCGGTGGAGTGAGTGGGGTCAGACCCTCTGCAGACCCCAGCGCGACGCGGCGTCATCAAGAACGATGGCGGCGTCTTAAGCCTGTTTGCCAAGTCCATCGACGACTATGACCGGGACTTCCTGAATGAGCAGTTCCTGGCTTCCCTGGAGGGCAAGGCTTGGCGGGAGCGCGACGATGCCATCCGCGCTTTCATGCACTGGCTCGGGTACTCGAAGATGACGGAGGGGATCGGAGATATGGGGAAATCGCTGATCAACGGGCTGATTCAGGATGGCAAGCTGGAGAGCGAGGGGACGAGGGTGAGGAAGGCATGAGGGTGAAAGCAGAATGGACTTGACCTCGAGCTTAGGTCATCGTATAATGCTCTCAGTAGACCCGCCGGGCTTCTCTCCTCCTTCGGGAGGATGCAGCTTACTTCGGTGGGTATTTTTTTATACAAAACAAAGCGAAGAGGCGGGTGGAAAATGAAATACGAGAAACCGGCTCTCTCCTTCGATGAACAGGCTGACAAAATACTTGGACGCGGTCTTGTTGCTGACCGTTCGGATTTGATAGCCCGACTCAAGGTCACGAATTATTATAGGCTCAGCAGCTACCTTTTCCCTTTCCGGGATGGAGTTGACTCATATAGGCCCGGAACCACTCTTGAATCCATCCTTAGGCTCTATGATTTCGATCAGTGTCTCCGCAACATCGTTTTGGACGCGGTTGAAAGCATCGAAGTGCAGGTGCGTACGCAGCTGACTTATCACTTTGCCCATGCTCATGGACCTTTCTCCTATCTGGATTCAGCCAATTTCCCCAATTTTAATCCGATTCGGGGAGACTTTGGCAAGTGGGAAAAGAAGCTCAAGGAACAGATGGAGCGGGGCAAGCTGCCAAAGGGGAAGGAAGATTTCGTCCTCCACTTCTACAAGAAATATGGAGATGAAGAGGATAGGCTTCCGATCTGGATGATCGTCGAGCTCATGGACTTTGGATCGACGCTTTCATTTTTTCGTGGAGTCAGTGACCCGATACGGAAGGCTGTATCGGCCAGCATAGGCCAACCAGAGGAAGTCGTTTTTTCATGGTTGTTGGCCCTCAACTCTGTCCGGAATCGTTGTGCCCACCACGCGCGCCTCTGGAATTGGACGATCGGTTACCCGGTTCTTATTCCTCAACCCAAGAAATTTCCCGAGTGGCATGTCCTGCGGATGCGGAATGACCGCTTGGGTATACTATTGACTATTTGCAGGTATTGGCTCGACCGCATCTCCCTAAAGCAGGCTTGGGGCTCGGATGTCATGCGCATCTTCGATAATTACCCGGAAATCTCACCTGCTGATCTCGGTTTACCACCGACCTGGCGGGAGCATCCGATATGGAATACTCAGGTGAACAGATGATGGAGCACAAGGAACCGAAAAGTTCCCGGAAAATGCTCGACCTGATATCACGAAATCCGGGAATCACCATCGATGACCGTGACTTCCTGGAGGAGCAATTCCTGGCTTCCCTGGAAGGCAGGCTGGAGAGCGAGGGGGCGAGGGTGAGGAAGGCGGCACGGATCTGAGCGTATGGCCTTGTCCCCTGATTGTCGCGCGGGGCTTTCCAGGCTATACTTGGGCTATCCAAAGGAGCTTGCGCTATGATCACCAAAGTCCAGAAGTGGGGTAACAGTCAGGGGCTGCGCCTGTCAAAGGAACTCTTGTCCGACGCCCATATCGACGTCGGGGACGCGGTCGACGTGGCGGTTCGCTCAGGCTCGCTCGTCGTAACGCCAGTCCGTCGAATTCGCGGCAGACTCGATCTCGGAGAGCTCGTAAGCCGTATCCCCGCGGACTACGAGTCTTTGGAGCTCGGTTGGGGAAGCCCGGTCGGTCGGGAGGTCTGGTAAATGGCGGAATACTCGCCGCGCAAGGGGGATTTTGTTACCCTGACCTTCGATCCGCAGGCTGGTCACGAACAACAGGGGAGACGCCCCGCCCTCGTCGTGAGCAACGACCTCTTCAACCTGCGCACCGGGATGTGCATCGCCTGTCCAATCACCTCAACACGCCGCGACTACCCCTTTCACGTTGAAATTCCTGAAGGCCATAAAGTATGTGGCTTCGTGATGGTCGAGCAGATAAAATCTGTCGATTTCCATGCCAGAAATATGAAGCGCATTGAGAAGGCTCCCGATCAGGTGCTGGAGGAGGTTCTGGCCATTCTGGATGCATGTGTCTATTAAGCGACAATGACATCGAGTATCGCATGGGGCGGATTACAGATGAAGAGCTTCCTTTTACAAAACCTGCGACAGAAAAAAAACGCGAATAAAATATCGAATGGGCTTGCGAAGTGCGGAAGTTGTTTTAAAAAGGCGGCTCGGGTACTCGAAGTTGACGGAGGGGATCAAAGAAATGGGGAAATCCTTGATAAACGGGCTGATTCAGGATGGCAAGCTGGAGAGCGAGGGGAGGAGGGTGAGGAAGTGTTCCTGCCCTGATTGACCTTTTCATGGAAAATTCGACAAAAAAATACCATATTGCTTGACGCCTCTGGTTTGTGGTTGTATTCTTACCATGTGGTATGTTAAATACCACATGGAGGCAGTATGTTCGGAGAGTACATCAAGGGAAAACGGCTCGAGCTGGAGCTCAGCCTCCGCGAGTTTTCGCGGAGGATAGTCGAAGACCCAAGCAACTGGAGCAAGATCGAGCGTGGCGTTCTTCCCCCGGTCCGGGACCGCGCAAAATTAACGAAAATCGCAGCAGTTCTCGATATCGGGCAGGACTCCGACGAGTGGAAAAAACTCCAGGATTTCGCGGATATCGATACCGCGACGATTCCCGATTACATCATGAATGATCATGCTGCCCTGGCGGCCTTGCCTGCCTTCTTCCGCACCATCGGAAGCCTCCGTCCTTCCCGCGAGGAAATCGAAGAGCTGTTGAGTAAACTCAAGGAGGGTTGATGAAGGATTTCAGGGAATTCACCTGCGAATTTATCAGGAAGCCTGATGTATGGGACCGAGTGGAGAGTTTCAGGAAGAAGACATGGCCACGGGGTACGGTGCCTGTGGATGTCGAACTGATCGCGGAGCGTCTTGGCATTGAAATCATCCCCAAACGTGATCTTATGGATGTGGAAGCGTTCCTCACTATCGACGGCAGCGCAATTCTCGTCAACGCCTGGAAGTACGACAAGCCCGCCTACGGAAAACGGGTTCGCTTTTCCATCGCGCATGAGCTCGGCCATGCAGTATTCCACCTTGATGCTCTCAAGAAGCTGAAAATCGAATCCATTGAAGATTACCTTGCTTTCACACGGGCGATTTCGGATGAGGACTATCGCGCGTTCGAATGGCAGGCCAACGAGTTCGCGGGACGCTTGCTCGTTCCCATAGAGAATCTTCGATCGGAATTGGACAAAGCCGTTGCCATCATCATGCAGAACAATCTCTCGCATCTCGTACGTGAAAATCCAGATCAAGTCCTCGCACGCATTTCATCCAGGATTGCCGATGCCTTCGATGTAAGCGCTGAGGTGATAGAGACGAGAGCCATGCGGGAAGAGGTTTGGCCACCGCCTGTTTAGCGAGCGCGATCGCGATCGCGAGTTTGGGGAAATCCTTGAAAAACGGGCTGATACGGGATGGCAAACTGGAGAGCGATGGGGCGGGGGTGAGGGAATGCAGTTGATCGATATCCCAATCGATACAAGCCGCTGTCACAAAAAATAGCTATAATATGTGACATAAAGTGGAATAGAAAGATGAAGCAACTTACGTCTGATAAAATAATTAGCCGTATATATGGATACGGAAGGGGTACTGTTTTTACTCCAATCGATTTTAGCGATATAGCGGACTCAGGCTTGGTGCGGCAAACTGTCACGCGCTTGACGAAAAAAGGGACGATTCGCCGACTTATGCGCGGTGTCTACGAATACCCGCGTTACAGCGATATGCTTCGCGCTCCCGCGCCGCCCGACCCCGACCCCGACCCCGACGCCATCGCCCATGCCATTGCGCGCGCGCGCGGCTGGACCATTCTCCCGTCGGGTGAGACGGCACTCAACATCCTGGGGCTTTCAACCCAGGTGTCGGCGGCATGGGAATATCTGAGCGACGGTCCCTCGAAATCCTATCGATGGAGCGGCGGCCTTCTCCGTTTCAGGCGCCGCGCGAACTGGGAAACAACCATTCTCTCCTTAAGGTTTGCTCTCGTCGTGCAAGCCCTGAAAACCCTGGGGGAACAGCATGTCGATGTAGCCGTCATTCGGTCGCTCGCTTTCAAGCTGCGTGACAAGGAAAAGGCGAAGCTCCTGAAAGAGGCCAGATACTCGACCGCATGGGTGTACGAGGCGGTCAAAAGGATCTGTAAAACCAGCGGGAGAAGCGATGTTTGAGATGACCAGGCGCGTTACGAAGAGGCACAACCGGGATCTTTGGCGCTTTCTCCGCCTCCTCATCATGAACGCGAGCTTCGCGCTGATTATAAGTCCATGCGATCCATGCTGTTCGGAGAAATACCCTCGTTTGACGAGGTCATGGAAGGTATCGCCGGTTTCGAGCGGGAAATAAATGAGGCCGTATCCGGTTGAGCAGGTAATGAAGCAGGCAGTCATTGAGTCCGGATCGTTCTTGGAAGGCGAAGACGCGTAGTGTGGAAAACAGGAAAGTCCGCTCTTCCATGAAGAAAGAAGTGACATGGATATTCAGGATGGACAGGATTCCAGATCTCCCCATCCTGCGCATCCTATCCAGCGATATTCGATTTATCCGGGGAAGGCCCCTGATCCTATCCGGATTCTTTCTTGGCGTCCTTGGCGTCCTTGCGAGAAGGACCGTCGCTTGCATGCCGCCGTTTTTTACCCGCCCGCACGGAAAGGCGGCAACCCGGTGCATGCACGTCGCCTGAGGCGACGCACTACCATAAACTTCCTTACTTGCCCCGGGTTGCCCGAAATAAAAAGACGGTCCGAAGACCGTCGCTTGCATGCCGCTGTTTTTTACCTGCCCGCACGGAAAGGCGGCAAACCGGTGCATGCACGTCGCCTGAGGCGACGCACTACCATAAACTTCCGGGGCTTCAGGCTTTCGTGTGGCTCAGTAGCCCGATGCTCCTGAAGGCAACATGGACAGCCCGCCCTTTTGAAACAGGATGGCAGTCCTGAACCGGGCCCTGTTCCGGAATCCGCAAGCCCTCGCCTTGATCTTCTGAATG
>JAPLSN010000015.1 GCA_026398615.1 Spirochaetota bacterium | reverse complement strand
AAGCATCCCGTCCTGCCCGACGCGCCCAGTCGCGCGAAATTGCAGGAGCGCCAGAGCGCGAAGTACACCGAGAAATATGCCGACTATATCCATCTGGGCGTGATCGAATGGCGCAAGGCGTATGATGAACATGCGAAGATGGGCAAGAAGGCGATCCTGTTCGTGATGACCGACGACACCCGCAACTGCGACGACGTGGCCGATTGTCTGCGGAACACCTATCCGGAATTTGCCGATGAAGACACGGTGCTGGTCATCCACACCAGGAACAACGGCGATATTTCCGAATCCGCCTCGGGCAAAAACAAGGAAGAGCTGGATAGACTGCGCAAGCAGGCCAATGAGATTGACGCGATGGACAGCCCGTACAAGGCCATCGTCTCGGTGATGATGCTGAAGGAAGGGTGGGATGTGCGCAATGTCACCACCATCGTGGGCCTGCGCGCGTATGTCGCCGCGAGCAACATCCTTCCCGAGCAGACGCTGGGCAGGGGTTTGCGCAAGATGTATCCCGGCGACGTGGAAGAGTATGTCAGCGTGGTCGGCACCAATGCCTTCATGGAGTTCGTGGAATCCATCCAGGCCGAAGGCGTGGTGCTGGAGCGCGCGGCGATGGGGGAAGGGACGGGACCCAAGACTCCTCTGGTGGTCGAAGTCGACAGGGAGAACGACAAGAAGGACATCGCCGCGCTGGACATCGAAATCCCGGTGCTGTCTCCCCGAGTCTATCGTGAATACAAAAGCCTGGGTGATCTGGACATCGCCGCGATGGGGCATCAGCGATTGGCATACCTGCAATTCAGTGAGGATGAACAGAGGGAGATCGTATTCAAGGACATAGCCTCAGGCGAGATCATGCATACCACGATTCTCGACACGGCCGGCGTTGCAGACTACCGCAGCGTGATCGGCTACTTCGCGCGGACCATCATGAAGGATCTGCGTCTGGTCAGCGGCTATGACCTGCTGTACGGCAAGGTCAAGGCGTTTGTGCAAGGGAAGTTGTTTGACCGCCCTGTGGAGCTGGAAGACCCCAACACATTGCGCAACCTTTCGGAATCGGCCGCCACCAAGACATTGATTGAGACTTTCAAAAAAGCCATCAACGCGCTGACCGTCCGGGAGAAAGGCGACGCCGAAATCCAGGACACGATCAAGTTGCGCCGGACCCGTCCCTTCGTGGCCAGGGATCAGGGCTACCTTGTCCCCAAGAAAAGCGTCTTCAACCGCATCATCGGGGACAGCCCCCTGGAACTGCGGTTTGCCGCATTCCTGGAGGATTGCGGCGACGTGGTTTCTTACGCGAAGAACTACCTGGCCGTGCATTTCAAACTGGACTATGTGAACGCCGATGGCGACATTTCCAACTACTACCCGGATTTCATGGTCAAGCTCTCCGACAAGCGGATCGTCATCGTCGAAACCAAAGGGCAGGAAGATCTGGATGTGCCACCGAAGTTGACGCGGTTGCGACAATGGTGCGAAGACATCAACCGGGTTCAGACGGACGTGGAGTATGACTTTGTCTACGTGGACGAAGAAAGCTTCGAGAAATTCAGACCCTCTTCATTCCGGCAGTTGCTGGAGGGCTTCATGGAATACAAAGGGAAAAATGATCGGGGCTCAGGATCAAGTCCGATGATCGCCGCAGGACATGCCCCGGCATGTCCTGGTTCTTGATCAGAACCCGAGGACCTCGCCGACGATGACCACCTTGGCCCTCCCCGGCTGGACTTCGCGCCTGAACAACAGGACCTTGGCGGGAAAAGAGTTGAAACTTTCGGGAAGACCGTATGCTTTCCGCGCCCGGACGCTCTCAAGGGGCACGACGTGCTCGTCGATGCGCTTGAGGCCTTCCTCGACGTCCTTCACGATCTTGTTCGCCCCGACCACCCAGATCGCGGTGCCCGCCGCGTAGGCGTAGGCCGGGAGCTGGCTTCCCGTGAGCGAAGCGATGACGAGCGTGCCGCCCTCGGTGAGCGCGTGGACAGAGCCGATGGAGACGTCGGGCGCGGACCCGTACTTCCGCATCTCCCGGCCCTGGGTCTTCTGGTCCATGGCGTAGAGCCTGGGCTTCACCGCGTCGTAGACCCCCGACTCGTTGATCGCCTTGCCGAGGCCGATCGAATCCACCGTCACCGATGCCATGGTCATCACCTCGGCCCCCTTCGGGATCATGCCGAGCACCTTTTCCCTCGCGGCGGCGCCGTTCTCGGCATATACCGCTTCGATGCCGTTGGCCGCGAGCGCGGCGATGGTCTTTTCGATGACTTCCTTCGGGGGAATGGCGTTCCACGATTTCATGCTGACCTCCCGGACAATGCACACCAACTTACAAATAGTAAGTTAGTAATCATATTGCGCACGGTCAAGGAAGAATGCTATATTCGGTACATGGAGAAAGACGAAAGCGGGCTCTGTCCCCGCGTCCAGGCGGCGTTCGAGCTTCTCGGCAGGAAATGGACGGGGCTCATCCTCCACGAGCTCCTTTCGGGGGAGCGCTGCTTCACCGAGCTGGAGCGGGCCGTGCCTTCGCTTTCCTCCCGCATGCTCGCCCTGCGCATGAAGGAACTCGAGGAATCCGGCCTCCTCGACCGCCTCGTGGATCCCGGCCCGCCCTTGCGCGTCTCCTACCGCCTCACCGGCAAGGGCAAGGCCCTCGGACCCGTGATGAGGGGCATCGCGGCCTGGGCCCGCACCTGGACGGAACCCCGTCCAGGGGAATAGATCGGCCCGGTCATGAAGAACGTGTACGGGCTCTTCCGTTTCCTCAAGCCATATCGCCGGGAATGCGTCGTCTCGCTCGTGCTCCTCGTCCTCGTCATCGCGATGGACCTCCTCATCCCGCGCCTCGTCCAGCGGATCATCGACCAGGGAATCGCGGCCGGGAGCATGGACGTCGTCGTCCGGACCTTCCTCATCATGCTCGCCGTCTCGCTGCTCGATACCGCGTTCGCGATCGGGAACAACCGCTATTCCATCAGGGTGGGCGAAGGAGTGGCTCGCGACCTGCGCGACGCGATGTTCCTGAAAATCCAGTCTTTCTCCTTCGGCAACCTCGACCGGCTCAAGACCGGTGAGATCATGGTGCGCCTTTCGAGCGATACCGGCGTCGTCCAGCGGCTGTTTCAGGTGTCGCTCCGGATAGGCACGCGCGCTCCCATCATCATGGCGGGAAGCATCGCGCTCATGTTCGCGACAAACCGCGGCCTCGCGCTCGCCATCCTGCCATTGCTCCTCGTCACCGCGGTCATCATCGTGGTCTTCAGCGTCCGGATGAAGCCGCTCTTCCTCACGATGCAGGAAAGACTCGACCGGCTCGGGTCGGTGCTGCAGGAAAACCTCGCAGGCGTGAGGGTGGTGAGGGCGTTCTCGCGTTCCGCAAGGGAGTCGGAACGCTTCGGGGAAGCGAACGAAAGCTTCACCGCCCGCAATGTCCAAGTCATGCGCGTCATGTCGGTCATGAACCCGATGCTCACGTTTTCCCTGAACGCCGGGATGGTCATCGTCATCTGGGTCGGCGGGCTCGCCTCGTCGCGGAACGGGATAAGCACGGGACAGATCGTGGCCTTCGTCAATTACCTGCAGACGACGGTCGTCCCGCTCATGAACCTCGTGAACCTCGCCAACATCTGGGCGGCGGCCATCGTATCGGCGAAACGCGTCAACGAAGTCCTCGACACCGTCCCCGACGTGCGGGAATCGCCCGGCGCCGAACCGCTGCCCGCCAGCGAAGCGTTGCGCATCGAATTCAGGGACGCCGGATTCCGGTATCCCGGTTCCCTGGGCAACTACATACTTCGCGGCGTCAACCTGGTCATCGAACCGGGTTCGTTCACCGCCATCCTCGGGGCGACGGGATCGGGTAAGTCCACCCTCGTCAACCTGATTCCCCGCTTCTACGACCTCTCCGAAGGATGCCTCCTCGTGAACGGGTTCGACGTGAGGACGATCCGGCAGCAAAGCCTCCTTTCGGGAATCGCCGTCGTTCCCCAGGAAACGACGCTCTTTTCCGGGACGATCCGCGACAATATCCGCTACGGTCGCCCCGACGCGTCCGACGCCGAAGTCGTCGCCGCCGCGGCCGCGGCGGAGGCGGACGCCTTTATCCGGGCGCTGCCGGGAGGCTACGATTCCCGCGTGGAGGAGCGCGGCGTCAACTTCTCGGGAGGACAGAAACAGCGCATCGCCATCGCGCGGGCGCTCCTCGTGCGCCCCCAGGTGCTGATCCTCGACGACAGCACGTCGTCCGTCGACGTCGAAACGGAAACGAGGATACAGGACGCCATCGCGCGCATCGTCGGGAACGGCACCCGCATCGTGGTTGCCCAGCGGGTCAGCACGATCCTCAAGGCGGATACCATCGTCGTGCTCTCGGACGGGCGGGTGGCGGCGCAGGGCCACCACCGCGAGCTTCTGGCGGCGAGCCCCATCTACCGGGAAATCTGCGAATCCCAGCTGGGGCTGCGGCCCGAGGGGGCGCCCGTTGAGCGACAGTAATCGCCGCAGCCCTGCGCTGCTCCAGCTGCAGGCCAGGATGATGCGGAGCGGCCCGGCGCGGCCCGGCAGATTCGAGAGCGCGCACGATCCACGCCGGGCGCTGTCCAGGCTCCTTCCGTACCTGAAACCGATGGCTTCGCGGCTCGTCGTCGTGTTCGCGCTCATAATTGCCTCCACCCTGTCCGGGCTCGCGGGTCCCTGGCTCATGGGAAAGGCCCTCGACCTCTTCATCCGGACCGGCGACCTGGCGGGGCTCGGCTCCATATCGCTTTCGATGCTGGCGATCTTCCTGGCGGCCAACGCGTTCGACCTCGTCTCCGGATGGATCATGGCGGGGGTTTCGCAGAAGGCGCTCAGGAACCTGCGGAACGATCTCTTCGACCACCTTCATGAAATGCCGATACGCTTTTTCGACGCCAATCCGGCGGGCGAACTCATGAGCAGGCTCACGAACGACATCGATGCCGTGAACCAGGCGGTATCGCAGAACATCATAACCCTGTTCGGGAGCGTCCTCGGCATGGCGGGGATCCTCGCCGCCATGTTCGCCCTCAACGCGTGGCTCGCGCTCGCCTCGCTCGCCGTCATGCCGCTCATGTTCTGGTTCGCGAAGTTCGTTTCGACGTACACGAGGAAGGGATTCCGCGAACTCCAGAAACGCCTCGGGACGCTCAACGGCGTGATGGAAGAAGCCATATCGGGCCAGAGGATATCCACGGCCTTCGGGAAGCGTGGAGCCGCGACCGACGCGTTCCGCATGCACAACCGGGAAGTGTACGAGGCGGCCGTCTACGCGAACACCTACGCCATGCTCCTCATGCCGCTGACCAACCAGCTGGGCAACCTGTTCGTGATCGTCGTGGCCGGCGTCGGCGGATTCCTTGCCCTGCGGGGGATCGTGACGGCCGGGATCATCCTCACCTTCATCAGCTACGGCCGGAATTTCGTGAGCCCCCTGCGCCAGATCGCGAACGTCTACAATGCCCTGCAGGGAGCCCTCGCGGGTGCGGAACGGGTCTTCGAGATCATCGATTCGGATCCCGAGATCGCCGACCCGGAAGACGCCGCGGCGCTCGGGGCGGTCGGGGGCCATGTCACGTTCGACCGCGTAAGCTTCGGCTACGAAACGGGAAGGCCGGTGATCAGGGACATGAGCCTCGATGCGAAGCCGGGAGAAACCGTCGCGCTCGTGGGACCCACGGGAGCGGGCAAGACGACGATCGTCAACCTCCTGTCGCGCTTCTACGAAATCGATTCCGGCGCCATCACCATCGACGGCGTCGACGTGAGACACGTGCGCAGGGAGGAGCTGCGAAAGGCGCTGGGCATCGTCCTCCAGGATACCTTCCTCTTCCAGGCATCCGTGATCGAAAACATCCGGTATGGCAGGATCGACGCGAGCGACGGCGAAGTCATGGAAGCGGCCGTCGTCGCGGACGCTGACCACTTCATCCGCCAGCTTCCCCAGGGCTATGGAACCATCCTCTCGGAGCGCGCGACCAACCTGAGCCAGGGCCAGCGCCAGCTCATCGCCATCGCCCGCGCGGTGCTCTCCGATCCCGGCATCCTCATCCTGGACGAGGCGACGGCGAGCATCGATACCCGGACGGAGCGGCACATCCAGGCTTCCCTGCTCAGGCTCATGAAGGGGCGGACGAGCTTCGTCATCGCCCATCGCCTGTCGACCATCCGCGACGCCGACCGGATACTCGTGATACGGGACGGGGAGATATGCGAGCGCGGCAGCTACGACGAATTGATGGCCGCCAAGGGTTTCTTCCACCACCTCTACATGAGCCAGTTCAAGGGAGAAGAAATCTGAACGTGGTGGTGGGAGAGCCCGCGCGGGCGCGGGTCCGCCCGGGCTTCCCCGGATTCGATCTCCACGACGACTTTCGTCACGCCGCCCCGCTCGATCCGCATGGGCCCGCTCAATTGCTGCGCCAGCATGGAGACGAGCCGCAGTCCAGAGGGAACCGCCTTGAAAAAAGGTGCCTGAGTCCGTATGCTTCCAGTACCATGAAAACCACCACCACGTTCCGGTTTCTCGTTTCCGCGTTGACCGTGTTTTCCTTGTTCGGGACCCTCGTTTCCCGGGCAGGCGCCCAGGAAACAGCCCCGCCCGCTGACGCCGCGACGGCACTGACCCCGGGCACGGAAGAACCGGCGAACCCGGAACCGGCCCCCGACGCCGTGACCGGCGCCACCGAGCGCGGCGGACGGGTGCTGCAGCCGAAGTTCTTCGGCATGGACGTCCCGGTCAACGTCCACAGATTCTCCGGTTACGCGTCCGGCGGCTTGTTCGCGGCGGCGGGCATCGTCGGCGTCGTCCGGTATTTCGACCTCAAGGACCGCGGCCACAAGTTCCGGACCGAGGATGAATTTGAAGATGACGAGTGCGGCGGAATAATCCAGAACGTCTGGGCGGACGGGCAGTGGCTGCGCTGGACCCACGTCGGATTGATCGTCTCGGGGGAGTCGCTCTACCTGTTCGACGGGATCACCGGATTGAGCCTCATCCCGCCGGACGGGAGCGGCACGCGCGCCGGCCTCATTCATCGCACGGCCTTTTTCGTGCACGCGGGGCTCATGGCGGCCGAAGTGGTCCTGGGGTTCCTGGAAACCGATGCGCTTTCGCGGGGGGACCATGAGATGATCAACGCCTACGGCGCCGCCCACGCGGTGATCGGCGTCGCCATACCCGTCGTCATCATCGGCTCGGGCCTGACGATCGACCTGTTCCCCGGCTTGAAGGAGTAGGCGCTTCCTTCAGGCGGGCGAGAACCATCGTCCGTCAGCCCCGTCGTCCGCCCAGGTTCCCGTGACGCCCGCCGACGCGGCTCCGAGTTCGATGGGCAGCCTGGCTATGCCACAATCGAGGCGGTCGCGGTCCGTGGGCGGATCCGACTGGGTCGCGGCAAAGGCAGGGGACGAAAGTCCCTAGACCGGCGCCATCCAGCCTTTCGTGTCGGGGAGCAACCCGTACTGGATGCCCTTGAGCGTATCGCGGAGTTCCGCCGTGAGTTCGCCGACTTGCCCGCTGTTGAACACCGCCGTCCTGCCCTTGTGGGTGATCGATTCCACGGACGTCACGCCGGCGGCGGTCCCGGTCACGAAACATTCGGAGCCGTCGTCCATGGCCTCGTCTATCGAAATAGCCCGTTCGACCGTCTTCACGCCCCGATCGCGCGCAAGCTCGAGGACGCTCAGGCGCGTGATGCCCGGCAGGATGGTATCCCCGAGTTCCGGAGTTGCCAGCTCGCCGGAGCGGAGGCGGATGAAAATGTTGCAGGACGACCCCTCTTCGAGGTAGCGTCCCTCGCGGGAATCGAGGAAGACGCATTCCATGAAACCCGCGTCGTTCGCCTCTTTCTTGGCGATGATGGAGATCACGTAATTCGACGCGGCCTTGAGCCACCCGGTCCCGCGGGGCACTGCCCGGACGCGGTCCGTCGTCACGGCCTTCGAGTGCGATGACGTGAAGTACGCGGAAACGGGCGTGGTGATGACGATGACGTACGGCAAGCTGGAGGCGGCGAGGTTGATGCCGGCCTCGCCATACGAGAAGGGACGGATGTAGATCGAGTCGGCCGTCATGAAGGAATTCTTCTCCCATGCGGCATCGTAGGCGGGCCGGAAGCCGAGCGCCGCGTTTTTCCCGACCGCATCCATGCAGGCCGCGATGAAAAGATCCTCGGGGAAACCCGGCATGAGGAGCCCCTCCATGGACCGCCTGAACCTCGCCGCGTTGCGGTCGGGCCTGAAGAGCGCAAGGGCGCCGTCTTTCCGGGGAAAGGCCTTCAAGCCTTCGAAACAGCCGAGCCCGTACTGCGTCGAACAGCCCACGAGGGGCATGTCCGCCCAGAGGTTGCGGGACGAGGCGAGCTTGTCGCGCTCCTCCTGGCCGAGTGCCGCTTCCTCCGTGGGGCTCGCATGGGGTTTTTCCAGCCATTCCCCGGTCCAGGACGAACCTGAGTACCTGGCGCGATAGGCAATCGGATATGTATCGAGTGAAAAAGCCATGGGCTGCTCCGTATAGCTTGTGTCGTGTTGCGTAATAGCATGAACGCCCGGGCGAATTCAACCACGGAGTTCCGGCTTGGCACGATTCCCGGGTCGGGCGCCGGCTGTTTCCGTCATGCATCGGCCGGGCCTCCCGGCTTTCTTGTTTGCTGCCGACCTCTTACAATAAAAGAAAGAGTCTCGGATGATGAATACGGAGGTCGTGGCCATGTCAGATCGTCCCAGAGTCACCTGTATCGCAGCGATGTTCGGCCCGTTGCTCCTCGCCGGATGCATCATCGGCATTTCCGGCATGCCCGGCGGCGTGGTCAAGCTCGTCGCCCCGGACAGGAAACCATACGATGATTACGGCCTCGCGGTCGCGATCTCGGACGATCTCGCCATCGTCGGTGCGGAGCGCAAGGCCGTGCCGGATGCCGGGGGGAAAGCCGGCGCCGCCTTCGTCTACCGGAAAATCGGGTCGCATGCGTGGGACTCGGGCACCGCGCTCGTCGCGCCGGACGCGGAGGACGGCGACGGTTTCGGATGCTCCGTCGCGATCGACGGCGACTGCGCGGTCGCCGGGGCGGAGGGCAGGGACTCGGCGGGACCGGGCGCCGGAGCCGCGTACATCTTCCGCAGGACGGGACCGAATGCATGGGACAAAGGCGTCAGGCTTGTCGCTCCCGACGGGGAAAGCCGGGATTCGTTCGGCAACGAAGTCGCGATCTCGGGCGATAGCGCGGTCGTCTGCGCCCGGTTCAGGGGAAGCGGAGCCGTCTACCTGTTCCGGAGGACGGGCACGAACGAATGGGATTCCGGATCCCGCATCGATCCGCCGGATCCGGACGGCGTCAGGATTTTCGGGCAATCGGTCGCCATGAGCGGCAACCGTTTCGTCGTAAGTGCCGAAAAACAGGGAACGATGGATGAGGGGATCGCCTATGTTTTCCTGATCGCCGCGGATGGATCGTGCACACTCGAATCCGAACTCTCCGCACCCGCTTCGGGGCTGGCGAAACGCTTCGGCCTGTCATCGGTCACGATCGACGGGAACACGGTGATCGTCGGGGCGAGCAGCGACGTTTCCGGCGGCGTGCAGACGGGAGCCGCGTATGTCTTCCGTCGCGCCGGAACCGGTTCCTGGAGCCCGGAGACCAGGCTCGCCGCACCCGGAACACCCTTCGGGGAATTCGGATTGTCCGTGGCGATCAACGGTGATATCGCGGCCATAAGCGACATCTTCGACGACGAGAAGGGCGAAGGCTCGGGCGCAGTCCATGTCTTCCGGAGGACGGGCGAACATTCCTGGGACGGGGGAACGAAAATCGTGGCGCCGGATGGCGGGAAGGATGCCGAATTCGGCGTCAAGGTCGCGATCGACGGAAGTAACCTGATCATCGGCGCCTACCTGCAGGACGGCGACCGGGGCGCGGCATACATCTTCCCCGTCCGGTAGGCGGACGATGCGCGGCACGGACTGCGGAGTGCCGGCGCCGCAGTTCTCCGCCATGAACCCGGCCACGGTTCCGGCCATGCCGCCGTAGATCCACCACAGCCCGTCGTCGTCGATCGACTCGGGATCCATGTCCGCGAGGCACCCGCCGGAAGAAAGGGTAACCTTGTGCACCAGCTCATGCGCCAGGACGGAAGCGCAGGAGTACGCCGGATCGGGGCGGAGCCACAGCTTGATCGACTCCCCCGAAGCGCCATCATCGATGTCCTTCGGCATGCGCTCCTCCTTCCCCGATGCCAGGCTGGCGCATCCGGCGCGCTTGACAGCACCGGCCGATGGCAATAGTCTGAAATGAAGGCCTGTCGGGATATCGCAGCTCTCGCCACCCCCCCCGATCCGGCTTCACGACCGTTCGCGGCGTCGTCGACGGCGCGATGCCACCTTTCAAGCCTTGCGTTGACTGGAGTCCGGGAATCAGCGCTCTCCATGACGTATCCCGACTCCTTCCATGCGCAAGACCCTTCCACCCTGCAGCCCCGATTCGAACGAGAGGTGCCCGCCGATGGATTCCACCACGTTGCCGGACCGCATCGCCTTTCTGGGCGGCTACCTGCCGAGGCTCTGCGGGATCGCCATGTTCACGCATGATCTGTGCGAGGCGGTGGCGGAAGCGGCTCCCGCGTCCCAATGCTTCTCGTGTGCGGTGAATGACCGCATCGGGGGCTACGACTATCCGCCGCGCGTGCGCTTCGAACTGGACGAGAAGGATCTCGATTCCTACCGGCGCGCGGCGGACTTCCTGAACTTCGGCAACGCGGACGTACTGTGCGTGCAGCACGAGTTCGGCATCTACGGCGGACCGGCCGGGAGCCACCTGCTGGCCTTGCTCAGGGACGTGCGCATGCCGGTGGTGACGACGCTGCACACGGTGCTGCGGGAACCGGATGCCGCGCAGCGCAAGGTGATGGAGGAACTGGTGCGGCGCAGCGACCGTCTGGTTGTGATGGCCCGCAAGGGCGCGGAGATCCTGCGCGAAACCTACGGAGTGCCGGACGCCAAGGTGGACGTCATCCCCCACGGCATCCCGGACATGCCCTTTGCCGACTCGAGCTTCTACAAGACGCAATTCGGCGTGGAAGGCCGCATGGTGCTGCTCACCTTCGGGCTGCTCGGGCCGGGCAAGGGCATCGAGTACGTCATCGAGGCTCTGCCGGAGATCGTGCGGCTGCATCCGGACGTGGTCTACCTCGTGCTGGGAGCCACCCATCCCCATCTCCTCGCCCGTGAAGGCGAGAGCTACCGCCTGGGCCTGGAGAGGCTGGCCGAAGATCGCGGGGTCAAGGAACACGTGATCTTCTATAACCGTTTCGTATCGCCGGACGACCTCAAGGAGTTCATCGGCGCGACGGACATCTACCTCACGCCGTATCTCAACGAGGCGCAGATCACCTCGGGCACGCTGGCCCATGTATTCGGCGCGGGCAAGGCTGTGGTCTCCTCCCCCTACTGGCATGCCCAGGAACTGCTCGCCGACGGACGGGGCATACTGGTGCCGTTCCGGGATCCCCACGCCATCGCCGAAGGCGTGCGCGCGTTCATCGACGATCCGGTCCTCCTGCGGGAGACGCGGGAGAAGGCCTGGCGGATGGGGCGGGAGATGATCTGGCCCGCGGTGGCGCAACGCTATATCGATTCCTTCCGGCGCGCGGGAGCCGACCGGAAAGCCGCTCCCCGCACGGCATTCGCCGAATGGACGCTGGCCAGCCGACCCTACGACCTGCCCCCGCTCCGGCTCGACCACATCGTGCGCATGAGCGACAGTACCGGCATCTTCCAGCACGCCACGTTCAACGTGCCGAACTACCAGGAAGGCTACTGCACGGACGACAACGCGCGTGCCTTCATCCTGTGCAAGCTGCTGGATGAACTCCGCGGCCGCCAGCCGGCGGCGGATCGTGAGCGTCTGGCCACGAGCTCCCTCGCTGTCCTGTCCGCGGCCCTGAATCCCGGGACCGGCCGCTTCCGCAATTTCATGAGCCATGAACGGCATTGGCTGGAGGATTCGGGCAGCGAGGACAGCCATTCGCGTGCGCTCTGGGCCCTGGGTACCGGCGCCGGTCGCTCGCGCAACGAGGGACACCGGAAGCTGTCCGCCCTGCTCTTCGAACGCGGGCTTGCCGCGGTGGAATCCTTCTCCTCGCCCCGCGCCTGGGCTTTCACGCTGATGGGAATCCACGAGTACCTGCGCCGCTTCCCCGGCAATGCCGGGATGATCGCCGCGTGCGAAGCGCTGACCGGAAAACTCGTGAGGCTCTGGAATGACTGTTCCACCGATGACTGGCCCTGGTTCGAGCCGATCGTCACGTATGAGAACGCGCGCCTCTGCCAGGCCCTTCTCCTCGGCGGCCAGGGGCTGCCCCGTCCCGAGGCGCTGGGCATCGGCCTTCAGTCCCTTCGCTGGCTGGCCTCGCTGCAGAAGACGCAGGCAGGTCATTTCCGGCCCATCGGCAGTGACGGTTTCTACGAGAGGGGCGGCGCCCGCGCGGATTTCGACCAGCAGCCGGTGGAAGCCCAGGCCATGGTGTCCGCGTGCCTCGAAGCCTTCCGTGCCACCCGGGACGCATCCTGGTCGCGCGAGGCGAAACGGGCATTCGAGTGGTTCCTGGGCCGCAATGACCTCGGCCTGCCGCTCTACGATTCCGGCAGCGGGGGCTGCAGCGACGGTCTGCACCGGGATCGGGTCAACGAAAACCAGGGCGCCGAATCGACCCTGGCCTTCCATCTCTCCCTCGCCGAGATGAACCTCGCCGACCATCCGGCAGCAGCTCCGCGGAGCCCCGCCTCATGAACCCCATCCGCATCCGCCGCCATGAAACGACACTCCTTCCCGAGAGCGCCCGCGTCATCATCCGCCCTTTCATCCCGTCCAGCATCCACCGCATCACCACCATCGTCGGCCGCGCCCTCGCCTTGAGCGATGAGGAAGCCGCGCGTGACACGGAAAACGTTCTCAAGGATTTCGACTCCCGGCACATCGACCTGGAGTCGCAGCTGCTCGCGAATTACGAAAGGGTGATCCCGCACATCTTCACGCAGCGTCCGCTCTCCCGTACGCGCAAGCTCCTCATCGGCGCGCTTTTTTCAGGGGAGTACGCGCTGGAATCCGCCGCGCTCTTCAATCCGTCCATCGTTCCGCATCCGGACCAGGACGGCGTGCCCGACGGCGGCTTGCGGTTCATCATGAGCCTGCGCGCCACCGGCGAAGGGCACGTTTCTTCCATCGAGTTCCGCACCGGCCTCATCGCGCCGGATGGCGGCATCCGCCTGGACCCCGTTTCCCGCTTCGTCAGCATGCCGGAGATCGACGCCAATCCCAGCTACAGGAAGACGCAGTTCGTCATCAAGCTCCACGAAATGGGCTTCATCAACGGCCACACCGCCGAAGTGATGGAATCGCTCGGGGAAAGCTTCACGCGGAACGACCTGAATCGAATCGTACTCCGCATCCGGCGCGAGACGCGGCCCGTCACGCAGGATCTCGACAGTACGCTCCGCTGCATACAATGGCTCGCCGATTCCAACTACGAGATGCATTTCCCGCCCGAACTCGCCATGAGCGAGCGCATCATCTTCCCCGTCTCCGCGAACGAGAGCAATGGCATCGAAGACGCCCGCTTCGTCCGTTTCACCGAAGACGACGGGACGGGGATGTATTACGCCACCTATACGGCGTACAACGGGCACGCCATCCTTCCGATGCTCATCGAAACGCAGGATTTCCTCCGTTTCCGCGTGCTCACGCTCAACGGCACGGCCGTTCAGAACAAGGGCATGGCGCTCTTCCCCCGGCGGATCGACGGCAACTACGCGATGCTTTCACGTCAGGATGACGAAAACCTTTTCATCATGTTCTCGGACAATCCCCACTATTGGAGCGACTCGAGGGTGCTCCTGCGTCCCGTCGAGACCTGGGAATCCGTAAAGATCGGAAACTGCGGATCGCCCATCGAAACCGAAGCCGGGTGGCTGGTGATGACCCACGGCGTCGGCCCCATGCGCAAATACTGCATCGGGGCGACGCTGCTTGACCTGCACGATCCGGCGAAGGTCATCGGCCGCCTGCGCGAACCCCTGCTGGAGCCGGAAGGCAACGGGCGGGAAGGCTACGTGCCCAATGTCGTCTACAGCTGCGGGTCCCTCGTCCACGGCCGCGAACTCATTCTTCCCTATGCCATGAGCGACAGGGTTTCCGCCATCGCGAGCGTGTCCCTGGATGAGCTGCTCGCCGCGCTGCGAGGCTGAGGCGCGACTCCGTCAGGAATTCTTCCCGACGAGGGGAACGAAGGCGACACCGAAGTATCGCTCCCGCCTGAGCTTCCCTCCCTCGCGCGCCAGCGTGAAGAGGCTGCCGCGCGCTTCCGGGTAGACGAGCCTGCCGCCCTCGGCAAGCTGCGCCACGAGGGGAGCTTCCGAAAAGCGGCTCGCGTTCACGCCCGCGGAAACGAGGATCGCGTCGTAGGGCGCGAATTCGGGCAGGCCGGCGGAAGCATCCCGTTCGAGCGCCCGCACGGCATCCGTGAAGGCCGCGAGGTTGCCCGAGCACATGAGCGCGAGTTCGGGGATGATCTCGCACGCGTAAACCTGTCCCCCGGGGGCGCAGAGCCTTGAAACGATCGCGGCGGCATACCCGCAGCCGGCTCCGACCTCGAGAACGCGCGATCCGGGCCGGACGCGGAGCTTGCCGAGCATCAACGCCACCATGCTCGGCTGGGAGCAGGTCTGGCCGCAGCCGATGGAGACGGGCTCGTTGACGTAGGCGTAGTCGGCATACCTGGCGGGGATGAAGCGCGCACGGTCCACGCATTCCATCGCCGCGAGCACGCGTTCGTCGAGTCCCGTCCCTTTTTCGCGATCCATATATTCCGCCCGGATGGCCGCGACGAGGCCGCGATTGGTCGCCGCACCGGTGAAATGGTCCACGAAGTAAATATACCGTAATTCGCCGCCCCGCGCGAATTCCCCCTCAGCGGAAGGAGAGCGAACAGCCGGTGGCGATCCGGAACCCCCCGACGATGCCGTACGAGGGGAAAAGGTGCCAGGACGGACCGATCGCCAGGTCGAAGGACAGCGGCTGCGACAGGTACCACGACAGCCTGCCCTCGATCCTCGCGCCCGGGCCGATCTGCCACCCCGCCATCGATTCGGTCGCCATCCCGTTCGAGTACGAGCCTTCGTAGCGCACGAAAGCCGCCCCGACGGATGGCTTGAGTCCGAAAGTGACGCGGTCGGCGACCCAGAGCCCTTCAGCGCCGAGTTCCGCGCCCCACGCCTCCTGGGAAAGCTCGCCGGGGTAGCCCTGCGTCGACACTTCGCCCGAACTCGCGGCGCGCGATACTTCCGCCGACAGGACGAGGCGCAGGGGGTCGGCCAGGGTCACGAACGCCCGCAGGTCCGCCGCCGCGAACGGGAGCACTCCCGACAAGGGAAGATCCAGGGTCCCTTCGCCGAAAGTCTGGAACCCGGCGGCGAGCGAAAACCCCCAGCTGGAATATCCCGCCGTCATGAAAGAATCGTGCCCGATCTCCACCGCCAGGTCGGCGTCCTGCAATTCGAAGCGGCTCTTCCTGCGGATGCGTTCGTACGCCGCGGCGACCGCCGGGTCGTCGGGCGCCTGGGAGAGCGCGTCCGAGACGATGATCGCGGCGCCGCGCCGATCGCCCTCCGAGTATGCCGTTTCCGCGCCCTTCGCCAGGTAGCGCGCATACTCGGTGACCGACCTTTTCCGGAGCGAAACGAGTTCGCGGTCAGCCATGCGCACGCCCTCGGAGGCCAGGTAGTCATCGATAAGCGCGATGGCTGACTTCGGATCGCCTGACTTCCGGAGCACGTCCGCCCGGCGGAGGAGCTCGCTCCTGAGCGCGGAGGCGGTCCGTGCGAGGAAGCGGTTGACCTCCGATTCGAGGAAGTCCGCGTACTCGTTCCGCAGGGCTTCGTGGGTCTTGCCCGACGGCAGCACGACGATCGCCGCTTCCGCGTCGTCCCGCGCCCGCGACGCGAGGGTCCACGCTTCCTCTCCCTTCGCCCTTCCGGCGGCGGCGAGGGCATCCCTTGCGTCCCTGAACCACCGCGCGGCCACGGCGGCGCGCAGGGCATCCCTCAGGACCGGGACGGACGGATCGAAGGGGTTCCGCGCCTGGAACGCTTCGAGGCGGCGTTCAGCCTCCTCGTATCGCCCGAGCGCGGTAAGGGCGCGCACGTTCTTTTCGGTGGCCCCCGCCCATGCCGCGATGGCCGCGTTGCCGATGCCGGCGGCGAGAGCTTCGATGTCCTGGATGAAGGTATCCGCGGCGATGTCAGCCGATTCCGCCTGGATGACGCGCGACGTCAGGGTTTCGACGAGCATGTAGGACACGACGAGGCCGTCCTCCCTGAACCGGACCGAACCGCCGAGCCGATAGTCCGGTGTTTCCGTGAAATCCGCGACCGGCGTTCCAGCGCCGGCGCCGGCTTCCATCCTCGTTCGGGCGCTCTCGTCGACGACGTGGAGGAAACCCGATCGGGCCAGCCCCGTCCTCATGATCTCGGTGACGAGTTGCGCGACCCGGTCATCCGCGGGTTCGAAGGGCGACACGGCCACGATCGCGCCCAGGTTCTCCTCGGGCCGCAGCGATTCGAATTCCGAGGCTCCGGCGAATGCCGAGGACTCTGCCGGGGGAGGAATCGCGGCGGCGGATTCACCCGAGTCCGCGCCGAACCTGGCGTTCTGGGCCGCGAGCGGGCAGAGACCCGCAATCAGGGCCAGGATGGCCGCCGGGAACCTCGCCGTCGGAAGGGGGAACGCATCCTTCACAGGTCGAATCCCACCGTCGCGCCGAGCGACAACGAGGACGGCTGGTCGCACATCTCGCGGGCGGGCGCGTACATCGGGAAGCGTTTCGAAGCCTGGAAGCCGATGTGCATCGAGTCAGTCGGCATCCACGAGACGGAGCCCCCGAAGGAGGCGGTGAACAACCAGGAAAACTCGTCTGAAACCGATTCGCCGCCTCCCCCGAATGGATCGCGGGACGAACGCGTGAAGAAGAAGGGGCCGGTGCCCAGGTCCGCCTCGAGCCTGAGGGTATAAGACAGCACCATGAGCCGCACGCTCGCGCCCGCGGCCAGGTTCGTGTCCACGATCGTGTCGGCCACGAGCGAGACATTGCCGAGTCCGTCGGTCTTCTCCCCGCGTGCGACGCCGCCGCCCAGCCGGAGCGCGCCGTACCAGCACGCGTCGACGTTGGTGAAACTGAAGGGCATGGGGATTTTCAGCGGAAGCGGGCGCTCGTACCGGCCTTCGATCGTCAGGACCGGTCCGTACTCCGCGCTCTCCCACGAGTCCGGGTCCGCCGCGGTGGCCGCGCTGTGGTCCCATGCGTCGATGGTGGAAGCCAGGACGTCTACATGGAGGACGGCGCCCGGCCGCTTCCGTGAAAGGAAGAGCTTCCGGTAATCATAGTCGCGCAGCTCCTGCAGGTAGAGGCTCCAGCGCTCACGGCCGGCGGCGTCGCGCTTTTCCTCCCGCATGATCGCGGCACGGAGCCTGAGGTAGTCAGGGTCATCCGGAAGCAGGGCAAGAGCCTCGTCGACCGCGGCGAGGGCTTCGCCGTATCTGCCGGCCTTGAGCCAGGTTTCGCCGGCCCTCGCGCGCTCGCAGGCCGCGATTCCCTTCGTGCAACGCTCCGCGAGCAGCTGTCCCCGGCTCGTGAGGGGTCCCGCCGACTTCAGCCTGTCGAGGAGGGCTGACGCAATGTCGTATTTCTTCCCGTCCACGTACTTTTCGACGCGCTCGAGCCGCTGGTCGACCGATTCGGAGACGAACTTCGCGTACTCTTCCTGCACGGCCTCGAGGTAGAGGCGATAGGTATCGTTTTTCGGATCGAGTTCCGACGCCTCGCGCGCGGCCCGGATGGCTTCCGCGTAGAGGTAGAGTTCGGCGGCTTTCTGCGCGTCCGCATACCGGATGGCCGCCATGGCAATGTTGATCTGCGCTTTCCGGCCTGCGAGCTGGGCTGTCTCGGAGGGCTTGGCGGACGCGTAGAGTTCCAGCCAGCGCAGGGCGTTTTCCCAGTCCTTCGCCCTGATGAAAGCGTCGATCTGGTCGAGCGAAAGATCGGCGCGCTGGCGGATGGCCACGCCCAGGTGCTTGGCCAGGTCCGTCATGCCCCTGATGAGGGCGCTCTCGGCGAATGACGCGTCTTTCCCGAAAAGGTCCTTGCCCGTGTCCTTCGACAGGAGACGCACCGTGACGGTGATCACGGCGCCTCCCTTGGCGGCGGTCTTCTGGGCCCGGGGCGAAAGGATGAAATCAGCCCTGGCGAATTTCGCCAGGGCCAGCTGGGCGCGCTCGTCGTCCGCGCCCAGGTCGATCCCGTTCTCCGCCGCGGCCGACGCGACCCGCTCCTGGGCGATGATCTCTATCCCGCCCTGCTCCATCAGCTTGGAAACGAGCGTGGTCCTGATCTGTTCGGCGAGGCTGCCGCTCAGGTCCGGACCGTGGAAGACCTGTAGAATGATGACGGACTGGCGTCCCGCCTGGGCCTGGAGCTGGAACGCGAGGGCGACGGCGAACGCGAGGGTGACGATCTTCTTCATGGCAAGACCGCCTTTCAGAAACTGAACCCGGCCAGCAGCCGGAGCGCATATCCCGAGCGGGTTTCATCCTCGGGGTACCAGCGGTAGTCGCCCTTCGCCGCAGCGAAAAAGCCGGACCTTCCCTTGTATTTGGTTTCTAACGCGGCCATGCCGCCCGCACAGGCGCCAGCCAGGTACCCCCGGTCCGAAACCGCCCCGAGCTGCGCGATCCCTTCGGCATCGATGCCGAAGGTGGCGACGACGGGCCCGAGACGGAAACTCTCCGCGAGGAGGGGTGAAAGGAACCCCTGCCCGACGAGGCTCATGTCGCCGTTCTCCAACCGCTCGTAACGGAGCGCGAGCCCCGCGTAGCCGACCCAGTTGACGAGCGCCTTCCCGCCCCGCGGGCGGTACGCCGCCTGCCACCCGAAATCGGCGCCCCAGTCGCCGCCTTCCCACGAGGCGGTCAACGCGTCCGGATCCACGGCGAGCGAGCTCGACGCGGCGACGCGGGTGCCCTCGACGGTGACCGATTCCATGTTCTCGGCGACGGCCTGCCAGAATCCCGAGCGGTAGACGCCCTTGTCGAGCTCCGCCTCGCGCCTGGCCATCTCGATGCGCTTGCGCTAGTCGTTGTCCGCCTTTGCGGTCCGCAGGTAGAAGTCGATGGAACGCTTCGCCTCCGTCCAGTTCCCCGCCCTGACGAGCTTTTCGATCTCGGCCTTCGTGACGGTCTTGTTGAGCTCGAAGCCCTTCTCCATTATGTAACCGGCCAGCTCGTTGATCGCCGCGCCGAGCTGTTCCTCGGCGGCGTAGATCGTGTTGGCGAAGAGTATCCTTCCCGACTGGAGGTCGACGAGGCGCGACGTGATCACGACCCGGTCGTACAACCTGCCGAACCCGCAGATGAGGATGGCGCGGGCTCCCTGGAGCCGCAGGTTCGAGGCGCCCTCGGTCATCTGCGCGCCCGGGTTCAGGAGCTGGAACGAGATCTCGTTGTAAATCTCGTTCGAGCGCTCGCGCTCGAGCACCGAGAACAGGGGGATGTTGGCGACCGCCGTCGTGACGAGGGCGGTGTAGGCGTCGATCTCCATCCTCACGGCCGGATCGTTCCGGTCGGGATTGCCGAAGGGCGTCATCTCGGGGATGGCGATCGGTATCAGGGATGAATCGTCGGGCGATTGGGCGAAAGCCGCCGGGGCCGAAAGGAATACGATCATCCAAGCGAGTAAAACGGGTTTCTTCATGATCATATGTCCGCTCCGCTTGAGTTCCGGGTAGGGCCAGTATAATGCCCCGGGAACGGGCGATAAAGGAGGAAGGCGGGCCCGGGCGCCGGACCCGCCGGCGCTCAGGTCTTGAAGCGGTCGGTAACGCCCTCGAGTTTCGCCACGCTCTCCCTGGTTTCCGCGGCGAGCGTGTTGGTGTCCTCCGCGGCGCGCTCGATCTCGGAGGCGCCCGCTGCCATCTCGTTCATCCCGTTCTCGAGCTCGGACGAGAGCTGGAGCAGCCGCCGCATCTCCTCGAGGATGGTGTCGGACCCTTCCTGCATCTGGTTCGCCGAGTCGCGCACCCGCTGCGTGTCCGCGTTGATGCCCACGAGCGACTCGAGCACCTGGGCGCTGCCCGTGCTCTGTTCCTGCATCGCGTACTTGACCTCTTCCTCGAGGCGGCTCAGCATTTCGATCTGCTCGAGGATTTCGCCGAAGGTGGTCTCGGCGGAACCGGAACTCACGACCACCGCTTCTATCACGCCGCGGATCTCGCGGACGTTCTGCGCGATGAGCTTGGACTGCTTCGCCGCGTTTTCCGCGAGCTTGCGGATCTCGTCCGCGACCACCGCGAAGCCCTGGCCCGCGTCCCCGGCGTGAGCCGCTTCGATGGCGGCATTCATGGCCAGCAGGTTGGTCTGAGCGGCGATGCCCGCGATGAGGCTGTTGGTGTCCTGCAGGCTCTCGGAACGCTGGTCGACGTCGCGCACCTGGTCCACGACGCGGTGGAGCGCCGTGCGGCCGGCGTCGGATTTGCCGAGGAGCTTTTCGTAGTTCGTGCCCATGCGCTCCAGGTTGACCGTCACGGACTGGATGTTGGCCACCATCTCCTCGATGGAGCTGGAGGACGTGGACACGCTTTCACCCTGCCGTTCGATGAGGCCGTGGAGGGCATGCACGCTCCTGGCTATCTGCTCGACCGTCGCGCTCGACTCCGTCACGGACGCGCTCTGGTTCAGGGTCTGCTGCCTGAGGGAATCGATATTGGCGGCGATCTGCCGAACCGCGCTCGCGGTCTCTTCCATGTTCGACGAGAGGCGCAGCGTGCCTTCGGCCAGCGACCGCGTTTCGCCCTTGATCTTCGTGATGAGGGCGCGCAGCGTTCCCACGAAGGAATTGAAGTGGCCCGCCAGGATGCCGATCTCGTCGGACGAGGCGAGCTTCAGCTCTTTCGTGAGGTCTCCTTCGCCTTTTTCTATATCGACGAGCCCCTCGGAAAGGGTATCGATGCGCCGCGTGATGCTGCGGATCATGAAAAGGGACGTGATGATGGACAGGAGGATCAGGGCCGCCACGACGCCGGCGACGGCGAACACGATGATCCGGGCCTGGTCGTACGCGGTGTCGACGAGAACCTTGGTGGACGCGAGGTATTCGTCGAGCAGGGCCTGTATGCCATCGATGATGACGCTGGTGGTTTCGGAGATCTGCGGGCCGTCGAGTCCGAAACCGCCCTCGCCGGCCTTCGAGGCGAGGAGCAGGATGGTCTTGTTCATCTGCTGCCATTCGGTGCCGTTGATGAGTCCGTCCCGCCTGAGCTCGAGTTCCTTCGACAGTACGAGCCCCTTGCTCTGGAGGTTGGCGGTGACGCTCGTGTAGGCCGTGATGATGTCGATGAGGTCGCTCTGGAGGATGGCCATGTCGGACGCAGCCGCGGCCGATACGAGGGCACGGGTCTGGCCCGCGTATTCCTTGGCGGCTTCGATGAGGAGTATCGAGGAAAACTCGCGGCGGAAGCCTTCGAACGACGAATCGACGGCGAATTCGATCGGCTTCATGAAGTTGGCGATGAGCTTCGTGTAATTGAGGAAGGTCGTCGTGGCCATCGACGAGCGCGAGTTGACCATTTCCCGGATCGTTGCGAGGTCGCCCGGCAATTCCTTGAGGGCTTTCACCAGCTCCTCCGGAAGGATGCCGGCCCCGTAGACTTCGGCCATCCGCTTCCCAATCTGGAGGTCGGTCTCGACCACCTGGGACTGGAGCTCGCCGTCGCTGATCGCGCCGTTCAGGTACAGGGTCGCCTTGCCGCGTTCGCCCTGGATGCTCGTGAGGAGGGTGCTCAAGGACTTTATGACCATGTGGCTCTTGTGCGTGAGGTCCAATTTCCCGATGTCTGCAAGCTCGCGCCGGACCGTGTATCCCGCGAGCGCCAGAGCGAAGGCCAGGGGGACGCTCGTGAGGAAAAAAAGCCGCTTGCGAATCGTCAATGTCATTCTTTCATCTCCTGATCAGGGCCGCGATGTGCGGCACGTAGGCAAGGGTGCAGAGCGCAGCGAGGATCAGCGTTCCGACGATCCCCGCGCTCCGGTTTCCCGCCGAAGCCGCATCTCCGGAGTCTCCGCCTTCGTTTTCAGTATAGACGCGAAGCAGCGCCGCGTCGAGGTCGGCAATGAGGCCCTTGCCGCCCGGCTCCAGCCTCGTCGACGCGAGCGTGCCGTAGGCGCGGAAGGCCCTGGAGACGATGGAACCGAATTTCCCCGGCAGGCGCAGGCCCGGCCTGATCGTCGCCTTGGAGATGAACATGAGCCCCTCGAAGGTGACCGCCTTCTCGATGCCCCCGAAAAGGGCCGTCTCGGTGACGACGAAAGGTCCCCAGGAAACCAGCACCTTCCCGACGGGAACCAGCAGGTTGGCCGCGACGATCCCGGCTGTGACGAGAACCGCGCGGATGAACGAAACGCGCCGGCCTCCGAGCGCGCAGAGCAGCGCCGCGGCCGCGAGCATCGCGATCCTGGCCCACAGCCAGGGTTCGAAGACGAGGGCCACCGACAGCGCGGCCCCAGCGAAAGCGAGCCTGGCGGGCGGGAGCAGGCGGTCGAGGAGGGGCTCACCGGGCACGGGCGTCCTCCCTGATGAGGGCGAAGAGCAGCGAATCCCGCTCGAAGCGGCACGCGAAGAGGCCGAGCGCGATGCCGGTGGCGAGGCCGCTTCCGAGGAAGAAGGGAGCGGTCAGGATCGCGCTCGCCCCGAACACGAACACGGCAGCCAGGGCGAGCTGGACGAGGTTGGATGCGGTGGCCCCGATCACCGCGATGCCGAGCGGGGACACCGCGTTCCGCAGGAGGATGCGCGAACCGTACATCGAGAGCGCCGACGCCATCGTGCCCGCGAGGGAAAACAGCGCGACGTAGGAGAAGAGCGAACCCGACACGACGCTCATGCCGAAGACCTTGACGAGCGCGAGGACGAGGAACCAGCCGAAAGGGAGCACGTCGACGGCGACGAGGAGGGGCAGGTTGGCGATCCCGAGGCGCATGAAAGGGAGCGGTTTCGGCACCATGTATTCGACCGCCGAGAGGAACAGCGCGACCGCGCCGAGGAAGGCCGTTACCCGGGCCAGATTATCGGACGATCGCGTCGAGCGCTCCGTCATCGGAAGCTCCTCCATCGATGCGCGCCATGACCCCGTTCGGCAGGCACGCCGTCCATTGGCCCGGCCGGGAGATCCGGCCCGAGGCCACGCAGGTCTGGTTCCTGCAGGGCGACGATTCGACGGCGAGGCCGCCGTTCCCGATGTGGATGACGGTGACGCCGAGGGGGCCGCGCGCCTCGACGACGCGGTCCTCGTCCAGCGGGTAGATCCAGGTGGAACCGCCCGCCTCTATGACAGCCCGCGGCTCTCCGCTGTGGTTCCAGGCCAGGGCGAAGCTCCCGGCCACGACGGCGATGCCGAGAATGACGATGAGAATGTCGAAGACGGTCGGTTTGGAGCGCGGGACGTCATGCACGGTGGGGACCGGCGCGCCACGGCATCAGCGCCGCGGGCCCGGTGGACGTCAGTGACAACCGCAACCGCAGCCGCCGCCCCGTTCCCCTTCTTCACAGGCATCGTCGCACCCGCAATCGTCGCCGCAGGCGCTTTCGCCGTGGACGTGCCCGTGCTCGAGTTCCTCGGCCGTGGCCTCGCGCACGTCGACGACCTTCACGTCGAAGTGGAGCGTCTCGCCGGCAAGCGGGTGGTTCGCGTCGACGGTGACCGTTTCGCCCTCGATTTCCGTCACGGTGAGCAGGCCGGGACCCTCGTCGGTGCGGAACTGCGTCCCGACTTCGAGATCGCCGAACTCCTTGAAGCGTTCCTTCGGGACCTCGAACACGAGGTTGTCGTCGTATTCGCCGTAGGCTTCGACGGGGGGTACGGCGCAGGAAACGCTGTCGCCGTTGGTCTTGCCGACCAGGTGTTTTTCGAGGCCGGCTATGATGTTCTCGTTGCCGTGGATGTAGACGAGGGGATCGGAACCCCCGGAAGAATCGAGGACTTCGCCCTCGTCGTCCTTGAGCATGTACTCGATGCTGACCACGCGGTCTTTTTCGATGACCATAAGCACTCCTGTGTGACGGGAAAAATATTGGCCGGAAGGGCAGCCCGTGGCCGACAGACCGGAAAGCCCCGGCAGCGAACGCCGATGGATGCGGCGTGACCGGTGAAAAACCGGAACGGCCCCCGCGACGGGCGATCGTTCCGGGTGTTTTTCCATATATACCGAAAAAAAGGCCGAAAAACAAGTGGCCTGGCCGGAACGGACCGGCCGGAACGGGCATCGGGGATTTCGTCGACCGGTCAAGCGTAACCGTGCAGGCCGACGAGCAGCAGGTTCACGCCGAAGAACGCGAAGATCACGACGAGGAAGACGGCGGTCCCGAGATCGAAAGCCCGGGCGACTTTCCACCCGCGCTGTCGCCGACAGGAGTGGCATGATCCCCGAATTCCGCCGGATTTCGCAGGCTCGAAGGAAACAACGCTGATCCAGCCGGATACCGACGTCATCGACGGGCTCATCATCGACAACGCCGGCCGCGACAACTACAAGACCCCCGAACCAGGCGGACATCTCAGGTGTGATGGGCGGCATCAACACCCTCCTCGACGAGTCAATCACCGGAATAACGATCAGGGATCAGGGCCCGCCCGCGCTGGACCTGTCCAGAATCAGCTTCGAAGCCCTGGCCAGGCGCTTCCGGCAGTCCGGGCACAAGAACACCGACCTGGAGATCCTCAAGGCGGCCATCAGTGCCCAATTGGAGAAGCTCATCCGACTCAACCGGACCCGCGCAGACTTCGCCGAGAAATTCGAGGCGCTCATCGGGAGCCACAACGCCGGCAGCTGGAACATCGAGGAGCTGTTCTGGGAGTCGAGCGCGTGTACGAGAGCTATCCAGAGGAAGGATGTAGGCGTTTATGCCTCGGCGGCCCGAGGCTCGCCGAGGGACGCGCCCGCATCACTCCCCGACTCTTGAACTTGCCGTGCCGGAGGGCTATATTCAAGTCAACATCATCGGTGTCGCCATGATAAACAACGCGGGGTCAGCACCGCGCGCCCGAGGGAGGTCGAAAGATCGGGGTGCGCGATTTGAAGCCGCCGGGGCCAAGACCCGCGTTAAAAGCTTAGCCATTTCCACGGAGAAGCTTTATGGACAGCACCATCCTTTCCGTCATCACGAGCAGGACTCTTACCTACGAACAGAAGGTAGCCTCGCTCGCCCGCGCCGCCGAGAACTCCCTCTCCATACTCCGCATCGATCCCGGGACGCAGGCCCTGCGCGAACGGGGAATCATCTGCGACCTGGGAGAAGGAGCCGCGCCGTACAGGCCGCGTTACATCCTGCCGGACTACGCGCGCTTCATCGCGCAGGGCTCGAAATTCCTCGAGCTGCCGCCACCGGCCGATCTCGACGAGGCGCTCGATTCCCTCCTCATCCTGTACCGGCACGTTCCATCCATCACCGGTTTTCCGGTCTTCGTCGGGGCGCTCGACGAGCTCCTCGAAGCTTTCGTCCTGCGCGACCCGGACCCGAAGCCGAAAATAGCGCGCTTCCTCCGGCACATCGACCGGACCGTCACCGATTCCTTCTGCCAGGCGAACGTGGGCCCGCGGGAAACGCTGGCCGGGAGGCTCGTGCTCGAAGCCGCGCGGGAATGGCCCGAACCGACCCCGAACATCTCGTTCCTCTACGACCCTTCGACGACGCCGGAGCCGTTCGCCGAACTGGCGGCGGCGGCGGCCCTCGACTGCGCGCGTCCGAGCTTCGCCAACCATCCGTGGTATTCGCGGGAAAATCCCGCGGGGTACGGGATCGCGTCCTGCTACAACGCCCTTCCGATCGGCGGCGGCGCGTACACCCTCGTGCGGCTCAAGCTCTCCGAACTCGCGCGGACCGCGGCAGACCGCGACGATTTCCTTTCCCGCGCGCTGCCTGACGCGGCCTCCCGGATGTGCGGGTACGTGGACGAGCGGATCCGCTTCCTCGTCGGAAAATCAGGGTTCTTCAAGTCGAGCTTCCTCGCCACCGAGGGGTTGATCCGCCCCGATCGCTTCACCGCGATGTTCGGCGTCGTGGGGCTCGCGGAGTGCGTGAACTTCCTCCTCCGCGCCGTGAAGCCGGAAGAGCGTTTCGGGCATTCCGACGCGGCGGAGGCTTTCGGCCTCGAGGTGATGGAAACCCTCCGCGTGATCGTGGACGGACACCGGAACCCCCTCTGCATCCCGACAGGGGAACGGTTCAGCCTCCATGCGCAGGTAGGACTCTCCGACGATGTCGGTACGAGTCCCGGATGCCGCATCCCGATCGGGGAAGAGCCGCCCCTCCACGAGCACCTCTTGCGCGCCGCGCCCTTCCACGATTTCTTCCCGTCCGGGATCGGCGACATCTTCGCCTTCGAACCCGGGGCCAAGCGCAATCCCGCGGCCATCGTCGACGTGGTCAAGGGGGCTTTCGCGTCCGGGATGCGGTTCCTGTCCTTCTACGCCGACGATTCCGACGTGGTCCGCATCTCGGGCTACCTCGTCAAGCGTTCGGAAATGGCCAGGCTGTCGGCCGGCAAGGCAGCCCTGCGGGACACGACGGCTCTCGGCCGGGACGCTGCCGTGAACCTCCACGCGCTCGACCGCCCGGTGCGCACCCTCGACGAGTCACTCCGCTGACCGGGGCCCGGGGATCGGCATGAACCCGGTCGATGACGAACAGCTGGCGCCCGTCAGGAAGATCATACCCTTCAGCTCCGTGGACGGCCCGGGCAACCGCTCGGTCGTTTTCCTGCAGGGATGCAACTTCAACTGCCTCTATTGCCACAATCCGGAGACGATCGGGATCTGCGATGCCTGCGGGACCTGCGTTCCGGGCTGCCCGTCGGGAGCTCTGTCCCCAAGAAAAGCTCTGTCCCCGAACAGGCGCATCCGCTGGTCCGAACCCGATTGCAGGGACTGCGGAGCTTGCGAACAGATCTGCCCGATCGCGGCGTCGCCCCGGACAACCCCCATGCTGCCGGAATCGGTCATCGTCCGGATCGCCCCGTACCGCCGTTTCATCCGCGGGATCACGGCTTCCGGCGGGGAAGCGTCGCTCCGGACGGAATGGGTCACGGAGCTGTTCCTTCGGGCGCGGGAACTCGGCCTCGATACGGCGCTGGACACGAACGGCTCCGTTCCCCTCGAGCATGAAAATCGCCTCCTCGCGGCGTGCGACGGCATCCTCCTCGATGTGAAGAGCGTCGACCCCGGAGAGCATTTTCGCCTTACCGGGCGGGACAACGCGGCCGTCCTCGACAACCTGCGCTTTCTCGCGGGATCGGGCAAACTCTGGGAAGTCCGCACCGTGGCCGTGGCCGGGTACATGGACGCGGCCCGCACGGTGCGGGAGGTTTCGAGGATCCTCGCCGCCTTCCCCTTCGACCCCGCGACGATCGGGGCTTCTCCCGTCGGCAGGCGGACGCTGTACCGGATCGCGCGATTCAGGCCGACCGGCGTGCGCCCGGGCATGGTGGTACACGGGGAATTTTCAGACGCGGAGATGGAGGCTCTCGCCGGATTGGCGAAGGACGAAGGCGCACCGGCGGTGCTGGCAATCTGATATCCACCCTTGAATCCCGGGGTCGTGCGCGTTATTGTTTCGCCTCGATGCTCAGCGTGCTCTTCGAAAACGACGATCTTCTCATCATAGACAAGCCCGCCGGCCTGGCGGTCCAGCCCGGCGCCGGGGTGACGACCTGTCTTCTCGACGTGGCCGAGCGCGAGTTCGGTTTCAAGCCGTACCTCGTCCACCGCCTGGACCGCGAAACCGCAGGCTGCATCGCGATCGCGCGCTCTCCCCGGGCGGCGTCGGAATTCGGCGAGTCTTTCGCGTCCCGCGGCTGCGAAAAGCGCTACCGCGCCCTGGTGGCGGGAGAGCCCACATCCGACGCGTTCGAGCTCCACGAGGATGTCATCGTCAGGGGCGAACGGAAAAGCGCACACACCTCGGCCCTGACCCTCGCGCGATTCGGGGAGTTCAGCCAGCTCGAGCTCGTCCTCGGCACGGGGCGCAACCACCAGATCCGCATCCACCTGGCCGGCGCCGGCTTCCCGATCGTCGGTGACGATCGCCACGGCGATTTCGCCCTCAACAAGCGCGTCGCCAGAGCGTACGGCGCCCGGAAGCTCATGCTGTATTCCTGTTCGCTGACCCTTCCCGGGGGAATCTCGGCCCGGGCTCCCGCCCCTCCCCACTACGCTTCTTTCCTCGAAGCCCTCGCCGCGGGAGCCGTCCGATGACGTCGGCGGGTCGATGGGAATGGGTGCATGGCGCGAGCTGGCTCACTGAGGGTGGCGTGGTGTACCCGGTGCCGGGCTTCCATGAAGCGTGGATCGCCGAGAACGCGGAATTCGTGCCCGGCTGCAGGAACGTCTGCGACGTGGTCCTGTCGAAACGCTGGGTCTCTCTGGGCGTCTACTCGAAGGGTTACGTCGAACTTCTCGTTCCGTGTCGCAGCGACTGGGAATGCCTCGAGCGGGCCCGCGTCTTCCTCGAAAAATCCCTCGGCAAGTGGGACAAGGCGCTCTTCCTCACGATGGGGGAGGAAGGCTACGTGAAGATATCGCCGGAGGATGTCGTGGACGCTCCCTCCTTCTTCGGCAACTTCGTCAAACCGCCCGAGATACGGCCGGACTTTCCCACCACGAAGGACACGAAGTATATCCATGAAGATCACGAAGGAAGAGAAGAAGGAGCTGGAAAAAATCCCTCATGAATTCCCATTCCATTTCCTTCTCTTCCATTCCCTTCGTTTTCTTCGTGCCCTTCGTGGTACAACCTTCGTGAACTTCGTGGTAAAACCTACAGCAGAAGCTGCGTCATCCTGTCGGCGTTGGTCACCGCGCGTCCCCGGGCGTGGTTGTTGAACGCCACCAGCACCAGTTCCGCCTTCTTCGCGATCCGCCTTATCTTCGGCACCCATCCGGCCAGCTCGTCCTCCGAGTAAAGGTAATCGTAGCGGGTGACATTGTCGCCCGACCACCAGGCCTCTGCGTTGCGCCCGTGAAAGCGGACATATGCCCTCTTCCCGGTGACGGCGTCGATATCCGGGGGCAAGCCCTTCAGGTCGGGAGCGTCGACGAGGACGAGCCCGATCCCGCGTTCGTCGAGTTCCTCGAGGGTCTTTCCCCCGAACCAATCGTCGTTCCGGAACTCCACGAAGAGCGGGAAATCCGTGAGTTCGTCGCAGAGCGAACCCAGGTAGGCGCGGTTCTCGGGGGTCCTGTGGAAACGGTAGGGCAGCTGGACGAGGATGCCGGCGAGCTTGCCGGCGGCAGCGAGGGCGGCAGCGGCGTCGGCGAACGCGGCTGCGTCCTTGCGCCAGTCCGCGGTCGGTTCGTGCGTCAGACTGCGGTGGGCCTTGATCGAGCAGAGGAATCCGGACGGCGTCCGCGCCGCCATCGAGGCGAGCGAGCGCGCTGTCGGCATGGCGTAATAGGAAAAATTGAGCTCCACGAAAGGGAAACGCAGGGAATAGTACTTGAGGAATTCGTCTTTCCCGAGGCCTTCGGGATACAGGACGCCGCGCCAATCGTCGTAGGAATAGCCGCTCGTGCCCACGAGGATCCGTGTTCCCGCCGCGGCATCGTCCGCCATGATCCGCTACTTGAGGTAGTCGTGCGAGCGTTCGACTTCCCGCTTGAAACCATCGGAGAACTGCTCGACCACCTTGCCGAACTGTTTTTCGCTCAGGAAACCGAAGTCCTGGAGGACGATCGGTTCGATCTGTTCGTACAGCATGTCGCTGCCTTCGTACTCGCAGAAGACATTGGCCAGGTAGACGGTGAACGCCACGTCCTTCCAGTCCGTGGTCATGAGGCCCGGTTCATGGTGGTAGCGGATGGCGGCCACGAGCGATTCGGGGAAGTTCCACTTCTCCGCGATCCGGGCGCCGATTTCGGCGTGGTTCATGCCACCCGTCATGTCCTCGAAATTCTGGGCTTCGATGTGCTTGTATTTGCAGAAATCCCTGATCTTGTCGAGGAGGTCGGGGTGGATGTTCGAAAAGACGATCTTGCCCATGTCGTGGAGCATGCCGCCGACGTAGGAGTCGTCGAGGAGGGCTTTGTGCTGGGGTTTGAAGTTCTTGGCCAGGTTGTAGGCGTAGTAGGCGCACTGGAAGGAATGGTCCCAGAGGCGTTTCTTGTCCGCGGCCGAAGAATCGCCGAGGATCTTCTGGGTACCGTAGGAATAGAGCGTGTTGCGGATGCCCCGCAGCCCGACGAGCTTCACGGCGTCGGCTATGTTGTCCACGCGGCGCGGCAGCATGAAGGCGGCCGAATTGACGAGCTTGAGGAGGTCGGCGGTCATCGCTGGGTCGGTGGAGATGTGGCGCGCTATGTCCAGGATTTCGCTCTTGGGGTCATTGATGAGCTGCTGGACCTTCATGATGCTTTCGGGGAAATGCGGCAGGCTCGTGATCTGTCGCACCACTTCGTTCGTGAGCAGGGAGAGGCTCTCGATCTTGGCGGCGGCCACCGGGACGGTGATCCGCGCGACGGTGTCCCCGTTGTCGGCCCGGATGTCGAAGCAGTCCTCGTCGAGGCCGATCTTCTTGAGCATGAGGACCAGGATGACGAGGCCCAGGCCCGCTCCCTCGGAAGGGTCGATCACCTGGGATAGGGCTTCCTCGAGGGTCGTGTACTTGCGCGAACGGGCGAGCTTGTCCTGGATGCGGATGTATTCGAGCTTGTTGATGGCGACGTTGTTGCGGACTTCGAGGATGATGTTGGAGCCCTTCGCCTGCATGATGATCTTGACGTAGAGGCCGCGTTCCTTCTGCTTCTGGAGGTAGAAGTTGATGTTTTCCAGGGTGTCGTTCTTGAACGAGACCATGCCCTCCTCGTAGTCGCTGACGGCGTCGATATCCAGTTCCTTGACCTCGAAGTAGACGCGCTTGGTGTTGGCCTTCTTGGCGTTCACCGCGAGCTCCCTGATGACGTAGACGAGGTAATCCTTGAGTTTCTTCTGGCCCAGTTCGCTCAGGAATACGTCGAGTACTTCCTCTATGTAGACTTCGATTTCGTGCGGGAGCGTGTGCGTGGTGATCGTGAGGGGAAGCGCGCTATGGGCCGCCTTTTTGATCTTGGAGACGTCAACTACGAGCGGATTGTCAGCCATGGGCGATACCTTCCGTTTTCAAAATATATTCGGGAAGAAGATCTCGAATCCGGCATTCCCGGTCGATCGCCGACGATCCGAACGGCGCCCGCGCGAACGCAGGGAGTACGGCGGCCGGAACCTTCCCGTTTCTCCAGAATAATCCATTTTCAGCCACTTTTCAAACGAAAACGCGCCCGCCGGAAGCAGGCCGGCGATTCAACTCAAGTAGGTCTTGATCGTCTTCGTCATGGCGAGGAGCTCCGAGCGCACCCGGCCATTGAAGGAATCCGGCGGGAATTCGCCCTTGGCGTCCGCGGTGCCGGCGGACAGGCCGGTCAGGACTTCGATGCCCTCGTCGATGCTGGACACCGCGTACAGCATGAAGCGCCCTTCGGTGACCGCGGCCTGCACCTCCCGGGATAGGGTCAGGTTGACGACGTTCTGCCTCGGGATCATGACGCCCTGGGTTCCCGAGAATCCCGCGCGTTCGCAGATGCGGTAGAAGCCTTCTATCTTCTCGGTGACCCCGCCGACGGGCTGGATCTGCCCCATCTGGTTCATGGAACCGGTGACGGCGATGTCCTGCCGGAGCGGCACGCCCGCGATGGCCGAAAGCAGGGCATAGACGGCGGTGGACGAGGCCGAGTCGCCTTCGACGGCCGTGTAGGACTGTTCGAAGCAGACGCTCGCGCTCACCATGAGGGGGAAATTCCGGGCATAGCGGCTCCGGAGGAAGCCTTCCACGATGAGAACCGCCTTGTCGTAGATTTCGCCCGACAGGCCCGACTCGCCTTCGATGTTGATGACGCCGTTTTCGCCCGGCGATACCTGGGCGGAAATGACCGCGGGCAAGCCGAAGGCGTAGTAGCCGCGATCGTGGACCGCGAGGCCGTTGACCCGGCCGATCGCCGTCCCGCTCACCTTGAGGATGATTTCCCCGGAAAGGATCATGTCGCCGAGTTTTTCCTCGGGCAGGGATGCAAGGTAGGCGCGCCGCCGTTCGGCCCCGGTGACCGATTCGGCGTCGATGGAAGGCTTTCCGGAACGCCCCGCGTGATAATCGGCTTCCCGCAGGAGATCGGCGATCAGGCTGAATCGCGTGGAAAGCCGGTCGCGATACTCGGAGAGCCGCACGCCGTGCTCCACGACCGCCGCGATGCCGTCCCGCGTGATGTCACGGAGGCCTTCCTCCCTGACGATCTTGTGTATGAAAGCCACGTATTCCCGGGTGGTTTCGTCGTTCCTCGGCATGGAGGAATCGAACTCGGCGGATACCTTGAAAAGTTTCTGGAAGTCCGGATCGGCCCCGTAAAGCACGTCGTAACTGGATTCCCCGCCCATGAGTACGACCTTGACGTCGACTTCGGCCGGCTCCGGCTTGACCGGCGCGGTCGGCGTCCCGTACGGCCCGGACGGCGGGAAAATCTCTGCGCGCCCGGTCTGGAGCACGCGCTTGAGACAAGACCAGCTTTCCTCTTCCTGGATGAGATCCTCGGCGCGCATCACCAGGAAGCCGCCGGAGGCTCGGTGGATGGATCCCGCCCGCACCTTGAGGTAGGCGATCCGCGATTCCCCCGGGATTTCCGGGTGGGTTTCGATGGAACCGAAAAGGTTCACGAAACTCGGATGCGCCTCGAAGACGATCGGGATGCGCTCCAGGTCGCCGTTGTCGACGAAGACGTTCACGCCGTAGCGCGAAAGCGGGGGCGTGCGCGGCGTCTTGACACCGGACTCGTCCGTGGGCGGCTGAAAGAGGTAGAGATGCTGGAACAAGTCCTTCTCGAGGTCGTGAAACCAGCGCAGGATACGCTCGTCGGGGTGCCTGGTCTTGAGGAGGGCGATCTCGGACTGAATGAGGGGCTTGAGGGTATCGTTGCGCAAGGTCTCCAGCTTGACCTCGAGCTCGACGCGGCCGCGCCGGAGCTCGGCGAACAGCACTTTCATCCGGTCCATGTATTCGTAATACCGCTCGCGCAGGGCGTTCCAGTCGGCTTCCGCCATCTTGCCCTCGGCGACGAGCTTCTGGAGCGCGTCGAAGTCGGAATTCCCGCCGTCGACGACGGGAACGATGTCGGTGGCGGCGCTGCCCTCCTCGCCCTCGATCTGGACGATGTGGAACCCGTTCGACAGGAGTTCGCGCTCGAAAGCCGCGATGCGCGAGTTCTCTTCCTTCTCGAAGCCCGAAACGATGGCGTCCTTCCTGGCCTTGAACTCGGCGCTGGAGAGCTGGAGCCGCACGATCTTCTTGACGTTCTCGATGAGCGTGTGGACGTCCTTCCTGAAGGCTCGTGCGGCGCCGGCCTTGAAGGAGAGCACGCGGGGTTCGAGCGGGCTCTTGAAGTTGAAGACATAGGCGATGTCGTGGAGCGCGAGCCCGGCGGGGCGGTACTCCGAAAGCACCTTCTTCACCGCGGTCCTCCGCCCGGTGCCCGGCGCCCCTGTCACGAAGACATTGTAGCCCTTGGCGTGGATACCGACGCCGAGGAGGAGGGCTTCGAGCGCGCGCGGCTGGCCGATGACAGCCTTGCCCCAGTCCCCGCCGTCCAGCCGCCCGGCGTCGGATTCGGTGAACGCGAAGGCCACGTCGGAAGGCTTGAGCTTGAATCGGTCCAGGTCTGCTGCCATGTGTTATCCCTTCATCACTTGGAGTGTTCGATGAGCGCGGATACCGGAACTATCTCGTAGCCCTCGCTCAGGAGCGAATCGATCAGGAGATCGAGCTCCATGAACAGGTAGTCGTCGCGGCCGCCGTCCGGCACGCCGATCCGCACCGGGACGATCGATCCGGGCTTTTTCTGGGCCATCACCCGTTCGACCACGTCGGCCGTGGGAAGGTAGGAACCCGGTATCGACCTGCCGTCGAGCGCCCCCACCCAGTCGAGGGGATCGATGTCCCGCCCGACATAGGCGTAGTTCATGGCCGTGGCCGCATCCAGGAGCTGGGTACTCGTGGAATAATACGGCGTATGCCATATGAGCGACAATTCCTTGCCGGTCGCGGCGAAATACTCGTCCTCGGTGCGCGCGAGGCCCCGCTTGATGAACTCAGCGTCGATCCGGAAACGCGAATCGGTCGGATCGAAGGTCGTGAAGAACATGTTCCCGACCTCATGGCCGCTTTCGGCGATCAGGCGGGCCGCGCCCGGGGCGCGGCGGATGAATTCGCCGTTCACGAAGAACGTGGCCGTGATGCCGTAATCTGCCAGGGTGTTGAGGATCTTCGGCAAACCCTCGGCGGTGTCGTAGCAGTTGAAAACGAGCGAAACCTCGCGGCGCCTGATGCGGGAACCATGGTCAAAGATGCCCGCGGAGCACGGCTCGTCGCGGTCGGGAAAGGCCTGGTAAACCTTGAGCGGCGGCGGGAACAGGGGTTTCGTCCCGAGCCCCTTGATGGACCGGACCATGATCATGTTCCGGTAGGATCCCGAGGAAAGGGCGTCCAGGTAGACGCGGTAGCTGACGGAATTCGTGGCCGGCGTCCTGCCGCGGTACACGTCGGCGCGGCGCCAGGCTCCTTCCCTGCGCTCGAAAGCCTTTCCGCCGGCTTTCGCGGCGACGGCGCCGTCCGACAATGATGACCACGTTGCTGCCTCGGTTTGCGAAAGGCAGAGGAGGGTTCGGGTCTTTCCGTCAATGGCGATGATTTCGATGGTGGCCGTTCCGGCCACGACGAGCCGGGCATCGTCGACCCAGAGGGCGTGCAAGGCTCCCGGTGCTGGCAGGACGGCCTGGCTCGTCCAATCGGCGTAATTCCGGACCGTGACGCCTTCCTTCGTCACGACCGCCACACGGGACAGGTCCGAGGAGGGAACCAGTTCCAGCGCGCCCGCGACCTCGAGTTCCTTGAAAGTCTGGGACAGGCTCGCCTCGTCCACCGAACCCGGAGCCTGGATGCGGTAAGCGCCCGCCACCCGTTCACCGTTGCGGAGCGAACGCGTGAAGATGGTCAGGAGCCCGCTCTGCGGCCACAGTACATCGACGACGGTCGTGTCGCCCTGCAGGAAGAGATAGGGGAGGCTGGCTACCCGCGAGGACCTTCCGTAATCGTCGGGATCCAGGTAATAGAGGAAGAGGTTCCGGCCGTCCTTGCAAAAGAGGATCTTGGCGCCGTCGGGCGAGATGCGGAAGGAATCGAAGTTCGGGTCGAAGGAAAACGGGACCGTCCCGACCATCGTACCGATGGAGATGATGCCGGAATACAGGGCTTGGGTAAAGAACTCGGAGGATCGTACCCGGTACAGCGAGCGGTCCTTCACGAAAAAGAGGCTGCCGTCTCCGCCCCAGGTCAATGCCTCGATCCGCCCCTGGAAGACGCCCCGGTAGCTCTCGTCGAGCACGCGTCCGCCCTTGTACTGGTCCAGGGAGTAGTAATAGACCATGCCCTTCCGTTCGTAGACGAAAAAGCGGGAATCAGGGGACCACAGGGCCGGGAACATGTCTATGGAATGACCGATCCCCGACGCCACCGGTGTTTCGACACCCTTCCGTATGTCAAAAAGGATGAGCCTGCCGTAACCGTACGACGTGGGACTGAAGTAGAGCAGGTAAGCTCCGTCGGGGGAGGTGGCGACGCCGGGAAGCTTGCCCGACTGGACGGGGCTGCCCCGCACGAACGACGGGAATCCGCTCACCGGCTTGAACCCTGAGAACGCATCGTCGGTCCTGAATATGCCGAAACGGTTCCGCACCTGCAGGGAACGGTTCCCGTCGATGAGTTCCATCGCCTCCGGGAAGACCGTGAGCTGCTCGATCTCGCCCGGCCCGAGCTTCGCGGCGAACAGCGTCGAGAACGAACCGCCGCCCGGCAGATCGGCTTTCGCGGCAAAGAGCAGCCCGTCGTTCGCGGCGACATCCGGTTCCGAAAACTCGACATCGGCCCAAGCGGCCGAGACCAGGAGTGCGGTCAGCGCGAGCGCCGCCGTGGTGATCGTTTTCCTCATTGCGGTCCTTCCCGATATGGGTTCTCCGGCAGGCCGACAGCCTTCTTCGACCCCTCTTTGGAGCCGACGAACGCCATCGCGAACGGGACTCCTCATCATCCCACTATCGGCGTTTTCCGGCTCCGCGTACAGCTGAAGGGACGGAAAACACCGCGCCTCCCCGTCAGATCCTGAAAAGTTTCCGCAAGGAACCCGTCCGTGCGATTCGCAGGTGGAGATAGAGGAGGAACACGGCGATGGGGATGAGCGCGTACGCGACGATGTTCGCCCAGTGGAGCGAAACGACCCCGCCGAAACGGAGGTCGAGCACGGTTTCGATGGACACGCAGATCGCGACCACCGCGAATACCCAGTACGCGACCAGGTTGAGACCTTTCCGCCGGGAAACGATCGTGCCGACGGTGGCGGCCGCGGTCGACAGCTCCACGCCCAACGCCAGGGGAAGGGCTACGGCGGGGAACCAGGTGAATCGGCCATCCACGGCATCGAGAGCGGCCAGGAAAGCCGGTACGAGGACAGCCAGAACGAGCACCAGCGCGACGGGACGGCGGTCAAGGAGGACCGGCACGCACGCGCAAGCCCAGACGAACGCGATCGACGCGAGGGGATACGGCGACCAGGTGAAACGCAGGTTGACGGCGACGTCCACGGCGTCCACCGACAGCGCGGCGATGAAAGCCGACACGGACAGCAGCTCCACGGTCACCTTCCTGCGCTCCGAGGCGTTCAGGTCCGCGCGATTGTCCGGATCGATGAGCGACGCAGGCAGGCGATCGGCTTCGTGGACGAATTCCACCTTGTCGGAAACGGCCTTGGCGCCGCAGAGCGGGCAGACGGCCGAGGATTCGGCCAGTTCCACCTTGCACGAGGGACACATCTTCATACGTCCGCCTCCATGTTGCATTCCACCCTCACGGGCAGTCCGAGCCCGACGAGCCGAGAAAAGCAGAGCCGCTCGATCTCCCGTGAACGCGCCAGGCTTCCGAAGGTGACGCGCAGGATATCCTTCCACGCGATCACGCCGCACAGGGTCTTGATGGCGGGATTCGGCGCGAGCACGAGGTTCATGTCCCGGATTCGACCGGCAATCGATGGCGGGAACGAGACCTTGCCGAGGTTCGACAGGATGCCGGAGATGCGGTTGTCGCCATAGACCCAGAACAGGTACTTCATGAAGAGGGTTTTCAGGAAGAGAGGCAGGATGCGGACCGCGAGGATCCGTTCGCCGGCGACGTTCCTGAAAATCTGCCTGAGGAGCGATTTCTTGTCGAGCTTGAAGCGCATCTGGTGATGGACCCTGGACAGCGTTTCGGAAAAATCGCGTCGCCCTTCCCGGGCGTCCTGGTCCAGGCGGACGAGGAGGGTAAAGTTCCTGTTCGTCTTCGTCTCGATGAACTTGCGCATGTTCACCGGCACTTCAAGGTTGATCTTGCCCTGCTTGCGCGCCCACTTCGGGGCATCGAACCACGTCTCCTGGAGCGCGTCGATGTAGACTGCCGCCAGGAGCTCCGTCAGCGTGACACCCAGTTCCCTGGCCTTGTCGAGCGCGGCCTTGAGGGGGAGGATGCCGCTCGTCACGCGGTAGATGCCGCGCGGAAGCATCGCGGACTGGTAATGGTATGCCCGGGTCTCGGTTTCCGGCTTCAGGTAGCCGTCGGGAAAGGACTTCTTGTAGGCGTCCTCGTATTCCTCGGCGGAAGGCTTTGCGTCGAGATCGCAGAGTTCCGGATCGGGAGCGTCGACCGGGACGCCGATCAGCCGGAAATACTCGACGACGAGATTCTTGAGGAAGCGGAGGCCGCCCGTACCGTCCGTGATGACGTGGAAAAACTCGCACGCAATCGTGTTCGCGCGCGCGCGGACGCGGTAGAGACAGCGCCCCCGCCTGAAAATGCCGAAGGCCTGGCAGGGATAATCGCTATCGGCCTCGACGACCGGCGTTTCGTTCCGGTGCTCCATGTAATGCCAGAAAATTCCATGGCGTAGTTCGACGGTGAAATACGGGAATCGATCGGCGACCCTGTCCAGAGCTTGCTGGAGGGCGGGCAATTTGACCGGTGCGTCGAGATCGACCGAAATCCTGAAGAGGTAGGTGGCGGATTGCCCGGCGATGGCCGGCATGAGGAGGGCCGCATTATCGAGCGCATACCATGCCCCGGATTCCTCGTCGAACCCGGTGAAAAAAGTCCGCTTGTCACCCTTCCCGCCGATCGGCATGCGGTACCCCTCACCCTGTCAGTATACTGCCGCGGAGGCGGAGGTGCCTGCGGATTCCGGGACTGAAAGCCCATATTGTCTCAAAGGAAGGGGAACCTCGGGAACAGCATGACGAGTCCGGCCATGATGAGAATGGCCGGCAGGAAATCACCCGTCCGGACATTTTTCAGCTTGAGAAGGTTCACGGAGATCATGAGGAGAAGAAGGCCGCCGACGCCGGTAAGCTCGGCGAGCATGAGCTCCGTGACCCAGGGCTTGATCCAAACCGACACCGCCGTCAGGAGACCCTGGTATACCAGCACGGAGAGGGCGGAAAACGCCACGCCGATCCCCATTGCCCCGGTGAACATCACCGAAATGAAGAAGTCGAGGACGCTTTTGGTATAAAGGATGGAAAAATCGCCCTCCGTGCCGGCCTTGAAGGATCCGACGATGGCCATCGCCCCGGAACAGAAGAGCACGGAAGCGTTGAGGAAGCCGAATGCGAACGTCGATCCTTCTTCCTTCCCCGCGAAACGCCGCTTGAGGGCTTCCCCGAGCTTCAGGACGCCGTTCTCGATGCCGATCGCCGTCCCGATGATGCCGCCGCCGATGACCGCGATGGCCAAGGCGAGGATATGCCCGCTCTTGAGAGCCATCTGCATGCCGATGACGAGGGTGACGAAACCGCAGGCGTTGAACACCGTCTCCTCGGTTTTTTCCGAAAACGCTTTCTTGGCGAAAAGGCCGATGAGCGACCCGACGATTATTGCAATCGCGTTGATGATGGTTGCAGCCATGGTCAGCCATATTCACCGGAAGGACCGGCAGGGTCAAGGCAGGGGTTCGACCTCGGGGACAGAGCTGAAAATCCTGCCTTGCCTGGGGGCAGAGCTCGTTCCTGGCTGAAATCCGGTGAAAGCCGGGTTGGTCAACAATCCCGGGGACTGGTATCATGGCGGGCTGCATCAGCGGCGGAATGGCTGCCGGGACATCGTCGATACGCCAGCCTGGATTGCCACGCTCTTCCCCGAGCATGCGTCGCCCCTGGCAGGTTGAGACGGAAAAGCGGAAATCGCTATCGAGGCTTGCGCAAAAAGACCCGTGACTATATCATCGACCGTAACGTCTGCCGGTATTCGGACGTTTTATTGCCGCCGGCGAACGAGAGGTGACTGCATGGCATATCGCGTGGACACGGCGACGGAAATCGACGATCTCCTCGCGCCAGCCGGAAGCAAGACCGGCTCGGTACATTGCGCCAACTGTATCCACTGCAAGCTCGTCCCGTCGCCGGCAGAAGGCGAGGGCTCCTACTACCTGCGCGTTCGTTGCGATGCTGGAAAATGGCGGAAAAAACTGGGGGAAGAAAAGATCTACAAGTACTTTACCGTCGCCAGGCGCAGCATCGCTTCCTGTGACCATTACGAGGACATGGGGGATTCCGGGGATTTTCTCCGCGACCTCCGGACGACCCTGCCCGATCGTGACGAACTCTATTCCAAGTGAGCTATGCACATGAAAAGAACCGTATTCGTCCTCATCGCGACCGCGATTCTGTTCGCCGCATCCTGCGTTTCCAAGCCTGTCGTCGTGCCCGAGAACCTTTCCTTCGAGGAAATCGTCCAGCGGGCACAGGAAGCATCCGACCGTTACAATTACCAGGCCGCTTTGGGCTACTACAGGGTCGGTCTCGAGCGTTTTTCCTCCGAACCGGCCAAGGTTGTCGCCTGCACCTACGAGATAGGCTTCATACACTACAAACAGGGTGAATACGCGCTCGCAGCCGACAAGTTCACTACCTTGTTTTCGCTGTACGATGAATTCGGACCCTCGCTCCCTCCCCGCTACCTCATCCTGGCGCGGAAGGTATACCCGAAAATCGAAGCCAAGCTCGCTGAAGGGGTCACGAAAGGCGTTCCACCGACCGGGGAGGAAATCGCGCCGCTCGCGGAGGGAACTCCCGAACAGAACGCGACGACCACGGCTTCCGGCGAACAGTGACAATCAGCCATCATTGACAACCGGCGACCCGCATTACGGCGGGTCGTTTTCATCTCCGGACGCTTCATGGTTTACTCCGACTGCGGCTTCGATGTATCTTGAGATCATGGAAAATGCCGCGTCTGCCGGTGGATCGCCGGCTTCAAGGGACTTGTACGAAGCCTCGTTCACGGCACTCGACCGATATTGGGGTTTGCGGTCCTGTCCGGTTCTTTTCGCGGCCTTTCCCGGGGAACTCGGCGAAGCGGCGGCCCGTTTCGACCGGATCGAATACGCCGGCCTTTCCTACGCCGATTTTTCCACGGACGCTCCCCTTCCCACCGGACTCGAGCGTGATGACGCGGCCATCATCCGGGCCGTCTGCGCCGAGACCATCGCTCCCGGTCGCCTCAGGACGCCCCGACGCTCGTATCCCCAACTCGAGCTTCTCTACGATCCTGCGCGTCGGGCATACAAGCTGGATGAGGAATCCTATCCGTACCTGAGGGCTTCCACGGCCACACCCGATACAAGCGCTCCCGAGGATCTCCTTTTCGACACGGCCGTCATGCTGTCCAGGTACCGCTATGCGATCTCGGGAGCGGATGCGGAGGCCCCGGCAGGCCTCCCCGTCGACTACCAGCGGGACCTGCTCGTCCTCATCCTGACCGGGAACGACCCCGAACGCGCGTTCGACTACCTCGACCGGACCGGGTTCCTCGATCGTTACTGGCCGGAAATCGCCGGGCTCAGGGGCGTCGACCATTCGAAGGATTTCCATCCGGAAGGCGACGTCTGGCGCCACACCATGGAAACCTTCCGCTACCGAAAGCTTCCCGATCTCCGCCTTTCGCTCGGCCTCCTCCTTCACGATTCCGGGAAACCGATCGCCGTGGAAAACGAAGGGCGTCGCTTCGACCGCCACAGCGAACTGGGGGCGGGCCAGGCGCGCAGATTCCTCGACCGCCTCGGTTTTTCGCGGGGTATCGCCGACGACGTGGAATTCCTCGTGCTTCGACACATGATGCCGGCCGTCGTCACCAGGCTCCCGCTCGCGAGAACCCGGGAACTCATGGAGCATCCGCTCTTCCCTGTCCTTCTGGAACTGTACCGCTGCGACGAACTTTCCGCTTTCCGCGGGCCGGATGGCTACTACAGGGCTTGCGCCACTTACCGCCAGTTCCTCCGCAACGCCAAAAACCCGTACCGTTGCGCGGACGGCCGCAAGATATTCAAGCAATTTCTGGAGTGAAGTCATGATCAAAGAATTCCGGAACGTTCGCCAAAATCCGGACGGATTTCGCCGCCTCTACCTGGACGAGTATTTCGACCTGTACATCTGGTACGACCGCGAAGAGGGCGATGTCGTCGGATTCCAGCTCGTCTACGACAAACCGGGGGAGCCAAGATCGCTCACCTGGACCATCGACCGGGGCTATTCGCACAACAAGATCGACGAGGGTGAGGATTCCTGTCTGTCCAACCTCACGCCGATACTCGTGCCCGACGGAGCCTTCGACGGCGGCTCCGTGAAGGACCGTTTCGAACGCGAATCGGCGTACCTCGACGAGACGCTCCGCCGGCTCGTCCTCGACCACATCGGATCGGTGGCGAACGCGGGGATCAGGGACGCGCCGCTGTGACGTCGGCGCGGCTTTCCCGCGCCATTATCATCCCGAGGAGCATCAGATGAAAGACGTGTATCGTTGCGCGTTCCCCCAGGACGCGGTAGTCATGAAAAGCCTCCTGGAATCCGCGGGTATCGAGGCGATGGTCTTCAACGGCGACATGCTGGACGTGAATCCCTTGTTCGCCGTGGAACTCGGGGGAACGAGGATATCCGTGAGCGATGAGGACGCCGAGGATGCATTCCTGATCGTGGCCGATTTCGAGGGTAGATCCGAAAGACGCGAAACCGTCAAAAGGGAGGCCCGGCCATGACCTTCGCCCTGGACGCCTTCGAAAAAATGGGAACCCGCGTCGTCGAACACAGGCGGGCGCTGCACAGGATACCGGAAATCGGGCTCGAGCTCCCGGAGACCATCGCATATGTGGAAGCCAAACTGGCGGCTGCTGGCGCCATTCCGCGCCGTTGCGGCATGGGACTCGTCGCCGACTTCGGCTCGAGCGGCCCGCTCGTGGCCATACGCGCCGATATGGACGGCCTCCCGATCGTCGAGGAGACGGAATTACCCTTCGCGAGCGAACGCCACGGTCGGATGCACGCGTGCGGTCACGATGTCCACACGGCTGCCCTCCTCGGCTGCGCGGAGATACTCGCGGGGACAGAGCCGGGCTTCCGCGTCCGCCTGGCATTCCAGCCCGGCGAGGAGGGATTTTTCGGGGCCGTCGGCATGATCGAAGGAGGCTGCCTCGACGACGTGCGGGCCATCGTCGGCGGGCATGTGGGCGATTTGTCGGAGGAGCTGGAACCCGGGCAGGCCGGTTTCATGCCGGGCTTTCTCATGGCCGCCGCGGACAGGTTCCGCGCCGTGTTCACGGGCCAGGGCGGTCATGGCGCGGAACCCCACCGCGCGCGGGATCCCATCCCGGCCCTGGCGGAATACATTCTCGCATGCCAGAGCTTCCGCGCGCGCGAATTCAATCAGACGGAACCCGTTGTCATCAGCATCTGCAGGGTGGAATCGGGCAGCGCCCACAATATCATCCCCGAACAGGCCTTCATCGAGGGCACGGTGCGCACCCTGTCGGACCGGAACCGCGAGCTGGCCGAACGGCGCCTCCGGGAAATCGGCGAAGGGATCGCCCTCGCTACGGGAACGCGTTTTTTGTTCGATTGGCTCGGCGGTTACCCGCCGCTCGTCAACCACCCCGGCGCCACGGCGATTGCGAGGGCAGCCGCATCGTCCACACTCGGGCCGGACCGTGTCGTCGACATGACGAAGCCGAGCATGGGCGGCGAAGATTTCGCCTACTTCCTCAAGCGGGTGCCAGGGTGCTTCTGGTACATGAACACCCAGGCGCCCGCGCTCGGGATCGACAAGCCGAACCATAATCCTCGCTTCGACGTGGACGAGCGGCGCATACTGGAACTGGCTCTCGTCAACCTCAACGCCGCGGCAGCCCTCGCGGACGCCGTCGCGCGCGGAGAGCTGGGGTGAGATCGGGCGGATTCCACGCGAAGAACGGGGCCAGCGTCTGGAAGGACCTGGAATTCGTCCTTTCGCCTTCGGACGAGGAAAGGAAAAGGGCTGCCGGGCTCGTCGAGGAAGTCGAAGCCGGGCTTCCCGTCGAACGGACACAAAGCTCGCTCCTCAGGATGAGCGATCCGTCCGCTGCGGCATTCTTCTCGATCCTGGCAGATCGCCGTTCGCGCGAAAGCAGGTGCGAACTCGAAACCGGTTCTTCGTGGATGCTGCGCGCCGATTTCTGCTTCGTGAACGTCCGCGCGACGGGAATCGACGGACGCCCGGGAGATTTCATCGCGGCATCGAAACTGCTGCCCGGCATCACCGCCTCGGCCGTCCACCTGGCTCCGTTCCATCCGTACCAATTCGAAGTCCTCTATGCCATCGAGGATCCCTACGAGATCGCCGAGGAACTCGTGAATATCGAGCTTGCCTCCGCGGGGATCGGCCCGCTCGCGCAACTCCGTGCCTTCATGGAAGCATGCCGGCTCCTCGACAAGGTCATAGGCTACGATTTGACGCCCCATGTCGCCCAGTACTCGCGCGTGGTTCTGGATTCCCCCGAGGCATTCGCATGGATCAAGTTGGCTCCCGACCGGAACTCGGTTCTCGAGGGCGGGCACCCCTATGAGCGGATCGCCCGTATCGGGACGGCCCGCGAAGCAGCCGGGGTTATAGCCAGGGTCAAGGGAAAAACCGGGTTCGAACGGTTTTCACGCGAAGCGGCCGGACCCGTCGAAGCGACGAACGCCTCCGGCAAACCGATCGGACAGGAACTCAAGGAACGATCGCTTGCCACGCGCGCCTACTATGAAGCCATCCGGGATCTCATCGCCGAAGGACTCTGGCCCGTCCCTACCCAGGCTTGGGACGGGATCGGATTGCCGGAATTCGCCCGCTACGATCGCGAAGGGAACTATCCCGTTTTCCTCTACCGCAACGAACGCGGCGACGACGTGTCGTCCCATTCCTACGGGGTCGTGACTCCCTACGCCTTTTACGACAACATCCCGCCCAACAAGGCCCCCGATCCGGGCAAGCTTCCCGAACTCGCGCGATCTCCTGGGTTTCGATTTCGTCCGTTTCGACTCGGTCGATCATGTCTTCGACTCGACGCTCGACTCGGCTGGTACCCTGCCTGCCACCGACCGTCCGACCCCGCTCATTCTCGCCCGGGCGATCGACGCGGCACGGACGGACGGCCACGACGCCATCGGCGCCTTCGCCGAGCGGATAGGCACGGAGTTCGAGGATTATTCCGGAATCGGGTTCGATCTCGTACTCGGCGACGACATGCTCAGGCGAATCGACCGCCCACACCTCGACGACGCCTTCGCGCTCCACGACCGCCTGGTGTCAGCCAATGCCGAGGCGTCACGGAAGGGCGGGAGAAGGGCGTCCGTCTGCTTCGCGGTGGACACCCATGACACGGGAGACCCCCGGCTGTGGGGTTCGCCGCTCGTCCGCGTCATGGGCTACGAACGCGTCGGGCTCAGGCACTTCGTCGCGCGCTTCCTTTCGGTCGGGGCGGGCAGGCGGCCGCTGTACGAGACCATGGGCTACCAGGACCTGTCCTACGGCCTGTACGAGGCGAACATATCGCCTGAGAACCTGATCTGGGTCGACGACACGGCCGCAGCGGCCCGATACGCCTGCATCGAACGCGTCTATGCGCGCATCAGGCCGTTCCTGGACTCCGCGAAGATCGTCGAACGGCAGACGGGCGCGGAACTCGCTTGGTGGATCATCCGCGGATCCGATCCGTCCCGCGTCGTGGCCTGCGCTGCCTCGCTGGAAACCGCCGACGGAAACGATCTCGGCCGCTTCCTGATTCCAACTTCGCAGATCGAGTCCGGAGCCGAACTCCAGGGACGGATGTACGATTTCAGCGACCCCGCGGGGGAGCCGTATTCGATCCACGGCGACATCGTCGTCGAACACCTGCCCTTCCTCGGTTTCCGGGTTTTCGACCTGAACCCGGAATTCTTCTGATGACGATGGATATCCCCGGCGCTCGCCCGGAGCGAAACGGAGCATCGACATGACCATCCTGCAAGCCATCCTCCTTGGCGCATTCCAGGGGGCAGCGGAATTCCTGCCCGTCTCCTCGAGCGGGCATCTCCTCATATTCAAGCGGCTCTTCGGCCTTTCCGGGGTGCCGATGCTCTTCGACGTGACCCTCCACCTCGCCACGCTCCTCTCCGTGGTCGTCGTGTTCCGTGCCCGCATCGGCGGTGTCCTTGCGGCCATAGCCCGATGGGTTCTCCGTAGAAATTCCCCGAAGGATGCTGAAAACCTGGCCATCGTGCCGCCAGCCATCGCGGCTACCTTCGCGACCGCCATCATCGGCTTCGGCATCTCCCGATTCATGCCAGGGTTCGGTCCGAAAGCGGTGTCAGCGTGTTTCATCGCCACCGCGGCCATCCTTGTCGCGACGTTGTTTATGAAAGGTGAAAAGGGCTACGAGGCCATCGGGCTCCGGGAGGGCCTCCTCGTCGGGATCGCGCAGGGAATCGGCGTGCTTCCCGGCATCAGCCGTTCCGGAATCACGATCGCCGGGGGACTCGCCGCCGGCATGAACCGCGGGAATGCGGGAGAATTCGCCTTCCTCCTGGCCATTCCCGCCGTACTGGGCGCCCTGGTCCTCGATCTGAAGGACGCGGGAACGCTTGCAGGTTCGGTGGGTCCGCTTGAGCTGTCGGTGGCTGCCGCGGTCGCGTTCGCCGTCGGCGTAATCGTCCTGTCCGCGTTGCTCCCATTGCTTAGAATGGGGAAGCTCGCCTGGTTTGCGGCCTACCTCGTACCAGCCGGAATACTCGGGCTCCTCTTTCTCTAGAAATCCGCCGATCGACCGGAACGCTCGGTCTTTCGTAACACCCGTGACCGATCGCGCCGATATTCGAACAGTACGCTTTTACTCCGCGACCGGCTTTCCGGAACGGGAGCTGCCGGTCGAAGCGGAATGGCAGGTTATTTTTCACGGGAGATCCCACAGTGTCAGAATCACGCATGAACGATACCAGATCCCTGAGCGTCATCGCCGGCTGTATCCTCACGGCCTTGGGGCTTTTTTCCCTTTCCATCGCCATTGTCGGTTTTTTCAGCATCGAAGGACTCGGTTCGGTCTCTCTCGCGGGCTCCTTCCTTTCGGATACGCTCGGCCTCTTCGCGCTGGCCTTGCCCCTATACCTCTTCGCCGAATCCATCGTCCTGTTCCTGCCGGGATTCCGCCGGGATCTTCTTTATTATGTCACCGCGTCCGTCCTCCCATTCGCGATCCTCGTCATGATCCATGCCTTTCTCAGCTCGCCCGATACCTGGTTCAAGACGATGCCCGCCCTCGAGGGCATCGGCATGCCGGTCGTCGGCGTGCTCGGGGGTGTCGCCTTCCTGTCTTCGGTCATGCTCGTGGTCGGTTTCCGCGACGTGGTGCTCGGAGAGGGCTCGTTTGCCACCGAAGGGGACAGAGCTGAAATTGCCGGTTCGCCGCCGCACAGGCCGGTTTCAGGACTGCTCGGATCCCCCGCTTCGGAAGCCGGGAAGGCTCCTTCCACTGGCTTTGAATTCAGGGTGCCGGACTTGCCGCCATTGCCGGAGCTGAAGTCTCTTTCACCATCCGATATACCGGGTAGCGGGGACAGAGCTGACCAAACTGAAGAGAAACCGGTTCCCGTATTTTTCCGCAGACAGCCGGAGAATTCGCATGCTGCGGAAATGGCGACGGAAGCACGTTCGGTCGATCATCCAACCGACCCGGCAGCATCGGGGGCATTTTGGGCGGACAATCCCGCCACCATCCGCATGAAAGCGCAAGCGGCGCCTGGCGCTGCCGCTGGTCGCGAACGTTCATTGATCCGCGGGAGCCCCGTCGAAAGGGCTGATCCGACAAGGCCGTTCGATCCTGGTCCGAACGAAATCGCTGCCGGAACGGATCCGACGGTAAAACCGATGGGCAAGGCCATACGCGTATTTGAGGAGTCCGTACCGCCGGAACATCATGCACCGATCCGGAAGCCGCTCCGGACCGAGTATTTCGTACCGACCGACATCCTCAATACCTACCCGGACGGGCAGTACTGGATCATCGACGACAAGACGCGACGGAGCGCCGTGGTGCTCCAGGAAACCCTGGCCGAATTCAATATCGAAGCCGAAGTTACCGGAATCCGGAAGGGACCCGTCGTCACCATGTTCGAGCTGCTGCCTGCTCCCGGCGTCAAGCTCTCGAAGATCGTGAACCTCGCCGACAACATCGCGCTCAGGCTTGCCGCCAGCACGGTGCGCATCGTCGCACCGATCCCCGGCAAGCACGCCGTCGGCATTGAAGTCCCGAACGAACACAGGTCCATCGTTTCCTTCAGGGAAATCGTGGAATCCGAGGGCTTCCGCGCGGCGAAGATGGAAATCCCCGTCGCCCTCGGCAAGGATGTCTCGGGTGAAGTGCAGTTCGTCGACCTCGTGCAGACCCCGCATCTTCTCATCGCGGGCGCGACGGGTTCCGGGAAAAGCGTGTGCGTGAACTCCCTCATCCTTTCGCTGCTCTACCGCCGTTCCCCGAACGAGGTACGGCTTCTCCTCATCGATCCCAAGATCGTGGAATTGAAGTTCTACAACGACATCCCCCATCTCCTCACACCGGTCATCACGGAGCCGAAAAAGGCCTTCCAGGCCCTGCAGTACTGCCTCTGCGAGATGGAGCGCCGCTACAGCATGCTGGACCGCCTGGGCGTGCGGGATATCCGCAGCTTCAACCGGAAGATCACCGACAAGAAGCTCGCGCAGGAAAAACTCCCCTACATCGTCGTTGTCATCGACGAATTCGCCGACCTCATGGCTACCACGGGCAAGGAACTCGAATCCACCCTCGCCCGGCTCGCGGCCATGTCGCGCGCCATCGGCATCCACCTGGTACTCGCCACCCAGCGGCCGAGCATCGACGTGATCACCGGGCTCATCAAGGCCAACATCCCCAGCCGTATCGCCTTCATGGTGGCGGGCAAGTTCGACAGCCGGATCATCATCGATTCCGTCGGCGCGGAAAAGCTCATCGGCCGCGGCGACATGCTCTTTTCGAGCGCGTGGGATCCCTTCCCCGTCCGCATCCAGGGCGCATACGTCTCGGAGGAGGAGGTCGAGCGGGTGGTCGAGCACGTGAAGACTTTGGGCGAACCGGACTACATCGACGAGGAGATGTTCTTCGACGAGGACGAGGAAGAGGAAGAGCCATCGCTCTTCGACGAGGACGCGGACGACCCGCTTTTCGAAAAAGCCCTCGAGATCGTCCTGCAGCAGGGCAAGGCGAGCGCCAGCTTCATCCAGCGTCGCCTCAAGATCGGCTACAATCGCTCCGCCCGCCTCGTGGAACTCATGGAGGAAAAGGGCATCGTCGGCCCGGCACAGGGATCGAAGCCCCGCGATCTCGTCCGGAATCCAGGCATGGGTCCGAGCTCTGTCCCCGGCACCCCCCTGGCAAGCGTGCGCAGGCTGCCGCACGCGGATGCCGGACAACGGGGAATCCGCGGGAATGGCGCGGTCGAGGGTCCCGCGGTCGAGGAGGACGTGGAGGAGCTCACTCCGTACGAGGGTTGAACCCGGAGCCATGTCGTCCGCACTTGGAGTCTACAAGGGCGCGCCGGCATCCGCCTGCCTGGAGAACAATTCCAGCGCCGCCTCGAATCCGGGAGGGCCATAAGGCGCCGGTTCTTCCCAGAGATCGTGCGTCGCACCGGGTACCATGAGAACCCGGACCCGGGGATACCGCTTCAGGAGAAAGGGAACATTCCACGCGCCATCCACGACCCTGTCCTTGTCGCCCTGCACGATGAGCAGGCTTCCGTTCCAGGGTTGGGGCGTCGAGGCGAGAAGCCGCCGGTTCCATGCGCCGAGCGAACGCCCCCACGATGTCGGCACCCGTCGCGGCACGAGGGGATCGAGCTTGTTCTCGAGCCTGTCCCAGTCGGCAGTCCGGTTCTGGACGTATTCGATCCTGAATACATACGGCAGGAACCATCCGGTCGTCGTAAGCGCGAAACGCGAAAGCCCCCACAGCACGTTGTGCACCAGTGGCGCGAACAGGGCGATGGCCGCAACGTCGCCAGCGAGCCCCCTTTCGACAAGATCGATCGCGGTCGCGCCGCCCGTGCTGTGACCAGCCACGTAGAGCGGCCCGCCGTCCTTCACCGCGTCGAGCACCGCCCTGAGCGCATCCGAGTAATCGGAAAAATCCGTGATCACCCCGCGTTCACCGTCCGAAAACCCGTGACCGGGCAGATCCATGAGAACGGCCCGGTATCCTTTCCGGACGAAGAAGGCCGCTATGTCGCGCGCATAGGCCGAATGCTTGAGGTAGCCATGGACGAACACGACGGTGCCGACGGCGTCCCTGGGCGAAAAGACCTGTGCAAAGACCTTCGCCCCGCCTGGCACGGTCACGTATCCCGCCCGCCAATCGCCCGGCAGGGTGTCCAGCCCGTAGAAGGCAAGATACGACTTCCATCCGGGGGACGGCTCGTGGGGAGGTCCCGAAAGGATGTCCCCGAATGGTTTGAGGGTATTTCGCGCGGATTCGATATCGCCTGCGCTGAACGTCGCTCCCGTGGTCCAGTCCGCCCGAAGATGTACGCCCGAGCAGGCCAATCCGACCGCAAGCAGGAGGGACAGAGCTCGAATTTTCCGGAAAATTTTCCTGATCATGCGCTAGAGTATACTGCGTGCGTTCCCCCGCCCTTGCCGTTCGGGTCCCTTTTCTATATTTTTTGATCGTCCCGTACATCCGCATCAACATCGTAAGGAGCCGCCCATGGCGACGCACCAGTTCCAGACCGAGGTCAACCAGCTCTTGGACCTCATCATCCACTCTCTCTACTCGCACCGCGAAGTATTCCTCCGCGAGCTCGTCTCCAACGCTTCCGATGCGGTCGACAAGCTCAAATACCTCAACCTTTCAGACGAGCGTTACAAATCCCTGTCCTTCGAGCCGCGCATCGACATCTCCTTCGACCGGGAAGCGAAAACCCTGACCGTGGGCGATAACGGCATCGGGATGAGCGAAGCCGACCTCGTCGACAGCCTCGGCACGATCGCCCGCTCCGGAACGAAAGAGTTCCTCTCCCACCTCGGCGACGACGCCCGGAAGAATTCCAACCTGATAGGACGTTTCGGCGTGGGGTTCTACTCCGCGTTCATGGTCTCCGAAAAAATCGAAGTCATCACGAGGAAGGCCGGCGAGGATGCCGCCTGGCTCTGGAAGAGCGACGGCAAGGGGTCGTACGAGATCGAGGAATCCGCCCGCGACGGCCAGGGCACCACCGTCCTCCTCCGCCTGAACGACGAAGGGCTCGAGTACGCGAACCGCTGGCGGCTCGAGGAACTCGTCAGGAAGTATTCCAACCACATCGCGTACCCGATCATCCTCCATTTCGTCGAGGATGAGTACGACGACAAGGGCAAGAAGAAAGGCTCCAAGGCGAAGGACGAGCGGATCAATTCCGCCGCAGCCCTATGGACCAGGCCCAAGTCCGAGCTCACCGAAGCCGATTACGTCGATTTCTACAAAAACATCGCCGATACCGAAGAGGATCCCCTCCTCACGATCCACACAAGGGCCGAGGGGACGATCGAGTATTCAACGCTCTTCTTCGTGCCCTCCAAGGCGCCATTCGACATCTTCCATGCCGACTACCGGCCGGGCGTCAAGCTCTACGTCCACCGCGTGTTCATCACGGACGACGAGAAGGAACTCCTGCCTACCTACCTGCGCTTCCTTCGCGGCGTCATCGACAGCGAGGACCTGCCTCTCAACGTGAGCCGCGAGATCCTCCAGCAGAACCGCGTCATGACGAACATCCGGAACGCATCCGTGAAGAAAGTGCTTTCCGAGCTCAAGGATCTGTCAACGCGCGATCCTGACAGGTACGGCAAGTTCGCGGACGAGTTCAATCGTCTTATCAAGGAAGGCCTGTATTCCGACTATGGCAACCGCGAAACCCTCCTCGAGCTGGTGCGTTTCAAGAGCACGGCGGTCGACGGATGGACGAGCCTCGCCGATTACGGCATCCGGGTGAAGGACGGCCAGAAAGCCATCTATTACCTCACCGGCGACTCCGAGGAACGCTTGCGCAAGAGTCCGCTCCTCGAGATGTACCGCAAGGAAGGGATCGAAGTCCTGCTCTGCTCCGACGAGATCGACGAGATCGTCGTGCCGTCCATCGGCAAATTCGGGGTTTTCGAGCTCAAGGCGGCCAACCGCGCGGGAGCCGAGGATGATTTCGGCACTGCAAAGGACGAGGCGAAAGAGAAGGAATACAAACCCGTCGTCGACAAGATAAGGAAGGCGCTCGGCGAACGCGTGAAGGACGTGCGCCTCACGAGCCGTCTCACTGAAAGTCCTTCGTGCATCGTCATGGACGCGGACGATCCCTCGCTCCAGTTCCAGCAGCTCATGAAGGCCATGGGACGCGAAGGGATGGCAGGTATCAAACCCATTCTCGAGGTGAATGGAGACCACGCGATCGTGAAGCGCATGGCGCTTTCCGATGACGACAGGCTCGCCGAGGATACGGCGTTCGTACTGCTCGGGCAGGCCCTCCTCGTCGAAGGTGCACAGCTCGAAGATCCCGCTGATTTCGTGGCCCGCCTCAACAGGCTCCTCGCCAGCTGACGCTGGCGTTGGCCAGCTGACGCTGGCCAGTTGGCTGCTGCCATCAATGGAAAGGGCCGCACCCAAAGCCGGGGCGGCCCTTGATCGCAGTCGGCAAGCGAGTCCGGACTGTCAGGTCTTTTTCAGGAGGATGGCAGTAAGATCGTCCGCGACGCGGGCGCCCGAGATATGGAAACGCCACTCCTGCATGAGGAAGTCGAGCATGTGCTGCGCCGAACCTTCCGGCGCCGACGAGAAGGCTTGAGCCACGCCGTCGTCACCGAACATCTCGCCGTCGACGTTCTTGCTCTCGTTGAGGCAGTCCGTGTAGAGAAGCATGGAATCCCCCGGTTCCATCCGGAACCTGATGGTCTTGTAGGGGGATTCGAAACCTTCGCGCCCCATGATGGCACCCTTGTAGTCCTCGTCCTTCGGCCGCAGCACGGACACCTTGGGCCGCCCGGCGCGCTTGTAGAAGGCGTCCGGATGTGCCGCGTTGGTATACTCCACGACGTCATCGCGCACCCTGAGGAGAACCGCGGTCATGTAGTTTTCCACCATCGCCAGTTCGAGAACGAGTTCCTCGTTTATTAGTTCCATCACCCGCCCCAGGGTGGCGTTCTGGTTGGCATCGACGACTCGGTAGAACACGGAGCGCGCCAGGACCGTGATGAGGCCCGATGCGATGCCGTGTCCCGACACGTCACCGAGGAGGAGCCCGCGGAGCGACCGGCCCTCGACATAGAAGTCAAAAAAGTCGCCCGATACGCCACTGGCGGGCATGAAGGTGTACCCGATGTCCCAACCGTCGATATCCGGCACCGATTTCGGGAAGAAACCCTGCTGAACCTGAACCGCCATGCGCATGTCGCGTGCGCCGGCTTCGGCCGCGCTCTGCAGCTTGGCGTTCGTGGCGGTGAGTTTTTCGGAGAGCTCCGTCTCCTCGCTCATGATCGCCTCGAGATCCTTCGTGCGATCCTCGACCCTGCGTTCGAGTGTGACGTTGAGCTTCTCGATGTCGTGGTAGATTTTCACGAACTGGCTCGCGAGCATGGCCGCCGTTCCGATGATCAGCAGGAAGAATCCGTACTTTGAAAACGACGTCCCGCCGATGCCGAAAGCGTCGAGGAGCACCGTCGCCGATACGACCACGAGGGCAAGGAAGAGTCGGCCGGCGTCCGACCGGGCAAAGGTCCTGCCGATGGCGGCGAGAACGACCGCGGCCCCCCGGCTCCCGGTGCTGCGAAGATAGTGTTTCATTTTCTTCGAGAGCGGCCTTGCCATGTCGAACACGACGAGGTATCCGAGGAGGATCGGCAGCCCGAACTGCCAGATCCTCAGCACGGCTTCGCGCAGGAAGAAGAACTGCACGATTGCCAGTACCAGGCTGACGGTGAAACCGATCGCGGTGAATCTCGTGAATTTCCGTTGGAGGACGCTGTCGAAAAAGGCGATGAAGACCGGGAATAGGAGGAGAAGGCTCGCCAATTCCACGCTCCGGATGAGGGACGTGTCCGGCACGAGGTCGAAGATGATATAGGTCCGGCACAGGAAAAAGACGGACAGGAGGAAGGCGCCGATTCCGTACAGGAGGTATGAGATGCTCTTCGGCCTGAGCAGGAACAGGAGCATGTGGTACACGGCGAAGAAAAAGTAGATGCCTATGAGCATGAGATCCGCGTATTCCTGCTTGACCGCCTTCAGTTCGGCATAGGGGCCGACGAGATAGGGACCGCCCACGAACAGCCCGGTGCGGGCATCGACCGGGTCGCCGATGACGCGGAACGCGAGCACGTTCTTCCCGAGGATGAGGTAACGCTTGTCGATGGTGATCAATGCTCCGCGGACGGCTCGTTCGCGGAGCATGAGGCCGTCCTTGTCGAGGTAGCTTTCCGTGGCGACCATCGTGCCGTTGACATAGACGTCCCAGTTCTGCCCGATCTGCGCGAGGTAGAGGCCGACGCCGCTGGAGGAATCCAACAGTTCGCTCCCGGCGGTGAACTCCGTGACCACGCAGAATTTTTCCGGCTTGTAGCGGATCAGGGGGAAAAAGACGGGCTTCGGCATGCCTTCCAGTCCCAGGGAACTCATGACGAGGGGACGGTTGCCGGGCTTCGCCGGCACGCGTTTCCAGCTCTGGTTTCCCGGATCGGGCAGGCGGTACGCCCACTCGTTCTGGAACCCGGGCCGGACGAAAACGTCCAGCGCCGTGAGATCCACGGGCGCTGCCCGGACGCCGGCGGACGCCGACAGCATGAAAAAGGTCACCGCGATCGCGGTGCGCGCAAAGCCGGAACCGGCGACCAGCCCGGCCATAAGGTGCCTGGAATCCGCCGATCGTGCTATCGAATTCATCCTTCCAGTGTATCCTGATTTCGTGCGCAATGGAACACCGAAATCGCGATCAGCTCCCGAGCGCCTTGATCCTGTCGCGGATGACCGCCGCGCGCTCGTAGTCCTCCTCGGCGACGGCTTCCGTGAGTTCGCTTTCCAGCCGGAGCCGCTCCTCCGACGCACCGGATTCCGGGTTCTGGAACGGCAGGCGCCCCATATTTACCCCTCCTTGCGCTTTCTCCCCGCGATCGGCCGCATCGGTGACCAGATTGACGGAAATTCCGGCTTCCTCCACGATGTCCTCGGCTATGAAAACCGGGCAGCCGGTCCTCACGGCCAGGCTCATGGCGTCCGACGGCCGCGAATCGATGATCAGTTCCCGGCCTTCGTGATCGAGAATCAGCCGCGCGAAAAACGTGCCTTCCTTCAGATCGTGTATTTCGATCCTCTGAAGACGCCCTCCGAGCTTTTCCATGACGGATAGAATGAGGTCGTGCGTGAGGGGTCTGGGCATTTCCACTTGACCGAGTCCGATCAGGATCGCCTGCGTCTCCAGCTGACCGATGAAGATGGGAACCACCAGTTCCGAGTTTTTCGGCCGCACGAGGACCACGTTGCCCTGTTCGGTCTGGGCGAGAGTCCAGATTTCCGCTTCGACGAAGGTATTCGCTGCCATCGTGGTTCAAGTATAGAACCGGAAGGGGGCTTCCTCAATATCCCGAAAAGAAGGACGTCATGGCCGTTGGGGACAGAGCTCGAGCCGTAAGGAAAAAGAAAGGAATTGCCAAGCCTTTCGTCAGCCGGGTTGGATACAATCTACCGCATGAGACGACCATCAAAACAATGGGCAGCGATATCGCTCGCCTTGGCCGCAGCGGTCGCGGGAGCCCAGACGGCGGAAGAATACGCCGTCGCCGCGGAGGCGAACAGCGTATCAGTCACGTCCGCACGCGCCGCAGTCACGTCAGCCAGCGCAAGGCTGGCTGCCCTTGAGCATCCAAGCACGGCTCTCCTGTCCCTCGGCAGCGGTGAAACGCGCTTCTCCTTTCCCGCGGGCGGAACCGTCATCGAGACGGCCCCGGAAGCCACCGTGGACCTGGCTCGACCCTTCGGGACCAAAATCACCGCAAGCGTAGGCATCGATGCCATGCCGGGATCGGCCCCGGACACCACTCCCGGCGTGAGCGTGACGCAGCCCCTCGACGACGTCCTGGGCTTGGCTGCGGAGCGGACGGACATACTCTCCGCGCGCGCCGAATTGCTCCGCGCCGGGACGACCTTGCGTTCTGCCCAGGCGGGGGTGAGAACCGAAACTTTCTCGGCGCTCAAAGCCTGGGCCGACGCGGTTCTGGCCGTAGATGACGCCGAATTCAAACTCGGCGAGGCGCGGACGGATCTCGAGGAAGCGTCGAAGCTCGGGTCCTACAAACCCGGAAGCGCCACCCTCGCCACGCTCGAAACCGCGGTCGCTTCGGCCGGAGCCAGGCTCGCCAACGCGAAGCGCGTCGCGCAGCTGCGCGCGGCTGCGGTCGAGCGCCGGACCGGCCTCTCGGCATCGAAACCGCCTCCACCGCCTGAGTCCCAGGCTTTCCCCGACCTGGCCAAGGTCGCGCCCGAATCCTTCGCCGAAATCGCGGCCTCCAAGTCGGAGCTCTACGCCGCCGAACGTATCGCCTCGGAAGCCCTCGGGGGCGACAGGCTTTCCCTCTCCGCGGTCGGATCCTACAAGACCGTCCAGGAGCAGATCACCTCCAGCCTGGCCACGTGGGGCGACATCTACGCCGGCGTAGAGGGCGGGTACGGCGATTTCTCCGCTTCGCTCGGAGGCGGATGGTCCAGGCATGCCGGCGGCTATCCCTACACATCGTTCTCGTTCGCCTGGAAACCTTCCAGGGTTTCGGACGAAAAAGCCGACGGTATCGTCGCCGCAGCCCAGCTCGAAAAATCCCAGGCAACGCATGAAAAGGCCCTCGACGACGCGGTATCGACTCTCGCGGCATGGATCGAATCAGCGGCGGCCCAGGAACTCGACGGCGCGATAGTTCAGGCGAACCGCGCGTCAGCCGAGGCTTCGCTCGCGGAGATCGCGGCGCGGGAGGCTGCCGGCTACGGTTCCGCACGGGAAACGCGGAAGGCCCGCAGGGCGATCCTGGATCTCGATCGCGAGGCGGCTGCGCTCGCGTGGTCCCGGGCCGTCCTGATCGAAACAATGAAAGCATCCATGGACACCAACGGAGGTTCCAGGTGAAAACAACACATAAAATGAGAACACTCGTACTTGCATCGGCCGCGATCCTCGTCGCGGCGGCGATCATCCTGGTCTCTGGGATCACGCCGTTCAAGCTGCATTTCGCCGCGCCGGCGAAAAATGGCGCCGGCGCGGCATCGGGTACCGGGGACAGAGCTCGATACGCCAGCCTCAAGGCTTCCGACTTCGACGAGGTAGTGGTGAAAAAAGCCACGGACCAGCGGGTTATCGAGGCATCGGGGAACCTTTCGCCCGCCCGTTCCGCCGACCTCGCGTTCTCGATATCGGGCACGGTGGCATCCGTCGCGGCCAGGGAAGGCGCGTACGTGAAAACCGGAGAAGTGCTCGCCAGGCTCGACGATACGGACCAGCGCTATAAAGTCGCGGATGTCGAAAACCGCCTGCAGAAAGCGGAAATCTCGGGCAACATCAAGGACGCCGGGCTCATCGCCCTCGAACTGGATCTCCGCAAGGCCGATCTCGCCAAGGCCGCGCTCCGGGCGCCCTATGCCGGGGTCGTGAGCGACGTGGCTATCTCCGTCGGCGATGCGACGGGTGCGTCCGTCGCCGCCGTGAGGATCATCGACCGGTCGTACCTGATCGCCATGCTCGAGATCGACGAGATCGACCTGCCGGTCGTCCGCACGGGGCAGAAGGCGCTGTTCGAAGTCGATGCCCTGCCGGGGAAGGAATACGAAGGGAAGGTTTCTTCCATTCCGCCGGAAGGTCGCGTGACCTCGCAGGGTCTCGCGGTGTTCGACGTCGAAGCCCGCATCGACAATCCGCCTCCCGAGCTCCTGCCTGCCTACAGCTTTTCGGCCAAGGTCATCGCTTCCACCGCCCGTGAGATCCTGACCCTTCCCAAGGCCGCGGTCACCGAAACGCCAAGGGGCACCATGGTCATCGTCAAGGAAAGCGATGGCTCCATCGGGCCGAGGCAAATCGAGGCGAACAAGCTGGCGGACGGATCGTGGGAGATCGTCTCCGGGCTCGCGGAAGGCGACACCGTCCTCGTGCAGAAAGCAGCCGCCAGATCATCCGGCAACTCGGGCCTTCCCTTCATGATGATGGGTCCGGGCGGTCCTCCGCCAGGCGGGAGGGATCGGCAGGACCAGGGCCAGAATTCGGGCGGGACGCAGCGATCGTCCGGCCCGTCGGGTTCAACGAACCGTGGAGGCAACCCGTGAGCGGCGGCATCGCAGTCGGAACCGGCGTAGTGAAGGATGACGGCATCCTCGTGCGGGTGCGCGGCCTGGAACGCATCTACAAGGTAGGTGACGAGGAAGTCCATGCCCTCAGGGGGATAGACCTGGACATCCACCGCGGAGAGATGATCGCGATCATGGGTCCGTCGGGTTCCGGAAAATCCACGCTCATGCACATCGTGGGCTGCCTCGACTCGCCGACCGCCGGCATATTGGAGATCGACGGCGAGGACGTGAGCCGCCTCGGGGAAGTCCGCCTCGCCAGCATACGGAACAGGAGGATCGGGTTCGTCTTCCAGAGCTTCAACCTGCTTCCACGGCTGACCATCCTCGAGAACGTCGCTCTGCCGCTCATGTATGCGGGTGTTCCGCTCAAGGCCAGGCGCGCTCGCGCCAAGGAGCTTCTCGAATCGGTCGGGCTTGGCGACCGTCTCTCGCACAACCCCAACCAGCTCTCGGGCGGGCAGCGTCAACGTGCGGCCATCGCACGCGCCCTGGCCAACGATCCCGCCATCCTCCTCGCCGACGAACCCACCGGGGCTCTGGACAGCCTGACCGGGCAGGCCATACTGGATTCAGTCAAGGTGATCAACGCGAGAGGGACGACGGTGATCCTCGTCACCCACGATCCCGACGTGGCGGCTTCCTGCCACCGCGCCGTACGGCTCAAGGACGGGCTCCTGGAGGGCGCGGCATGATGCTGCTCGAGAACATGAGGAGCGCCGCCCAGAGTTTCGGCGGCAACAAGCTCAGGACGCTCCTGTCCATCACCGGCATCGTCATCGGCGTCGCGAGCGTCGTCGCGATCACCGCCCTCGGCCAGAGCGCGTCGGCGAACATCAAGAACCGGATCGCGCAGGCCGGCCTGCAGACCATCTTCGTGACAGCAGGCCGCCATTCCGGCGCGGAGGTGGAGAGGCTCTTCAAGGACGATCTGACGGGTGAGCTCCGGGAGATTGACGGGATACGCGACGCGCTGGCGTACGACCAGCGCTCATTCCAGATGCGCGCCGGTCAGAACGACGCATCCGACAGCGTCGCCACCGCGTCGCCCGCGTTCACGGACATCTTTTCGCTTTCGATGACGGAAGGCCGCTTCATTTCCGCGGCCGACATGAGCGACAGGTCGCCCGTCGCGGTGCTGGGCAGCGAGCTGGCGACGTCGCTCTTCCCCGACGGCGACGCCCTGGGCTCCACGATCAGGCTCCTCGGCGAGGCTCCCCAGATCTTGCGCGTCGTCGGCATCCTCACCCAGAGAAGCTCGTCCATGGGCGTGAGCTTCGACTCCACCCTCTTCGTGCCGCGAACCACCTACCTGGCCCGCATCGCGCGGTCGACGAGGGTCGGCAGCTTCGTGCTTTACGCCGATGCTTCACGCGACGTCGTCGAGACCGCGAAGCGGGTCGAAACCTTCTTCACGGCGCGCACCGGCAGCTCGACCGCCGTGCGCGTCATGAGTCCTTCCACCATCGCCGACACCATGTCAGGCGTCACCGAGACCCTGTCCGCCTTCCTCACCGGGATCGCCGCGGTCAGCCTCCTCGTCGGCGGGATCGGCATCATGAACATCATGCTCGTCTCGGTGACCGAGCGCACGAAGGAGATCGGCGTGCGCAAGGCCCTCGGCGCCACGCCCGCAGCGATCCGCTCGCAGTTCCTCGTCGAAGCGGTCGCATTGACCGCCACCGGCGGCGCCCTCGGGGTCGGCCTGGGGCTCGGCGTGAGCCGCATCGTCACGCTGGCGCTCGGCTGGGGCTTCGCGGTATCGCTTGGAGCGATCACCCTCGCCCTCGGCGTCGCGGCGGCGACCGGCGTCTTCTTCGGCCTCTATCCCGCGTCGCGGGCGGCCCGGCTCGACCCGGTGATCGCATTGGCCTACGAATGAAAGCGCATCCTCCCGCGCATCGCCGCTCGCGGTCCATGATCGGATCGGCCGCCGCGTCCACCCTGCTCCTCACCCTCGCGCCGATCCTGCTCTTCGCGGCATTCGAATCAGCCATCTCGGGTTATTACCGCGGCGAGACGAACGTCCTGACGCAGGTGCTCAAGCCGCCCTCGTCCGTCGCCCGGCTCTCGCGGGACGTCCAGGTGGCCGAGCGGAAGATCAACCTCGCGCTCATGGAATCCCCCGGGCAGCTCGCCGATCCGGCTTTCATCGAGTCGCTCGTCGCGGGATCGGAAAGCCTCGCCGCCGCCCTGCGCGTTGGTTCCGGCCCCGTCCGCGTGTTCGGCTCCGTGGACATGCGCAGGCTCGACGCCCTCCCGCCGTTCGGCGCGTTGGCCGATCCGAGCCAACCGCCCCCCGACCCCGACCGCGGGCGCCACAACATCCTGAGCCATACCGATTTCCTGACCGCGTCGGGCGAGCGCGCGTCCCTTTTCCTGATCATGGCATCCAGGCATCCGAGGCCCCCGGCGCCCCCGTTCTCCAGACAGGTGTCCATCCTCGTCATCGCGGGACTCGTGGCGCTCAACGGTAGCCTGGGCGTCTTCTTCCTCCTTCGTGTCACGCGCCCCCTGCGCGTCCTCGAAAGAGCCGCCGACGCCGTCGGATCCGGGGAATTCGGACTGCCCGTGGCTTCTCCGGGGGTCCGCGAGCTCGAACCCGTCTTCACTGCCTTCGATTCCATGCGCGCCAGCCTCGCGGCCATCCGCGAACGGGAACGCACCATGGAACGAGGGCGGAGGGAGCTCATAGCCAACCTCTCCCACGACCTCCGCACGCCCGTGGCGGCGATCAAGGGCTATGCCGACGGGCTGGCGGACGGGGTGGCCGACACGCCGGAAAAACGGGCACGCTACATCGACGTGCTCAGGGACAGGGCAGGCCAGCTCGAGCGGATGATCGACGAGATATTCCTCCTGTCCACGCTGGAAAGCCGCGAAGCATCCCGGTCCGCCATTACCCTCGATCTCCGGGCCTTCCTGTCCGCAGGCACGGAAGAGATGCGCCTGTCGCGCGACACGGACGTACTTGCGATCGACATGGAGGGCCGCGACGGGCCGCCGGTCACGGTCATCGCCGACCCGCTGACCCTCCGCCGCGCCATCGAGAACGTCGTGCAGAATGCCATCCACCATTCGGGGCGGCGCCCGGTGACCGTGTACATTTCCCTGTCGATCGACGACGGTTTCGCGAAAATCGACATCGGGGACGACGGCCGCGGTTTCAGCGACGAGGAACTCCGCTTGGCGACCGACCGCTTCTACCGCGGGGATCCGGCCCGCGGCGGCGGCTTCGGGGGTCTCGGCCTTGCCATCGCCAGGGAGATCGCGGAATCCTCGGGCGGGTCGATCGCGCTCGGACAGGCTGCGGGGGGCGGCGCCCTTGTCTCGTTCAGGCTTCCCCTCGCGCCCGCCGCCCAAGCCCTGTCTCCTGAAGGGGGATCGTCATGAACCGCGTGCTCATCATCGAAGACGACCTGCAGATCGCGGAACTGGAACGCGATTACCTGGCCCTGGCCGGCTTCGACGCGACGATCGAAGTCGACGGCACGCGCGGGCTCGAACTCGCCCTCGCGGGGGAGTGGGACGTGCTCGTCGTCGACCTGATGCTGCCGGGGACGGACGGCTTCGAAATCTGCCGCCGGGTACGGGAATCGATCGAACGCCCGGTGATAGTGGTATCGGCGCGCACCGCGGACGGCGACAAGGTTCGGGCCCTCGGCTTCGGCATCGACGACTACGTGCAGAAGCCGTTCAGCCCCGCCGAGCTGGTCGCCCGGATCAGGGCGCACCACCAGCGCTACGTCAGGCTCTCCGGCCCCGCGTCGCCCGGAACGACGATAGCCGGCCGGATCTGCGTGGATCCGGGACGGCGCGTGGCCACGCGGGACGGCGAACCGATAGCCCTCACGGCCACCGAGTACGCGATCCTCGAACTCCTTGCCTCCGCCCCCGGGCGCGTCTATTCGCGCGATGAAATATTCTCCAAGGTTCGCGGCGGGGACTACTACGGCGACGAGTCCACCATCACCGTCCATATCCGCAGGCTCCGCGAAAAGATCGAGGACGATCCGTCCGATCCGCACATCGTCGAGACGGTCTGGGGGATGGGATACCGCTTCCGCGGCCATTGAGGGGGCGCCAGCCTGATCTCCCGGGCGGCGGTCCCGCGCACGACGCGCGTCGCGCTTCAAGCGCAGGCTCGTTTCGCGTATACTGCCCCCCGGAAGAGGCGGGAGGGTCCATGTCGGGCTACGAAAAACCGGATTACTGGTCGAAAAAGGCGAGAAGCGAGGGCTACCCGGCCAGATCCGTCTACAAGCTCATGGAGATCGACGGGAAATTCCGCATCTTCAGACCGGGCGTCCGCGTTCTCGACATCGGCGCGGCCCCGGGTTCGTGGAGCCTCTGGACCCTCAGGAAGCTCAAGGGCGGGGGGTTCCTCGCGGCCGTCGACCTTTCGCCGCTCCGGATGCAGCCGCCCTTCCCGAATTTTTTCTTCGTGCAGGGCGATCTCCATTCGCCGGATATCCGCGCTGCGTTGCGCGGGAAGGGACCCTACGACATCATCATGAGCGATGCGGCGCCGGCCACTTCCGGCAACCGCACCCTCGACACCTGCCGCTCGGAAGCCATCGTCGAGGCCGTCGCCGATTACGCGGACGAGCTGCTGTCGCCGGGGGGCGCGTTCATCGCGAAGCTCTTTGTCGGCGGCGGCGAGCGGGAGTTGCTGGACCGCCTCCGTTCCCGCTTCCGCGAAGCCCGGGGCTTCAAGCCCAAGACCTGCCGTCCGGAGAGCTTCGAAACCTACCTGGTAGGCCTCGGGTACCGCGGCGCATGAAGGCTCCGCATGAAGGGGCCGGTCAGCTCCTGATCTCCATCCGCTCGACCCCGTACTTTTCGAATTCCTCCTCGTACCGAGCCCGCTCCTCGCCCAACTTTTCCCTGGCCTCGTCCTCGGACATCGCGGTGATGGCTTCCTCGCCGTATTTCTTCCTGAGATCGCGCTTGGCCAGCTCTTCCGTCAGCTCGTCCCAGAAGGTACCGTCATCGTATGCTTCCATGTGCTCGAGGAACTCGGCCTGGGTCTCCGCGTCGAGGTACAACCGGTTCTCGTCGTTGTCGTATTCCACTCCGTCGAGCGCGTCGTTCGTGCGCGCGCAGTCCAGGACGAGACTCATGAGTTCCTCGTCCTCGTCGGAATCCTCTTCGGACTTGAAGGCCGTGAGCACCCAGTTGCCGATGACGACATGTTTCACCAACTCCCTGAAGCTCTTTCGGCTCATGCTCATGTTGATCTCGCCCATACCTTCTCCTCCTCGATGTCTCCGGCCCTGGCGACGGCGGAAGGTCCTTCCGTCCGCAGGGTCCCGAAAACGGCATAGTTTCAATGATACTGCTTCGGAAGCCGTGCAACCCGGGGAAAACGCGAGAAACTTCGCGTACAGGGCTTCGCGTCGCCGTTCCGTCTCGTCGTCGGGAGCTGCTGCCGTCATTGCGCAAGGCCGCGAGTTCCTGTATCATGGATCGAACCCGGACGCCGGTACGGCCGGCTTGCCGTAACCCATGGCCAGTGCCCCCCGGCGCGAAGGATCATTTCCAATCGCGAAAGCTTTTCCATATTCGGAGCCATTCCCATGGATCTCGATAAAATGCGAAATATCGGCATCATGGCGCATATCGACGCCGGGAAGACCACCACCACCGAACGGATGCTCTTCTATTCGGGTAAAACCTATCGCCTAGGCGAAGTCGACGACGGCGAGGCCGTCATGGACTGGATGGAGCAGGAGCAGGCGCGCGGAATAACCATCACGAGCGCCGCGACCACGACGTTCTGGCGCGATCATCAGATCAACATCATCGACACGCCCGGCCATGTCGACTTCACCGCGGAGGTCGAACGGGCACTGCGCGTCCTGGACGGCGCGGTCGGCGTATTCTGCGCCGTCGGCGGCGTTGAGCCCCAGTCCGAAACCGTCTGGCACCAGGCCGATCGCTACAGGGTCCCGCGCATCGCCTACGTGAACAAGATGGACCGCCTCGGCGCGGATTTCCACGGCGTGCTCGAGGAAATGAGGGCGAAGCTCGGGGCCAACCCGCTGCCCGTGTTCCTTCCCATCGGCAAGGAAAGCGGGTTCGAGGGAGTCATCGATCTCGTCGCGATGGAGGAAGTGCGCTGGGACCAGTCCGACGACGGCCAGACGATGCACCGATCCCCCGTGGCCCTCGAGCGGGAAGCCGAAGCCAGGGCATGGCGCGAGCGCCTCGTCGACGCGGCTGCATCCGGCAACGACGAGATCACCGAACTTTTCATCGGCGGGGAGGACGTTCCCGCATCCCTCATCAGGAAAGCGCTCCGCGATGCCACGCTCGCCCGTTCCATCGTGCCGGTCTTCTGCGGCGCGAGCAGGCGAAACGTAGGGGTGCAGGCCCTCCTCGACGGGATCGTCGACTACCTTCCCTCGCCGGACGAGGTTCCGCCAGCGCATGCGTTCAATCCCAAGAAGGAAGAACACGTCGAGGTGCCCTGCGACCCCGGCGCGTCCGCGCCCCTGGGGCTCGTCTTCAAGATCCAGTACGACCGCGAGGCGGGACCCCTCTGCTTCGTCCGGATGTACTCCGGCAGCCTCAGGAATTCCAGCACCGTCTTCAACATCAACAGGAAAAAACGGGAACGCATAACGCGCCTCTTGCGGATGCACGCCAACAAGAGCGAGGCGCTCGACGAGGTCCGCGCGGGTGACATCGCGGTGATCGTCGGCATGAAGACCGCGCAGACCGGCGACACGCTCGGCAGCGAGGGGCATGCCCTCCTCCTCGAGCGCATGCAGTTCCCGGAGCCGGTGATCTCCGTCGCGATCGAGCCCAGGACGCTTTCAGACCGCGACAAGCTCAAGGAGACCATCGAAGTCCTCATGCGGGAAGACCCGACTTTCATCCAGAAGGACAACGAGGAGACGGGCCAGCTCGTCATCTCGGGCATGGGCGAACTGCACCTCGACGTGCTCGTCACGCGCATCATCAAGGAATTCAAGGTCGACGCCCGCGTCGGAACCCCGCAGGTTACCTACCGCGAATCGGTGACCGCGACCGTCGAGCACGAGGAAACCTTCCACAAGGCGATGGGAAACAAGGAAGTCGCGGCGACGGTGCGCATCCGCGTCTCGCCCATGCCGCGGGGCTCGGGCAACCATTACGGAAAGTCGGTGCGCGACCACGCCGTTCCGGACGAGATATGGGACGCGATCGAGCGCTCTGTGACCAACCAGTTCTCGAGCGGGATCCGGTTCGGATATCCCTGCGTGGACGTGAAGGCGGAACTCGTCGGCATCAGGTACGACGAGCTCACCGCGACGACTTTCGCCTTCGAGGCAGCCGCCGCGATCGGCTTCGACGAGGCCTGCCGCAAGGCGTCGCCCGTGATGCTCGAACCGGTCATGAAGGTCGAAGTCCTGACCCCGAAGGATTTCCTCGGAGAGGCGATCAGCCTGCTGTCGCAGCGCGGCGGCGTCATCAACGCCACCGACTCGAAGGCCGCGGTGGACAGCATCCACGCGGAAGCACCGCTGGCCGTGATGTTCGGCTTTACGACGGCGCTGCGCTCGGTCACGCAGGGCCGCGCATCCTTCAACATGGAGTTCAGCCACTTCGAACGCAAGCGCGGCTGATCGCCCGAAAGCCTCAGGTACCGGATCTTGACCTGATGCGATCCACGTAGAGATCGAGCCAGGCGGAGGGTTTCTTCTTCTGCCCGAAATCCCAATCCTTCCAGTCGAGGTATGCCGATTCCGGGACGAACCCTCCCTCCGTCCGCTTCCCGAGCGCCAGGGCGAGCATGTCCTTGTATCGCGCGTCGCGGACCGCGGCGGGATGCCTCGACAGGACGTCCACGACGCAGAGCAGATCGTACCAGAAGAGGGGCGCCTTGAGCTTCCTGAAATCGGTGCCCATGTGGAAGATGTAGGGATGGTCCGTCCGGCTCCGTTCCCAGAGTCCGAGGAGGCACTCGATCCCGGCTTTTTTTTCGGCTTCGTACCCTTCGTACGGCGAGAGCATCCGGAGCGACGCGAGGGTCGCGAAGGGACAGGGATCGGATTTCTTTCCGGGCCCCCGCCAGGAACCGAGCGACGCTGAAACCGCGCAGGGCCAGCCAACGTCCCCGGCCAAGGCGGCTATCCCCGCAACGGAGGCGAGCACGCGGGGATCTTGCGCCATTCCCATGGCGGCGAGGGCCCAGGTCGTCACGGGCGCGTCGCAGAGCGCCCACGCGGCGCTGTCCGTCCCCGAACCCCCGTGAGCCTTCCCGATGTTCATGGTCAGCGATAAAATTCCGTCGGGGCAGCGCGCTGAAAGGATGCGGTCGATCGTGCGGGGGAAGTCGCCTGCGCCGAAACCGCAGTCGGCCAGGAACGACAGCTTGTGGAACAGCTGTTTCGAGCTCTTGTGGCTCGCGATCGCGGGCCCCGGCCAGGTTTCCAGTTCCGCGGCGAGCGCCCGGATTCTCGGATCGGCCAACGCGGCCTTGCGCAATGAGGCCGCGGCGCCGCTCCTTCCGCCTGAGCGCGCGAACACGAGTACGGGATCGTCGGCGCCCGCCATGCCGACCGGAACGGCCTTTCCAGGCGACATGCCCGTCACGTCCGAGACCCGCCGGTTTCCGGGTCGGGACCGGCCAGGTCCAGGGCACGCCTGAGTTCAACGATGCCCCGCTCGTTTTCCATGCCGAGATCGCGCAACCCGCCTATCGAACCCGTCATGTCGCCGAAATGGGCCAAGGCTTCGCGGCAGCGTCCGAGGACGGCCCCCGTGGTTTCCTCCACGGCCCGGATGCTCTCCGACGATCGCCCGATAGCCTCACGGGAGGTTTCCACGGCCTTTTTCGTCGGCGCCGAAAGGGACGAAGCCCGGTCCGCGGATCCGACGATCTCCCCCGCCCCGGCGGAGATCTCCTCCACGCCGGAAATGAGCTCCTCGATCATCGAAGCGACGTCTTTCGTTTCGTCCGCGATGCGCCTGAAATATTTTTCGAGGCGAGCGTCCTCCTCGGCGATCTTCCCGATGCTCTCCCTCGTGTCCTTCAGGGTGTCGGCGATGACGCGCGAACTTTTCGCCGCCTCTTCCGCCAGTTTCCTGATCTGGTCGGCCACCACCGCGAACCCGCGGCCCTGGACCCCGGCATGGGCTGCCTCTATCGACGCGTTCATGCCGAGCAGGTTGGTCCTGTCGGCCACATCCACGATGAAAGCCGAAAGCTCGAGCATGCGGTCGGCCGAGTCGAGCGCTTCCTGGACCGCCTTGCGGATGGAGGAGAGCCGCTCCTCGCCGTCCCGGGCCAGCCCCGAGAGAGCGCGGACGGAATCGCGTTTTTCCGCGGTCTTCGCGCCGATGGAGCGGATGGAGGCGGCCATCTGCCCGATCGCTGCGGACACGGCATCGACTTCCCTGGAATATCCGACCAGCGCGCCCGACACGGTCACCTGGCCGGATACCGCCGACTCGTTGTCGGAAACGGAGCGGTCGAGCGCGGTTTCGAGCCCGCCGGCTCCGGTTTCTATGCCGCGGACGGCGACTTCCGCCGACCGGATGGAAGCCGTCATGCGCTCGATCGCGGCGACCAGCCGCTTCCCGATTTCGTCCGCCTTGGCCTGGACGAGGCTGACCGCCCGCTCGATCGCTTCGCGCCTGTCGCGCTCGACGAGGGCGTCGCGCTCCACCGTCTCCACCAGCCGCGACTGCGTCGCGACGACGGATCGCGCGAACGCCCCTCCGACCGTCACCATGATGAAACTGGTCGCCAGCGATTGTATGTCCAGCAGGGTCGGCGCCCCGCCGGACCCGGGCAGGGTGTCCAGGACGTACAGCGCGGCGATGGCCGCCAAAATGAGGACGGTAAGGGTTACGGGCTGGGCGGATTTACCCGACACGAGGGTGGACGTGATGAGGAGGATCCCTCCGAGGGTCCCGAAGACGTAGCACTCGTAAATGTTCCGGTACTGGTCGAATTTGATCGCGAGGAACATGACGGCGAACAAGCCATACAGGAAGGCGCCCGACGCGAAACGGTAGCGCCCCGCGCGGAGCAGCCCGAGGACCGCGGCGCAGAAACACGCGAAGCCCGCGACGAGGGCGGCCACGGCGAAGGCGCCCGTGACCGACATGATCGCCGCCAGCGTGGCGGCGAAGCCCCCGAGCGACATCGCCACGACCGATAGGGTCGCGCTCTTGCTCCTGACGATCAGCGGGGAAGCCAGGTACGGCTTCGTGAAAAAATCGGCGACCGCATTTTTTCCCATGTAACGGCTCCGTTCGGGACGCCGGACGCGATCCGGCGGAGATGTCCCCGGCGGGGAATTCAGGGCCACCCGCCCCGGGCATGAGACTCCATTGTACGACAGAAAGCGGGGAAAATCAAAAGATGCAGGGGTTATTTTTCAGAAACTGGCGATGAAGAAAACTCCGAGCAGGAGCAGGGTTTCCATGATCCCGTCCGCGACTGAAGCTTCGACTCGCCCGAGTTCATCGACGTACCAGAAAAAGAGTCCGAGCCTGGGATCGATGCGGAACACGTATTCCGCGAAATCGCGGTCTGAAGACTGCTCGCCGAACAGCAGGTGGGCCAGTCCGCGAACCAGGGACAGGAATCGCGGAAACGCTTCGCGGACCTTGCCCGAACGGTAGCAGTCCAGGAACAGGCCGATCTCTTTCGCTACCGCCGACTTGCGTTCTTCATCGCGGGCTTCGACCCAGGTCTTGTCCACGAGAAGCTCGGCATTCTCGCGGAACGCTTCGAGCAGCGCACTGATTTTCGCGAGGCGGTCGCCCGATGAACCCGTGACGCAGCGGGTGAATTCTCCGGGGTTGCCGAGGATGTTGGAAAAGGCCAGAGCGTACTGCTCCCGGAGCAGGCGGCTTTCGGCGCCGACGAGCAGGGGGAAGATTTCAAATGCAGCTTTTTCCACTTCGGCGGCGACGGGGTCGTCGGTCGCGTATTGGGTGAACGCCATGCGGGAACATTGCCCCTACGGTCGGCCTTTGTCAATACGTTGCGTTTTCGCGCCATTTGCGGCTAGACTCGCGTCATGAACGACATCAAATCCCTTCCGTACGCGTCACTCGGCTTCGATTTCGTCCCGCCGGAATGGCTCCCGCCCGGCGCCGACGAATACCATATACGCGATACCCAGCTCCGGAAACCGCTTGAATCCTATCGTCCCCTGGACGCCGGCGAGATCGAAACCCTCGTGCTCAACGCCAACTCCTGCACGGATTGGGCAAGGCTGCTCGTGCGCGACCCCTTCGACGCCACGCTCGTACGCGACTGCGAATTCTCGGGGCTCGTCCGCATCGGCACTCTTTCCCGGACCGTCATCGAGCACCACGACCTGACCGTCCCGGCGGGCCTGAGCCATTCGCGGATCGTGTCCTGCGACATCGGCGACGGCTGCGCCATCCACGACTGCTCGTACATCGCCCATTACCTGATCGGCGACGAATGCGTCCTCATCGGCAACAACGAGATCCACGCGACCAACCACGCCAAGTTCGGGAACGGCATCGTGATGGAGGGAGAAAGCGAGGACGTCCGCGTCTGGATCGACGTCATGAACGAGGCCGGCGGCCGCTCGATATTGCCTTTCGACGGGATGATCTGCGCCGACGCCTACCTCTGGGCCAAGCGGAGGGGAAACCCGCGCCTCCTCGAACGCTTCAGGGAGATGACCCAGTCCGCCTTCGACCTCCGCCGCGGGCGCTACGGGGAGATCGGCGACTGCTGCGTCATCAAGCACAACCGCATCATCAAGGACGTCCGCATCGGCCCCTGCGCCTACGTGAAAGGCGCGAACAAGCTCAAGAACCTGACCATCAACTCAAGCGAAACGGAGCGCACGCAGATCGGCGAAGGCGTCGAGCTCGTCAACGGGATCATCGGCTACGGCTGCCGCGTGTTCTACGGCTGCAAGGCCGTGCGCTTCGTCATCGGCAACAACACCGCCCTCAAGTACGGCGCCCGCCTCATCCACTCGGTGCTCGGCGACAACTCCTCGGTATCCTGCTGCGAGATGCTCAACAACCTCGTCTTCCCGGCGCACGAACAGCACCACAACACGAGCTTCCTCATAGCGGCCCTCGTCCGCGGGCAATCCAACATGGCCGCCGGGGCCACCGTCGGCTCGAACCACAACTCCCGCTCCAACGACGGCGAGATCGACGCTGGGCGCGGGTTCTGGCCCGGATTGTCCACCTCGCTCAAGCACTCGTCACGTTTCGCCTCCTACGCTTTGCTCGCCAAGGGCGATTATCCCCACGAGCTCGACCTGCCCCTGCCGTTCTGCCTCGTCAACGACGACCGCTCGAACGACCGCCTGGAACTCCTGCCCGCCTACTGGTGGCTCTACAACATGTATGCCCTGATGCGGAACGAATCCAAGTTCGCCGCCCGCGACATGCGGCTCACCCGCGTTCAGGCCATGGAGTTTTCCCCCTTCGCGCCGGACACGGCCGAGGAGATGTTCCGGGCCATCGCGCTCCTCGAGGAATGGGCCGGCCGCGCCGCGGCGCGCGCGAACGGGACGGCAATTCCGGCCGATCGCGACGCCCTGAGGAAGATCGGTGCCGATCTGCTCTCGTCGGCCGAAGCCGACGTCGACCGGGTCGAAGTACTCGCCGAGAACGTCGAGAATTCGGGAAGACCCGTCGTCGTGCTCAAGGCGGGCAAGGCGTGGAAGGCCTACCGGAGGATGATCCGCTTCTATGCCGTCCGCGCGCTCGTCTCATATCTCGAGGATACGCCCGATGCCGCAGCGGGACGCCTCGCGGACCTGTTCCGCGACGAGCGGATCACGAAGTGGGAAAACCTGGGCGGATTCGTCACTCCGCGCTTCCGCGTCGACGAGCTGGAGCGGCGGATCACCGACGGCGAGGTCTCGTCGTGGAAGGAGGTCCACGCGTGCTACGACGCCATGGTCGCCGACTACCCGGCCGACCGCGCGGAGCACGCGTACGCCTGCCTCCGGGATCTCGACCCCCAGTACCGCGAAGCCCGGGATAACCGGGTGCGCGAAACCCGGGCGGCCGGATCGCCGAATTTCCTGGCCGGGGAATTCGGACGCTTCGTCGAGACGACTGCATACGTCGAAGAGCAGGTGTTCCTCACGCGCAGGAAGGACTACGACAACCGCTTCAGGAAAGCGACCTTCGAGGACGAGGCGGAAATGGCCGCGGTCATGGGCGAAATGAAAACCAATCCCTTCGTCCTGAAGATACGCGACGAGATGGAAGCGTGGCGCACCCGCGCGGCCCTGGTCTCCTCGAAACTCTTCGGAAACGCCGCAGGCTAATCCAACCTCTTCCGTCCCGATTCTTCCGTGCCGGCATCCTTGGCGATCGCGGCACGGCCATGCGGCCCGACCAACGACGGGGATCCGAAGGCGTCCTGGACCATCTTCGCGAGGGCCACGGCCGAATTTACGAGCGCGAGAAGGCTGCCTGAGATCTTCTTCAGTTCCGCCTCGTCGGCAAGGTCATCGTCCTTGAGGCTTTGGACGATCGTCATGTTCAGCCTGGCCGTGTCCGAGGTCAGTCTGGCCATCCGCTCCACGAGTTCCTTGTAGGAATATTCCATCTTGTTCCCGACCATCGTCGAGAGCGAATCCACGATGGACACCACGTTGCGCAGGGAATGCACCATCATCGGGTTCGGGTTACGCTCCATCTCTATCCGCCAGTTTTCGAAGCGAGTCATGGTCTGGTCAAGGAGCCGCTTGATCTGGGCATTGGACAGCTCCGGCGTGTCGTCGCTCTTCTTCCTGATGGGCATGGCGTTCTCCTGGCGGGGCGGGGAAGTCTGACGGAACACCCCCGCACCCAGTGTATGCGGATGCAGTCCAGCGGGCAAGCACCGTCCATCCAAAACGAAAGTCCGCGTCGCCATACGGGCGATGCGGACTTTCTCCAGCGGTACGAGGGAACGTATCAGTCCAGGCGGTAGCTTCCACCCTGGGGACCGGTGAGCACGACGCCGGCATTCACATCGATCTCGAGTTCCTGGCCAGACCAGAGTACGTAGTCGTGCCAGTCGTTTTCGAACGTGATCCAGAGCCAACCCGACGTGCAAACGAGGGTCCGTCCCTTGACCGCGGACAGGTTCGCGACCTGTCCCGGGGACAGGCGTCCCGAGTCGATGGAATCTGTGCCCGCACCCTTCTCCGGCGTAATGATGGTCCTCATGGCATTCGTCGTCATATCATCCTCTTTCCCGGGCTTTCCGCCGCCCTTCAGACAGGCACTTACCCGGATATTCCGTAGTATGATCGTGAGGCTGCATGCCGTTTCCGGTCACTCTCGCCTCATGCTTTCAACAAGGAACATCGCTTGTTTTTTAGAAAAATAACAGTACCAGAAAACAACAATTATCCATATAACAGTTGAGTTTTTTTCAAACTGTTATAGTATTTAATAATGAAATCTGTGCTGTTTTATGCTGTATTACGCGAGTAATAACAAGGATGCAACACGATGGGAAAGAAAGAACCACTCTACGAACGTTTCGCACGGGAACTCGAAGCCCAGATCCAGGCCGGCACTTTTCCGGAAGGAAGCCGGATTCCCGCGCTCCGTGAATCCAGCACCACGCACGACTTGAGCCTGATGACCGTCCTCCAGGCCTACCGGCTCCTGGAAACCCGAGGGGTCATCGAAGCCCGCCCGCAATCCGGCTACTACGTCACATTCCGTCCACGAGGTACTGCCCTGGAGGCCGAAGCCTCCCCCGCCCGGGGCGACCCGACCATCGTCAGCATCGATGAACTGTCCATGCAGCTCTTCCGCGACAACCACGAACCCGACTTCGCCAAGTTCGGCGCCGTGTCGCAGGATCCCGAGCTCCTCCCCACGGCTCGCCTCAACCGCATCGTCGGCGAACTGGCGCGGGACAACGCCTTCAACATCGACACTTCGGACTATCCCGAAGGTTGCGAGGGACTCCGCGTCCAGGTCGCCAGGCGAGCTTTCGGCTACGGCTGCCGTTTCGGCCCTGACGAGCTCGTCATCACCGCCGGCTGCTCGGAAGCCATGTCGCTCTGCCTCCAGACCGTCTGCCGCCCCGGCGACCTCGTGGCCATCGAATCGCCCACCTACTTCGGCATCCTGCTGGCCCTGGAATCCCTGCACTTGAACGCCCTCGAAATACCCGCCAATCCCGGCACGGGCATGAGCCTCGATGCCCTGGAATTCGCCCTGGAAAACCACCCGGTGCGCGCGGTCGTCGCCATGACCAATTTTTCCAATCCCTTGGGTAGCCTCATGCCAGACGAGTCCAAGCGCCGCCTCGTGGAGCTCCTCGCGCTCAAGGGCGTCCCCCTCGTGGAAAACGACATCTACGGGGAGATCTACTACGGCGATCGCCGGCCGAGCGTCGCCAAGTCCTGGGACGAATCCGGCCTCGTCCTCCTCTGTTCGTCCTTTTCCAAGGACATCTCCCCCGGCTACCGCATCGGCTGGGTGGCCCCGGGGCGCTTCCTGCCGGAACTGCGCAAGCGCAAGATGGCGCTCAACTCCGGCACCTCGGTCATACCCCAGCTCGTCATCGAGCGCTACCTGGAAAGCGGAGGCTACGACCAGCACCTGCGCAAGATCCGCAAGGCCTACGCCGAAAAAACCTCCCGGATGTACCGTGCCATCGAAAGCTGCTTCCCGGCGGGAACGAGGATCGCCCGGCCCCTCGGGGGCTACGTCATCTGGCTCCGCCTGCCGCCCGGCGTCGATTCCCTGACCCTCTACCGCGAAGCCGTCAAGGCCAGGATCAGCATCGCGCCCGGCTACATCTTTTCCCCCTCGCACAAGCACCGCGACTACATCCGACTCAACGCAGCCCTCTGGTCGGAGCGCACGGAAAATGACCTCGCCCGGCTCGGCGCCATCGTGAAAAGGTTGGCCAAGACGGATTGAAACCAAATCATGTCGGTCTGCAGCATTCATGCGTACATGCCGCACCATTTTCGACTGCAGTTCCATCAATTCTCGACATGGAAAGCGTGATCGGAGATCAACCAGTTATCCAATCGACTTCCTCGACGACATCATGGAGCCCTTTCCGCCGATGATGCAGATCTCCATATCTCCAATCCTTCGGATCGTCGACCAGCCCTGCTCGCACTGGATTTTGATCGATGTAGTAAAATACGCGCAAGAAATCACGAAGACAACCCAGGATCACGGAATGGAAGCGTTCACCCCATACATGCCCCGTGTAGTGATGCAGACGATTGAACGTCATGGCAAATACACTCAGGATCCATTGCATGACGGAAGAAAGACAACAGCGGTCTCCGGGCTGGATGATAAAGTGAAAATGGTTTCCCAGGATGCAGAAATTCTCTATCCGGAAATCATACTTGCGCTTGGCGCGTTTCACGACATCCAGGAAAAGATCTTTCATGGCATCCGAATCCATGATCAATTCCCTTCGGTTAGCTCGAGCGACCACATGATAGCGAGCGCCCTCCTGGAGAATCCTTTTTCTTCGCATGTTGGGTAAACGCCGGAAATTTCAGTTTTTGATTGAATGCTTTCCATTACTAGCTCTGTCCCCACAAATCTCCCTCGTTCATCAGCTCTGTCGCACCACTGCACTACCTGTCAGCTCTGTCCCCACCCCACCCCGACACGACAACGTCCACAAAAAACCGCCGCGGGTGGTTCCGCGGCGGCCGGGGGAAAAATGGAAGAGGCGCGAGCTACCCGTTTTTCTTCCTGAAGTCAGCCATGAAGTCCACGGACTTCCTGACATCGGCAACGCTCGACGCGTTGTAGGTGGAGAAGCGGATCCCGCCGACGGCACGGTGGCCCTTCACGCCGATGATTCCGGCATTCTTCGCTTCCTTGGCGAACTTCTCCTCGAGCTCCACGCCCTTGAGGCGGAACACGACATTCATGAGCGAACGGGCGTCCTTTTCCACGGGACAGGTATAATAGCCGTCGGACGAGTCGATGGCGCCGTAGAGGATCTTTCCCTTCTCCTTGTTCATCGCTTCCATGGCGGCAAGCCCGCCGGCCTTCTTGATCCACTGGAGGGTCAGGTTGAGGATGTAGATGGAGAAGCAGGGCGGCGTGTTGAAAAGGGAATCGTTGTCGGCGTAGGTCTTGTACGCGAACATCGTCGGCAGGTCGGCCTTGGCCTTGGCCAGGAAGGATTCCTTCGCCGCCACGACCGTGACGCCTGAAGGCCCCAGGTTCTTCTGCGCTCCGGCGTAGACCATGGCGAACTTGTCCGCCGCGAAGGGCCGGGAGAAAACGTCGGACGACATGTCGCAGACCAGGGGGACGTTCCCGACCTCGGGCCAGTAATGCCACTGGCTGCCGAAGATCGTGTTGTTGCTCGTCATGTGGACGTAGGCGGCCTTCGGGTCCAGCTTGAGCTCGGACTGCTTCGGGATGCGGCGAAAGGCGCCGTTCTCCTCGACCGTGCTCTCGTTGATCGCGCCGAAGTACTTGGCTTCCTTGACCGCCACCTTGCCCCAGTGGCCGGTCACCAGGTAATCGGCGCCCTTGCCATCGTACAGCATGTTCATCGGCAGCATCGCGAACTGGCTGCTCGCGCCGCCCGTGCAGAAGAGGATCTTCCAGTCAGCGCCCATTCCCGCGATCTCGCGGAAGAGCGTCATCGACTCGTGGTGGAGCTCGTCGTATTCCTTGCCGCGGTGGGACACTTCCATGACGGACATTCCCGTCCCGCGCCAGTCGAACATCTCTTCGGCGGCCTGCTTGAGGACATCGAGCGGAAGGGCCGCGGGGCCCGCATTGAAATTGACTACGCGATTCATCTTTAGTCTCTCCTTATTTGGCAAAAGCCTTCACCCGTTCGACGATGCAGTCGCCCAGGCGCAGGAGGTTTTCCGCGGTGGACGCGCCGATGTGCGGCGTGAGCACGGTCTTCGGTGCGGTCAGGAGCGCGGAACCTTCCGGCGGTTCCTTGTCGTACACGTCGGCCGCATAGCCTCCCAGCCTCCCATCCCTGAGCGCCGCCGCGACATCGGCATCCACGACCAGCTGGCCGCGCGCTGTGTTGATGACGCGGGCGCCCTTCTTCATCTTCGAGATGGCCGCGGCGTTGATCATCCCGCGGGTTTCGTCGGTGAGCGGGGTGTGGAGGCTGATGTAGTCGGACTTCGCGAGCACTTCGTCGAACGTCGTCATCGTGGCGACGTCGGAAGCTGCCACGTACTTGTCGTACGCGATCACATTCATACCGAAGACCTTGGCCCGGATCGCCACTTCGCGCGCGATGCGGCCGATACCCACGAAACCGATCGTCTTGCCGTGGAGCTCGACACGCTCCATTTCCTTCTTGAGCCACTTCCCCTGCTTCATGGAAGCGTCGGCTTCGGCCACGTTGCAGGGCATGGCGATCATGAGCGCGAATGCCAGTTCCGCCACCGCGAGGCTCGAAGCTTCCGGAGTATTGTCCACCTTCACGTTCTTCGAAGCAGCGTACGCGACATCGATCGTATCGACGCCCACGCCGCCACGGATGATGTATTTGAGCTTCGGCGCCTTGTCGATCATCGCCTTGTCCACCTTGGTCTTGGACCTGACGATGATGATCTCAGCTTCGGGAAGCCTGTTCATGTCCGATGTCAGGTCGCCGAAGGCTTTCAGCCTGTCAGGCAAGTCGGTGGCGAAAGCGTCGGCCAGAAGAATGACCATTGCGTTCCTCCTTTGTTTGGATGTTGGTGATGGTTCACCCTGGGTCTTTCATCCGGCTAATTGGCCGAATTTCATCATGGCATGTAAAATATGGACTTTCCCCATATAAACATGGTTTCAGGGCATCGTCAACCGGGAAAAGCCAGCAGAAGCCCGTGGATACCGCCAATCCCTTGAAAACATTTGAGTAAACCGCTTTGGCACGAAAAGGGAAGCGTTTCCGAACCATAGGCTTTCGCAATGCAGTATTACATCATTCGATGACGAGCGGCGTGAAGGTCTCTATTCGCAGCTCTGTCCCCCTTCAGGCATTTCTCATTCGCGGCAAGCGATGAAACCGCGAAACAAGCCGCCATTGCTGCAAGGAAAATCATCGGACGGCCACGCATGCATGGTCGAGCCAAGCGCTCCATTCGGTCATCCGTTTTATTTTTCATGCTTTCTCCCATTCCCGTTCCCTGGCAGCCACGTAGTCCAGGAGTTCCCGGTGCGCGGGGAGCCGGGCCAGGAGAATTCCGAATTCCTCCGTGCGGCAGAGATATGACAGACGGGACAATGCTGCCAGGTGATTCTTGGGGGACGACGAAAGGATCAGGAACAAAACCCTGACGGGAGTCCTGTCCAGGGCCCCGTATTCCACCGGTTTCGTGGGAAAAAAAACGGAAACGCTTTCGCAAGGCTCGTCGCGGACGATCGGGTTTCTCGGATGGGGAAAAGCGATACCCCGCCCCACCGCCGTCGAGTTGAGCTCTTCCCGTTCGACCAGGACTCGGTACAGTTCGTCACGATCCACCGAAGCTGGCAGCTCCGCGACATCCATCACGGCCCGGAGTACGCTCTTTGCCCCGTCGCCGGGCACGGAATAATACACGCCGCCCCGTCCCAGGAGCCGCGCCAGCAAGGTATCGTTCATGGAAAGAAGTATAGTGCATCGGAGGGGTTCGAGGAATTCCCTTGAACCGGACTAGATCTTCCCGAGAAATTCCCGGAAAACCCGCAAGTCGGCCACTGCTACCGGATGGGCGGTCTTGAGTTTTTTCACGAGGGAATCGATCCGATCCCAGTCATATTCCAGTTCGAAATAGTAACGGCGGAAATGCCGGAATATCTGCAGTTCCAGGAGCGGCCCGTAATTCGATTCGGAAACCGCAGGGATGCGCACCGACTCGATGCGAAAGGTCATATTCCGGAGAGCGCTGCGCTACGAGGATCTCCCATGCACCAGCCTCCCTTGTTCACGGATATGCCAGGCATTCGACTTACCGACCTTCTCGAGCTCGAGGAAATCGAGCGGGAACATCGTGAGGTCCATGAGGCGCCCGAGAAGATCGAAGTAGTCTGCCGCGCCGGCGATCCCTTCCACCGCGACGTCGATATCCGAAATTTCACTGAACCGGGCACGATCCAACAGCGAACCCCTCTGCCAGATGCGCGTCGCGCGCCCGTCGGCCTTGATCACCTCGACGATCCGTTCGAAGTCCGCGGTCGCCGGTGGAAACGATCGTGGAGAACTGCCTGATGAGGCTCATTTAAATGCGGATGTATTTTGGAAGAGCTGCCTTTTTGATGCGCGATTTTCGCAGCGGTTCATCCAAATGTCACGAACCGCGAGCGCCAGTATTCTGGCGATAATCAAGCTCTGGCGATAATCAAGCTCTGTCCCCACAAAACGATAATCAAGCTCTGTCCCCACAAAAGACACGCTGTCCCCACAATAATCGAGCTCTGTCCCCACTGTCCCCACAAAAGACACGCACGTTGGAGGTATAGGGTATGGATTCAGTGGATGAAGCTGGCTAGATGATTCGTTTGAAACTCTCCATCGCACTCGTCCAGAAACCCGGCGAGGGTTCGTGTGTCAGTCGAGCGAACTCCTCGGGGGTGTAGACCATCAGATCCATGTCGGGAACAAGGTCCATGAAATCGGCGAAATCGAGGGCTCGGTCGACAAAGCGTTTGTCGGTTCTCGTGACGAGCATCACGTCCAAATCCGAATCGCGGCCGAAATCCCTTGTCCCGTAAGAACCGAAAACATATGCGGATTCGACTCGCCCCGCAAGAAGACGCCTTGCTTCGGCCTCGAACTGCTCGCGCGTCCTGCCCGCGAGCGGATCGCGCGTATTCCAGACCAATATGGACGCGTCTTCACCAGGTGAGGCCGCGGGATTGGTATTTTCCCAGACGAGAATGTGGCCGTCATCAGGCATCTTCCAGCTCCGCTCGAGCCCGATCTACGAAAGCCTGGGCAAACTGTATGGATTCAAGAGCCTGCCGTTCCACAAAATACTCGAAAGGAGCTCCTGAGGGAAATGCGTCGGGGTATCGCGTAGTGATATAGTATTGATCAAGAATGCGCGCCTTCTCGTCGAGATGGCCGCTTATTTCCAGCGCTGCAGCAATCTCTTTTGTCGAATGGCTTTTTACCTGCAAGACTCCACGGTGGAGGGCGATAGCCTTTAGACTCTTCTCCGCGACTTGTTGCGCCGTAAAACAGACTACCGCCCATCGTTTCAACGTACATGCTTCCCTGGCCCATCAAATTCTTCTTCCGCCTGCTTGAGCCAATCCTGCGCCCGGTTATTCATATCATCACTATAATACTCGAGCATGATCTATCCAAGCCGCCATTGCCGCGAACCCACGCGGCATCCAACGAGGACAAGCCTTGCCCGAAAACCCGCTTGGTTTGATTATTCAAGTATCGTATCCAGCCTGCTTCGGACCTCAAGCAGGATTTCTTCCGGCGCTGATTCGATGTATTGAATTCCCCTGGCTTTCCAGTCAAGGCTCTTGATTTGATCCGCCAATATGACCCCATCGATCCTGGACAACGAGATTCCTACTTCAAATGGATAACCTTTTATTTGTGATGTAATCGGGAAAAACAATGCAAGCCCGACTCTCTTGTTGTATTCTTCCGGAGACATTACCAATGCTGGTCGCTTCGCGGCTTGTTCGTGGCCAAGTCGCGGGTTGTAGTCCAGCCAGACGATATCTCCCCGATCGGGAATATGGACACTCACAATAATTCCTTCCCGGCGGGAATATCAAAAGCCTCCGAATGAAGGTTTTCTTCCGTGATCATTTCCAGAATATCTTTCAGACGCTTTTTCTTGCGGGTTGAATGATTATTTTGTCACCTTCCTCGAGTATTTCCACTGCCGATCCATTTTTCAGAAATAGATCTTTCGCGATATGACTGGGGATGCGTACGCCGAGGCTATTGCCCCATTTCTGGTGCGGGGACTGTCCCCAAAGGCCACGGACTATAATGAGCCCAAGAAATCGGACAGCTCAGGAGAGCTGAATAAGGTGGAGACTCCCTTCTTGAAGAAGACGAGAAGGAGGCATAGAGTTTCACCATGCGCAAACGGTACGACAAGGAATTCAAGGCGAAGGTCGCCATCGAGGCTATGAAGGGCGATAAGACGCTCCAGGAGATAGCCACGCAGTATGAGGTTCACCCGAATCTCATCGCGCAGTGGAAACGGCAGCTGATCGAAATGGCTGCGCAGCTCTTTGAAAAAGCAGGGAAGGGGAACGCAGCAGCTGAAGAGGCCGAACGCAAAATGGATGCGCTCTTCAGACAGATCGGCCAGCTCCAGGTCGAGAACGATTTTCTAAAAAAAAAGCATCGGCAACTGTACGGGAGCGAGCCGAAGTTGTAGAACCGAGCCACCCAACGCTCTCCATCGCAAAGCAATGTGTGATCTTGGGCATCAGCCGGTCGGCGTACTACTACAAGCCAGGGCAGACCGATGATGAGCGTGATCTCGCCATCTTGAAGGCGATCCTGGACGTTCTCGGGCGGCGACCTTTTTACGGTTATCGCAAAGTAGCACGCGAGCTCGTGGATCTTGGTGTCACCCGAAAACAGATACGACGAATCATGAAGCGAGCTGGATTAAGGGCAATTTATCCAGGAAAACGGACGAGCATGCCGGCCAAGCAGCACAAGAAACATCCGTACCTGCTATGGGGCAAGGCCATATGGCTGCCGAACCAGGTCTGGGCTACGGACATCACGTACATCAAGCTCGCTGGCGGCGATGTCTACCTCGCAGCCATCATCGACATCTATTCGAGGAAGATACTCGCATGGCGGGTATCGAACACCCTTGACGCCGAGTTCTGCATTGCAGCGTTCGAGGAGGCAATTGCGCTCTACGGCATTCCGGCGATCTTCAACACGGATCAGGGCTGCCAGTTCACGTCCGATGCCTTCATCGCCGTCCTGGAATCGAATGGTATACAGATCAGCATGGATGGCGTGAATCGGGCTTTGGACAACATTTACATCGAGCGATTCTGGCGGACCTTGAAGTACGAGGACATTTACCTCAACGACTACCGGACTGCGATCGAGCTAAAGGCCGGGTTGAAAAGGTACATGGATTTCTACAACGGCGAACGCTTTCACGAATCGCAAGACTACCAGACTCCAAACGAAGTCTATGCGAGTAAGTTCCAAGACAGAGGGATCGAAGAACGTGCAGCTGCATAGAAACAGGAGGGAGCATTATCCACCTTATTTATCCTTCGAATCTGTATTGACAGAAGGGCTCTCTATGG
>JAPLSN010000014.1 GCA_026398615.1 Spirochaetota bacterium | reverse complement strand
CCGCCTCTGTCCTCGAGCCGTTCAGCCCGGCGAGCCTCTCCCGCATGGCGAGCGCCGCCCGGAGCGCGTCCTCGGGGGAACGGGGGAAGATGGCCATGATGGCGTCGCCGAGGTACTTGTCGACCAGCCCGGAATATTCGCGAACAATTGGGCTGATCTTCCCGAAATACATGTTGATGAAATCGAAGGTCTCCTCGGGCGCGAGCGTCTCCGACAGCGAGGTGAAGCCCCTGATGTCCGAGAACATGATGGTCATCGCGCCGCTCGTGTGGTCGCCGAGCCCGATCTCCGTGAGGTCGCCCTTCCCTAGGAGCTCGAGGAACTCGCGGGGCACGAAGCGGGCGAAGGAATCGGCAAGCCTTCGCTGGTGAACGATGGCCGCCTCCTGTTCCTTAGGTTTCTTCGTCGTCCTTCAACCAGGCTGTCTGCGCCCTCAGGTTTTACTTCCGGAATGTGCGCACCTGCGACCGGGACCCGGGACGCATCCCCCACCAGCGCAGCCGGAGGCGCTTGCCGTCCGTACCGAACAGGGAGGAAGTGGCTCGACTGCTTATCGTCGCCGATGGTAAATTGACGGTTCCTGTCCAAAATAAGGGGCCCACCTCAAGGTAGACAGGACTCAGAATGACCCGTGAATTCGAGCCGGACAGCTTCCAGAAAGCCGGGGTCGCTGAGGATGTCGCAGCCCGTCAGGGCAAGGGCTTTGCCTGCGCGAATGAGGCTTTCTTCCGCGTAGGGTGTGGCGGCGGCGACGCGGAACTCGGGCGTGTGGAGCACGAGTTTTGCGCCGTTGGAGATGTCCACCAGGACATGCACGGCCGGGACTACATGGGACACATTACCCATGTCGATGGAACCGAAGCTGTCGGGAGCCCGTCCGAACTCCTTCGCGCCGAGGGTTTGAACGAAGTAGTCCCTCATCCTCCCGGCCATGGTCAGGTTGTTGACCATGTCGTCGAAGCTGGCTTCGTAGTTGCGAATCTCGACGCGCGTGCCCGTCGCGAGGGCGGCGGCGCGAACGCATGCCTCGAAGCTCCCGACGAGTGCATCCAGGTAGTCGCGACGGCGTGCGCGAACGTAAAAACGGGCCGCGGTATGTTCGGGTATGACGTTGGGCGCCGCTCCGCCGCGTGTGATGATCCCGTGGACGCGGGCATCGGGACGCATCTGCTGGCGCAGGGCGTTGATGTTGTTGAAGGTCAGTATCAGGGCATCCAGCGCGTTCCTTCCCTCCCAGGGCGATGCCGCAGCGTGAGAGGGCGTCCCGAAGAATTCTATCTCGATGGCGTCCATCGCGAGGGACTCGGTCACGAAGTAATTGCTGTCGTAGGGGTGGATCATCAGGGCGGCGTCCAGCGACTCGAAGGCTCCACCCGCTGTCATCGCCACCTTGGCTCCATCCGTCTCCTCGGCGGGTGTACCCACGACCCATACCTCGCCGCCCGTATCCGCGACGACTTCGCCCAGGCCGATACCCGCTGCCAGGGACGCGCTGCAGATGATGTTGTGCCCGCAGCCGTGCCCTATGTCGGGCAACGCGTCGTATTCGGCCAGGAAGGCGACGCGCGGTCCGGATTCCGATCCCTTGCGGGCCAGGAAGGCCGTGGGCATCCCCGAAAAACCGCGAGCGACGCGGAAGCCTGAGGATTCAAGCGTGTCTGCCAACAGTCCCGAGGCGAAACGTTCCTCCTTGCCCAGCTCGGGGTGTTCGTGTATGGCGCGCGAGACAGAGATGACGCGCCCGGCGGCTTCGTCGATAGCCGCAAGGATTCTGCGCTGGAGGGGTGTCAGTTTCATGGGGTCTCCACTTGTATTTCCGAGAAAATTGAAACCGGGGACGCACCGCGGTTTGACCGCTGCACGTCCCCGGAAATCGCCGGCGAGAGGGCTCGCCTGTATCAGAACGGCCCGAAATTTATTACCTGGGCGATGATGATGAAAACCGCGCCGAAGGCCAGGAAAATGCCGAAAAGCGGAGCGTACCACTTGACCCACTTCTCGTAGGGAACCTTCGCGAGGGCGACGCCCGCCAGGAGATAGCCCGAGGTGGGAATGATGATGTTCGTAAAGCCGTCCGCGAACTGGTAGATGAGGACGGCTGTTTGCTGGGTCATGCCGACCAGTGTGGCCAGCGGTCCCATGACAGGCATGGTTACCGCCGCCATTCCGGAACCGGAGGGGATGATGACAGAGATGATGAGCTGCACGATGTACATGCCGATGGCCGAGAAGGCGGGAGGCAGGCCGGAGACGACCGCAGCCATGGCGTGGACGATCGTATGGAGGACGGCGCCTTGGCTCAGCACCACGAGGATCGCGCGCGCGACGCCCACGACAAGGGCGCCCACCGTCAGGGCGGTCGAGCCCTCGACGAAGGCTTCGGCCACCTTGCTGGGTCCGAGGCCGCCGACGAAGCCGCATACGATTCCCATCGCTATGAAGAGGGCGGCGATCTCATCGATGTACCATCCGAATGCGTTCACCCCGTAGATGAGGAGGGCGAAGGTCAGGAGCATGATGACGAGGACGAGCTTCTGCCGGAGCGAGAAGGGAGTGCCGGCCCCAAGGTCGACTTTCTCGCGTTTCTGGTCCTCTTCGTACATGATGCTGATCTTCGGGTTCTTCTTCACGCGAATGGCGTACCAGTTGATGAAGAGGAAGGCGAGCAGCGTCGTGATAGCGAAGATGACGATGCGGTATTCCATGCCCGAGAAGATGGGCAGGCCCACGAAACCCTGAGCGACGCCCTCTGTGAAGGGATTGAGGAAGGCGCCCGTGAAACCGGCGCAGGGACCGACGAGAGCGAGGGCCAGGCCGACGAGGGAGTCGTAGCCCATGGCTATCGCAAGGGGCACCAGCATCGGGATGAAGACCAGTGCCTCCTCGGCCATGCCGAAGGTGGTGCCTCCGACGCTGAAGAGGAGCACAATGACAAAGAGGAGAATGCTCTCCTTGCCCTTAAGGGCGTTGACAGTGCTCCTTATCCCGGATTCCACCGCACCGGTGGCCTGGATGATATTGAAGGCCCCACCGACGATGAAGATGAAGAAGATGATGCTCGCTACTTCTGCCATTCCCTTGGGAACCGCGAGTACCATCTTCCAGGGATCGACAGGATTGGCAGGAACCGCGTGGTACGAGTCGGGGTTGATCAGCTTCGTCGTCTTGCCATCCTTGACCTGGAGGTCGTACTGGTTGGACGGAAGCACGTAGGTCATCACCGCAGCGACAATGATCACGACGAATAAAATGACGTAGACGTGCGGAAACTTTTTCATCTTCATCCTGCTCTCTCCTTATGGCAAATTTACTGACAGGTAAACTGGCTGCAAAACCATCATCCGGGCAGTCTGTGGGATCTTCCGGCCATCGGGAAATCTTCACCTCGGCTGAAATCAGCCGCCTGCCCGCATCGCGATCCCGCTCAGTTTCGTTACGGCAACGCCGTATCGTGTCGATTATTGCATGCGAAACTTCCGGGCGTCAAGTTTTTCCCGAATTCGGCTCAGGGCTTGCGAGGCAGGAGACTCGGGTCGAGATTGCAGATTTTCAGGGCAAGGAGGACGTAGGCGAGGGTTGCCGTTCGGAGTTCCCCGATCGCGACGCGTTCTGCCCGGGAGTGTGCCACGGAGAGCTCGCCGGGTCCGAAGACGAGGGTGGGGATGCCGGCGAAGTTCGATATGAGCGAAGCGTCGGTCCAGCCGCCGAAGGCGCCGGTCGAGGGCTGCATGCCCAGCTCGAGCAGGGCGTCCCGTAGATTGCATACGAGCGGATCATCGAGGGCGATTTCCATGGGGTAGTGATCCATGGTGGCCATATTGCTTTCCATGCGTTTCATGGTGCACCGAAAGCCGGGATCCCCGGATGCCAGTTCCGCGATGATGTCCTCATACTCGCCCAGCACCCGTTCCAGACGCTCCGAGGGTATCCAGCGGCGGTCAACCTGGACTATGCAGCGGTCAGCTACGGAGCTCGGCTGCGTGCCTCCCTTGATGACGCCGAAGTTCATGACGGCCGGGCCGATGACCGGATGGATTCGACGAGCCAGTTCGGGGAGAAGGCGTTCCTCCACCCTGCGTATGAACCGGGCGGCCATGGATATGGCGTTGATCCCCTTCTCCGGCGTTCCGCCGTGTGCCGCAATGCCTGAGAACTCGAACTCCAGCCATTCCAGCCCCCGATGCCCCGCCATGATGGCCAGGCTCGTCGGTTCTCCGACGACGCACCGATCGGCGCGCGGACCGTTGCGGACGAGGAACTCGGTGCCCTCGGAGCGGTCTTCCTCGTTTATCACGCCGGTGAATATCAGGTCCCCCTTGAGACTAATGCCTGCGTCCCTGATGAGTCGCAGAGCCACCATCATGCATGCGATGGGGCCCTTCATGTCCACCGTGCCCCTGCCGTAAAGATAGCCGTCGCGTTCGCGGGGCTCGAAGGGGGGGAAATCCATCTCGTACGCCGGCACCGTGTCCAGATGCCCATTGAGCATGAGCGAGGATCCGCCGCCAGAGCCTTTCAGGACGCAGTAGACGTTGGGACGTCCGTCGAGCACCGGTACCAGTTCCGCATCCATGCCCCAGCCGGAGAAAACCTGCGCGACCTTTTGGGCACAGGCGATCTCCCGGCCCGGCGCGTCGCGATGGCTTTCTATGGCGATGAGAGCCGACGCCAGATCCACGATCTCGTCGGTATCCAGGAGCTTCTCAATCCGCATAAGGGAATCGCTCATAAGTCTTCTCCCGGTAATCCAGGCTGTTTGCGCCAAGTATCGCATGCGAAACGGCCAATCGTCAAATTTCCCCGGGTTTCGGCACACGGCGTCGGGCGCCAACGCCCCATCGCGGAACTATCGATAGAACCTCGCGTCCATGGTATGGTGGTATCGATACACAGAACTGCAACTGCTGACCCTGTCTGGAGGACGAACGATGAGACTCGACACATTGATTGAAGGCGGCGCGCTGATCGATCCGGTCGCGGGAACGGAGCTGGTCATGAACGTCGGCATCGCGACCGGACGCGTCGCCTATGTCGGCGCGGATGCGCCGGACGCCGCCCGCGTCATCGACGCAAGAGGGCTCTGCGTCTCTCCGGGCTTCATCGATACGCACATGCACGACGAGGAGCTCGACGAGCCCGACCCTATCCAGAACTCGCTACTCCTGCAAGGCGTGACGACGGCGATCGCAGGCAACTGCGGCACGGGGCCGTTGATCGACGAGTACGCACCCAGACGACGGACGCCTTGGCTCAAGCTCGCGTACCAGACCGGCCACACGGTGCTCCGCCGGACCGTCGGCATCGATGATATCTATAGGCCCGCGACAGCCGCCGAGACCGGGCGCATGAGGGATCTCCTCCGCGCGGAACTGGCGCGCGGGAGTTTCGGGCTTTCCTTCGGCCTCGAGTACGCGCCCAACACGAGCCCCCAGGAGATAGACGCGCTGGCGTCCCTGCTTACCGGCCTTCCGGAGCGATGGGTCTCTGTCCATATCCGCTACGACGGCCCCAGGTGCCTCGACGGCATCCGCGAGGTGATCGACATCGCGAGGCGCTTCAAACTGCGGCTCCAGGTCTCCCATATCGGAAGCATGACGGCCTTCGGCTACTGCATGGAGGCCGTCCGAATGATCGAAGGGGCAAAAGCCGACGGCGTCGACATGACGTTCGACTGCTACCCGTACGACGCGTTCTGCACCTTCATCGGCTCCGCGGTGTTCGATCCCGGTTTCGAGCAACGCTGGAACAAGGGTCTTGTCGACCTCGAGGTCGCGACCGGCAAGTACAAGGGTACGAGAATGACGCCGGAGTCGTACACCGACCTGCGCGCCAACGATCCCATGGCGCTGATCATCGCCCACGTCATGAACGATTCGGAGATCAGGCAGTGCCTGGCCCACCCGTCCTGCGCGATAGCGTCAGACGGGATTCTCCATGGCGGCGAGGGCCACCCGCGCGCGGCGGGCACGTTCCCGCGGGCTCTCCGCATCCTGCGCGAGGCCGGGCTGTCATGGCCGGAGGCGATCCGTCACGCAACGAGCCTCCCGGCACGGATGGCGTGGCTCGACGGAGGACGCCTCGTCGAAGGCGCGCCCGCCGACATCGTCGTATTCGATCCGGCCTCCCTGCGCGACAGGGCGACCTTCGCGGACCAGCTGGCGCCTCCCGAGGGAATAGCCTGGGTGATCGTCGACGGCATGGTCGCGGTAGATCACGGTACGATCTCGCCAAAACCGGCAGGCAGGCTACTGTTCAAGACCGCCTGACGCGGCGCGGGCTATTCGTAGTCAAGTTCGACGTACGAGTCGTCGCTCGAGAAGAGCATGGCGCCGTACAGAAGGTCGAATTCGAGCACCGATCCATAGCGGAGCTCGTCGCACGGCTCGTCGGCCTCGCATATCAGGTGATCGCTCGAGCTCCCGACGACATGGACGCGCGGGTCGCGGGGCAGGAGGTACTCGTGGCTCCCCACGTCGCGCTTGCCGAGAGCGAGAAGGAGCCGCGTCCGTGTACCCCGGTCCTCGTATACCAGCCTCTTGCCGAACGCGTCGATGAAGCGCTCGCCTACCGGGTGGCTCGGTTTCTTCCGAACCTCGATGATTTCCGCGTGGAGCGTGAACGCGTTGCTTCGAACGCCGGGCACGTCGACGCGGTAGAAAAGCGGCATGTCGCGTGCACAGAGCGCGCCCTCGCCTATCCGCAGTTCGTTTATACCCTCCGGCATGCCGCCGCCCAGGAGCAGGGGCAGGCTCGACGTTGCGCCTCCCGAGACGACATCGAGCGTCCGGCCGATCGCGTCCTCGATGCGGCGCGCAACCGCGACGAGACGGCCGAGGTTATCTGCCGTCGGCATGACTGAGCCGTAACAGCCGAGGTTCGTGCCTATGCCGCGAAGCGACAGGGACGTCAGGGAGCGCTCGACGCGGACGGCCTCGGCGACGAGCTCGCCGTCGTCGAACCAGCCCTCGCGCAGATCGCCGAGGTCGAGCATCAGGACGACGCCGTGAGCACGCCCCTCCCGCCGTGCCGCGGCCGCGACGAGTCCCAGCGCCGTCGCGTCGGACTGGAGGCTCCAGTCCGCGACCGCAGCCGCCTCGTCAATCTCGCTCGGGCCGGGTATACGGAGGAGGCCAAGCGGGAGCCCGACACCAGCCTCCCGAAGAGTCCGCAGATGGGCGAGCCTCGAGCTCGCGAGCGCGGAACAGCCGCCGCGCGCCATCGCCGCCGCGACGCGCGGAAGCCCGCCTGCGCCCTTGACCACGCATGTCAGGCGTATGCCGCGCGCGGCGCAGATCCCGGATATCGCACGGACGTTCGCCTCGATGGCGCCGAGCTCGACAGACAACCGCGGATAGCGGCCTGTAGGGTCTTTTCGTATACCACTCACGGCCTCATTATGGCACGTTGCTTGGCTTTGTCGCAAGTCGCCGAATTGCACTTTCACGGGTTCCATCAAGACATGGGAAAAAACACGAAACAATGCCGACAAACATCAATTTCAGGACAAATATCCAGGAGCTGGAAGATGAAGGATGCACTCATGTACTTGCAGCTACGCAGTCGGTTCCTTGAGAGCGGAAACAAAAACGGGGAATCCCGTATTCCCGATCAATTCATGGATTTTGCGCGATTGAGAGAGTTGAACTTTTTTACGGATAAAGCTGTCCATACTACAATGAGCCGGCCGTTTGACAAAGGTCTCAGGGATCCTCTCTGTCAACCATGTGACGAAAATAATTTTGCGTACAACAAAGATATGACCGTGATCACCATAGAAGGACCAGGATTTTCCTCAAAGGCAGAAAGCCACATGTTCAGGCAATGGGGAGCGGATATCATCAACATGTCCACCTGCCCTGAAGTAATACTTGCCAATGAACTTGGCATTCCATATCAGTCCATCGCAATGTCGACGGATTGTGACTGCTGGAAAGATGATGAATAACCTGTTACTTTTCCGATGACCCTGGCAAGGATGAAAGATAACTCCGGAAAGGTAAAACATTTGCCGGCAAATGCGGTTGGCAGGATATCATGAAAGCAAACGGCCGACATTACAGGACTGTTTGGATGGACGAACACGTCCACATGATCAATCAAATCCTATTGCCGTTTGAATTCAGGATATCAACGTCGAAAAATTACAGGGAGACTTGCAATGCGATCGGGGATATGACCGTTCGCGGTGCCGGCGCTATCGGGGCAGCAGCGAGATTTGCGATGGCTCGGGCGTTTGCGCATGGCGATAATATTGAAAAGGCAAAAAAGGAAATCGAATCCACGCGTCCCACTGCGTAAAATCTCCTCAGGGTACCATGGCGAACGGAACATGAAAGTGATCTTCGGGCAGGGCATCGATGCCCATATCGCGGACAAGCAACTCAGGAAACGGGATGTGCGATTCGAAAATGTCGGGAAGTACAGGAAAAGGTATCAGCCTGGGAAGTGAATCGCGAAAAACGCTATTTCACTCCCGATGATTTTCATCTGGATGAATCAGGGACGATGATCTGTCCTGCCGGCCAGGCGATGTGGCTCAGGTGCGGCAGTTGCCGGAGCTCGGATGGCAAGCACACCGGGAAGGCGTATATGGGACATGTCGAATCCTGTTCGGGTTGCCAGCTTCGGTCCCGCTGTATGAGGAACGAGGGCACGAAAGCAAGGCGGGTCGTGATCCTGGAAGCGGTGAGAAAGGGTATCGCGTGCAATTATTCGGCGTTGATGCGTGAGCGCTTTGACACGCCTCAGGGTCGGAGCGTCCATTCAGGGCGCATGGGAACCGTGGAGCCGGTCTTTGGGCATATTGCCGGGACCAAGAAGCTCAACCGGTTCACGCTGCGGGGCAGGAACAAGGTCAACAATCAATGGCTCCTGTATTGCATGGTGCACAATAGCGGGAAGATACAGGAATATGGTAAATGGGATAGATGGGAGGGAAAGATAATTATGCGATTTAGTCGCAATGGACTGAATCCTCGGGTGCAGGCAGGTGATTCCTGGAATCCTAAAGACCTTGAAGTTTTCTTGATTCAGGGGGATACTGGTATCGAGCAGAAGGGTAGGTATACCCGGATGAGCTGTCGAAAACCCGGCATGATCAGGAATTTTGAGTGACAAACGCAAAAACAAAGTTGAAAATCAAGTCATCCGGCGTTGCTTGGTGCAGAAAACTGATAGGCGGGTCAAAAAAGCGGGGAATTGATATGACGGCGACCTGTTTCGGCGCTTCCCGGTGCAAAATTCCGTTTCCGGAAAAAATGACAGTGCCTGTCAGTTTTATCGAACGTGAGACGACCGCGGGGAAAGTGAAAAGAGCAAAGGTGTGAAGAAAAACGGTATACTGAATTCGGAGATAGCTGCGGTCCTGGCCAGGCTCGGACACACCGACACCATCTGCGTCGCCGATTGCGGCCTCCCCATTCCGGAGGGCGTCAAGCGAATCGACCTCGCGCTCACGAAGGGCCATCCCTCCTTCCTCGAGGCCCTCGACGCGATAGAGGACGATATGGTGATTGAGGGGATCCTGCTCGCGGACGAGATTAGGGAGAAAAACCCGAAGCTCGACGAGGCGGTACGAGCGCGATTCCCCTCGCTCGGGGCCGTCTACGTCTCGCATGAGGAGCTGAAAGCGGCGACGGCCACCTGCCGCGCCGTCATTCGGACAGGAGAGGCGACACCCTACGCGAACATCATACTCCGCGCCGGCGTCGCATTCTGAAAGGAGGGACCGTGAAGCTCGAGATGCGCGGCATCCAAAAGTCCTTCGGACCCGTGGTGGTGCTCAAAGACATGCGTCTCGAGGTGGACGAAGCCGAGATCCATGCCCTCGTGGGCGAGAACGGCGCCGGAAAATCCACCCTCATGAAGATCTTGGGAGGCGTCATCCCTCGTGACTCAGGGGAGATTCTCGTCGACGGACGCCCCGTAGAAATAATGAAGGTTCGGGACGCCGAGCGCTGCGGCATCGCCATCATCCACCAGGAACTCAGCATCCTCCCTGATATGAGTGTAGCGGACAACATCTTCCTCGGCTCTATGCCGCGTACACGTTTCGGCCTCGTGGACGAAGTCGAAATGCGGCGAATCGCAGCGGAGACGCTCGCGCGACTCGGCCTCGAGGTCGATCCGCGTGTCAAGGCGGGGAGCCTCGGAATAGGCCAACTGCAACTCGTCGAGATAGCGAAGGCCCTTATCAAGAAGGCAAGGCTCATCGTGATGGACGAACCGACGAGCGCCCTTTCCGATCGCGAGATCGAGCGGCTCTTCGAAGTCATGCGAAGCCTCAAGGTTGCAGGGGTTTCTTTCGTCTATATCTCGCACCGGCTCGAGGAGCTTTTCGCGGTCTGCGACAATCTTTCGGTGATCCGAGACGGCGAGTATATCGCGACGGCCCCGGTAGCCGAGCTCAGTTTCGGTCGCGTCGTCGCGATGATGGTCGGCCGCGAGATCGGCGACCGTTTTCCGCCCAAAACGAACAAGCCCGGAACCGTCGTTCTCGAGACGAGGGGTCTCGGGCGCGCGAAGGCTTTCAGGGAAGTCTCCTTTTCCCTTCGCGGAGGCGAGGTTCTCGGCGTCGCGGGCCTCATGGGGGCGGGAAGAACCGAGCTCGTGAGAGCCCTCTTCGGCGCCGAGCCCGCTGATGAGGGGCAGATTCTCATAGACGGGAGCCCTACAAAGATCGATTCGCCGCGCGAAGCGATGCGGAAAGGCCTTGCGCTCGTCACCGAGGATCGAAAGCTCGAGGGTCTCTTCCTCGGCTTTGGTGTAGATTTCAATATCGGGGCGGCGAACTTCCCCGCCCTCGGCTCCGCGGGCATCGTCGTCCCGGGTCGACTCACCTCCTACGCGGAGCGGCTCGTGGAGACGCTCCACGTGAAAACCCCCGCGATCTCCGCGCCGGCGTCGAGTCTCTCGGGGGGTAATCAGCAAAAGGTCGTCCTCGCGAAGTGGCTCGGCCGCGAACCCCGCATTCTCGTCCTCGACGAACCGACCCGGGGCGTCGACGTCGGCGCCAAACGCGAGATATACGAGATCATCGATCGCCTCGCGGCGCGGGGAGTGGCTGTCCTCATGGTTTCGAGCGAGCTCCCGGAAATAATCGGCATGAGCGACCGGGTCCTCGTCATGAGAAGCGGAAAGGCCGCCGGACTTCTTGAGTCCGACATCACCCAAGAGAAAATCATGTCGCTCGCCACGGGAGTATCATCGTCATGAAAGCACACTTTGGGGCCTTCGCCTCGCGATTCGCCTCGCGATTCGCCTCGCGATTCGGCTCGCTCGCGGGCCTCGTCATCCTCGGAGCCCTTCTTGCGGTCCTGTCCCCGGACTTCCTTACGCTCTCGAATCTCATGAACGTCCTCAACCAAGTGTCGCTCAACGGCCTCGTCGCCGTGGGCATGACCTTCGTCATTCTCACGGGTGGTATCGACCTTTCCGTGGGCTCGATTCTCGCATTTTCGGGCGTTCTTCTCGCCGCGCTGCTCAAGAGAGGCACGCCCGGCTTCCTCGCCATCCTCGCTGCCCTCGCGCTCGGAACCTTCTTCGGGCTCGCGAACGGCGCCGCGGTGGCTCGCTTCAAGCTTCAGCCCTTCATCGTGACAATGGCCTTCATGACGATCTTCCGCGGAGCGACCTTCGTGTTCACCCAAGGAAGGCCCATAACGGGCCTGGGCGATGTCGGTCTCTTCGCCTCCCTGGGTCGCGGCGATATCGTGGGCATTCCCTGGTCGGGGATTCTGCTGCTCGCATCCCTCGGGGCCGCGGTCTTCGTCCTCTCTCGCACCGTCTACGGCAAGAGCGTCTACGCGGTGGGAGGCAACGCCGAGGCGGCGCGGCTCTCGGGACTCGCGGTCAGGACGACTCAGGCTAGCGTCTACGCGATTTCGGGCTTCTTTGCGGCCCTCGCGGGCGTAGTACTCGCCTCTCGCCTCGATTCGGCCCAGCCTCTCGCGGGACAGGGTTACGAGCTCGATGCGATAGCCGCCGTCGTTCTCGGCGGCACTAGCCTTTCCGGCGGTCGGGGCTTCATGATCGGCACCCTCGTGGGCGCCCTCATCATCGGCGTACTCAACAACGGCCTCAACCTGCTCGAGGTCTCGTCCTTCTACCAGCAGATCGTTAAAGGTTCGGTCATTCTTCTCGCGGTCCTCGCGGACCGCATGAAGTGACTCATACAGTTTTTGTCATAGGAGGAATCTGTGAAGAAGTCCATCGTCATCGTCATCGCCGTAACGCTCGGAGCGGCTCTCCTCGCGGGCTGCCCGGGCGGCTCCGCCGCCTCGTCCAAGAAGATCGGACTCGCGATCTCCACTCTCAACAACCCCTTCTTCGTCACCCTCAAGGAGGGTGCCGAAGCTAAAGCGAAGGAACTCGGTTACGAGCTCGTGGTGACCGACGCCCAGGATGATCCGGCCAAACAGGCCGGTCAGGTCGACGACCTCATACAGAAAAAGGTCGGCGTCATTCTCATCAATCCCTGCAATTCCGACGCTGCCAAAACCATGGTCGAAAAAGCTGCGAAGGCCAAGATTCCCGTCATATCCGTCGACCGCAGCGTGAACGGCGCAGACGTGCTCTCGCACATCGCCTCCGACAACGTCGCCGGCGGTGCGCTCGCGGGCAAGGAGCTTATCTCCCTCGTGGGTGAGGGCGCCAAGGTAGTCGAGCTCGAAGGTGTCCCGGGAGCCTCGGCCACGGTCGATCGCGGCAAGGGCTTCAACGACGCTGTCGCGGGCAAGCTCAACGTGGTTGCTCGCCAGCCCGCCGACTTCAACCGCGACAAGGGTTTCACGGTCATGCAGAACATCATCCAGGGCAACAAGGGCATCAAGGGCGTCTTCGCCCACAACGACGAGATGGCCCTGGGAGCTGTGAAGGCTCTCGAGGCCGCGGGGCTCAAGAACGTAGTGGTCATCGGATTCGACGCCGTGGACGACGCTGTCGCCGCGGTCAAGGCCGGAACCATGAAGGCCACGGTCGCCCAGAAGCCCGCTCTCATCGGTTCCACCGCTGTCGAGACCGCAGTGAAGTATCTCAAAGGCGAGACAGTGGGGAAATCCATACCAGTCGCCCTCGAGCTCGTGAAATAGTTATAGAATTTTTCTTGCGTCAACCCGCTTGAGGAGGGGCCTCCCTTCCTTGAGCGGGCTTTTCGTGGATAGACCAGGGATTTTCCGGAATAGGGAGGCTAGAAAACCATGCGAATTCTCAACTTCGGTTCCCTCAATATCGACTATGTCTACCGCCTCGATGCCTTCGTCGCCCCGGGAGAGACCAAGGCGGCCTCCTCCCTCACCGTCAACGCGGGCGGCAAGGGGCTCAACCAGTCTATCGCCCTGGCCAAGGCGGGGGGCAAGGTGAGCCACGCCGGCAAGATCGGACCTGAGGGCGCCTTTCTCCTCGAGACCCTCGAAAAGGGCGGCGTCGACGCGTCCCTCGTGGAACGCTCGGAAGAGGCCACGGGCCATGCCATCATCCAGGTCGACGACGAGGGGCGCAACTGCATCATCATTCACGGCGGCGCCAACCGCGACATCGACGGGGCCTACATCGGCCGAGTCCTCTCGGCCTTCGGCCCCGGCGACCTCATCCTCCTGCAAAACGAGATCGCCTCTATTCCCCTCATCATGAAAAAGGCTCATGCCAGCGGGATCAAGATCGCGATGAATCCTTCTCCGTTAGGCCCCGAATTCTCCTCCTACCCCCTTGAGCTCGTCGATATCTTCATCATGAACGAGATCGAGGCCGCCGGCCTCTCCGGAGAGCCTGAGCCCGAGCGCGCGGCCAAGGTCCTCCTCGCTCGCCGGCCCGAGGCGCGCATCGTCATTACCCTTGGTTCCGAGGGCGCTTTCTATGCCGATTCGGGGACAAGCCTGAGAAGGCCGGCGCACCGGGTCAAGGCCGTGGACACGACCGCCGGGAAGCAGAACGTCCGTGAGAAAGACTGCCACCGAGACTCGAATCGAGGCAATGCCCGAAATTATGGATGCGCTGGAAATCATCGTGCGTGAGGGACCCAGGAAGATGCTGCAAGCCGCATTGGAGGCGGAAATCGAGGAGTATCTTTCACGATTCAAGCATCTCGTCGAGAGCCACGAGAAACCCCGCCTCAATCTTCAAAACCCCTTGATCCGGTTATGTCGTACACCAGTATCTCGCCGCGCCCGTGTCGTCGCCGATGGTAAATTGCCGGAATCGGCCTGACGAGAAATTGCCGGTTCCTGTCCAAAATAAGGGGCCCACCTCTGGTAGCATGGCGGTAGAGAAACACACCGCCACCGGAGGCAAGTCCCATGGACAAGGAGCATCGTATGCTCGAAGCCCGGATTCTGCAAGGACAGGGGAAGACACAGGTCGGGATCGCGGAGATCCTCGGCGTCCGTGAGCGATCAGAACCTGTCCATCGTGAATATCGTCTTGGCCGCCGCGATGATGGGATCCTCGACCGGCACTTCCTTCACCGGCAGTACCGTCACCGCGACTCCTCCCCCCTTGTCGAACATTTTCGTGACGAGGAAGCCTCCCTCCGAAATCGGGCTTCGCTTGGCTCCCGTCGCCTTCTCGAAGAATGAGACTATCGCCTCGACGGAATCGTTGCTGGCCCACACGAAAACGGCCTGGCCCTGGGCCTGCAGTCCTTTGCTTATGTCGACGGCGTACCTGGCTCCCGGATAGACGGGAACGCCGAGGTATGCCGCGGTCGGTTCCCCCGCGGGAAGCGTGGCGGCGGTCGGCGCCGCCTGGGTCTGAGCCTGCGCGGCGCGCGCCGCCTCGGCCATCTTCTTCGGCGAGAGGCTGGTCGTCGCGCCGAAGCTGATCACGCACTTCTGGTCGTAGGAGTGGTTCGCCTTCGTGTACTTCTCGAAGCTCGAGTCGCTGACGGTGACGGTGAAGCTCGTGATGTTCCCGTCCTTCTCGATGCAGCTCCACCACAGGAACCCGTTGCGGACCCAGACCCCCTGGATCTGCTTGCGCTTCGCGGCGTACATGGCGAGCATGTAGTCGTTCATGCTCGAGTCGAATTCGCCCTCGGCGTACTTGCGGAGCGCGTCGATGCCCCAGCCCACCTGCGACGCGGTTCCGGGCAGGTCGTCGCTCTTGAGCTTGTCCTCGGTGATTCCCGGTCCAGTCCGGATCTCGCCCGGCGTCGTCCCGTAGCTGCCCTTCCCCGGGTTCAGGCCGAAAGCGCCGAGGTACCAGAGAAGGACATCCTCCGCCGCGGCGCCCGTCGTGAACCGCAGCGCGTCGAAGGCCGCGAAGTCGGGTTTTTTTGAATTCTCGTCCCTGCCTTTCTGGACGAGCAGCTTTTCCCCGGCCGTATCGCGAACAGCACCTGGATAGACGGGGATGCCCTTCAGGGTCGTCGGGGTCGGCGAAAGCGCCGTCGCGTACGCACCGCAAGCGACCAGGACCGCGAAAGCGAGGCTTCTCTTCTTCATCTTTCCATCCTCCACAAATACGACATCGGGCTGCCGATCCGGGTGAATGATCCCTTCGGGCTTTCTCCGCGCCGCATCGGGAAACGACTCTCGGCACTTCATGGTGCCGCGGCTCATTCCGGGAGCCCGTCGGCTGCGGAGCTCGACCTTGGGGACGGGGCTGGACGGGCGCCGGGGCTTCGGGGCGGCGGGTACTGCCTGGACAGCGAGGCCGAGACGATATCCTTCGCTGCTATCAGCTGAATAAAAGCATACTCAAGCGGCGGGAATGGCGCAATACGTACGGCCGCTCTTGCCGGCCAGACAGCTTATCCCAATTCGTAACGCTTGATCTTGTTCAGTATGGTCCTGCGGCTGATGCCCAGCGCCTCGGCTGCCTTGGTGCGGTTGCCGCCCGACGCGGCGAGCGCGCGCTCTATGGCCAGGCGCTCCACGCCGTCGAGGGATGCGGCGGGCTCGACGGCGGATAGATCGACCGAAGCCGACCCGGTCCGAACCGGACCGTCCGAAACCCGAAGCTGCCTGTGCCCGGTCGCGATGCCAAGATCCGAGGCCACGATCTCGTCGCCCTCTGCGTAGATCAGGGCGCGTTCAAGGACGTTCTCGAGTTCGCGGACGTTGCCGGGATAGGAGTATTCCGACAACGCCTCGAGTGCGCCATCCGCGAACCGTACGGCACCCTTGCCCATGCGTGTGCGGAGCTTCTCGAGGAGGAATCCGGCCAGGAGGGGTATGTCTTCCCTGCGGTCTCGGAGAGGCGGGACGGCGACGCGAACGACGTTGAGCCGATAGTAGAGGTCTTCCCTGAAATGCCCGTCGCGCACCGACGCCTCGATGTCCTTGTTCGTCGCCGAGAGGATGCGGGCGGCGATAGGTATGTCCCTGGTGCCGCCGAGGCGCCTGATCCTGCGTTCCTGAAGGACGCGGAGAAGCTTGACCTGGAGGGGCAAGGGCATCTCGCCTATCTCGTCGAGGAAGAGGGAGCCTGAGCCTGCAAGCTCGAAAAGGCCTATCTTTCGCGTTTCCGCTCCGGTGAAGGCGCCTTTCTCGTGCCCGAAGAGCTCGCTTTCCATCAGGTTCTCGTGGACGCCGCCGACGTTCACCGCGACGAAGGGTTCCTCCGAACGGGTAGACCGGGCGTGTATCTCCCTCGCTACGACTTCCTTGCCCGAACCGCTCTCGCCGCTTATGAGCACGGTCGTATCGGTGCCTGCGATCTTGTCTATGGTCCTCTTGAGCGATCGCGCTGCCTCGCCTTCGCCTATGAAGCCCGAGGTCGAAGCTGCGGTCCTCGCTCCAGCCTCGATCCTGTCCTCGAGTCTCCTGGTCGAGACGGCCGACTTGAGCTTGAACACGAGTTCGTCGGGATCGAAGGGCTTGATGAGATAATCCGTAGCGCCTGACTTGAGGGCCTTCACGGCGTCGTTGATCTCGCCGAGGGCCGAGATCATGATGACCGGGCAGCGCATGCCCTCGTCGCGCATCCTCTCGATGAGCTCCTGACCGCCCATGACCGGCATCTTGAGGTCGGTCACGATGGCGTCGAACGATTCGTCCCTGATCAGCTCCAGGGCCTCGTGGCCGTCAGAGGCGCAGGCAGACTCCATGCCCTCGAGGGCGAGTATGCGCTGAAGCGACTCGCGTATATTGCGCTCGTCGTCGACGACCAATACCTTCATGAAGCGGCTGCCGCGGCGGGGAGGACGAGCCTCGCCCTGCATCCGCCGTCTTGCCGCGCCTCCAGGACCAACGAGCCGCCGGCAGCCAGGACGAAGCGCCTGCATACCGCCAGGCCTATGCCGGTTCCCCGGCTCTTCGTCGTGAAGAACGGGTCGAAAATCCTCGCGGCCGCCTCGGCGCTTATGCCCTGCCCGCGATCGAGCACGTCGATGCGCGTGCCGTCGTCATCCGCTCCGACCTGTATGACGACGCCGTCCTCCGCTCCGCCGCTCTCAAGGGCGTTGCGCACGAGGTTCTCGAGCACCGAGCGGAGGCGCTCCGGATCCATGTTGACCCGCGGAAGCCCCTCCTCGGCCACCGCAAGGATATCCCGGCCGCAGAGCCGCATGCCTACCGCGAAGGCGATCTCGCGGGGATCTATGGAGCGTGGGTTGCCCGCCGGATCGCGGAGGTAGTCGCCGACGCGGTGGCTCAGGGCGGAGAGCCTCTCGACCTCGTCGTTGATGATGTCTATCTCGCGCCGCGCCGACTTGGGGCAGGTTTTTTCGAGGATGCGCGCCTGCAGCCTGATGGAGAGCAGTGGGTTCTTTATCTCGTGAGCCAGGGTGCTCGCTGCCGTACCGAGCACGACGAGGTTCCGCTGCTCCTCGATGCGCCGCCTGTATTCGGCGTTCCGCATGATGAGGCCGCGGACGGAGAGCACGAGGGCCCCGAGGGCGAGCTCGATGACGGGGAAGAGCAGGTCCTCGAGGCGTCGGCGCATCCAGTACTTCGGTTCGCGAATCTCGAGGTAGAAGAAATCCGCTTTTCGCAGCGTGGTGAAAAAGAAATCCGATGGTCCGGGCCGCGTCGTTTCCTCGGCCGGCTCCTTTGGAGGAGGGCCGCCGCCGAAGGCCTGGAATACGAGAGCGACAGAATCGTTCTTTGGATTGTCGATGTAGAGGCGGACCGAGTCCCCCTTGGCGGCCTCATTCGGGATAGGCCGTGAGAAGGCGAAAGGAGCCTCGCCCCACGAATAGATCCTCGCTCCGTCGCTCGCGTAGGCGGCGATGCCTATGACCTTCGCGCTGAGCGACTCGTCGCTTTCTATAGCCGAGCCGAAGTCGTCGTGGTCCCGGAGCCTCGATAGGAGGATGTTCATGGTCCGTTCGCTGTCGTTGTGGCTCTCCAGCCTGTCCCTCTCCGCTATCCCGTTGAAGATCATGATGTCGAGGCCGGTGAGTACGGCTAAGGCGAGGATGGGGAGACCTGTCGAGGCGAGGGTATTCTTCTCCGTTTTCATGCCGTTCGTCGCCCTGATTCTATCATGGTATGGCGGCCAGGAGCATGACCTCGCTCTCGAGCCCGGCAAGGCCCCGGAGGACCGAAAGGCAGGAAAGGAAATCGTAGCGGGCGCCTGTGAAAGCGGTCCTGTCGGTGCTCACCAGGGCCTCAGCGCTCGAGAGCTCGGAGGCAGAGGCCGACGACAGCTTGAAGCGTTCGAGCACGTTCAGGTAATTGCTCTCCGCGTACTCGAGAGCCTTGGCTGAAGACGCTATCGAACGGACAGCCCCGAGCAGCTCGTTGACGGCCACGTCTATGTCTAGGATGAGGCTCCGTTCTCCGTCGCTTTTGTCGAGGGCCGCGCTCGCGGCTGCGGCGGTCGCCGACTCGACGCCGTTCTTCGTCGCCCACAGGTTGAGGCTCAGGTTGGCGGTGAGCGAGAAGCTCCCCGCGCCGACAGACAGGCCGGACGCGGCGGCCCAGCCGAGCCCCTGGGAAAGGCTGGCGGTGATGGTCGGCGCATACCCCTTCCCGGCGACATCGACCGCCAGCCTTGCCTTCTCGATGGCGAGCGCATATCCCGCGAGACCGGGGTTGTTGACGGCCGCGATGGCGACGATGTTCGCGGCGAGCGTATTCGCAGCCGTCTCGTCGAGCGCGGAGAGCCTGCCCTGAATACCGTCGTAGATCGAGAAGTCGATGGGCTCGAGATCGGTCGAAACCGGAAGGCCGGTCAGCGACGCGAGCTTGGCCTTTGCCGACGCCAGGGTCTTTTTCGCCTTGATGAGCGAAGTTTCGTAAGCTGCGGCCTCGGATTCCGTCATGAGGTACTCCGACTTCGCCAGGACGCCGGCCTCCATCTTGACGCTGGCGATCTGGAGGCGCAGCCCCGCGGCCGCGAGGTCCCCGGCTGCTGCGTCGACGGATGCGGCAGCCTTCAGCACCGAGCAGAAGGCAGTATCGGCCTGGCCTATGAGCTCGACCCGCATCGCCCGCAGCTCCTCGCTGGCGGCATCCGACGCGAAGCCGGTCTGCCTTGCCAGGGCGGCCTGCCTGCCCCCGTCGAATATCGTCTGCGTCGCGGCCAGCCTGACCGAGGCGCCGAGGCCGTCCGAAAGCGGGCTCGAGTATTTGTATTCCAGGGTTCCGCCAGAGGAAGCCGTTATCGACGGCAGGCCTTCGTAGACCCGTGCCTTTCCGGCAAGGATTGCGGAATCGACGGCCAGCCGGGCCTTCTTGAGGGTCGAGGAGCGCGAAAGGACGAACTCCCGCGCCGTCCCGAGATCGAGCCCGTCCTGGGCAGAGGCGAAGGGCGCCGCCATGACGGCTGTCATCAAGGCGGCGAAGACCGCCCGTTTCAATATTCTCATACTGCTCTCCCATCACTCATAACGCAGGGCGTCGATCGGGTACAGATTGGCGGCCTTCCTGGCGGGGTAGAAGCCGAAGAAAATGCCGACAGCGGCCGCGAAACCGGCGGACGCGGCTATCACCGCCGGACTCACCAACGTCGGCATGCTCATGAAGGTCTTCAGCGCCCAGGAAAGCCCCAGGGCGAGGAGTATCCCGATGGACCCGCCCAATAGACTCAGGATGACCGACTCTGAAAGGAACTGAAGGAGTATGTCGCGCCTGCGGGCGCCCACCGACATCCGTATGCCTATCTCCCTGGTACGCTCGGTGACCGACACGAGCATGATGTTCATGATGCCTATGCCGCCGACCATGAGCGATACGCCGGCAATCGCGGCGAGCAGGGTCGTGAGGGTCTGCGATGTCTGCGAGGCGGTCTTGATGATCTCCGATTGGTTCATCACGTCGAAGTCGTCGTCGTCTCCGGCCGAAAGCTTGTGCGACTCCCGGAGAATGGCCGTGATCTCCGCCTGGGCCTCGTCCATGAGGTCCTCGCGCACCACGCTCATCTCTATCGACTCTATCGTTCGGTCCCGCATGAGCCGGTTGACCGCCGTATTGAGGGGCACCATCACGACGTCGTCCTGGTCGTTGCCCATGCCGGTCGAGCCCTTGCTCGAAAGCATGCCGACTATGGTGAACGGAGTCGTGCCTATGCGGACGCTCTTGCCCATAGGGTCCTCGCCGGGGAAGAGCTTTGCCGCGACCGTGGTCCCGAGCACCGCGACCTTGCTGCGGGCTGCGAGGTCCTTGTCTGTGAAGAACTCGCCAGACTGCACCGCCCAGTTCCTTATCTCAATGAAATCCGGTTCGATGCCGTAGACCGACGTCGACCAGTAGCCGGAACCGCCGACGACCTTGGAACCGGAGAGTCGGACCTCGCCTGAAATGGCGCTCAGGTAACTGGCCTCGGATCGTATCTTCTCGACGTCGGCCATCGAGAGGCGGTTGGCCTCGCGCGGGCCGCGGGGCGGCATCACCATGATGAGGTTGGTGCCCATAGAGGATATCTGCTTCTTGATCTGGGCCTGCGACCCCGTGCCGACGGCCACCATCACGATGACCGAGCATACGCCTATGATGATGCCGAGGGAGGTGAGGAAGCTCCTCATCTTGTTGCGGAAAATGCTGAGCGCCGAGGCGCGGACGAGCTTGGCGAAGGTCATACGGCGGCCTCCGCGACAGCCAGCGCGGCGTGCTTCTTCTTCCAATCTTCGAGGTCGTCGCTCGCCCTGCGCCTATCGGTCACCGACGCGTCCGATACGATGGCGCCGTCACGCATCGTTATGATGCGCTTCGTGTACGCGGCGACCTCGGGCTCGTGCGTGACCATCACGATGGTCACGCCGCGATCGTTGAGTTCCTGGAACAGGCTCATGACCTCCATGGTCATCTCGGTATCGAGGTTGCCGGTCGGCTCGTCAGCCAATATGAAGGCAGGATCCTTGACCATGGCTCTCGCTATCGCGACCCGCTGCTGCTGGCCTCCTGAAAGCTGGTTAGGCTTGTGGTCGAGGCGGTCTCCAAGGCCGACCTCCTCGAGGGCCGCCTTCGCTCGCGCCTTCGGATCGATCTTCGAGCCGGAGCGGTCGTAGAAGAGCGGAAGCTCCACGTTCTCGAGCGCGCTCGTCCTGGACAGGAGGTTGAAGCCCTGGAACACGAAACCGATCTTGCCGTTGCGCAGGTCGGCGAACTCGTCGGGGCTCGCCTTCGAGGTCTCCAGCCCGTCGAGGACGTAGCTGCCCTCCGTAGGCTTGTCGAGGCAGCCCAAGGTGTTCATCAGGGTCGACTTTCCGGAGCCGGAAGGCCCCATGATGGCGACGAATTCCCCGGTATCGACGTCGAGGTCGAGGCCGCGTATGGCTCTGACGACTATGTCGCCCACGACGTAGCGGCGCTGTATCCTGCGCAGTTCGATCATTGCCATGATCATTCCACCCTGATCTTCACGATGACGCTCGCGCCTTCGAGGTTTTCGGCGCCGACTATCTCGGTCTTCGACCCGTCGCCGATGCCGGCATCGATCAGGGCCGCGGTGATCCTACCCGACTCGTCCATGTACCAGAGCGTCTTCTTCGTCGAGGCAGCGACCGACTGACTCGCCTGGCTCGAGGAGGCGGAAGAACGGGTTCCCGGCGGGCCGCCGAAGCCAGGACCGCCGCCGCCCATGAGGCTCGAAAGGCCACCGACCTTCCTGGTGGACGAGTCGCCCGCCGCTGCAGCCGCCAGGGCCTTCTGCTCGTCGTCGTAACGCGCCTCGGCAGCGGCCTTGTCGGCCGCAGAAAGCTCGCCGAGGCCGGCCATGAATACCGCCTTCCTTATCTCGGCGGAGCTCAGGCTCGTCGGCGTGAAGCGGAAGGCGGCGCTCGGGACGACGAGAATATCGTCTTTCCTCTGTTTGATGAAACTGACGCTCGCCGTCATGCCGGGCAGCAGTTTTCCGGATTCGTTGTCGGCGAGTATGATCACGCAGTAGTAGACGACGTTGTCGGTCGTCTCGGGCACGAGGCGTATTTCCTTCACGGTGCCCGCGAAGGTCCGGCCGGGATCGGCCTCGACCGTGAAGCGGACGTCCTGCCCGACCTTGATCGAGCCGATGTCGAGCTCGTCGACCTCCGCCTTGATCTGCATCTTCGCCAGGTCCTCGGCTATCGTAAAGAGACTCGTTGACGAGGAGCTCGAGCCACCGACGACGCTCTGCCCCTCGTCGATGTCCCGCTCGAGGACTATTCCGTCGATTGGCGAGGTGATGATCGCATATTGGTTGATCTCGGTCTCTATCTCCTCGAGTGAAGCCCGGGCCGATGACAGCTCCGCCCTGCAGACGTCGAAGGTCGACTGGCTCGTCTTGAGGTCGTATTCGGACAGGAGGCTCTTTTCGAAGAGCCTCTCCGCATTCCGCGCGGCGAGGAGCTGGAGATCGTAGTTCGCCAGAGCCTTGTCGACCGCTGCCTGGGCTACCTTGGCCTGGAGCCTCAAGAGATCGGTATTGATGGTGGCGAGCACCTGGCCCTTGCGCACTCTATCGTTAAAGTCGACGGCGACCGTCTCCAGCCGTCCGCTCATCTGGGCGAGCACGCCCACCGACGAAACCACCGACAGGGTTCCGCTGCTCGATACGACGCTCTCTATCGTCCCGCGAACTATCGTCGCGAAAACGTAACTTTCGGTATTCGAGGCCGCGCCGGCCTTCTTGCCTGAACTCAGGATGATAGCCCCGCCCGCGATTATGGCGACGGCCGCCATTATCGCAATGAACTTCAACTTCTTCATGGTGTGTTTGACTCCTTGAATACTGCCTATGCAGCAAGAAGCATGCCAAATGGTAAAACGCCGTTTCCGACAGAATGATCCATCTACAGGCCCGTGGCTTCCTGTGGAACCAGCGTCGTGGGAATGTATCGCCATGCACGTTGTGCGCTGCGCAATAATTGCGCGCGTCGGAAAAAAACGGGTTTCTCTTGACCGCGGGACGGGGACGATTCCCGGCCGGTCCGTGGATGCAGGTCCGCGGGCCGAAAAGCTCTTTATTATCTTTTGGTTCTGCGAGTGATAACGTCGAATACGATGGCACCCACCGCGTCAAGTTCGAACATGGCTTCGAGCTCTGTCCCCAGGAAGGCTTGACTCGTCGAAAGGAACCGCGGCGTGCGCGGCGCCACTTTGCGGAGCATCGCCCGCGAGGCCGGGTGCTCGCACATGAATGCCTACCACTACGTCGACGGTCTTGGCGGACTCCTCTGGCTCGCCTACGCGGAAGCGTTCTCGCTGTTCCAGGCTGCCTGCGAGGATCGCCTGTCCGCCCGCCCGTGAACGCATCGAACGTCCGTCGGGGGCGTATGCCGCGGCGGTAGCCGCGGAAATCGGCGGGGCGGACCCGGTGCGGGCGTCGGACACCGCGGACTTTTTTTTCAGCTACCTCCATGGCGAGATCGGATTCATCCTGAACGGAAGGATCGGAGGCGACCGCGCCGCCGCCGCCCGGGCGGCGCTGGCACGGGCCGTCCTCATGAGGGATATCCTGGCGAAGAGGCCATAATCACGAGGCGACGAAATGCCGATGAACGAAGTCATGGATACGAAGCGGGGCGCGTTGCGCGCTGCCATCTGATTCGTCCGCCGGCTTTCCTTCGCGGCGATCGCTGCAGTGATGGTCGCGTCGTGCGCGTCGCCGGCAGGCTCAAGCTACCTGAAGTGCCGGTCGTGCAGGGCCTGGATCCGTCCGTCCGCCCTCATCGCGTCGATGGCGAACTGGAACGAGCGCACCGCCGCGGCGCTCGTCCCCCGCGAGAAGGCGAACCAGAGTTCGCCCGAACGCAGGATATACACGGTTTCGAAAACGGCCGGATCGAGGCCGTTCCGCGCGAATACCTCCGTCGAGGCATATTCATCGTAGGCGATCGCGTCCAGGCGGCCAGCGGCCAGGAGCCGCACGTTGAGGTCGGCATCCGGGGCTGTCTCCAGCAGGTGGGCCGGATGGCCCGCGGTTCGCATGAGCTGTTCGCCCACGTCGTTCCTCACGACGCATTTGGAGGAACCTAGGCGGCGCAACGCCTCATCGAGGACGTCCACGAAAAAGCCGCCGGCTTTTTCGTCCTTCGAGTAATTGTACGGCGGGTATTCCTCGGTGAGGAAGTCGATGTCGTCAATGCCCTCAGCGGGCAAACTGCCGACGAGAGGCGACGCTGCGAGGATGAGGGCGATGATGAACGCGGCGACGGGTTTCATGGCCGACCTCGTCCGGCGTGATCCTACAGGAGCGCTTTCGCCGGCTGGATTGCTGCCTGACAGTACGCCTCGAGTTCCGCCTCGTCAAGGCCGGTCGGGCGCTTGCCGGGTCCACGCAACCGCGGGAAATTCCATGGCGCCGGAATCCGTTTTGCGCTACTATCTTCCGCGAGGTGACCCATGACGCACCATGCTGCGGAATTCCGCACCGGCGAAGGCTGGCATTACGACACCCGGAATCCCGTCCGTGGATCGTTTCCCATCTCTCGCGCTACCCGTGGCTGCCGATTCTTGCCGCCCTTTTCTCCATCGGGAACAACGTCGGCTTTTCAGGCATCCAGCTCCTCGTCGGGCGCGGCTTCGACGTGCTGTCCAGGCCGGGGTGGGCCGATCGCGAACTGTTCCTCGTCGCGATGGCCATCGCGGCGGCGCTCCAGGGTCTGGCTGGCATAGGCCGCAACCTGTCCTTCGAACTCGTCGCCCAGCGCATCGAGCGCGACGCCCGGGCCGAGCTCTACGAAGCCCTGCTCGGCAAGAGCCAGACCTTCCACTCCGCGCAGAAGGTGGGCGACATCATGGCGCGCGCCACCAACGACGTGCGCCTGCTCAACCTGATGTTCTCGCCCGGGCTCTCACTCATCATGGATTCGGCGCTCACGACGATCGTTCCCCTCGTCATGGTGGCTCTGATCGACCTGCGCCTCCTCCTCGTGCCCGTGCTCTTCCTGGTCGGCCTCGGGCTCACGGTGAGCAAGTACAACGCGGACTTGAACCCGCTCACCGACGAACAGCGCGGGCGCTTTGGCGGTATGAACGCGGGGCTCGCGGACGCCCTCGAGGGGATCGAGACCGTGAAGGCCAACCTGGGCGAGGGGCGGGAAACCGCGCGCTTTGCCGCGAACGCAGGCAAGCTCCGCGAGCTTTACGTCAAGGTGGCCCGCGTCGAGGGCCGGTACTGGCCCCTTCTCGTGTTCGCGGTGTGCTGGGGTCTCGGGTTCCTGCACGCGCTCCTACTCTGGCGCGCAGGCGGAATCAGCATCGGCCAGGTCGTCGGCTACATGCTCCTCTACAACGCCTTCCGCTTCACGACCTTCATCTCGCTCTGGTCGTTCAACATGTTCCAGATGGGCCTGTCGGGCGCCGGCCACGTCCTCGAGACGATCAACGCGGCGAGCCTGCTGGACCAGAACCCGGGGGGGAAGTCGGCCCGGATCGAAGGCCGCGTTGAATTCAGGAACGCGTCGTTCGCCTTCGGCGGCGGGGCTCCCGTGCTCCGCGGCCTGAGCTTCGTCGTCGAGCCGGGGCAGACGGTGGCCATTGTCGGCAGGACCGGTTCGGGCAAGACGAGCCTCTGCCGCCTCGTCAACCGCGTTTTCGACGTGTCCGCAGGCGGCGTCCTCGTCGACGGTACCGACGTGCGCGACTGGGACCTGGAGAGCCTCCGCAGCCAGGTAGCCTTCGTGGAGCAGGATGTCTTCCTCTATTCGCGATCCATACGCGATAACATCGCCTTCGGCCGCGACGGCGCGACGGAGGCCGAGATCGAAAAAGCGGCGCGCGAGGCGCAGGCGCACGAGTTCATATCCGGTTTCGAAAAGGGCTACGACACCGGGGTCGGCGAGCGGGGTGTCACGCTGTCCGGCGGGCAGAAGCAGCGCATCGCCATCGCCCGCGCCTTCCTCGCGGATCCACGCATCCTCGTCATGGACGATTCCACGTCGTCGGTGGATTCGCGCACCGAGGACGAGATTTCGAAAGCCATGCGGAAGGCCGGGGAGGGGAGGACGACCTTCCTCATCACCCATCGCCTCTCGCATATCCGCTGGGCGGACCGCATCCTGCTCCTGGAGGGCGGCGCGCTCGCGGAGCAGGGAACGCACGAGGAGCTGCTCGCGCGCTCGGACGATTACCGCAGGCTCTTCGCGAGGAGGTAGGCATGGGCTTCATCATGGACGGCCTGGAGTCGGAGGCCTATGACCGTACCTATACGGACCGGCAGCTCCTCGCGCGCATCGGCGGGTATTTCAAGCCGGTGCGGGCACGGCTGGCGGGCGTCGCCGTCGTCCTCGCACTGGCTTCGCTCTCGGAGTTCGCGGCCCAGGTGGTCGTCGCCCGCTCGCTCGACGCGGCGGCGGCCAGGCCGTCCGTGCCGGTCTTCGTCCTCCTGGCGGCCATCGTCATCGCCCTCGGCGGGATCGGGTGGCTTTTCAATTACTCGCGTCACTTCCTCTCGGGGCGCGCGGTGGGCGACACGATCTATGCCCTGCGTTCCGAAGCCTTCGAAAAGGCCGTCGCCCACGACCTGTCCTTCTACGACGAGAATTCCTCGGGCAGGGTGGTGAGCCGCGTGACGACCGACACCGAGGACTTCGCCAACGTCATCGCCCTGGTCGCCGATTTCCTCTCGCAGATCCTCCTCGTCGCCATCTTCTTCGCCTACCTTTCCCGCGTCAGCGCGAAGCTTTCCCTCCTGCTCCTCTGCATGGCGCCGCTCGCGGCGGTCGTGGCCCTCGCGTTCAGGCGGGCCGCCCGCTTCGTGACCCTGAACGCGAAGCGCGTCACGGCCGAGGTGAACGCCCGCATCCAGGAATCCATAGCCGGAATCTCTACGGCCAAGGCATTCCGGCGCGAACTGGCGCTCTGGAATGCCTTCAAGGACGACAACCGGACGGCCTACCGCTTCGGTCTCCGGCGCGGCATCGTCCTGCAGCTGATCTTCCCGGTGGTGGCGCTCGCATCGGGGCTGGGGAACGGCTTCGTGGCGTACTCCGGCGGCCTGGCCACGCGGGCCGGGGCGGTGACCCTGGGCGAATGGTTCCTCTTCATGCAGGCCGTGGGATACTTCTGGTGGCCGATGCTCAACATCGCTTCTTTCTGGAGCCAGCTCCAGGACGGGCTCGCCGCTGCCGAACGCGTTTTTTCGCTGATCGACCGGGAACCGAAAGTGAAGCAGGTCCCGGGAGCGGAATTCATTCCCCTGCCCGGCAAGGGTGCGGTTTCCGTGGAATACCGCGGAGTCGGGTTTTCGTATTCGTCGAAGGAAACCGTGCTCAGGGACTTTTCCCTGTCCATCCGCCCGGGCGAGAAGCTCGCGATCGTCGGGCGTACCGGAGCCGGCAAGAGTTCCGTCGTCAAGCTGCTGTGCAGGTTCTACGAATTCCAGGAAGGCGAGCTGCTGGTGGACGGGCGCGATATCCGCTCGATCGGGCTGGCCGACCTGCGGTCCCGCATCGGTCTTGTGTCGCAGGACCCGTTCCTGTTCCCGGGAACGGTAGCAGACAACGTGCGCTACGCACGCCCCGGCGCCGCCGACGCGGAGGTGGAAAGGGCGGCGCGGAGCCTCGGGCGCGGCGACTGGGTGGACGACCTGCCGGATGGACTGGCCACGGAGACGGGGCATCGCGGCTCGTCGATCTCCATGGGACAGCGCCAGCTCGTGGCCCTCGCGCGCATCCTCGTCAAGGACCCCGCTCTTTTCATTCTCGACGAAACGACGTCCAGCGTGGATCCCTTCACAGAGGCCCAGATCCAGGAAGGCCTGGAGACCGTGATGCGCGACCGCACCGCCATCGTGATCGCGCACCGCCTGTCCACCGTTCGCTTCGCGGACCGGATCGTAGTGCTGGATCGGTCCGGGATCGTCGAGGAAGGTTCGCACGACGCGCTGCTCGCCTCGGGCGGCGAGTACTCGAAGCTGTACGAGATGTACTTCCGCCACCAGAGCTTCGAGTACATCGAGAAGGCGACCCGGTGACGACCCGGATTCGCCCGGCGCCGCGTTCGATGCGCGGACCGTTCCAAACTCGAGTTTCCGGGTCGATTTCCCTGCCGTAAACCGCTAGACTTGGAGCGAGTGCCGGGGGAACGAGAACCCGGATTGCGGGGGATTATGGGTATACTGCGTTTTTTCCAGCGCCTGTTCACCGCGCGGAAGGCGACTGAACCGGCGCGCGACCTTCCGTGGCTGCTCGGTGAACTTTCCGGCAGGAATTTTTCCTTCCTTGCGGGGAAAACCGCGGCCGTGGGCTGCGAGCGGGTGACGTTCGAAACCTGGGACGGGGCGTTTGCCGCCGAAAAGCGGATCGTCATCGTGAATGCCTTTCGCGGCACCACCTGGCCCGGGGCCCGACTTCTCATCGGGGACGCCGCGGTCGTAGGTCTCTCGCAGGCGTACCAGGCGGCCCGCGTAGGCGCCATGCCCCCGGGGACGGGAGCTGACCTGGCCGCTATCGGTTTTTTCACGGAAAATTTCGAGCGCCTGATCGACCTGCCCGGCGGGACGGACGGCATTGCTCCGGCCATCCGCTCCTGCGAGATCGCAAGCTCAGGATCGCTCCCAGCCCTGCGCTGGTCCCTGTGCGATTCGGTCTTCTTCAAATTGACGACCGGATCCCGCGATGCCTACATCGCGATCGACGAGACCGCCGAGGCCGCGATCCGCAAGGAACTCGGCGACCCCGACAGGGCCACGGCGTATGTGGATGCGGTACTCGAACGTTCGCCCGAGGGCGATGCGGTGCCGGGGGAATTCATCGACGCCGTGCTCAGGATCGCCGACCCGAAGGAATACCCGCTCGCGACGGTCCTGGTCCCCGCCCGCGTAGAGTTTTCAGGCAGGCAGGCGCGGCTTTCCCCGACTCGGCTCCTCCTGTGTTCCACGTCCGGACCCATCGCCGCCTTGGCCGGATTCGGTTTCCGGCTCACCTTGCGCATCGGGGAGGCGGAAACGCGGCTCTGGCTTTTCGAGTCCGAGATAGGCGACCTGGCGCCGCCTTCGACCGGGTGGAGCGCCCTCCTGGGCGGCATCGCGAAGCACTGTGTCGCTTCGCTCCAATCCCTGCTCGGCGTTCCGGTCGCCGTGAAGGAAACCTCCGGCTGCGAGGCTTCCGACGCGCTGCAAGGCGGGTATGCGGCGGCGTTCGCCTATGCGGCGGCGGCCGGAGCCGGTCGCGGCACGGTGGTGGCCGCGTTCGAAGCAGGCTTGCTGGCCGTGCTGGCCCGGCGCGTCTTCAAGCCGGACGATCTCGAGCGGCTCGCCCTGACGACGAGGAACCTCTTCCTGGCCGTACAGTCCATCAATGCGGTCTTCTACGTGCAGGTTTTCGCGCGCCGGATGCAACGGCTGTCGTCGACGCCCAAGTTCGCCGCGTGGATGGCTGAAACGCTCCCGGCTGCGGGCTTGCCGCTCTACCTCGTGCTCGAGGAACTCCGCGAACGCGATGTCGGCATCATGCTCGCAAAACTCGCGCAGAAAGGCTTTCTCGCCGTGCAGGACCTGCTCGCGTTCTTTTCCTACACCGTCAGCGAACTTGATGGCGATTCGGGTGAACAGCGGACGCATTTCGCCACCCCCGTGGCCGATCCTGAAAGCCTCTTCGGGAAGTTTCCCCGGAGATGGCGGAAGGAAGCGCTGCCGCCCGGGCGTTCGCCCCGCGTATTCCGGAGGTTCGAGGATCTCCTGGAAGCGCATTACGCGGCCGTCTGGCTCCTGTACGGGGAATTGCTGGTTGACCGGCTTTCACTCTCGAAGATCGGCGAATCCGTGCTCAGGATGACGGGCCAGGCTTTTGCGGACAGCGTCAGGCGCCGCTTCGACGCGCAGACGGCGATTGTCGCCTCCATGTTCGGGGAAATGACGATCCCTGCCAAGCGCAGGATCAACTGGGCCGCCGGCGCGACCGGCATCATCGGGAATCCCGGCATCGCCGATTCCCTCGTGCCCTTCATCGGGAAGCAGGCAGCGGAAACCCTTCGTTCCGAAATGGAACGGCAGGATGCCTGCCTGCGGGACGGCCGCGAGGATCTCGTCGAAGCGTGGAAAGCCCGGAAGGTCTTCATCCGCTCGCTCGAGGATGCCGACTGAAACCGCCCGGGGCAGCCTTTCACATGAAAAAGGGGCCATCCTCGCGGACGGCCCCTTTCGTTTCCCGAAATGGTATGGATCAGTAGCGGTCGTTGTCGCGGCGGGGCTTGTCCATCGCCTCGTTCACCTTGAGCTGGCGACCGTCGTGCTCGCGGCCGTTGGTTCCGGCGATGGCGGCGCGGGCTTCGTCGTCAGTGCCCATTTCGACGAATCCGAAACCCTTGGAGGAGCCGGTATCGCGATCGGTGATGATCTTCACGGAAGTGACCGTACCATAAGCGGAGAAGAGAGTCCTGAGACTATCCTCGTAGGTGTTGTAGCTGAGGTTTCCGACGTAGAGTTTCTTGGCCATGAGTGAGCTTCCTTTACCCGGCAACTTGTCCGGGTATCTGTAATCCGCTTATCCAGGATAAGCACTTCCCTTCGTTCCGGAAATCGGGTGCGATAGGGTTGAGCGGAGCGACGGACAAACGGAGCAATAAGTACTTTTCCGGCGAACGCTGATAGCCGCATCGGTCTTCCGGTTGGCGATTCGGGAAAGCGCCGGACGGAAGGACGAAAAGCTGTCGACAACAGGAAAGGACATTACGTACGATGTCTTGAGTTTCTCACACTCACCCGACACTATACACCAAAAAATAAAATTGGTTAAGGGGTCAGGATCGATGTCAAGCGGTAAAAACGCTTTTTTTCATCGAAAAAGCCGATCCATCCAAACAATCAACGGCTTTGGAGGCGTTTTCGGCCGGCTTCCGGCAGCTCTGACCCCGACGGGAACCGGATTTTGCAGTTTTGACTGGCATCGACCCCGCAGGTATACTGACGGAATGAGCATGGATATGGAGGCTCCTGACCCGCACCGGAACGACCCGCTCCACGGCCTGACCCTCCAGGTCATCCTGGAGCGCCTACTGGGGCGCTACGGCTGGGAGGAACTGGGGGAGCGCATTCCGGTTCGTTGCTTCACCCATGATCCCAGCGTCAAGTCCAGCCTTGTGTTCCTGCGCCGCACCCCTTGGGCCCGCGCCAAGGTCGAAGCGCTCTACCTGCGGAGCCTGCGGCCGAAGACTACCTCGCCTCGTACTGGACGCGGACGGTAACCGTGGCGGTTTTCATCCTGGACTCGGTGTCGAAAGAGCCTTCCCATGTGTCGTGCATGGAACGCAGGCGCCCGTCAGGCGGGCGGTCTCGACCGGGCGACCAGGGCCGATTCGGGCTGGTCGCCCGGTCGCTCTCAGTGGCCCTCGCCGCGCGCCATGCCGGCGCCGTGTTCCATGAGCGGCGCAAGCACCGTCGCGCAGAGGCGGGCGGCCTTTTCGCTGCCGGGGAAATTCACCACGTACTGCGAGCCGCGCATGCCCGCCGCGCCGCGCGAGAAGATCGCGTTCGGCGTCTCTTCGAGTGAGCGCAGGCGGAGGTATTCGGCGATACCGGGCATCGCGCGGTCGCAGAAAGCGCGCGTGGCTTCGGGGGTCCGGTCTCGCGGAGCGGGGCCGGTGCCGCCCGTCGTCACGATCCAGTCGGCGCCGGGATGCCGGGCGAGGGCCGCCAGGACGGATTCCTCGCCGTCGGGCACGATCTCGCGCTCGATCTCGACGACGGGGAGCGCGGCGCGAAGGGCTTCCTCGATGGCGGGGCCGGAACGGTCGGTGTAGACCCCCGCCGAAACCCGGTCAGAGACGGTAACGACCGCGATCCGCAACGCGCACCTCCCCGCCCCTGATCACCCTGGCGAAAATGCCCCGTCGTGGCATCACGCAGTCGCCGACGAGGCGCCGGATCTCGCAGGCGGCGTGGCATTCCTTGCCTATCTTCGATACCTCCACGAGGGCGTCCCCGAGTTCGATGCGGGTGCCGACCGGAAGCTCGTGAAGCGCGACCCCTCGGGTCGTCACGTTTTCGGCGAAGTCCCCGGGCTTGAGCATCATGCCGGGAGCGGCATTGGCGCAACCACCCTTACGCAGGGTTTCCGACGCGCCATCGATCTCCTCGACCGCGAGGAGGGAAACCTGCCGGTCCTCGAGGATGCCCGAATGGGCGTCGCCCGAAACGCCGCGGCCTTCCTCGAGCCTGACCGAAGCGACCGGCGTCTTGCGCGTTCCCGTCCTTTCGGACACGTTGAGCGATACTATCTCGAACTCGTGCGCTTCGCCGGGAAGGGTCATTCCGCTTCCTCCTTGGTCTTTTCGAGGAGGCGGATGTCCTGGATCCTCATGTCCCTGTCCACGGCCTTGCACATGTCCCAGACGGCGAGGGCAGCTACGACCACGGCGGTCAGCGCCTCCATCTCGATGCCGGTCTTGTCAGTGCAGGTGCTCCTGGCCTCGATCTCGATCCCGTCCCCGACGAGGGCGAGCGAAACCTCGACATGTTCGATCTCGACGTTGTGGCAGAGCGGTATGAGTTCGCTCGTTCGCTTCGCGCCCATGATTCCCGCGAGGCGCGCCACCGCGAGGACGTCGCCCTTTGCGACCTGGTTTTCGCGCACGAGGGCGATGGTACCCGGCGCGAGGAGGATTTTTCCCGCCGCCCGTGCCGTGCGGCGTACCCGGGGTTTCCGCGAGACGTCCACCATGCGGGCTTTCCCGTTTTCGTCGACGTGACTCAGGCTTTTCGAATCCATCATCATCCTCCTATCTGTCCGATCTCGAGGTCGGCGCAAGCGTGCCCGTGTACGGGCTTCCGGGCAACGGCACGGCGGATGCTCCCCTCGATGTCGCCGAAGTCGACCTTTTCGCCGAACGATCCGTGGAGGCAGGGGCGAAGCATGCCGTTCGCGAGAAGGCGGATCCGGTCGCAGTCGCCGCAGCGCGGGGGCCGGTCCCATTCCCCGCCGTCGCGCTTTTCCTCGTCGAGGCGGTAGCGCGCGATGAACTGCATGGACGCGCCGACCGAGGCGGCGTACGTCCGGAGCTCCACAAACTCCTTCTCGGTGGAGTCCTCGAGCGCGACGACGTTGAGCTTGACGGGGAGGCCTGCCTCGCGGGAAGACACGATGCCCGCGAGGGCGTCGGCGAGTTCCCCGCCCCGCGTGAGCTCACGGTAGCGCGCGGGATCGAGGGTGTCGAGGGACACGTTGACCGAATTCAGACCTCGCGCCGCGAGTTCGGCAGCGACCGGCTCCAGGAGGGTGCCGTTCGTCGTCATCGCGAGGGTTTCGACGCCGGGGACGGCGGCGAGCATCGAGACGAGAGCGGGAAGGCCTTTCCGCGCGAGGGGTTCGCCCCCCGTGAGGCGGAACTTGCGAAAGCCTAGCCCGGCCGCCGCGCGGGCGACGAGGGCGATTTTCTCGAAACTGAGGATCTCATCGTGGCGGAGGAGGGTAACTCCTTCCACGGGCATGCAGTAGACGCAGCGGAGATTGCAGCGGTCGGTGACGGAGATGCGGAGGTAGCGGATCTCACGACCGCAGGAGTCGAGCATCGACGACCTCCCCTTGCCCGACGCGTTCCGCGCCGGGTTCCATGCGCAGGATGCAGTCGGCCTCCGCGAGGATCGCGAGCATCGAGGATCCGTGGTAGCGCAGGGGACGAACGAGCATCCCCTCCTTTGCCGTCTCGAGGCGTGCGGGCAGGAATTCGACTCGGTCGAAACCCTTCCGCGCGAGGGGCTCGGCGAGCCGGGCGCGGACGGTTCGCGGGAAATACGAAAGTCCCATGCGCGCGAAAAGATGAACCCGCACGAGGACTTCGAAGTTCACGAACGTGGAAACGGGGTTCCCGGGCAGGCCGAAGGCGGTCTTTTTTCCCGAACGGCCGAAGAAAGTGGGCTTGCCCGGCCGCATCGCGAGGCCGTGGAAGACGCAGGCGAATCCGACGGCCGCGAGGGCTTTCGGCACGTGGTCGAAGTCGCCCATCGAGACGCCGCCGGAAACGAGAATGACGTCGCACTCGTCGTGCGCCCTCCCGAGGACGTCCCGGAGCGCGGTTTCGTCGTCGCGGTGGATGCCGTATGAACGGACTTCGCAGCCGGCCATGCGGGCCTGGGCGGCGAGCTGGGGGCCGTTGGAATCGTAGATAGAAGCCGGACCGAGGGGCTTGCCCGGTTCGACGATTTCGTCGCCCGTCGAGACCACGCCGACGATGGGACGGCGTGCGACGCGAACGCGCGCGTAGCCGGACGATGCGAGGATGCCGATGTCCTGGGGTTCCAGGAGGCGGGGCCCCAGAAGCGTGTCGCCCGCGCGCTGGTTCTCGCCGCGCAGGATGACATTCGATGCAGTCTCTGATCGTTCGAAGAGGACGAGCGCCGTGCCGTCGCTGTCCGTGCGCGTCCATTCGACGCGTTGCACGCCCGAAGCACCCGGCGGGAGGGGCGCGCCGGTCATGATGCGCGAACATTCCCGGGGGCCGAGGGTACGGGTCGGCGCGGAGCCCGCCGCGAGCAGTTCGACGACGCGCCAGGGACCGGCTTCGGCGGACGTCGCCGCGGGACCGTGGGCGAAGCCGTCCATCGCCGACTTGTCGAAGGGCGGCTGGTCGACGAGGGCGGGCAGCGGTTCCGGAAGGGCGCGGCCGAGGGCATCGGCGAGCGGGACCTCCTCGGTCATGGCGCGGGGAACCGCTTCGAGGACAAGGCGGACCGCCTCGTCGGGATGGATGGGCGTGTCCGTCATGGATGCTCCTCGAGGGGGCCCGGGCAGGCGATCCCGTCCGCCAGGGACAGGGTTCTCGTCGCTATCGATCTTTCGAGCTTCCGATCGTGGGTGCTGAAGACGATGGTTATCCCGGATTCCGCTTCCTCGATGAGGACGCGGGCGATGATCTCCGCGGAAGGGGCGTCCGCGCTCGCGGTAGGCTCATCGAGGAGGAGCACCCGGGCTCCCGACGCGATGACGCGGGCGAGAGCAACGCGTTGGGCCTCTCCGCCGGAAAGCCTGCGACTCGGGCGTCGACCGAAGCCCGAAAGGCCGAGCCGCGCGAGGGCCCGTTCCGCCGCTTCGTCGCGTTCCGCCCGGGGGACGCCACGCGCGAGGAGGGCGAATGACGCGTTGTACGATACTGTCCCCGCGAAAAGGTAGGGCGACTGGTGCAGGTAGGCGCTTCCGAGTCGGAGCGCGCGCGAGGATCCCACGCCCTCTCCGCGAAAGAGGAGCTCGCCGGAGAGGGGCGAAACGAGCCCGTTCAGGGACTTGAGGAAGGTTGTCTTGCCCGACCCGTTCGGTCCGACGATCGCGAGCCGCTCACCCTCGCGGAGCGCGAAGCCATCGACGCGCAGGACGGGCAGACCTCCGTATCCGAGAACCAGACCGTGGCAAGCATAGAGGGTCGGGGCGGGCGTCGGCGCGTTTGCGCGGGGATCAGCGTTCATCGGGCGCGATGGCGTGCAGGGCGACGTTCACGCCGAGGGCCAGGACGAGGAGGACGAGGCCGAGCGAGAGGGCCCGCTCGAAATCTCCCTTGGCGGCGTCGAGGGCGATCGCGGTTGTCATGGTCCGCGTCGACCAGCGGATGTTGCCGCCGAGCATCATGGACACGCCGACCTCGCCAGTGACGCGGCCGAAAGCGGCGACGATCGCCGCGATGAGGACGGGACGCGCTTCGCGCAGGGTGGCGAGGAAGCGTCGGCCGCGGCCGGCTCCGAGGGTGACGAGCGTTTCACGGAAGCGGGGATCGAGGCGGGCGAGGCCCGTGTAGGTCAGGGCGGCGACGACGGGCAGGGCGAGCAGGGACTGGCCGAGGATGACACCGCCGGGCGCGAAAAGGAAACCAGTGAATCCGAGAGGACCCGAACGCGTGACCAGCGAGTAGGCGAAGAGGCCCACGACCACCGTGGGAAGGGCCGTGAGCGCATTGAGCGCCGCTGCAAGGAAACGCCGCCCGCGAAAGGGGCGGGAGGCCAGGGCGGCGCCGAGCGCGATGCCCGGCGCCGCGGAGAAGAGCGTGGAGAACAGGGAGAAGCGCACCGAAAGCCAGACGATGTGCCAGGTTTCGCGGTCGCCCGAGAGGAGGAGCCCGAAAGCTTCGCGCATTCTCACCCTTCCCCGGCAGCGCTCAGTAGAGGTAGAAGCACTGCTCCCCGCCGATCTTGTAGCCTTCGATAAGGGCGCGGCCGGTCGGGCCGGTGAGCCATTCCATGAGGGCTTTCGCGCCCGCGTAGTTCGCCTGGGGCCACTTGGCGGGATTCACCGTGATGACGCCGTACGGATTGAAGTAAAGCTTGTCACCCTGCGAGAGGATCTTCAGCGAGGACTTGTCTTTCATCGCCAACCAGGTGCCGCGGTCGGCGAGGGTATAGGCTCCCATCTGCTCGGCCATGAGGATCACCTGGGACATGCCCTGTCCAGCTTCCTTGTACCAGACTCCGGCGGGGGCGATGACGACGGCCTTCCAGATGTCCTTCTCCTTCGTGTGCGTACCAGAGTTGTCGCCGCGCGACACGAACCCCGCCTGCGCCTTCGCGATCGCGGAGAAGGCTTCGAGCGCGCTCTTCGTCTTCGCGACACCGGCGGGATCGGCGGCCGGCCCGAGCACGATGAAGTCGTTGTACATGAGGTCCCGGCGATCGGCACCGAAGCCGGCCGCCATGAAGGCGTCCTCGAGGGCGCGCGCGTGGACGATGACGACGTCGCAGTCGCCCTTTTCGCCGATCTTGAGCGAGGCGCCTGTGCCGACGGCGACGACCTCGGTACGGTAGCCAGTCGCCTTCTCGAAGGCGGGGAGGATCGCGGCGAGTAGGCCCGACTGCTCGGTGCTCGTGGTCGTGGCGATGCGGAGGCGGGGATTCGCGGGCGATTGTGCGGCTAGCCCGAGAACGAGTGCCGCGGCGAGCGCCGTGGCGATGAAGATGCGTTTCATGGGGGTCTCCTTTCCAAATGCGGGAGGCCGAGCCGTTTCCGGCGCGACCCACGATCGACAATCCCCGACGGGGTATCGATCTCGACCGATCGCCATAGGCAGGGCTGCCCCCAGGACGAAACGGTTCGGAGTGCCATAATCGTATAGGGAGCGGGGGGAAACTGTCAAGCGCGCGAATTGCCTCATAAATAACCTAGCCGAAGAAAGGCCGTTGCCTCAAAACCGAAATCTAGTCGAGCGTACCTACATGCGGGGGTGCGCAGATGGAGATGACGATGAGTGCACGACGGGAATTGACCAAGGCGATGATCGCCCGCTATCGATCGGAGCTCAAGGGGACAATGGGGACAGAGCTTGAAGACGGGCCATGAGGGACCGGGCCATGAGGGACAGAGCTCGAACTTACAGGGGGGGGGCGGAGCTGGACACAAGCAAGAAAGGAAATCGACGTGTTTCTTTTTACATGAGAAAGCGAAGAATCCTCGAGGACGGAGCCCTCTACCACGTGACGGCGCGGGCCAATCGCAAGGAGATGATCCTGGATACCGTACTCATGAAAGACCTGTTCCTTGATGTCGTCAAGCGAGCCAAGGCCAAGTACAACTTCCGGGTCGAGAATTTCTGCATCATGGGAAATCATTTCCACCTAATGCTCCGACCTGCAAAAGGTGAAAGTCTTTCCTCGATCATGCAATGGATCCTGAGCGTGTTTGCCATGGCTTACAACCGGATGAAGAAACTGACTGGCCACGTCTGGGGTTGCAGGTTTTTTTCCCGGATAGTTGCATGTCTTCTGGAATTCCTGGAGATTTACGCTTACATTGACGAGAACCCGGTGAAAGCGAACCAGGTCGGGAATCCGCGGGATTGGCGCCATGGCGGCCTGTGGCATGACCGGACTGGCTTGCGGGATGTCATCGATGGAGCAGCTGCATTCGTTCGGATGGTTTTCCCGGAACACGGGCAACTGCTTCTCGGAGAACGATGACGAATCGCCTGCATGAGAATGCCCGCCCGACCTCGTCGCGTCCGTGCCATACCTGGAAAAAGGGGACGGTCCCCGCCGGATTGGCCGGTAAAGGACCGTCCCTGGACACATTGTGCATCTGCTCCCGATTCGTCTACGCCTTCCCCGAGATCCTGGCTTTCACGACCTCGATCACCTCGGGCAAGTCCATTCCGATGTCGGCGAGATGCTCCGGCGTCGGGCAGCCGTCGTTTGTCCAGCCGCGGCGCTTGAAGACGGCGTCGATGAGGGACTCGTACTGCTCGGTTCGGAACTTCCGGAGGAGCTTCACCTTTTCGTCGACGGCCTTCCCCGCGGGATCGATGCCCGCCTTTTCCCTGAGAGCCTTGTCGTAGCGCTCTGCGCGGGATTCGTATTCGGCCGCCGTGATCGGACCCATGGCGCGGTAGGGCGGCTTGTCATCTTCGCGCTTGCCCTTGCCCATGCGGACGTTGAAGGCACGCTGGAAGTTGTAGACCCGCTCGCTCTGCCGGATGAGGCCGTCCCAGTCGAGGCTCTCGCCGGTGATGGCGGTGTAGAGCGCGATGTAATTGGCCACGTGCTCGGGTACCTTGTTCGGCTCCGCGTGCTTGGCGTTGTCCGAGGGTTCGACGTCGTTCCAGGGCAGCTTGCACAGGCCCTGGAGGCCGAACCAGGTGCGGAACATCGGGAAGTAGTGGAGGGCTTCCGCCTTCTTTTCGAAGGTGGGGATGCGGTTGTTCACCATGTCCATGAAGATGAGCCAGGCTTCGTCGTGCTGGGGGCCCTTGTTCGTCAGGTAGTAGCCACCCTGCTGGGCAAGGGATTCCTTGGCGACGTACTGGCTCTGCTCGAGGCCTTTGCCGTGGAGCGCGATGTCCTTCATGAGCTGGGGATCGGCGCCGAATTCCTTCGCGAAGTGGGAAGCGAGGAACTTGACACCCTTGCCGGTCAGGACGCCGAACGCGTCGCCGCGGGCCATCGCATGCATGAGCTCGCAGGCTGCCTTCCAGTCGCCCCATTCCATCTCGATGCCGCCGGTCCGTTCCTTGTTCAGGATCCCGAGTTCCCAGCATTCCATGAGGAAGCCGGCGATGGTTCCGAAGCTGATCGTGTCGATGCCGTAGGTGTCGCAGTAGAAGTTTATCTCGAGGATGCCGTGCGGATCCCAGACGGCGAGGTTGGAGCCGCAGCCGGCGGCCGTCTCGTACTCGGGGCCGTCTACGCAGACCTTCTGGCCCTTGTACGGGCCGGTTTCGAGCAGGAACTGGTCGACCGCGTGGGCGCAGGCCATGGTGCAGCCGAACCAGCAGCCGTCGGGCAGGTTCTGGCTGAAGAGCTTTTCCCAGACCCAGCTGGCGAGCTCGGGGCCGCTCGGGTCCTGGCCGTACTTGTGGTTTTTCACCGGCAGGAGGTCGTAGTCGTTCATGACTTCCATGAGGTGGGCGGTGCCCTGCTTGCGCATCTTGCACTGCTTGTCGTCGTTGACGATGATCTCGCGATGGAGCTTGAGGCCGATCCGCTGGACGGCAGCGGGGTCCGCGGCCGCGTTGTTGTCCTGCTCGATGCCCTTGTAACGGACGACGAGGGCCTTGACCCGCTTGTCGCGGAACACGGTGCCGATGCCGCCGCGGCCGGCCTGCTTCACGCGGATGCCCTTGCGCCGCCTGTCGTAGAGCGAGAAGTTGAGTAGCCCGATCCAGGTGTGCTCGGCGGCGGCGCCGGAGGAAACGACGGACACCTGCTGCAGTTCGTCGGGGTTCGCCGCGAAGGCGTGCGTGAGCTGCTCGGCGAGGAGGTGTGTGTCCTTCTCGAGGCCGGAAGCGGGGGCTTCCAGCACCTGGACGAGACTCTCGTTGCCGTCGATGAAAAGGATGACCTCGCGGTCGGACTTGCCCCGGAGTTCGAGAGCGTCGAAGCCGGAGAATTTCAGGTAGGGGCCGAAGTAGCCGCCCACGTTGGAGTCAATGGGAACGCCGGTCTGCGGAGAGATCGACACGACGAGACTCTTGCCCGAGCCGGGGTAATTGACGTTGCCGCAGATGGGGCCCATGGCGATGACGATGGCGTTCTCCGGGTCGTTCCACCTGGTCGTGGGCTTCACGGAATCCCACAGGAGGCGGAGGCCGTAGCCCTTGCCGCCGACGAAGCGTTTTTTCGTGTCCGCGGAGACAGGGCGTTCCTCGACGGTGCGGGTGCCGAGGTCGACATGGAGAGTGCGGTCGGAATAGCCGCGGTGGAGGGCTTTCCTTTCGTACCGGCGCTCCGAGAGGACCTTGAAGTCGTTCCTGGTGACGCTCATGCGCGCTCCTCCTTCTGCGTGATCTCGAGGGCCTGCTTGGGGCATTCCTTCGCGCAGGCGCCGCAGGCGACGCACTTGAAGGGGGCCTTTTCGCCGGGGTAGTAGCGCATGGCGCCGATCGGGCACACGGCCACGCAGGCCAGGCAACCGACGCATGCATTCTTGTCCACGCGGACGAAGCCGCCCTTGGTGACGGTGACGGCCTGCACCGGGCATTCCTGCACGCAGAGCCGGCATTCCTGGTCGCATGCGACGAGGTGGAAGGCGCCCTTGCCGAGGTCGTTGACCTGGATGGCGGATCGCGCGGGGTTTTCCTGCTTGAAGTAGAGCTTCGAGCAGACCGCTGTGCAGGTCATGCACCCGACGCACTTGTCGTCGATGGTCTTCAGGTATTTGATCACGGCGGTACTCATCCTCCTTTTGTCAGGGAAACGCCGGATGGCATCGCCGTTCGCGCGGGGAGCCACGTTCGGGGCGACCGGAAACAGGGATCGTAGTATACCTATTCCAGCCGAATTTCGCAATCTCGACCGGCCGGAAAGGACCCCGGAAGCAGGGCAAACTGCGCTTTATTTTTGGTGAAATGTCGAGTATACTGTCCATAGACGGCAGGCTTCGCCTTTCCTGGCGATCCCGCCGTCCGATGGAAAGCCGGAGAGATAATTCCGGCCGCGCGAGGATAAATCATGGCATACAAGCTCGACGGCGCGAAATTTCCCACCATAGAGGAACTCGTTGAGGCGCTGTACCCGATATACTCCGACAAGATGTCCGAAGAGGAATTCCGGAAGTACGCCGAAGAGCACGCGGAAAAGTCCTGAGTACGTCCCATGGGCCATGATACCCTCGTCCGCCTGCGACACGACATCGGAACTTTCCTGAACCACCTTTCCGGATATTCCGATCTCCTCGCCCAGGACCAGCACGACGATTCGCTGCTGTCAGGACTCTGCGAGCAGGTACACTCCGCGGTAATGCAGATCAACACCCCGCTCTTCCGGTACTTCGGGAAGGTCGAAGGCGAGGAATTCGTCTCGACCGCCGAGATCGAGGAAGCCGACAGGGTAACCATCTTCAGCCTGCTCTACGAAATCGTCTCCGCGCTGCAGGCAGCCAAGCATGCGGCCGCGGAGCGCCGATCCGAATCGGCCCTTTCGGACATCACCCACATGCTCGAAGCCGCCAACGCGATACTCGGCCTGGTCGAGGAACGTCCCGGTACCGACGCCACGTCAGCCCCCGTCGAGCAGGTTTCCGAATACCCATATTCCAGGGACGAGGCGGTCGAGCGAAAGTCCGAATACATCGGGCGCGTCCTGATCGTCGACGACGATGCCGTCAATCGGGACATCCTCAGGCGGCGGATCGAGCGGATGGGGCACGTGGTGTGCATCGCCGAGAACGGCGAGGACGCGTTGGCGATCATGAAACTCGCGCCGTTCGATATCGTCATCCTCGACGTCATGATGCCGAAGATGAACGGATTCCAGCTCCTCGAGCGCATCAACGGCGACGAGCGGCTCGGGAGCGTCTTCGTGATCGTCATCTCGTCCCTCATGGACAACGCCGGGATAGCGCGCTGCATCCGTCTCGGGGCCGAGGATTACATGCCGCGCGAGTTCGATCCGATCATCCTCAGGGCACGCATCGAGTCATGCCTCGAGAAAAAAGCGCTGCGGATGCGTGACGAGCGTTCGCTCAGGGCCATGATGGATTCCCAGAAAGCCCTCGCGTCGGAACTGCGGGAAGCTGCTGACTACGTGCGCTCGCTTTTGCCGAGGAAGGCGCCCATGGGATACGTGAGGCCTGACTGGATCTTCGTGCCCTCACTCAGTCTCGGCGGCGACATATTCGGGTACCACGAGGCGTCCGACGGCAGGATCCTCTTCTACCTCATCGACGTCAGCGGGCACGGCATCGAGGCGGCGCTCGTCTCGGTGACGCTCATGAACATCCTGAAATCCCAGTCCCTCCATGGCGCTGATTTCGAGGATCCCTCGTCCGTGCTCGCCGGACTCAACGCGGCCTTCAGGATGGAGGAGCAGAACAACCTCTATTTCGCGGCGTGGTACGGCTGCTATGATCTTTCGAGCCGGAAGCTCATGTATGCCAGCGCCGGCAGCCCGCCCGCGGTGCTGATCGGCCCGGACGGGTCGCGCACGGAGCTGTCGACGGGCGGCATGGTGGTCGGCGTCGACCCGGAGGCGGTATTCCACGCGGAATCGCTGATTGTCGAGCCAGGCTCCAACCTGTACATATTTTCGGACGGCATTTACGAGGTCAAGACGGCGCAAGGCCCGGTCCTGTCGTGGGAGGATTTCCTCGGCATCCTCTCGGGGCTGGATGCCACGATCAGGCGCGGCACATCCACGCTCGACCAGCTCGCCTCTGCCGTGAAGAAGCATTGCGGCAAGACCAGGTTCGACGACGACGTCTCCGTCCTCGAATTCTCCTTCGGCGCGGCACTGGCCTCCGGCTAGAACGGAACGAATCCTTCGATGGAACGTTGCCCATGGGCCGACGGAGATCCGCTCTACGAGCGCTACCACGACGAGGAATGGGGAACCCCCGTCCACGACGAACGCAGGCATTTCGAATTCCTCCTCTTGGAAACCATGCAGGCGGGGCTGTCATGGCGCCTCATCCTCTCGCGACGGGAGGATTACCGCCGAGCGTTCGACGGTTTCGACTGGAAGAAGGTGGCCCGCTACGATCAGGCGCGCGTCGATGTCCTCATGTCCGAACCGGGGATCGTCCATAACCGGCGCAAGATCGAGGGCGCGGTGAAGAACGCGATAGCCTTCGGGTTCGTCCGGAAGGAGTTTGGTTCCTTCGATTCATACGTGTGGTCGTTCACGGGCGGTAAACCCGTCGTGAACCGCCGGACGACCATGGCCGAAATCCCCGCCAGGACGGAGCTGTCGGACCGCGCCGCTGCCGACATGAAGAAACGCGGTTTCGCCTTCGTCGGGAGCGTGACCATCTACGCGCATTTCCAGGCCATCGGTATCGTCAACGACCACCTCGTTTCCTGCCCTCGGTACCCCCGTCTCGTCTGACAGACAGGGAAATAGTCGTCCGGTTTCCGGTTGCGCGTCGTCGCCGCGCGTGTGTACCTTGTAGCCGGAGGATACGTGCATGGACGACGTGAAGGACCGCGAAGAGGACGAATGGTACGAAGCCCTGCTCGGCCGCGATTCGCGCTATGATGGAACGGTATATTTCGGCATCGTCACGACGGGAATTTTTTGCCGACCGGTCTGCACGGCGCGAAAACCCCGCCGCGAAAACGTCCGGTATTTCCACACATCGAAGGAAGCCGTGGATTCAGGCTTCCGGCCCTGCAAGATCTGCGCCCCGCTCGAAGGCCCCGGGGACATCCCCGAAGCGTACCGTCCCCTGGTGCGCGGGAACGGGGAACGGCTCCGGGACGGGGATCTTCGCGCGGCAGGGCTGGATCCCGCCGCGGTGCGCCGCTGGTTCAAACGGAGGTACGGGATGACATACCAGGGATTCGCGCGCTCGGCGAGGCTCGCGACGGCATTCGACGCGATCGGGTGCGGGTCGACGGTGACCGATGCCGCGTTCGGGGCGGGATACGACTCTCTGAGCGGTTTCGGCGACGCTGCGCGCGCGGCGACCGGCAGGAGCCCGTCTGATGCGTCCAGGAGCGGTTCCATCTGGATTTCGAGAATCGCCACACCGCTCGGCGCCATGGTCGCGGGAGATGTCGGGGGCAAGCTCTGTCTCCTCGAATTCGCCGACCGCAGGGGGCTCGAACGGGAGATCCAGGATCTCGAGCGTCTGCTACGCGTGCCGTCGGCCCCCGGGAAAACGATACTCCACGGTTTGACGGAAACGCAGCTGCTCGAATATTTCCGCGGCGAACGACGCGGATTCGACCTGCCCCTCGACCTGCCGGGATCGGAGTTCCAGAAGGCGGTCTGGACGGTTCTGCTGGGAATTCCCTACGGACAGACGCGGAGTTACCGGGACCAGGCCGCCGCCATCGGCAGGCCCGGGGCCGTCAGGGCCGTGGCCGGGGCAAACGGTCAGAATCGGGTTTCCATCGTCGTGCCCTGCCACCGCGTCATCGGCGCCGACGGTTCCCTGACCGGGTACGGCGGAGGACTGCCGCGCAAGCGTGCCCTCCTCGAACTCGAAGGAGGAGAAAGGCTGTTCCGCTGAACGGGGAGCGCCGGGGTCAGAGCATGACGATCCGCGAATGCGTGATCGTTTCGCCGCCTTTTTCCGTCACGAGGATGTCGTTTTCGAGTCGTATTCCGCCGGCCTCAGGGTCGTAGAGCCCGGGTTCGATCGTGACGATGTGCCCGGGGGCGAGCTTCCACGCGTTGTCTTCCCGATTGCGAACCGCGGGTGCTTCGTGGGCTTCCATGCCGATGCCGTGGCCGAGGGCGTGGGGCATCGTGAAGCCGGCTTCGGCGAAGATGTCGTCTGCCCGTCTCGCTATTTCCATCGTCGGCCGCCCGGGTGCGCAGAGCGCGACGGTTTCGTCGTACACCCGCTTCACGAGCTCGATCATGCGGGAGCGCTTGCCCGCCGTGGACCCGCGGACGAAGCTCATGGTGACGTCGGTCGTGTAGCCGTCCACGACGATGCCGAAATCCAGGATGGACATGCCCTCGGTCCCGAAGGCGCCAGACGTGTACGAGGGGAAGGCGTGGATGCCGAAGCTGCGGGCGGGTCCCGCGGCGATGGTGTCGAAGCCGGAGCGCTCGCCGCCGCGGGCGCGGAGTTCACGCTCGATGAACAACGCAATGTCGAGCTCGGTGGCCACCGAGCCCTTGACGACCGCGTGCTCGATCTCGTCCATGAGGGCGTCGGTAAGAGCCGCGGCCCTGCGGTAGATGCCGATTTCCGCGTTGTCCTTGACGGCCCGCATCCCCAGGATGAATTCGCCGACGCCGTCCTCTCGGCAGACCGGGTCGTACGCTTCGAGAGCTTCCACGTAGCGTATATAGGACGGATAGGGTGTCACGTCGGGCAATTCGACCGCGGCGCCGGGCTTGATTCCGCAGCGTTCGAGCACGCCGGCGAAAGCTTTCACGGGGGATCGGGCGAAATCGGCGTAGGGGATGGTCTGGTCGACATGGGCGTAAGCGGCGGCCATGTTCGCGTCCCAGGGCACCAGTACGCTCCTTCCGTCGTCGAACACGACGAGGAGCGCGTCACCCGGTTGCCCGGACAGGTAGCGAACCGACGGATCGCGCCGGCCTTCGGTATCCTCGAGCAATGCCGCGGAAATGCCCTTGTCCTTGAGCCACGAGGCGAGTCGGGCCCGGCGCGATGCGTAACTGTCCATGATTCCTCCGGATGTGCGTCGGTCGAGCGCCTATTGTAACGCCTTACCGGAAAGTGGACAACCGAGAATCCATTCCCGGGGACAGAGCCGGGGACAGAGCTGAGGGACAGAGCTATCGTCATTGGAGCCGGATCGTGAATGTGGTATGGTCTTGAAGTGGCCAGGCTGCCTGTTTCCCGGCGGTTTGCCCCGCACAAAGCGTTCACTCGGGGGCTTTCCATGAAATTCGGAACCTTCGCGCCCATGGCGATCATCGCCATCGCGTTGATCCTCCTCTCGTCCTGCGGGGGAAGATCCGCGACCGGCACGGCGGCCGCCCCGGCCGTATCTCCCGGCCCCGGTACGGGCGCCCCGACCGACGCACCAACGACCGGTGTCCAGCCAGCCGTCGGAACTTCGACAGAGGGCGCCAGCGCTCCCGCCACGACGGCACCCGCAACGGCCACGGCGGTTCCCGGTTCCGCCGTCGAAACGCCTGCCGGATCTGCCGCCCCCGCGTCGCCCGCCGGGGCAGCTCCCGCCAGGACTCCCCGGAAGATCGGCGAGATCGTGTACGCCGAGGGCACCGTAAAGATCCACCGGGGCGGCACGATTTTCTCGGGCGATATCGGTTCAGTCGTGGAAAACCTCGACGTGATCGCCACGGGTCCGGGCGGCAAGGCGGAAATCGACCTGGCCGCCGGTTTCGCGGGCGGTGCGGCGATCAAGCTTTCCGAGAACACGGCGTTCTATTACGAAACGGCCGCCCTGGATTCCGGCAGCCGCGAAACGGTCCTGCAACTGCTCGCCGGTTCGGTCGCGCTCAAGGTGGACAAGCTTTCCGGCGGTTCCTTCAAGGTGAACGCCGACGGCGCCGCCCTCGGCGTCCGGGGCACGGTCTTCATCGTGAACACCCTCCCCGACGGTTCCATGCTCGTGTCGTGCGCCGAGGGCAAAGTGGAATGCGTCTCGTCCGACGGGGCGAAGGCGTATGCGCAGCCGGGCACGGCGGTCGAAAAGCTCGACTCAGGCGTGACGGCCGTCGCGATAGCCGTCGAGAGCCTCGGCGGCTATCGGACCGGGTGGGTCGGCGACAACACCTCCGCCTTTGAAAAGCGCGCCCTGTTCGTGATCTCAGGCTACGCCGAGCGCTACGCGGAGGGTAAACCCGCGTTGAACGCCTCACTGGCCAGACTGAGGGCTTTCGACGCCGTGCTGCGGACCTGGGAGGGAAAGAAAGCTTCGGGTTACGAACCCCGGCTGACCGACTGGACCACCGAGAAGAAGCAGGTGGGCGGGGTGCTCTTCGAGTGCCTCAAGGCGCTCGCCGCCGTCGAGCGTCCGTATTTCCGCCTCGTCGAGCTCGCGGGCTGGCACGCGCGCGGGATCGGCAAGGGCAGCCTCAAGGACGGGAGGGCTACGGACGCCTTTTTCTCGTCATTCACGGCCGAGGCAGACTCGATGGCTTCGGCCCTCTCCTACGTCAGGCGCGCCCTGTACCTCTTCAAGTACGCCGCGGGCGATTCCCCGCTCGGCCAGTTCTTCGGTACGAAGGCCGATTCCCTCGGCGAGGTCGGCGCTTTCCTGGAGTGATCCGCCGGGCTGGCCCCGTTCAAGCCGCCTTTTTCACCAGTGCCAGGACCCGGACGACGCAAGCTGCGGCGAGGGCCGCCAGGGACATCGTCAACCCTGCCCACTTGAGCATTCCGGCCGCGCTCGACAGCGCGAGCAGCGCGTCGATGCGTGCCGGCCATGCCGTGAGCGCGGTGAAGATGGCGATGTTTTCCATCCAGTCGAAAGCCCACGTGGCCAGGGGTACCAGGATCGCGGCATCGGCCATCCACCTGCCGTCTTCCCTGAGCAGCTCGGCGATGGCCAGGCTGAGCGTCAGGCCGTACGCCACTGGATAGAACAAGTCCAGGAGCTGTATCGAATTCCTGTAGAATGCCCTTCCCCCGGGCCCGAGGGCTTCGAGCTGCGTATACCCTTGCGTGGGCGTGTAGAGCAATTCCATGTCGAGGATGCCGATGCCGCCGGTTTTTCCCCTGAGCGCGGCCAGTCCGAAGGGTTTCCCGCCGATGAGGACGGCCAGCGCCGCGAACGCGAGGATGCAGGGGATGAGCAGCGGAAGCCGAGCCCGCTTTTTCAGGAAATCGATGGCGTGCCGGAGCATGGATCCTCCTCCTGAACGTTAATGAATGCAGGCGCGCGCCTGCGTACGATCCCTCGAACGCAGCGTAGTCCGCCGCCCCGGAGTCTCCGCTCAGGCATGGTTCAATACGGATCGAACATCCGCTCGACCCGGGCGTTGATCTGGCAGGTCACCTCGTAGGGAATGGTCCCGAGTTCCCGCGCCCAGTCGTCGCAGGTGATTTTTTCGCCACCCGAGCTGCCGATGAGCACGACCTCGTCGCCGACCGACGCGTCCGTCTCCGTTCCCAGGTCGATCATGGTCTGGTCCATGCAGACGCGGCCGGCGACGGGGAAGGAGCGCCCGCCGACGAGGACGCGGCCGCGGTTCGAGAAGAGCCGGTTGAAGCCGTCCGCGTAGCCGACGGCCAGCGTGGCGATCCATGTGTCCCGCATCGCGGTCCATGTGCGGCCATAGCTTACGCTCGTACCGGCCGCGACGCGCTTCAGGAAGGATATCCGCGTCAGGAAGCTCAATCCGGGTTTCAGGTTGATCGTCCTCGGCGTGCCAGCGTCCGGGTAACAGCCGTACGCCATGATGCCGGGGCGCACCAGGTCCATCCATGCTTCCTCGTGGCCGAGTACGGCGCCTGAATTCGAGCAGTGGACAAGCCCGACGCGACGCCCGATCGCGGCGTCAATCTCCTCGACGACGGCGACGAAACGCGCGACCTGGCCGCGCGTCCAGGTCGGATCGGCGTCGTCGCTCACGGGAAGGTGCGTGAACACGCCGTCGAGGCGAAGGTTCGCGCAGGACCGTTCCAGGAACGCGGCAAGGGGCGGCGCTTCCTCCGGTGCGACCCCGATGCGACCCATCCCGGTATCGACCTTGAGGTGGACCCGGACGACGATGCCCGCGGCGGCGGCGCTGCGTTCGAGGGCCGCCGCGTTCTCGCGGTCGCAGACGGTGAGCGTGAGCCCCGCGCGGATGGCCTCTTCCATCTCGCCGGGGAACGTCGGGCTCATCTTGAGTACGGGAAGGGCGATGCCGGCGTCGCGGAGTTTCCGTCCCTCGGGAACGGTCGCGACGCCAAGCCACTCGACGCCGATCCGTTCCGCCATGCGCGAAACTTCTATGGCGCCGTGGCCATAGGCATCGGCCTTCACCGGCAGGAGGATGCGGCGATTCCTGCCGATTGCGGCTCGGATGCTGTCGATGTTGGCCCGGATGTTGCCAAGGTGGATCTGTGCCCGGGTCCTGCATGCCGGATTCGAAAAGGAGACGGCACTCACGCGCGATGGTCCCCGCACTTGAAGCGGTCGGTCTCCTCGCGGACGGCGCCGATGGCCTCCATCGTTTTCGCCACGAGGGTACGCACCCGCTCCACGGCCTGTTCGATGCCGGCCGCCTGCGTCGCCGTGTCTTCCATTTCAGCGAGTATTCTCCGCGACGCCTCGGCGAGGCGTTCCATCTCGTCGAGCGAGGCGACGGCACCCGATCGCATCTCGGCCGCGGCGTCCCTGACCCTGGCGGCGATGCCCGTCATCTGCCCGAGGGCTTCGAGTATCCGCGTGGACCCCTGGTCCTGTTCGAGGAGGGCGCCGCGAGCGCCCGTCACCAGTTCTTCGACGTCGGCGATGAGGGAGGAAATCGTGTCGAAGGATTCGCCGGCCTCCTTTCCCGCCAGGACGATCGCGTCGATGCTTTCGCGGATCGATTCGAGGTCCTGGCTGACCGCCCGGGTCCGCTCGGTGGAATTCTCGGCGAGGCGCCTGATCTCGTCCGCGACGACGGCGAAGCCCTTGCCCATCTCGCCGGCATGGGCCGCCTCGATGGCGGCGTTCATCGCCAGGATGTTGGTCTGGTCGGCGATGGCCGACAGGATCTGGTTGGCTTCCATGAGGCGCTCGGACTGGGACGCGACGGCGACGATGCGTTCGTTCACCGCATCCTGCCGCGTTCGGCCTTCCTCGCCTGCCGCGATGAGGGCGGCATAGCGTCCGGAAAGCGTCTCCATCGTCTTCACCATGGACCGGACGGCCGCTATGGCCTGCTCGATCGCCGCGGAAGATTCGGTCGCCGCGGCGGATTGTTCTTCCACGAGGGATTCCAGGCTCTCGATGTTCGCGGCGACGGCGCCGATGGCCGACGCCGACTCGGTCGCGCCAGCCGCCTGTCCGACGGCTCCCTCCTTGGTGCGGCGTATGCTGCCGAGGATGTTCTCCACGGCTACCGCCGTGCGGTCCATGTCGGCGGACAGGTCGCTGCCCGTCCCCGCGAGCGTGGCGGTGGAGTCCTGCACCCGCAGGATGGAAACCCGCAGCGATTCTGTGAACCGGTTGAAGCTTTCGGCCAGTGCCCCGACTTCGTCCGCGCGGTGCACGTCGAGGCTGCGCGTGAGGTCGCCTTCGCCTTCGGCGATGTCGCGTATAGCGTCGGCGGTCAGGGACACCGGGCGGACGGCCGCCCTCGCGAACAGGAAGACGGTGACCGCCGTCATGAGGACGACCGCGGCGCCGAGGGCGATGAAGAGGAACTGGGCTTTCGCGATCTCGGCGAAGAGGTCGTCCAGCGGGATCTCCACGCCCAGGGACCAGGGGCGGCGGCACTTCCCGACCGTCATCCTGGCGATCACGAACATCGCGGACCGGTTCGAGACGAGCGAAGGGGCCTTGAAGTCGAGCGCGGCGCCGCGCCCGACCGCCGCGGAGACGCCGAAGGACTTGTCGACGGCGCCGGCGATCTCCGAGAAGGGTTTTCCCGCGAATGCGGAATTCGGGTGGATGAGCATCCGGCCGCTGTTGCCGAGGAGGAAGGCGTAGCCCGAACCCGCCGGTTTCTGGGCCGTCACGTATGAAGCGAGCTTGGAAAGCGGCGTGTCCACGCCGACCGCACCCAAAAACAGGCCGTCCTGGAGGATCGGAACGACCAGGCTCACGATGTCTGGCGTCGCCCCGAGTTCCGCCGCGTACGTTATGGGGCGCGGTTCGACAAGCACGGGTTCGCTCAGGTTTTTCGCGATGCCATACGCTTCGGCCCCGCCCGGATCCAGCTCCCAGGGGCCGGACAGCTCGATGAGGCCCCGCGCGGCATGCCACAAGGGCGTGAAGCGACCGTCGGTACCGCTTCCTTCCGCATCCTTGTTCGACGCGTCGGCTGCGTCGAAGGCGTCGGGTTCCCACACCGACCAGACGGCGGCAAATTCTGGGAAGCCTTCCAGTGCATCCCTGAGGTACTCACCCGCCTTCCCGCGTTCCGGAATCCGGCTTCCCGACCGGGCGAGGACGACGGCCAGGGTGTCGGCCACGTCCATGGCCGTCGCGAGACGCTGTCCCGCGGCTATGGAATAGCCGTCGGCATAGGATTTCGCTTCGCGCGTGAGGTAGCGGACGAGCCTGACGCTCTCGTTGGCGGTGATGATGCCGACCAAGCCTGCGGTGCCTGCAAGCATGACGGGCAGGATCAGGAGGGCAAGCCGCGTGCCAAGACGCTTCATGGTCATCTCCTCGGTCGTTCGGAATACCGTACGGCATGCAGCCGCCGGAAGGGCGGCGTTCGTCCACGATACTCAAGCACTCTTCCACATGTTATGGATGATCGCACGGAACTCCGCAACTGTCGACGGGTGAAAAACCCCGGGTGGGCCGGTATGCCGCCCGCTGTTTTTCGGAAATATCCCGCTTGACGAGGAGTGAAAGCCGGACTAACGTATCTAGATTGAGAATCAATTTGGCACTTTCGATGTGCATCTCCATTTCTGTAATTCGCTTCCGCATGAAGTCCGGCGGAAGATTTTGCTGGTCCAAAGGGGACCGAAAGGAGGCGGCCGGGTCAGGAGAGGCCATCCTGCTTGCCATCCCGACGCCGCAATAGCGCGTCGCCGGTCATTCTACATGAAACGCATTGGAGGGAAAGCGTATGGGAAAAAGGTTTCTCGGTAACATGTTGATAGTGGCGATGCTCATCCTCGCCGTGACGGTCGTCGGTGCCCAGACCAATGTCATCAAGATCGCGACCCAGAGTCCGCTCTCCGGCGGCATGTCGGCGGTGGGAACCGACATCAAGAACGGCGCCCAGCTCGCCATCGAACAGCTATCCGGTCCCCTCACGAAGATGGGCTTCAAAGTGGAGCTCGCCCCCTTCGATGACCAGGGCAACCCCGACACCGGCGTCGCCAACGCGAAGAACATCGTCGCGGATCCTTCGGTTCTCGCCATCGTCGGCCACTACAATTCCGGCGTCCAGATCCCCTCCTCGGAGGAATACCACGCCGCCGGCCTCGCGAACGTTTCCCCGGCCAACACGAACCCCAAGGTCACCGAGCGCAACTACGTCGAAGTCAGCCGCATCTGCGGCCGCGACGACGTCCAGGGCGCCGTGGGCGCGCAGTTCGCCAAGACCAAGGGCATAAAGAGCGCGTACGTCATCCACGACAAGACGGCGTACGGCCAGGGCATCGCGGAGTACTTCCAGCGCGAGTCCAAGAATATCGGCATCCAGGTCAAGGGATTCGCGGGAACCGAGGAGAAGGCCAACTTCGACTCCATCCTCACCCCCATCCTGGCTTCCAAGCCCGAGGTCATCTATTTCGGCGGCATGTACGACCAGGCTGCCGTCATGTTCAAGCAGGCGCGGCAGAAGGGTTACAAGGGCATGTTCCTTTCCGACGACGGCTTCGACTCGAGCGACGCCTCCAAGATCGGCGGCCAGGCGCTTCTGGACGGCAAGGGAACCTACTTCTCGACGGTTTCCGGACCCGCGAGCGCATACCCGGGCACCGCCAAATTCATCGCCGATTTCAAGGCCAAGTTCGGCTCCGAGCCCCAGCCCTTCGCTGCCCAGTCGTATGACAGCGCCGCTCTCGCCCTGTTGGCGATCGAAACCGCGGCCAAGGCGGCCGGCAACAAGATGCCCACCAGGGAAGCGGTAACCCTTGCTGTCCGCGCGATCAAGGCGTACAAGGGCATTACCGGCGTCATCACCTTCAACGGGAAGGGCGACCTCGTCAAGGCCAAGTACTTCATCATCCAGGTCACGTCCATTGATCCACTGAAATGGTCGATGAACAAGATCGACAAGGTGCTGGAGATCGAACCCCCGAAATAATCAGAACGCAAACCGACTCATTCCCCCCGCCCATGACGGGCGGGGGGACTCACGGGAGGCTCTATGCGAACGGTTCAGGTACCGGTAGCCGTGCGGGAGATCGTACGACCCCTCGTCAGGATGACGATCTTCGTCGTGGGCGCCGGCGCCGTCTTCTCCGCCGTCATGATACTGCTCGCGGCGCTCTTCCGCGGATCGGGGGCCGACAAGCTGCTCCTGGAGAACCAGGGCGTCGGAATCCTTTCCTATACCATCTCCATCCTGCCGCAAGTGCTCATCGACGGCGTGACGCTCGGCTTCGTCTACGCGGCCATCGCGCTCGGCTACACGATGGTCTACGGCGTGCTCGAATTCATCAACTTCGCCCACAGCGAGATTTTCGCCATCGGCGCCTTCGCCGGCGTCGAGTTCCTCATCTTCATGGACAAGCTCGGCATCCTCGCGAAAGCGAGTATCTTCACCTCGTACATCCTGCTGCTCATGTCGGTCCTCGCCGGCATGATGGCGTCCGGCACCGCCGCGGTCATCGTCGAGCGCACCGCCTACCGGCCCCTGCGCTCCGCTCCGCGACTCGTACCCCTCATTTCAGCCATCGGCGTCTCTTTCATCCTCCAGGATCTCATCCGCCTGGTCGAGAGCCTCACGACCGGGCAGTTCCACCGGATTTTCCCGACCTTCGGGAATTTCGACGATCGCGTCCCGCTCTTCACGTTCAAGGTGGGACAGGAACCGATCGACGTCGACATCCAGGTGAAATCCATCGTCGTCATCGGCGCGGCCGTGGCCATGCTCGTCGGCCTCAACTACATCGTCAACGCGACGCGCATCGGCAAGGCCATCCGCGCGGTCGCGCAGGACCGGAACACCGCCGGCCTCATGGGCGTCTACGTGAACGGGGTCATCTCGTTCACCTTCCTGCTCGGCGGCGCGCTCGGCGGCGCGGCGGGCGTCCTTTATGCCCTAAAATTCACGCGCATCGATCCCTTCATCGGGTTCTTTCCCGGCTTGAAGGCCTTCACCGCCGCCGTCCTCGGCGGAATCGGCAACCTGACCGGGGCCCTGCTCGGAGGCATCGTGCTGGGCATGCTGGAAAGTTTCGCCGGCGCTTATCTGACCACGTTCACGATGGGCGCCATGGGCGCGGAGTACAAGGACATCCTGGCTTTCGCCATCCTGATCCTCGTGCTGATCTTCCGGCCCTCGGGCCTGCTCGGCGAGCAGGTTTCGCAGAAGGCATAGGAGCAAGCGATGAAAGCATCCCTGCGTGAATCGCTGGACGGACTCGCGAAACGGCTCAACACGGGCCGTTATCCCTATATCGTCTCAGGTTCCCTGCTTTTCCTCGGGACCCTCTTCGTCTACCTGAGCCCGCGTTCCATACCGGCATTCCTGGTTTTCGTCGCGGCCGTTTCCATGGTCTATTTCCTCAAGATGCACAAGATCGTGAAGCTCTCCCTCGCGGTGTTCATCGCGATCATCCTGGTGCCGATCCTGGGAGCCCGGAACATCTTCTACCTGGAAGTCATCTTCCAGATAGCGGTTTTCTCCGCCCTCGCGCTCGGGCTCAACATCGTCGTCGGGTTCTCGGGCATCCTGAACCTCGGTTACGTGGCCTTCTACGCCGTCGGCGCCTACCTCTGGGGATTCTTCGGCTCCCAGCAGGCCTTCCTCCTGCACGAGATCCCCGGGACCGCGCCGCAGGGGACGCCCTTCCTGCTCGCGCCGGACTGGTTCTATCTGTTCATCTTCCTCGGTATCATCGTGGCTGCGATTATGGGGCTCCTGCTCGGGCTTCCGGTCTTGCGCGTCCGCGGCGACTACCTCGCCATCGTGACGCTCGGTTTCGGCGAGGTGGTTCGGCAGCTCGCGAACAATCTCGACAAGCCCCTCAACCTCACGAACGGTCCCCAGGGAATAACGCCCATCCAGAGGCCGAGCCTGCCCAAGGAGGTCGTCGACGTGTTCAACGCGATCGTCGGGCCGTTGGTCGGCAACAAGGTCAACATAAACCAGTTCTACAACATCCTCTTCTACCTTATTGCCCTGGTTGTCGTGATCGCGGCAATCGTGATCACGTACCGCCTGGACGACTCCAGGATCGGGAGGGCGTGGACCGCGATCAGGGAGGACGAGCTGGCGGCGACCGCCATGGGCATACCGGCGAACAAGATGAAGCTCGCGGCTTTCGCCGTCGGCGCCTCGTTCGCCGGGGCCATGGGCGTCCTCTTCGCGGCAAGCCGGACCTTCGTGAGCCCGGACTCGTTCAACTTCATGCAGTCCATCGGCGTGCTCACCATGGTCATCCTCGGCGGCATCGGCTCCATCCCCGGGGTCATCATCGGCGCTGCCGTGGTCATCATCCTGAACCTCCAGGTGCTGCAGAGCTTCTCGCTCTTCCTCTCCCAGCTCAGGCAGAGCGAGGCGGTCATTCCGCTGATCAACTTCCACTGGAAGGACCTCTCCACCCAGCTCGACCCGGCGAAATACCAGCGCCTCCTGTTCGGCATCATCCTGGTGCTGATGATGATCTACCGTCCCGCCGGTCTCATCCCCGCGGCACGGCGGACGAGGGAGCTCAAGGGATCCGAAGCGGAATCGTGCAACTACATTCCGGAGAAAGGATCCGAAATCCCGCCGGGGACGGCCAACGATTCTCCGAAGGTTCCGGGCGAAGCACCGAAGGGCTCGGGCGAAGCACCGAAGGATGAGGCCGCGCCGGACAAGGAGAAGAACAATGGCTGAAACCGGTTCCTTCCTCGAAGCCCGGGGAGTGGTCAAGCGCTTCGGGGGCCTCACGGCCGTGAACAAGATGGACTTCAACATCGAGCGCGGCAGGATCTTCAGCATCATCGGACCCAACGGCGCGGGGAAAACCACCTTTTTCAACACCATTTCCGGCATCTACCGCGCCGACGAGGGCAGCATCGCCTTTCACGGCAAGCGCATCGACCGCATGCCGCCCGAGCTCATCACCAATCAGCGCATCGCCAGGACCTTCCAGAACATCAGGCTGTTCGGCAGCATGACCGTGGTCGAGAACATCATGGTCGGAGGGCACACCCGGCTCAGGCAGACGCCCCTCGAGATCCTGCTTCGCCTCAAGCGTTTCAAGGACGAAGAGCAGAAGGCTGAAAGTCGGGCCGAGGAGCTCATGGAATACGTGGGCGTCCACGGCTTGGGGAACGAGCTCGCGGCCAGCCTGCCGTACGGCGCCCAGCGCCGCGTCGAGATCGCCCGGGCGCTCGCGGCAGAACCTGAACTCCTGCTCCTCGACGAGCCGACCGCCGGCATGAATCCCCACGAGAGCGAGGACGCGATGCTCCTGTTCCGCCGCCTGCGCGACGACCTCGGGATCGCGATCCTCCTCATCGAGCACGACATGCGCGTCGTCATGAAGGTGTCCGAGCGGATCACGGTCATGGACTACGGCGAGAAGATCGCGGAAGGCTTGCCTGCGGAGATCGCGGCGAACCCGCGAGTCATAGAAGCGTACCTCGGTCGCGGCGCCGCGTCCGGGTTGACGGCGTGAAGGGGGAGCGATGAGCCTGCTCGAACTCGACGAAGTCCACGCCTATTACGGCGCCATCCATGCGCTCAAGGGCGTGTCGCTCAAGGTCGAAAAGGGTGAGATCGTCACCCTCATCGGCGCGAACGGCGCCGGCAAGACCACCACCCTTCGATCCATTTCCGGCCTTCTGCATTGCAAGAAGGGCCGGGTCCTCCTCAACGGCAAGGAAATCTCCGCTCTGCCCGCCCACGTCGTGCACCGGGAAGGCATCGACCTCGTACCCGAGGGCCGGGGCATCTTCCCGCGCCTCACGGTGCTCGAAAACCTCGAGATGGGCGCCTATCTCGTCCGCGACCGCAACGAGATCAGGAAGCGCATCGAGTTCGCGTTCGGCCTGTTCCCGCGCCTGCGGGAGCGTGCCGAGCAGAAAGGAGGAACCCTTTCAGGCGGCGAACAGCAGATGCTCGCCACAGCGCGCGGCCTCATGTCCGACCCGAAGATACTCCTCATGGACGAGCCGTCGATGGGGCTCGCGCCGGTGCTCGTGGACCAGATCTTCGACGTCATCAAGGAACTCAACGCGCGCGGCACGACGATCCTCCTCGTCGAGCAGAACGCCCTCATGGCGCTCTCGATCGCGCATCGTGGCTACGTTCTGCAGACCGGCAGCATCGTCCTCACCGACACCGCCGCCAACCTGAAACAGAACGAGATGGTGCGGAAGGCCTACCTGGGGATCTGAGCGAAGGCGGCGCGCGCCGGTGGGCGGGCGCCGGAGGAATGCAGAGTTGAAGGCCGCCGGCGGGTGAGAGACCCGTCGGCGGCTTTTTCCGTCATGCGCTATGCTTTGGGTGTCGGAGGAAAAACATGGGAAAACGTTCAGGCTTCCTGAATGCAATTGCCGTCGCCCTTGTCGGGCTGAGTTTGGGTTTTTCCAATGTCGAGGCGCAAGCTGCCGGTTCGGCGAAACCCCCCATCGGCATCCTGGTCACGGAGGTGGTGCCGGGGTCGCTCGCGGAGAGGGCGGGATTCCAGAAGTATGACGTGATCGAGAAAGTGAACGGGAAGGAGTTTTTTTCAGAGAGCGAATATCTTTCATCGATAAGCTCCCGGGGATCGTACGAATTCGATCTTGTACGGGTGGCGAAAAAGCTAACGCTGAAAATTGACAAGAAGGAAGACAAGTTCGGTTTCGTATTCCAGGCGATGGATCGAGCAGCGAAAGATCATGCATCGCAGTTGATTGTCCTCTTCTATCAGGAGTCCGACGAAACACTGCGAAAAAGGCTGAGCCTTGTCTTCCGCGGTGATTGCACGGAAGCATGGATGGATGACGTCCTGTCGTCCGCGGAACAGATCGCTGGCCAAGGCGAGCAGGAGACCGGTCTCATCCTCGTTTCACGGATCATGGAAATCGCTGAATGGCTGGGGAACCGTGACGAGCTCGCCTGGGCCGGTTTGATAAAAGGCAGAATCCTTTTTTATAATCGAAGCGACAATGATCGCGCCGCGATAGCGTTTTCCGATGCCCTGGCAATCTACAGATCGATAAAAAATGTCCTGGGCGAGGCGAACTGCATCATGGGTCTTGGGGACATCGCTCTTGCGCGGAGCGATCACGACGGCGCCAGGGCCCGATTCGAGGAAGCCATGACACTCTATCGAAAGGTGGGAAGTGTTCAGGGAGAGGCGAACTGCACAAAGAGCCTCGGGGATATCGCGCTTGCACGCAGCGATCATGACGGCGCCAGAGCCCGATTCGAAGAAGCCCTGGCGCTCTACCGGAAGGTGGGAGCAGTCCTGGGCGAGGCAAACTGCATCTTCAGTCTTGGGAACATCGCGCTTGAGCGCAGCGATCACGACGGCGCCAGAGCACGATTCGAGGAAGCGCTGCAGCTTTTCAGGAACATGGGAGACCTACAGGGCGAGGCAAGCTGCATTTTCTATCTCGGGTATATCGCCTTTGCCCGCAGCGATCACGACGGTGCCAGAGCCCGCTATGAGGAAGCCCTGCTGCTGTACCGGAAGGTGGGCTCCGTCCAGGGCGAGGCGGACTGTATCTTCTCTCTCGGGGACATCGCCCTGGCCCGCGGGGATCACGATAATGCCAGAGCCCGCTATGAGGAAGCCCTGCTGCTATTCCGGAAGGTGGGCTCCGTCCAGGGCGAGGCGAACTGTATCTTCAGTCTCGGGGCAATCGCCATGCGGCGCAGCAATTTCGACAGCGCCAGAGCATGCTACGAGGAAGCCTTGCTGCTGTTCAGGAAACTGGGCTCCATTCAGGGCGAGGCGCACTGTATCTTCAGCCTCGGGGACATCGCCCTTGAGCGCAGTGATCACGAGGGCGCCGGAGTCCGCTACGAGGAAGCCCTGCCGCTGTTCAGGAAGATAGGTTCCGTCCAGGGCGAGGCGAACTGCATCATGAGGCTCGGGGAAATCGCCTTGCGCCGGAGCGACCACAACGGCGCAAGAGTTCGCTACGAAGAAGCCCTTCCGTTGTACCGGAAGATTGGCGACATCCAGGGAGAGGCGAACTGCATCATGCGTTTGGGGTACATCGCGAAGGCCCTGGGGAAATTCCAGGAAGCCGACGACTTTTATGCTCAATCCATCGGTCTGTATGAAACCATTTGCTCAACGCAATCGCTGCTCTATAACTGGACAGACCGCTGCCGTAACGACATTTCCCGGTCAGACCGCGCAGCCGCCGCGATCTCCCTTGCGCATGCCGTCGACTACGCGCTGGAAGTCCGCTCGAAGACCGGTACCGCCAGCGAAAAACTGCAGTTCGCCGAAAGCGCGGGCGCCAGCCTGAAAGGCGCGATGCTCTCCCTTGCCGCCTTCGATCCTGAGTCCGCCCTTGCTCAATGGGAACGTTACCGTGGCCGCGGCTTCCTCGAAGGCTTGTCCGGCAAGGCCGCGCTCGAGACTTCCGGAGTTTCCGATGCGGAGCGCACCGTGTGGATGGCGAAAAACGATGCACTCGCGCGGGCGCGGGGCGACCTTGCGGCGGCAGCGCAGGCGGGCGGACAGAACGCCGTCTCGCGACTGCCCGTGCTCCGTGAAGCCGTCACGAAAGCCGAACGCGAACTCGACGGCTACGAGGAAAGCCTGGCCGCGAAGTACCCCCGCTACGGTGAACTGCGCCTGCCTGAGATTCCCGCGCTGGCGGATGCCGCGAAGGCCCTGGCGCCCGGGGAGACCGCGCTCGTCTACCTGGTCGATGAATCTGGGTCCGGGCTGTTCACGGTGACGCGAAACGGCGCGGTGCGATACTCGAAGCTGGACGAGGCGCCCGGCGGCACGGCCGCCCTGGTCGCGTCGTACCGGTCGGCGCTCGTCGCCAGGAGCCGCGGCGAGCCGTTCAAGGAAAAGCCGGAGGCGATCTGGTCGCGGCTCGCCCCCTTCCTCACGCCGCCTGGGTCGAGCGTCCCGGCGGGGACGGAGCGCATCGTCATCGTCCCCGACGGGATCCTCGCCCTCGTACCCTGGGAAAACCTGCCGTGGGGGACCAGGCTCTACGGCGAAGCGTTCAAGCTGGGCTATGCGCCTTCGCTGGCGGTGCTGTACCGCCTGCGTTCGCCCGCCCGCGATTACGCGTCCCTGAAGCGTCTGCCCCTGCTCGCCTTCGGCGGCGCGTACTACGACGCCTCGAACGATCGTGAAGGCGAAGCTTTCATCGATCCCGAGCGACGGATCGAGGCGCTGGCCGTCATCGCCAGCCGGGGCTACCGGGAAAAGGGCTGGAACGACCTGCCGGGGGCGGAACGGGAAGCCAGGGACGTCGTGAAGCTGCACTACCCGGCCGCCAAGGACGCGGAGGCGGCGACCTTCTCCGGCATCATGGCCAGCGAGGCCGCGGTGAAGAAGCTCGACGCGGGGATGGCGGTGAAGTCCGGCACCGTGCGCCTGTCCGACGCGCGCATCCTGCACTTCGCCTGCCACGGGGAATCGGTGGCGGACTTCCCGGAGACGAGCCGCATCGTGCTCACGCAGGCGGAAGCCGTGCCGCAGGCGGAGCGGGCGGCCTATGCGCGTTTGGTCGAGGGTACGACGGGGGCGGACGGGTCGCTCCTGGCGGCGGAGATCGTGGGCTTGAAGCTGAAGGCCGACCTCGTCGTGCTGTCGGCCTGCGAGACGGCGGAGGGCAAGCTGACGGCGACGGAGGGCGTCGTCGGGCTCGTGCAGTCGTGGATGACGGCGGGCGCCAACGGCGTCGTGGCCAGCCTGTGGCCGGTGGACGACGAGGGCACGCGGCTGTTCATGACCCTGTTCCACGCCAAGCTGGCCAAGGGTGTCGCCCCGGCCGACGCGTTGCGCGAAACGCAGGAACTGGTACGGGGCGGCGGCTGGAAGACTGCGCCCTGGAACGCGCTGGTGCCCTGGGCGCGCGGGGACTACGCGAGCCCGTTCTACTGGGCGGCGTTCCAGTACTGGGGGAAGTGAAACGGAATCCCCGATTGCGCGGGGTGCGTACTTTTCGCTAGAATCGCTGACGAGACGCTGAATCTGAAAATCGACTGATCGCGGCTGTCCGACGCATCACCACGGAGACCACCATGGAACGCAAACGCATATTGACGGGCGACCGGCCCACCGGGAAGCTGCATCTCGGCCATTACGTCGGTTCGGTCAGGAACCGCGTCCGGCTCCAGGACGAGTACGATTGTTTTTTCATCATCGCCGACCTCCACACCCTGACGACCAAGCCGGAAAAGGAAAACATCGAAGCACTTCCGGACAACGTCCGCTCGGCCGTCCTCGACTACCTGGCCTGCGGCATCGATCCGGCGAAGAGCGTCATCTACCTCCAGTCCGCCGTACCCGAGGTGGCCGAGCTGGCCCTCCTCTTCGGCAACCTCGTCACCGTACCCCGGCTCTCCCGCATCCCCAGCCTCAAGGAGATGGCCCAGGGAGCCGGGATCGAGGAGATGCCCTTCGGCCTCCTCGGCTACCCGATACTCCAGACCGCCGACATCCTCATGCCGCGCGCCCACCTCGTCCCGGTGGGCAAGGACAATGTCGCCCACGTCGAGCTCACGCGGGAGATCGCGCGGCGTTTCAACTTCCTCTACGGCGAGACTTTCCCCGTGCCCGAAGTCCTGGTCAGCGACGTGGGCAGCCTCGTCGGCACCGACGGCGGCACCAAGATGTCCAAGAGCCTCGACAACGCCATCTACCTCTCGGACGACGGGAAGACCGTGCGCAAGCGCGTCATGTCCATGTTCACGGACCCCAAGCGCGTGAGCGCCGATGTGCCGGGAACCGTTGAAGGCAATCCCGTCTTCGTCTACCACGACGTCTTCAACCCGGACGCCGCGCAGGTGGAGGATCTGAAAGTCCGCTACCGCGTCGGCAAGGTGGGCGACGTCGAGGTGAAGGAGAAGCTGGTGACGGCGCTCAACGCCTTCCTCGACCCGATCCGCGAGCGTCGCGCGAAGTACGAGTCCGTGAGCGGACTCGCCGACGAAATCGTCTACGACGGCACGATGCGCATGCGCGAGGAAGCCCGCGCCACGCTCAACCTCGCGCTCAAGGCGATGGGTCTTTCGGCGGTCTGGAATCGCATCGCGCGGAAAGCGGAGGACGTAAAGAAGAAGCGGGACAAGGCGGTCAACCAATAGGAGGTCCGCGATGCCGGGAAAGTGGTGGGAAGACGCGGTGTTCTACCAGGTCTACCCGAGGAGCTTCTTGGATTCCGACGGGGACGGGGTTGGGGACCTCGCCGGGCTCACGTCACGGCTGGAGTACCTGGCCTGGCTCGGCGTCGGCGCGCTGTGGATTTCCCCCTTCTTTACGAGCCCCATGAAGGACTTCGGGTACGACGTCGCGGACTACCGGGGCGTGGATCCGCTTTTCGGGACCCTCGGGGATTTCAGGACCCTCGTCGCGGCGGCGAAGGCGAAGGGCATCCGGATCGTCCTGGACCTCGTGGCCAACCATAGTTCCGACGAACATCCCTGGTTCGTCGAAGCCAGGGCTTCGAAGGGAAACCCGAAACACGGCTGGTACCTGTGGACGCCCGATGCCGGGAAGCCGCCCAACAACTGGAAAGCCCTCTTCGAACTGGGGAGCGCCTGGCATCCCAACCCGGCCACCGGCGAGCGTTACCTGGGCACCTTCACGCGGCACCAGCCCGAATTCGACTGGCGCAACCCCGAGGTCCGGAAAGCATTCTTCGAGATCATGCGCTGGTGGTACGACCTGGGCGTCGACGGGTTCAGGCTCGATGTCGCCACTGCGTACATCAAGGATTCCGACCTGCGCTCCAACCCGTTCGCGTTCAAGGCGATCCCCGATTTTTTCCAGCGCCACATCTACGACAGGAACCGGCCGGAGGTGCATGAGATATTCCGCGAGATGCGGACGGTAGCCGACACGGCCGGCGAACGCGTGCTCATCGGCGAAACCCACGGGCAGGATCCCGCCCTCGCCGCGTCCTGCCACGGCCAATCCGGCGATGAGCTCCACATGGCCTTCAACTTCGACTTTCTCCGCCAGGGCTGGAGCGCCCGGGCGTTCAGGTCGTCGGCGGAGCGCTGGTACGCCGGCCTGCCGCCCGGCGCCTGGCCGAATTTCACCCTGAGCAACCACGACCGGCCCCGCCACGCCTGGCGCTACCGTTCGCGCGACCCATCGATCACGGAAGGGCGGAATCGCGTCGCGGCGGCCATGCTCCTGACCCTGCGCGGCACGCCCTTCCTGTATTACGGCGAGGAGATCGGCATGCAATGCGTACGCGTGCCCCGTCGTTCCCTGAGGGACCCGCTGGGGATCAACACCTGGCCGCTCGGTTTCCTCGGCCGCGACCCCGAGCGCACCCCGATGCAATGGGACGGATCGCCCAACGCGGGATTTTCGGGGGGCGAACCCTGGCTTCCCGTGAATCCCGACCGGCGGGCGCGCAATGTCGAAACCCAGAAGTCGGACGCCTCGTCGCTCCTCTCCTGGTACCGCCGCCTCATCGCCCTGCGCCGCTCGAATTCGGCGCTCGGGGAAGGGAGCATCGATTTCCTGGACTTGCATCGCGATGCGCTCGCGTACGAGCGGAAAGCTCAAGGCGGGCGCACGGTCCTCGTCATCCTCAACTTTTCATCGCGCGTCCTCCGCGTCCGCCTGGAAACGGGAGCAATCGTGCTGGCGGGGAACTCCCGGGCGGAGGGCTCGCGCCTCCAGGCGGGGATCCAGTCCCTGATTCCCTGTGAAGCCGTGATCGCCGAACGGATTCCCGACGGAGGCGTCAACGCCTCCGTCTCCACCGGAAAAACGCCGTGAAAGGCGTGGAACACCCATGAAGAAGTACCTCGTCCTCGCGGGGAACATCGGCGCGGGGAAATCGACCCTCGTCAAGCTTCTCTCGGAGCGTCTGGGCTACCACCCGTTTTTCGAACCCGTCGCGGAGAACCCGTACCTCGAGGACTTCTACCGGGACATGAAGCGCTGGGCTTTCCAGTCCCAGGTATTCTTCCTGACGCATCGCGTGAAATCGCACCGGGCCCTGGCGGACGATCCCCATTCCGTCGTGCAGGACCGGTCCATCTATGAGGACGCGGAGGTGTTCGCCCGCAACCTCCACGAACAGGGAAACATGAGCGACAGGGATTGGGCGACATACCGCGAGCTCTACCGGACCTTCAGCGGCCTGCTCCCGGCGCCGGATCTCGTGGTCTACCTGCGCGCCTCCGTTCCGACGCTGCGCCTCAGGATCGCGATGCGGGGCCGCGGTTTCGAGTCCGGCATCCCCGAGGATTATCTCGACGGGCTCAACCGGCTCTACGAATCATGGATCGAGTGCTTCGAGCTGTCGCCCGTCCTCGTCGTGCCGGGGGACCGCCTCGATTTCGTCGCGGACTCCAAGGACCTGTGCGCGATCGTTTCGACGATAGAAGACCGGCTCAGGGATCCCCAGGGCAGCCTTTTCCCCACCGGGATGTGAAAACCCCCGCGGGCCAGGTCAGCCGCGTCCCTGCCCGGGCTCATGCGGCGCTTTCGACCCGACGATGGCGTCCATGGCCTTTTTCGCGGCGATGAAGCGGGCCGGGTCGGGCGCGGGCCCGTCAGGGTGGAAGCGCTTGGACGCAGCCCTGAAGGCGCTTCGGACGAGCGGGACCGAAGCGCCGCGGGGAAGGTCGAGGACGATCCACGGGTCGTCGTAGCCCGGGAAGGACGCGGCCCGCGCTTCGATGACCTCGTCGTCCCCGACGCCGCTCGCGCGGAGCAGGGCCCCGGCTTCGGCTTCGGAACGCAGGTCGAGGGTCGATCCGCCCGTGCGTATGACCGCGTACACGGCGCTGGCCAGGAAATGCCGCGCCCGGGGCGACGCGTCGGCGGCGAAGGCTGAAGCGAATGAGGCGGGATCGCCGGGAACCGACCCCTCCCGCGCGAGAATCGACAGGTATGAAAGGAACGCCTTCCCGCATGCGTCCGCAAGTCCGATCGCGGTTTCCAGTTCCGGAAGCGCTTCGTCCGGTGTCACGCCCCGCTTCGCCATCCAGGAAGCCGACAGCAGCGCTCCGCGGGCTATTCCGCGCACGGGCTCGTTACGGGGCGCGGGCGCGCCGGGATCCCCAAGCAGGGCCAGGAGCGCTTTCCGGACGGAGCGATTCCCGCGGACCGCGTCGATCATCGCGCCCATCATGGCTCCCGTCGCTATCCCGAAGATGCCTGCAGCGAACCCGAGGATTGCCAGGGCCAGCGTCGCCGCGTGGTCGACCGCAACGTCGCGCGCGAACGATGTGAAGCGTTCACGACGCGTTTTCGGCACGAGGGGGCCTGTTCGGTCGGGGAATCGTTCCCCATGGGGACGGGGCTCAGGGGCGGACATGCGAGAGGGCGCGGCCGGCAGCCAGGAGCGAACCGGCCACCGCGACGGCGGAGGCTCCGATCCACACGGAGAAGGCTCCGGCGGCGGGAAGCAGGTCGTAGAGGTTTTCCACGACGCCGCCGCCGAGCCAGGATATCCCGGCAAATACGAATGCGGCGGAAGCGGTCATGACTGCCATCCCGAAAGCGGTTACCAGCGCGTTCGGGGCTTCCCGTCGCCGGAATCGCGCCCCGAACGCCACGCCGAGGAGCACGGACATCAGCGCCGCGAACGGGAATACCGCGCGGTTGGCCATTTCCTTCCGGTACGGCAACGGATCGACGCCGTAGCGCCTGACGTCGTCGAGCCCGGACCAGAGGGTCGAAAATGACACGGCATCCATCCCGTTCCGCAGGGACAGGATCCGCGCGGCGGTTTCATGGTCGATCGGCATCTCCGCGGCGAAGGACAGCTCGGGCTTGCCGGCCGTCCACCGGGGTTCAAACACGGTGTCGGGGGCGTCGCGATCCACGGTCCTGAGCAGGGCCGTCGCCCCGTGCAGGCGGGCGTACCGGGACGACACCCTCGTCGTCGCCTGCCCGTTTTCGAATACCGCCAGTTCCATGTCCTCGAAATACACCGCGTCCCAGCTGTCGACGGCGCGTTTCGCGGCCAGCACGTATTCGACGCCCGATTCCCGCCGCACGACGAGGAATCTCCCCGAAGGCGACGCTCCCAGCGCCCTGATGGCGTTGTCGAGGAATACGACCGATTTCGACAGCTCCGCGAGGCTTTCCTTGAGGTAGTGGACGACATCCGGATCGTTCGGCACCGTCTTCGAGAGTTCCAGGTAGATGGCGTACGCGGTCCTGGGATCTCCCGCGCGCAAGGCCTGGTATCCACGGATCTTCCGGGCGTAGATGGCGCCGTTCACGGTATCCTCGGGAGGCGGTTTCAGGGCGGCGACCGCGTCCAGGATCTTCTTGCGTTCGGCGCGGTACGCGGGTTCTTCGGGCGACATGGTCAGGGCCCGGTCGATGAAAAAGAGGGCCGTGTGAAAATCTCCCTTGGCCTCAGCTTCGCGGGCACGGGCATACCATCCTTCGGCGTTCTCGGCCGGAACGATGCCTGATGCGGCCGGCGGCGCATCGGGCATCCGGGCATCGTTGGCCGACGCCGAGCGCTTGATGATTTCGGCTTCGACCTGGTCGTTCAGGTCCGAGAACGCGCGGTCGTTCGAATCTATCCTTCGGCAGATGGCGAGGGCTTCCTGCGCGCCCGGGTAATCCCTGTTATGGAATGCGTCTTCCGCGTTCCGGAAGGCTTCCTTGAAATGACGGCTCGTCGTTTCGGCCGTTCTCAGGGCGCGGACGAGGGGAGGCACCGCGATCAGCCGGTACGAGGAGAAAAGGACGCAGAGCATCAGCGCAGGAGCCAGGATGGGTCGCACCGCGTCGAAGGACTTCCCTCCTTCATGCACGGTAAACGAAGCCGATGCCGCGGCCGCGGCGAAGAGGACGGGGATTATCAGCGACGAGAGCATGATCGCGGCCCTGAGCATCCGCCACGAGAGGAGGAACCGGGGGATGATCCTGGCGGGAGTGCCTTCGTAGACCGCGAAGAGGAGGGCGGCTCCGTACCCGAGGAGCACGAAGCCGACGATGATCGGTACCAGGGGGAGGCGCTTGGCCGCCATGGTCAACGCCCGCCCTTGGGCGACCTGAGGAAGATCAGGTCGAAGAGCGCGAGGATGAACGAGAAGGCCCCGCAGCCTCCGAGCAGTATCCAGGACGGCGCAAGCTTCAGGTCGGCATAGGCGAGCAGGGCCCCCGGCGAATCGGATGACAGGAGCGCGAGCAGGGCGAAGACACCGGCGGCGGCCGCGAAGGAAGCGCAGAACGAAACGATGGGCCAGGCTCCGGTGCGCGAAAGCGGCCAGAGGAAGACGAAGGCGAGGGTGACGGCGAGCGCGAAAGCCAGGCGCTCCGCAAGACCTGAGCCGGCCAGCTCCAGGAGCCTCGCGCGGGTTCCCTCGTAATCAAGGGCATGCAGGACCGGGGGTTGCGGATCCGGAGGTGGCAGGTAGGGCGTATAGGATACGCCGTCGATGATGACCGAACGTCCATCCGCGCTCAGGGGGACGGATGCATGGCGGGAGATCGCGGACGGCGCAGCGCCGGGTCGGAACAGGATCACGTTTTTCGCGGTGCCGTCCCTCGCGGAGCCGATGAAGATGTCCCCGTCGATGAGCGGAACGACGGCGTCCGTCGGCAGCTGGCGAACATTGACGGGAGAAGTGACCGTGGGGGGCAGGAAAGGCAGGAGGAACGCGAATCCCGACATGACGACGGAAGAGGCCAGGAACAGGATGAGATACCCGAGGGGACGGTTGGAAAGGAGGCGGGTAGCCCGGGGGAAGGAAAACAACAGGGTGGCGGCGAATGCGTACAACGCGACCGATGCGGCGGACGCCGGAAGGGTCAGGATGGAAACATCGGACCGGATGGCATTGAATATGAAGGAGGCGACCGTCAAGGCCAGCAACCAGAGGATAAAATCGAGCCAGAAACGGCCAATGACGTACAGTGCCGCTTTCATCGGCTCCAATCTAGCATGCGACTGCTTCGTTTGCAAGAAACGGTCCCGAACCTGTCACGGGGACATGGGAATCCACAGGTTTTTGGTACTCATCAACAGTTTATCCACAAGCAATGGAGGAAGTATTTTACTAAACTGCCTCCGAAGTTGGAACTGCACGCTTGCGGAACGACGGGGGTTACGATGCAGCATCGGTAGTGTCGATGAATAATTTTATTCAATGTAAGTAATTACTAGACACTACTACAAGGGCGTCAAGCATTGGCTTCCGAATAACTGTCTCTTGAGCAGTATTGTTGTTCGTGAAATAGAAGAAAAGTTTCATGATCAAAAGTTATCCACAACTTGTTCCACAAGCCGGTATCCTCGTTTCCGGCCGCAGCGAATGGCGCGCCAGGAAGGGGAGCCGGCGGCCGTGCGTAACTTGCGTCGCAGCCTCGAAATAGTCATCTCGACAGCCCGACTACCAGTCTCGGTCGCCGCTCCAAGCAAGCGCGCAATGGCATCCCTGGGCACCGAATTGGTCCTGTTGGCGAGGAGCAGGCGGAGTGTTTTCCACTCGCCCGTCGTCAGCGGAACCTTTCCGCCCGGACCCGAGAGTCCATCGGGCGTCGCCTGGACCCTGCCGGAAACGCCGCGTAACGCGATCAAGAAGCGGGCTCGGGCCCGGGATTCCAGCTCCTCCCTGGTCCAGGGCTCGCGGAGGTAATCCATGCACCCCGATGCGAACGCGTACTCGAGACTCTCGGCTTTCCCGTACGCGAATACCGGGGCGTCCAAGCCTGGAACGGAGTCAAGTTCCGCGATCATCCCGACCGGGATGACGAACAGATCGACGTCGGCGTTCCAGCTCGGGTTTTCAGTGCGGGCATAAAAAAAAGGGAAGGAACCCGAAGGCTCCTTCCCGTCTGGATCGTTGATTCGCGTCCCGACGATCTCGATCGTCACGGATTGGGTTCGCCGGGCGGCGTCCCCGCGTCCTGGGTCAGCATCTTGGACTTGAGCTCCTCGAGGAGGCTGTCAGCTCCCGCTCCGGAAGATTCCAGTTTCTGGAATTCCTTCTCGAGGCTCGTATTGGCGCTGAGGTCCTCGAGTTCGACCGAGGCCTCGGCGCGGGCTTCGAGTTCGTCCACTTTCTTGGCCATGCGGTCGAAGGTGTCGAATGCGCTTGTATTGCCGGACATGTTCGTGAGGGTCTTGGAAATCTGTTCCTGGGCTTCGGCGCGCTTGGCGCGGGCGACCAGGATGTTCTTCTTGCGGGAGGCTTCGTCGATCTTGTTCTGGAGCTGGCGGAGGGCATCCTTCAGCTTTTCGACCGAGGCCTTCTGGGCGTCCCACTGGGGTTTGAGCTGGCCGTAGTAATTGTCGAATTCCTGCTTGCGGACGAGCGCTTCCTTGGCCAGGTCGTCACGGTTGGCTTTCACCGCGATCACGGCTTTTTTCTCCCAATCCTCGGACTGCTGTTTCTGGGTGAGCAGTTCGCGCTCGATCTTTTTTTCGTCGGCGATGGACATGGCCACGGCTTTCTTGGACTCGACCATCTGGGTGTTCATATCGAGGATCAGCTGGTTGAGCATCTTCTCGGGGTTCTCAGCCTTCGAGATGAGATCGTTTATGTTGGAAGAAAGCAGGGTCTTGATCCTGTCGAAAAGTCCCATTCGATGCCTCCTCGATCTTTCAGGAGCGGTATGCGCCCAAGGTAGTATAGTGTTTTCCGAGGGCAAAGCCGAGGGAATCGAGACTGGCTTCGAACTCGGTGCGGTCCATTGTCGCGTACTCGAGGGTATCGACGAGAATTACTTCATTTTTCTCGATCGCGTACGCCCCGTGCGTCAGGTCGTCGGCGTTCAACCTCAAGAGCGTTTCGAAAAGTTCGAGTTTCCTTTCCTTGGGCACTTCCATGGCCTTGGCTCGCACGATGACGATGGGATCGTCGTATGCCGCGACGACCTGCACGAGTCCACGACTGCGATCGTTGATGAGAAACGTCCCGGTCGCGATTTCCTGGTACTCGATCTTCAGTTCGATCAGGTACTGCTCGATCTTGTTAAGCCCGTTCATGCTCCCTCCGTTTTCCTCGTCAGGCGAAAGTGGATACGTTCCGACGGAACGATTATCCGAGGAAGACCTGTCCCGATGCGTCGATGGCGAGGATTGTCTTGCATTCCGAGCATCTGAACCGACCCGGTTTCGCGGCTTTGAGCTTCTTGTTGCAGATCGGGCAGGAGAAAATCTTCGGGAAGATAGACTGCGATGCCGTCTGGTCGCCCTGCTGGAAGAAGTTGACCGCGTCGTCGAGGTTGTCCTTGATATTGAAAAACTGGGAAAATCCGAGCAACTGGAAAACTTCGTATACTTTAGGCTGGATTTCCAGGAGGACGATGTCCCCTCCGCGGGGTTTGACCGACTTGAGGAAGGCAGTAAAGGAACCGATGCCCGTCGAGGAAACGTAATTGAGGCCGGAGCAGTTGAAAATGAGGCGCATGAATCCGGATTCGATGGCTTTCCCGATGCGTTTCTGGAAGAAATTGGAATTGTAGGTATCGATATAGCCGGTCAGGTAAAGAGCCAGGCAATTATCGACCTTCTTGCGCCCGCTTTCATCCTGATCCAGCCGCTGGAGCCGAATCTTAAGGCTATCGTCCTTTTCGTCGTCAAAACCCGGAACGATATCATTATTGTTCATAGTACTCCTCGTACTCCACGCTTGGGACGCTCCCGCAAGTTTTTAAACCCTAGTACACAACATGCACCATGTCAAGTCAATCGCCGCGCGATCGACGGCTACGGGTATGGTCGAAACGGAATCCTGCTCGTACTATCGGCAAATTCCAGCGCCTTTTCCAGTACAACGGACCGACTAAACGCCGATTCCAGTCCGGCCGCAGGCTTACCATGATATCAGGCCGTCGTCCGCGTTCAGAACCGAGCCGTTCCAGAGCGCATCCCCGTCCGCCAGGAGCCGGGCCACGAGTTCGGCAATGCCCTGCGCCGGTACAAGCCTGCCTCTGGGGGAGCGCGACGCCAAGTCGGCTCTCAATCCTTCATCGAGATATTCCGTGTCGACGAACCCGGGACAGATGGTAAGCGCGGCGATCCCTTCCGCCGCGTATACGGCAGCCACCGACTTGGCGAGGGAGGAGAGTCCGGTTTTTACCGCGGCATACGCCGCGTTGGTGCGGAAGCCCCGGATGCCGTCCGTGCGCGTACCGCCGAAGAGCGCGATACGGCCGAACCCGCGGGTTCTCATGCCGGCGATGGCGGTGGAGACAAGGGCGCCCGGCAGGGCCAAGTCCAGATCCGCGACGAGCTTCCATTCTTCGGGCATGGTTTCATGGAGCGGTTTCTGCAGGAAAGGACCGAAGGCGCACACGAGGATGTCGGCCCGTCCCGCCCGTTCCCAGGCGAAGGAGGCGTCCGCCATCGACGCGATCCGGCCTGCGGTTCCCGAAGCCTCGGCTCCCGCGGCTTGCAGCGACGCGAGGGCCCGTTCCAGGCCTTCTGCGCTTCCTCCGTGCAGGTCGAGGGAAGCACCGAATCCCGCAAGGGCCGAAGCTACCCGGAATCCGATGCCGCCCGTGCCCCCGAGCACGAATGCCCGCCTGCCGGCGAGGCGATGTGCGTCGTCCATGATTTGTAGACTAATCCGGGGACATCTCCGTGTAAAGGAGTTTCTTGCCTGATCCGTGAAATTGCGTTTTCTGGTATCATCGCGTCCATGTCCGATTTCAACCGTTTCACGGTCGTGCTCTGCGGTGCCGGGGAGAGCGGCAACATCGGCTCCGTGTGCCGCGCCATGAAGACCATGGGGTTCAGCCGACTGTCCCTGGCCGCGTGCGGCCCCATCGACGAGGAAAGGGTGCGCATGCTGTCCGTGCATGCCTTCGACCTGTACGAGCGGTCGGCGCGCTTCGATACGCTTGCGGCCGCGCTCGGGGACGCGGACCTGGTCGCGGGTTTCACCCGGCGCCGCGGGCGAAGGCGGAAGGACGATTCGTCGCCCGTGGACCGTTTCGCGACCGACGCATGGGCGCGGCCGCCGGGGAATATCGCCCTGGTCTTCGGGAACGAGCGGAGCGGCCTCTCCCGCGACGAGCTGGAAGCCTGCGATGTGGCGGTGCATATACCGACATCGGATGATTTCCCGTCGCTCAACCTGTCGCATGCCGTGCAACTGGCCTGCTGGGAGCTGGCGAGGACGGCGCCAGGGGCAGCCCGGCCCGGTTCGACGACGCTCGCGCCCCGGTCGGAGATCGACGCGGCCGTCAGCAGGATCACGGGGAGGATGGCGTCGGTCGGCTGCTTCAAGATCGCGGGCCGGCCCGAAGCGGAAGTCCTCCTCCGGTCGATCATCGCGCGCGCTGCCACCAGCCGCCCGGAACTCGAGCGGCTGGAAGCCCTGGCCTTCAGGGCTCTCGCCCGGGCCGTTCCCTCCAGGCCCGCCTGAGCTTGACCCCGCCCCGGGACGGAAGTAGAGTAGATGCTTGCAGGAGGATCCGCCCATGAAACGCGCCTTCCTTACGGTTGCATGCCTTGTCGCGCTCGCGGGCGCGGCGCCGGCCCAGTCGGCTTCGGTGTCGTTCGATGCCCTCGTGGATTTCGACACCACGATCAAGGAATTCTCCCTGGCCGTGGAAACCGGGACGGCGCCGAAAGCCGACCGTTTCGTCCTCCTCGTCGGGACGGTGGGCTCCGTGTTTAAGAACCCGGGCGGCGTTTCGTCGTACTCCGTGGAGTTGATCACGGGAGAGTGGATCGGCACCGCGGAGGTAAGGACCTACCGGCTCTTTCTCGAATACTCGGGCGAGGATTTTTCCTCGTACTTCGACCGGAAGTCCGGGCTGGCCAAACCCGGATCCCGAATACTCGCCGTCGGGCGCTTCTCGAAGATAGGCCCCGGCCCGGACGGAACTGCCGTCGCCTGGCTCAAAGGTTTCAAGGTCAAGGTCGTGGACTGAACGCCGGCGAGGCCGGCATCCAGTGCCGTTCGGCGCGGCCCTCCCGGTGGTCGAAGCGGATATGACGCTCGCTGATCACCGGGTCGTCGTGGGCGTTCACGGCGGCCCGGCAGAGCGTGTTACGGAGCTGGCGGACGTTTCCCGGCCACGCGTATGACTGGAGCGCACGCAGCCCCGTTTCGTCCACTTCCTTTCCACCGCAATATTCCATCGCGAAAAATTCCACGATAGCCGGTATGTCCTCCAGGCGTTCGCGGAGGGGCGCCAGGGTTATCGTGAGGGTGTTCATCCGGTAGAGCAGGTCGGGGCGGAAGGACGCAGGGCTGCCGGGACCGATGTCCGCATTCGTCGCCGCGAGGATGCGGACGTCGCTCCGCATCGGGACGCAGCCGCCGAGCCTGGTCATGTCGCCGTTCTCGAGCGCCCGGAGCAGCTTGGATTGCACTTCTTCCGCAAGGTCGCCGACCTCGTCCAGGAACAGCGTGCCCCCGTCCGCCCGTTCCCATGCGCCCGCGCGCGACAGGGCTCCCGTGAAAGCGCCGCGTTCGGTTCCGAAGAGTTCGCTTTCCGCCAGGTGAGACGGTATGGCGCCGCAGTTGAGCGTCACCAGGTGACTCGCGCCGCGGCTCGACCGCGCGTGTATTTCCCTTGCGGCCAGCTCCTTGCCGGTCCCGCTTTCCCCCAGGATGAGGACCGGAAAGTCGTACTGGCCGAACAAGGCTACCAGACGCCGCGTTTCGCGCATCGCGGCACTGTCCCCGATGAGGGCCGAAGGTTCATCTTTCGATCCACGGCCGCGGGCCGTGCGGGATGGTGCGACCGGAGCCGCGTCCCTGAGTTTTTTCTTGAGGAAGGGCAAGGTGTGGGGTTTGACGATAAAATCGGCGGCTCCGTGGCGGCCGGCCCTGACGATGAGCCCCGGATCCCCGCAGGCGGAGACGCAGACCACCGCGGGGGCCGGGTCGAGGGTAGCCGCCGCAGAGAGGACGGCGAATCCCGCGTCCACGTCCCGGGGATCCAGGTTCAGCAGGACAAGATCGAAGCGTCGGGGGCGCATCAAGCCCACCGCGGTACGGGTGTCGCCCGCGCCGGAAATTTCGTACTCCTCGGCCATCAGGGCTGAAATCGTCCTCAGTTCCAGGGGATCGCTTTCGATTATCAACAATGAACGCATATAGGCACTATACCGTCGATTTCATGAACAGAAACAACATTCTTACATAAAACGTCATATCGTGGAGAAAATAACGGAGTTAAAACCGGTTCAGGGTCGAGAAACCACTATAAATCCATGAAGCGCGGGAACGTCGCCGTGGAATGGTTTCCGCTTGCGTCCCGTCAGAGTTTTCGGATGCGGTACCACAGGAGCAGGAGTTTGAAGCGCATGAAGGTGAACGCGCGGAACAGTTTCCACGGATGCCTGAGGACAAAGGGTATCCACTCGAGGCCCCGGTCGAAGAGCGCTTTGGATGGCTTTGCGACGCGTTCCGCGAAGACATCGAAGAGGTTGGAGCACCACAGGTAGATGCCCGCGTTGAAGGATTTCATGGACCGGGGTATCCAGCGCTCGTGGCCCGGAACTCCCTGCCCCACGAGCAGGAGGGTCGGGGTGGCCTTCCTGACCGCTTCGACGATGGCCGGTTCCACGGCACGCGGATAGTAGCCGTGGTAGCGTCCGACGATGCGGACATTGGGATAGGTGTCCCTGATGTTCTTTTCCGTGCGCGTGAGGGTTTTCCGGGTTCCCCCGAACAGGTAGACGGTCTTGTTCCAGCGGTCGAGGACGTTGAGGAGCTTGATGACGAACTCGAAGGGCATGTAGCGGGCGGGTTCGGCCCTGCGGAGGAAGCGCGCTGCCCTGACGATGGAAAGTGAAATCGGGATCACCAGCGACGCCCCGTTCACCATGGTGCGGAAGTCGGCGGAGCGACGGGCTTTCATGAGGTCCCAGAGGGAGAGGAGGACGATCTGGTGGTTCCGGCCGTCGGAGAACATCGACCTGACGACTTCCTCGATGTCCTCTTCGGCCAGGATGTCCACGGGAACCCTGAGTATCGAAACGCGTTTTATTCGCTCGGAATCCATGATGAACGCTCCAGCAAGATCATGCGAAGGGCGCCGATCGCGAAGATCGACGCCGTTTCGGTCCTGAGCACGTTCGGTCCCAGCCAGACCGGGCGGAAGCCCAACGAGTCGAGGAGTCCCGTTTCTTCGGACGAGAATCCGCCCTCGGGTCCGACGCAGACGGCGACGGAAACGGGCGGTACCGTACAATACCGGTGGATCGTACCGGATGCAAGGGGCGATTCGTGGAGGAAGAGCCGCAGCGAATCGCCCGAAACCGGGCCGAGGACCGATACCAGGTCGCCAAAGCCGCAGACGGCTTCCACCGTCGGTACGAAGGCGCTTCCGCACTGCTGGACCGCCTCGCGGGCGATCCTGTCCCATCGGTTTCCGCGTTGGGTGCCCTGCCCGCCGGGATGCAGCGAGCGCGAGCTGACGAGAGGGATGATCCTGCCCACGCCAGCCTCGACGGCCTGGCGTACGATGATGTCCATCTTCGTCCCGCGCGGGAGGCACTGTATCAAGGTGAGGGGGACGATCGGCCCGGGATCCGGGAGCTCGCGGGGCTCCGGAAGGGGGCGCACCGAGGTCGCGCCCGCGTGGACGTCGCGGAACCCGCCCGTTCCCGCGGCGGGTTTGACCGCGATCCGGACACGATCCCGGGTCGCGGTCGTTATTTCGAGATCGTAGCGTTTTCCCGCACGGTCGATGCCCGGAAAGCGGTCCCCGGGGCCGAGCCTGAGCACGTCCCGGAGGTAGCGGGCCCGCTCCCCGGCGAGATCGCAGGAGCGGCTCCCGTCCCAGTCCCGGGGAAGCACGAACTGGCGCACGAGTCTACTTTTTGGCCGTCGCTTCCTGGGTTTCGCGAACGGTCCTGGTCTGGGCCACGAGGACGGGAAGCTCGCCCGAGGCGATCAGCTTCATCGCTTCCTGGAGCTGGAGGTCGTATTCCAGGTCGAAGACAGGCGCTCCCGTGGCTTTTTCATACTCGTTTCGCAGCAGTTTCCTGAGGATCCGCCCGTCGAGCGCGACGCCGCCGGAGATGAGCCCGCGGACGAAGGCTTCCCGTTCCTTGTCGCTGGCTTCGGGGTTGGCCTTGGCCCAGGTTTCGATGGGCCTGTCCTCCAGGAGCTTGGTCAAGGCTTTTTCCCCCTCGGGGGAGAGCGCAGGCTCGGCGACTTCCAGGTCGGGGAAAATGCCCTTCTTGTCGATGTTGGCGTCGCTCGGCGTGTAGTACCGTGACATCGTGAGCTTGAACGCTGTGTCGCCTTCCCCGAGGGGCATGATCTGCTGGACCGCACCCTTGCCGTAGCTCCGTTCGCCGACGAGGTAGGCGCGTTTCTGGTCCTTGAGCGCACCCGCGAGGATTTCGGAGGCGCTCGCGGAGCCCCTGTTGATGAGGATCACGATGGGGACGTTCCTGGGGACCGAGAGGTCGGGCTTGGCCTTGTACACCGCGTTTTCGTAGACGATCCTCGACTTCGTCGAAACGATGACGCCGTCCGTGAGGAAAAGGTCCGCGATTGAAATGACCGAGGCCAGGAGTCCGCCGGGGTTGTTGCGCAAGTCGATGACCATGGCCTTGTAGTTCTGGGTCTTGAACCAGTCGATCGCTTCCCTGATGCGGGTGGGCGTCTGGGGTGTGAATTCTATGATGCGGAGGTAAGCGGTCCCGTCCGGAAGCATGGCCCGCTTGATCGTCGGTACTTCGATCATCGCCCGCGTGATGGTCGACTTGAAGGTGATGGACTCGCCCCGAAGGATGGTGATCGTGACCGTGGTGCCGGGAACGCCCCGGAGCTTCTTGAGGACGGCATCCATCGTGAGGGGCGCCGTCGATTCCCCGTCTATCTCGCTGATGTAGTCGCCCGGGCGGATCCCGGCCTTGGCGCCCGGCGTGTCCTCGATGGGGGAGACCACCTCGACGTAGGGGCTTTCGCCCGGCTTGATGGTATCGGGATTGGCCTTCTGGATGAACAGCCCGAGTCCGCCGAAATTGCCGGTCGTCGTGTCGTTGAGATCGCTCGTCATGGCCTCGTCCATGTAGGTGGAGTACGGGTCGCCGAGCGAATCGAGCATGCCTTTCATGGCGCCATCGTAGAGCACCGAAGGATCGACCTCGTCCACGTAGTTGTTCAGCACGAAATCGAAAACCGACCTGAGGGTGCTGAAGTATTTGTCGTTCCCGTCGTCCTGCGCGAAGGCGAGGGCGGTGGAGAACACCAGGAGGACGGCGGCGAGCGCGATCCACGCGATTCCGTCGCGGCCGGGAAGCTTGCGGTTTCCAGTCATGACGCAAGTATCCCGTTCCGCGGCGGCCGGGTCAACGGGGCTCCCCGCCCGCCGGAAGGCGCCGGTCCTTGACGGTGGGTCGCCGCACCCTTTAGACTGGTGACGAGCCATGAAACGGAAAAACCTGTACCTGGCGGGGGCGATCCTCGAATTCGCCCGTTTCGCCGCGCTGTCCTCCATCGTCCGCGCCGTCCTGTCCCCGTCCGTCTCCGACGGGGGCAGCCTTCTCTACCAGGCGATGGCGTTCCCCCAGCTGTTCTGCGCGCCGGCCTTTTTTTTCCTTTGGCGGGATCGTTCCGCGTACGACCGCTACAGGCCCCTGATCGCCTTCGCCAAGATCGCGGGAGCCATCGCGTTCGCGCCGTTCGTCATCGGCTCCGCCCGCGCGGTGCTGCTCGGCTCCGGATCCGTCACGGACAGGCCCGTCCAGCTGGCCGTCCTGCTCGCCGTCCTTTCGTACGACGCGGCGTTTGCCGCGATCTGCCTCGTCGCCGATCCCGTTGGAGCGGCTTCGCCCGTCGAAGGCATCCCGTCCGACGGCGCGGCTCCCGCCGCCGGAGCGGATGTGTCCGCGGAAGGCGGGCGATCCACGGAGTCCTGACGCCGACGTTCCCTGGCAGGTTGTTGGAAAACCTGTGGCTTTTCAACAACCTGCTCCGCAATTCCTCGGTGAACTTGCTCGCGAAGAACCTTGCGGTTTTCTACGCAATTGCATCAAAAAAGGCAGTGTTGAAAAAGGCTCTATTGCCTTTTTCAACACCCTGCCAAGGAGGGAAGCACATGCACATCCTGCCTATAGCGAGCGGAAAGGGCGGCGTCGGGAAGTCCCTCGTCGCCGCGAATCTCTCCATCGCGCTCGCACAGGCCGGAAAGCGCGTCATCCTGGCGGATCTCGACCTCGGGGCTTCCAATCTCCATATCATCCTCGGCATTCCCCTCGTCAGGCGGGGGATCGGGACCTTCCTTTCCGTCGGTGGATCGGATTTCGGCGACCTCGTGATGGCAACCGATTATCCCGGGCTCCGCTTCATTCCGGGCGACGCGGAAATCCCCGGGTTGGCCAACATTAACCAGCGCCAGAAGGCGTCGCTCATCCGTCGGCTCCTGGCCCTGGACGCCGATTATCTTGTACTGGACCTCGGGGCGGGAACCAGCGCCAACATCCTGGACTTCTTCCTCATGTCGTCGCACGGGATCATCGTGACGACGCCGTCCCTCACCGCCACGCTCAACGCCTACCTCTTCCTGAAGAACACGGTGTTCAGGCTCATGTATTCCAGCTTCGGCCGCCAGTCCCGGGCGTTCCAGTTCCTCGAAGCCTTGCGCAAGGACGGGACGAGCTTCCAGAAGATCTTCATCCCCGCGATCCTCGAGAAAATTTCCCAGATCGATCCCGAAAACCACGCGAAGCTGTCCGCCAGGATGTCGTCCTTCCGGCCGAAGCTCGTGCTCAACATGCTCGACGATCCCAAAGCGGCCGACAAGGCCGCCAAGATCCGCCGCTCGGCCGGCGAATACCTCAACGTCGAACTCGAGCATCTCGGGGTGATCTACCGGGACAGCTTCCAGGACGTGGCGCTCGGCAGCCGCATTCCCGTCATCCGCTACAAGCCGCAATCCCCGATCTCGCAGGCGATCTACCGCATCGCCGACAAGATCGTGTCGAACGAGGACGAGGAGGAGATGCCGCTCACGGACGCCTACCTCGACGAGACCTTCCAGGCCGCGGAGATGGAAGCCGAGATCGACTTCGAAGCCCGCGTCGAGTACGTGGAGGATCTCCTCCAGTCGGGCGTCCTCACCATGGCCGACCTCGTGGAGACCGTACGCTCCCAGCAGTTCGAGATCGGCCAGCTCCGCAGGGAAAACCAGCTCTACAAGTTCAAGGTGACCAAGGCCATCCAGCAAGGGTTCAAGGCCTAGGGCGGGACGGGTGGATGGATCGCGCCGTTGCCGTCGGAAAGCTCGAGATACTCGTCGACGAAGGCGGGTTCCTCGCGTCGCTCGTGTTCACGCCGGATCGGTCCGGCGCCGAGTGGAACACCGAAAAGATAGGCCGCTATCTGCTGGACAACCGCCTCTCCGGCGTGACGCCGGCCAGGCTCAACGGGATCATCCGCAGCTTCGCGTCGGGCTCCGGCCGCGTCGTGGAAGTCCTTGCGCGGGGCGTTCCCGCGCAAGCCCCTCGGCCGGAGGAAGCCGAGTGGTCCGCCCTGGAAGTCCCGCCCGAGGCCGAAGCCGTCCGTATCGCCGCGCTGTCGTCGTCGCCGCCCCCCAGGCTCGAGCGGATCCGCGTCGAGAAGGTGGCCGTCGAGCGCATCGTCAGGAAGCCGTCCGCGTTTCCCTTCCTCCAGCAAAAAGAGGAAAAAGTCGTCGAATACGTCAAGCGCGAAATCCGCGAGCCGTCGGCGCTCGATCCGTCCGTGCTCCGCGTCGGCTATGCGCGGAAGGGCGAACGCCTGGGCATCCTGGGCGCACCCAGGCCCGGCAAGCCCGGGAGGACGATCTTCGGGAAAGCCATTCCGGCCGAGTCCCTCGACGAAGCGCTCTTCGCGCTCGGGGATGGCCTGGCGCGCGAAGGCAACGCGTTGACGGCTCAGGTCGCCGGGTTCGTGCGGATCGGCCGGCAATGGGCCGACATGGTGCCCTTCGCGTTCCACGCGTGGGAGGTCCGCCTGTCCGCCAACGGCGGCACGGTGCTCGTGGACTTCTCTCCCGGAAACCCGCGCCTGCCTCCTCCGGACGCCCCGGCGATCCACGCGAAGGCGGTCGAACTGTCGGCGGAAAAGGATCTGCACGTCCTTTCCGAGCCGGAGATCGCCGCCCTCCTCGCCGAGGCGGTCAGGACGGGGACCGCCCTCTCGGGGCGTAGCCTCTCGCCCGACATGGCCGGCACGGTCGAGACCGCGGTTGCGGAAAACCGGATGCGGGCCACGATGAGCCTGCGCAAGGCGCGCGGGCACGGCGCCTGGGTCGACATCAAGGCGATCGGCGCCGCGGTGGGCGCGCTCAAGCTCAAGCCGCTCGACGCGGACAGGATACGCAAGGACATCAACGCCTTCCTCGCGAGCGACCAGCTCGACCTCGTCGACTACGTCCTGTCGGAGGGCGTACCGCCCGAGCCGGGCAAGGACAGGACCATTGCGTGGTCCGCGGCGTTTCTCCCGCCGGAGGACGCCGCGAAGATCATGAAGAAGCTCGCCGACTTCCCCGGAGCGAAGGATTTGCTGCCGAGCCTGGAGGTCTGGCCGCTTTCGGACGGGACCAAGGTCGCGTTCGTCGCCTCGACACAGGAGTTCGGCAAGCTCTCGAGTCCGGTGCCAGGCAGGAACGGGCGGGACGTGTTCGGCACCGAAGTGCCCGCCCAGAAGGGCAAGGAACCCGTCATCATGGCCTACGAGAACGTCGGCCAGGTCGTTGAATCCGTCAAGAGCAGCGCGGACGGCGTCCTGTTCTACGGTTTTTCCGGGGGCATCCATCGACTCCGGGTCGCGCCCCACCGGGACGCGGTGATCGAACCGTCCGCCTCGCCCGATTCCATGTCCGCCTCGGTTTCCATCAAGCCCGGCAGCGGGTTCGGTGATCCCGCCACCGTCGAGGGCGTGCTCCGTGACCTCAAGTCGGTCGGCATCGTCCACGGGATCGACGAGGCGGCCGTCGCGAATGCCGTCATGTCCGCGAACGCCGGCAATCCCGTTCCCGGAGCGGTCGTCGCTTCCGGGAAACAGCCCGTCCCGGCAGGCGGAGTCCGCATCGAATGGATCATGAAGACGGCGTCCGGGGCGGCGGTGACCCTCAGGCCCGACGGCAGCGCCGACTTCCGGAACCAGGACCGCTTCACCGACGCGCCCTCCGGCGCGCCCATCCTCGACCTCGTCCCTTCGGGGGGGAAGGGCGAAGACGGCCGCGACGTCTTCGGAAGGGTTCTCAAACCCGATCGGGATCCCGCGATCGTCCCGCTGCCTTCCTGGAACGAGAGCATCAGGTCCGAAGCCCTGCCGGACGGCCGGACCCGGCTTTTCGCGGCGATAGCGGGCGAACTCAGGTTCGACAAGAATTCTGTCGCCGTGATCCTGCTCCACGGCATCAAGGGCGATGTGGGCCCGAAGAGCGGCAACGTCAGGTTCTCGGGGGCGGTCAAGGTGGGTGGGAGCGTCCTCTCCGGGTACTGCGTCTACTCGGGCGGCGACGTCCAGATCGACGGTTCGGTCGAAGCCGCCCTCGTGTCCGCCGACGGGGCGGTGAGGATCGCCGAAGGCATCAAGGGCGGGAAACGCGGCGTGGTCCGCGCCAGGCACACCATCGACGCGGCGTTCGCCGAACAGGCACGGCTCCTCGCGGTGGAGGACATCAGGATCAGGAACGCCTGCCTGCTCTGCGATGTGAAGACGAACGGCCACCTCAATCTCTCAGGGGAGCGTGGCGCGTTGATCGGCGGCACGGTACGCGCGAAAAAGGGGGTGGACGTCCACGCCCTGGGATCGGAGAACGGCGTCAGGACGCTCGTGTCGTTCGGACAGGATTTCCTCCTCGTCGACCAGATCGAGGGCGAGGAGCGGGAGATCGAAAAGCTCAAGACGCTCATGATCCAGACCGAACGCAGGATGACCGAGCTGGAATCGACCGGGAAGGGTCTCGCGGCCGTCAGGTCCGACAAGCTGAAGATCCTGAAACTCATCGAGAAGCGGACCTTCAGGCTCTTCAACATGCGGGAAAAGCTGGAAGAGCACTTCCCGTCCGAGATCCGCGTGCGCGGGACGGTCTATCAGGGCGTGATCCTCGAGAGCCACGGCCGCACCCTCGAGATCGTCGGAAGCAGGCACAAGGTCGTGTTCATATTCGATCCGCACAACGGGCACATACAGGAAAAGCCCTTGACCTGAAGGGCAGCCGACAGGCGCGAGCTTGCCGGCCGCCCGCGGATTTTCACCCCGGCCCCGCCCTCGGGCGGCCGCGCCGGGAGCCGCTCGGAGGAGTCGCAATGCCAGCTTTCCTGAATTACCCGTCGTGGCTTCGGCCGGAGATCGTACCGGGCCTTCCCATGCGATGGTACGGTCTCATGTACGTCGTGGCCTTCGCCGTCGCATACTTCCTGTTCCGCTACCAGGCGAAAACCCGCAAGCTGGGATTTCCCGACGACGACGTGAGCGGCTTTTTCGGCGCCGCCATCCTCGGCCTCCTCGTCGGCGCGCGGATCTTCTACGTGATCTTCTACGACCCTTCCGGAACCTTCCTTCGCATGCCCTGGCTCGCGGTCCTTCCCTTCGACGAGAACTGGAAGTTCATCGGGTACTCGGGGCTGTCCTTCCACGGCGGCTTTCTCGGAGTGCTGGCGGGCACCATCATCTACGCGAAGCGACGCAAGCTCGATTACCTTCAGTGGGCGGACATGACCGCCGTATCGGTCCCGCTGGGGTATACCTTCGGTCGCCTCGGGAATTTCTGGAACGGCGAACTCTGGGGCAAGGTGACCGCCTCACCGTTCGGGATGGTCTTCCCCCGCGCCGACGCCTTCCGCGCGACCGAACCCTGGGTCAGGCGGATCATGGAGGAGATCGGCATGGTTGCGCAGTCGGCGACGGTCAACCTGCCCAGGCATCCTTCGCAGCTCTACGAAGCCCTGTTCGAGGGCCTGATCCTGTGGCTGCTGCTGTGGTTCGTCGTGAGGCCGCGCATGCCCTGGAAGGGATTCGCCTCGGGCGCCTGGATCGCGGGCTACGGTTTCGTCCGCTTTTTCATCGAGTATTTCCGGGAGCCGGACGCCCAGCTCGGCTATGTGCTCCCGCTCGCGGATCCCGACGCGAGCATCCATCTCCTGACGAGTCCCTGGAATTTCTCGATGGGGCAGATTCTCTGCCTGCTGATGATCGCGGGCGGCGTCGCTTTTGCCGCGCTCACGAAAAGATACGGTTGCCTTGCCGAACCCGCGCCGGGGGAAGCCGGAACGGGCGTGAAGCGCGGGAACCGGAAAACGGAAAAGCCGCGGAAGTCCTGACCCGGTTCCGGGCGATCGCGCCCCGCATGCAACGGGTCAGAACAGCCCGAACAGGCCGGACTTGCCCGTGAAGCGAACCGTGCGCGGGGTCTTGCGCTCCAGCGGCCGGTCGAGCGACTTGGCCGCGAACTGGGCCGACAGCTCGCGCTGGGGGCAGGCGTCGACGATGTCCAGCGTTTCGCACGACGCGGCGTCGTCGGTTCTGGCAGAGAGCCGCGCCAGCCCCGACGAGAAGGCGTCCACAGCCCCCGCCGCCGCGGCTTCCGAGAGCGTTCCGCATTCCGCGAAGGCTTCCGCGGGCGGATGGACGAGAAGCATCCTGCCTCCGGTCGAGGAAAGTTTCGCGTAGAGTTCGCGGGCCATCACCATGAAGCCGGCGGCCCGTTCGTCCATCCTGGACGCGATGGTACCGGGGAGCTCGTCCGCCGCGCCGTGGACGAAGCCTTCGGCGGGGTAGGGGGCGACGAGGATCGCCTCGGAAAAGCCTCCGTCGACGCCGGCCGCCTCGAGAATGACGCTGCGGGTCGACGCGTAGGACGCGGGTCTCCAGGACATCAAGTCCGGTTCGACGGGTTCATCGGCCGCGGAGGCGACGGCCATGGCCGGCACGCGATCCACGAGCGCGAGCTCCGAGGCGATCGCGCGCGCGAAGGGCGCGTCGTACGAGACGATCAACGTTGTCTTTTTCACGGCCGCAGTGTACTATGGACGACCGGACTTGGCAAGTTTGCGCCGACGCCCCGCCGTCGTCCACGGACCGGGTCCGCGCCCGAGCGAGGGAATCAGCCATGAAGATCGCCATAGCGCAGTTCGACGCCGTCATCGGCGATTTCCGCGGAAACCGCGAGAAGATACTTGCGATGGCGGGCCGCGCAGCGGCCGCGGGCGCCGACCTGGCGCTCTTTCCCGAACTTTCGCTGTGCGGCTATCCGCCGAATGACCTCCTTGATCAGGGTCCCTTCATCGACCGTTGCATCGGGACGCTCCGGAGCCTCCAGCGGGCGCTCCCGCCCGGGCTCGCCGTCGTCGTCGGCTACGTCGACAGGAACCGCTCGGGCGCAGGGAGACCCCTCGTCAACGCGGCCGCCGTGATCCGCGACGGCCGCATCGACTTCGTCCAGGGGAAAACCCTCCTACCCACCTACGACGTGTTCGACGAGGCGCGCTACTTCGAGCCGGCGAAGGAGCGGCGCGTCTTCGAGCTCGCAGGCCGCCGCGTCGGCATCGCGATCTGCGAGGACATCTGGTGGGAAGAACCTCCCGTTCAAGGCATGCGCTACGCCGTCGATCCGGTCCGCGACCTCCTCGACTCGGGCGCCGAGCTGATCCTCGCCCCGTCCGCGTCGCCCTTCCACGCCGACAAGCTCGCCCTGAGGCGCAGGCTCGTCTCGCGGGTGGCCGAGCAGGGGGAGGTGCCGGTCATCTACTGCAACCTCGTGGGCGCTAACGAGTCCCTGGTGTTCGACGGTCGATCCTTCGCCGTCGACGCGGGGGGCAGGCTCCTGGCCATGGCGGGCTGGGACGAGGAACTCGTCGTCGTGGATCTCGACGCGGCCGCGCCGATCCCCGAGCCCGGGATCGACAGGTGGGGCGACGTCGAACGCGCCATGGTGGAAGGCATCCGGTCGTACATGCGCAAGTGCGGATTTTCGAAAGCCCACCTGGGCATATCCGGCGGGGTGGATTCCGCCCTCGTCGCCGTCCTCGCCGTCGAAGCCATCGGGGCGGGGAACGTGACCTGCCTCGGCATGCCGTCGCGCTTTTCATCTCCCGGGAGCCTCGAGCATTCGAAGGAGCTCTGCCAAAAGCTCGGCGTCAGGATGGAAGTCCTCCCGATCGAGGGGCCGTTCGCCAGCTACCTCGAGCTGTTCAGGGACCGCTTCGGCGACCGCCCCGGCGGAGGGCTCGGGCTGACCGCCGAGAACCTCCAGGCCCGCATCCGGGGAAACATCCTCATGGCATGGTCGAACGAGTACGGCTCCATGCTGCTGACCACGGGGAACAAGAGCGAAATGGCCGTCGGATACTGTACCCTCTACGGCGACATGTGCGGGGCGCTCGATCCCATCGGCGACCTCCTCAAGACCGAAGTCTATGCCGTGTGCCGGCGCATCAACGAGCGTGGTCGGGTCATCCCCGAAACCATCCTCGACAAGCACCCGAGCGCCGAACTCAGGCCGGGCCAGGTCGACCGGGATTCCCTGCCCCCGTACGAGCTTCTCGACGCGGTCCTCGGGCGCTACATCGTGTCCAACCGCACGCCGGATGAAATCGTCGCCGAAGGTTTCGACCCCGCCCTCGTCAGGCGCGTCGTGACCCTCGTGGCGAAATCCGAGTTCAAGCGCAGGCAGTCCGCGCCGGTGGTAAAAGTCTCGCCGAGGGCGTTCGGCATGGGGCGGCGCATCCCGATCGCGCGGGTTTTCCATGAAACGTACGATTGACGGATCGCGCCATCGCCTGCCGGGGGGCATCCCCGCGGCGCTCCGTCTGGCGCTCGCGGCCTTGGCGGCGCTCTCCTGCGGCGTCCCCGGGGCGTCGACGGCCGCGGGCGTGACGGGCAGCGCCAACGATCCAGGCGGGGTGCCGGGCCAGGCCGCAGCCATGGACCTGCCGCCGGACGCCTTCAACCTGCCGGCGTACGGGAAGGCGGTCGTGCTCGCGTGCGGGGACGCGCTCCTGACGCGCCGACCGGGACGTACGATCGAAAAGGCCGGCTACCAGGCGCCTTTCGCGGCCCTCGCCGGGAAGATCGAGGCCGCCGACCTGGCCTTCGTCAACCTGGAATGCCCCGCGTCCTTCATCGGAACGCACTACCCGGGGAAGCCCGACAACGTCACCTTCCGCGCCTCGCCCGGCGTGGTGTTTTCCCTCAAGCGGGCGGGCTTCGACGTGGTATCCCTCGCCAACAACCACATGAACGACTACGGCCCCGACGCCCTCAGGGAAACCCTCGATTATTTCGACCTGGCCGGCCTGGCCCGCTGCGGGGCCGGCGTGAACGCGGCCGATGCCCGGAAGCCCGCCGTCATCGAACGGAACGGCCTCCGGATAGCCTTCCTGGCCTACGCGGAACCCATGTGGAGCGTCATCGCCGCCGGCGAATCCAGTCCCGGCGTGGCCCACGCGATCGTCAGCGACATGAAGGCGGACGTCCGGCAGGCTGCCGCGGTGGCGGACCACGTGTTCGTGTCCGTGCACTGGGGCGACGAGCACCAGAGGATCCCCCGGGGTTTCCAGACCGAATTCGGGCGGGCGGCCATAGATTCGGGCGCGAGCGTCGTCCTCGGTCATCATCCCCACGTGCTCCAGAGCGTCGAACGCCACGGAAACGGCATCATCATCTATTCGATGGGGAATTTCGTGTTCGACATGGAAGCGGATTCCACCTACCAGAGCGCCTTGTTCCGCATATTCCTGGAGGGACGCCGCGTCGACCGGCTCGAGATCGAACCGGTGACGATCCAGCGCGGGAGCTGCGTCCCTCGGGTGGCCACCCCCGAAGAGGCAGCGGCCACCCTGGCCGGCCTGGCCTCATGGTCGAAGCGCTTCGGCACGACGGTCCTCGTCGAGGGGAGCGTCGGCCTGGTTTCAGTCTCCACTCCCTGAATCTTGAAACATGATGCACAAAGCAATATACTCTAACATGGATTCCTGTTGATCCGACGCGCGGCGACGAAGAAACGCTTCCGCGCGGCCACCTTCCGGAAAGGAGCCTTTCGTGAGACGGACGCCGCTCGCAGCGACATGCCTCGTTTTCTCCCTCATGGTCGCATGCCAGGCTTCCTCCGGCTTCTTCACGGAGGACGAGCGGAACGAGCTGTACGCCGTCGTCGCGTCCCGTTCGGAAGAAACCATCGCCGACGGCGCCGTACTGTCCATGCTTTCACAGGCTTCCTTTTCGGTCGCGATCCTCGACGGGGCCCAGGATCCCGCTTCCTTCGATCTGCGCGTCGTCGACGCCTCGGACTCGGTCATCTCGACCACCAGCTACGTAAAAACCTCCTCGGTCGGTTCCAGGGCTCTCGGCCCCGGTGAAAAGACCGTCGATTCCTTCAAGTCCGGGCGGATGGCCCCCGTCGTCGCGACGGAGCCGGCCGATGGCTATTACCGCTACGAATACGATTTCCGGAACGAACAGGGCGCGTCCCTCCAGTCAGGCAGCCTCCAGGTCTTCAAGCTCTCCTCGGGCAATCTCGACGCCGAGATCGGCGTGTATCCCTCGTCGTTCGGAACCGGGGACGCCGGACTCCTTCTCGCCCGGCTCGAGACTCCCGCTTCGTCGCGCCCCTACGTGAAGTGGTCGACCGGGGGTGTTCCGCTTCCGGAAGGCGCCGGCCTTGTGTCCGGCGGGCTCGACCGAATCGTATGGCAGGGATCCACGATGCCGGGGGCCGTGACGATCAGCATGGATCTGTATCCCTTCCCGCCCGCCGCGGGCGCCGAGTTCGAATTCGACGCCCCCGTTCGCAAGACCGTCAAGCTGCTCGTTCTCGAACGCGGTTCGGGCGACACGCTGCTCCGCTCCGGAAACGGATTCTTTTCCCTGTTCCGGCTCGAGGGCGACGCCGCCGATGCCCGGAAGGGCTGGGGCTCCACGGCGTTCGTCGGGAAACCCTACCTGGACATGTACCCCGGCGGCTTCGGCTACCGGCTGGGAGCGCGCCCCGGTTCGGGACCCGACGCGGGGAAGTATTCGGGCGCCGGGATCGCCGTCGGGAACGGCCGCCTGCCGGTATCGGGAGGCGGGCTCGCTCCCTTCAGCTATGTGGTGAGGTTCCTCCCCGAAGCGGGCGCCACGGGCGTCATCGTTTCGCACATGTTCGATAACGGCTGCAGGATCGCCTTGGGCGCGAAGGACGGCTTCCCCTACCTTTCGTTCGAAGCTCCGGGAAAGACCATCGTCTTCGCCAGTCCTTCACCCCTGCCGGGCCGGGCCATGACGCTGGCGGTTTCCCTGCTTCCCCGGAAGGGACGCATCTCGGTGGATTTCTCGTACGACGGGGTCGTCGTTTCCTCGCAGTCGGCGGCATTCGACCGCAGCGTGGAGACCTGGTCGTTCTCCGGCACCGCGTCCGTCGCCGGACCCGACGGCTTCCCCGCCCTGTATGACGATGTGGGCGTATATGCCGCCGGCGCGGAAGGCGCGGCCGACCTGTATCCGGCCTTCCAGGAAGCCGCATATCGCGAATATCGCGACGAGCTCGTGTTCGCGTCCGCCTTCGAATCGGCGCAGCCCGCGATTGCTTTCGCCCCATGGGCGGTCCGGAGGGAACTGCCGGGCCTCGTCATTCCCGCGGGCGAGCGTTTCACCGCGGGGAAAACCGTTCGATCGGACAAGGCGTTCAGGTTCGACCTTTCCGGAGATCCGATCGTAGTGGCCTTCGAAGCGCCCGGGGGAGATTCCCTGGCGATCTCCTTCCAGCGTTCCGGATCCTTCGTGGTGATCCTCGGCGGGAAAACCGTCGGCGCCGGCTCGGTCCCGTCCGGCTCCTGGTCCATCGCCTTCGAACCGGGATCAGAACGAGATGCCCTGACCGTCGGAGACGCCAGGTTCATGGTGGATTTTCCCGCCACGGGCGAGCTGCGGGTTTCCCTTGCGAACATCGGCACGCAAGCTTCGGTCGTCGAAACGGCCCTGCTTCGCTACGTTCGCGAAGTTGTCGGGAAATCCCGCCCCGGTCTCGAGGAATCCGGCATCGGGGCAGGCAGGCGCTAGGTTTCCATCCGGATCGAAGATGACGCATCTTTCCGCGCGGATCAAGGACGTATTTTCACCCGTCTCGCCCTTTCAATCGGCGGTGCGTGCATTATGATTCCTGTTGCGAACGTTCCCGCGGCAGCGTCGGGGCATCTCGGCATATCCGGAAAAGTACGGACGCTTTTCGGGTTTTTTGAAAGCACGGTTCGCGTGCGCTATACTCTATCATTGCTGTAAGGAGTAGCTCGATGATCAAGAAAACGGCGGCCATTGTCGCCCTCGCGGCGTTCCTGCTCGCTTCCTGCGCCAGCGCGCCGGCCTCCCGGCCGGCCGGCAAGAATACGACCGGTCCCAATGCGGAGCAACCGGGTACGGCCGCCGGCACCCAGCCCAACCCCGAAAAGGATCGAGCCAAGGAACTCATCACCGGCACGCCCCCATCCTCCGGTACCGCGGCGGCATCTCCGTCCGGTTCCACCGCGTCCGCTACCACTCCCCCCGCCGCGGCAGCGCCCGCGTCCACCGACGTGCCGCCGCCGGCTCCCGGACAGATGACGCCGGATGAGCAGGCGTTCCTCGAACGCTACCTTGCCGGACTGCAGTACATGGTGTACTACGACGAAGAAGCCGGGGTATCCAGATCGGTGGCGAAGACCGCGGTCACGCAGGCCAACCGTTATCTCATCGAGAAGATGGGGATGACGGTCGTCGACTTCGACCAGATCGAAAAGAACAGGAAAGACCAGGAAAAGGCCTACCAGAACGAAACGGGCGGGTCGATCGACATCATCCAGTACCTGGCCCAGAAGTTCAACGCGGACGTCTACGTCGAGATATCCTTCAACATCGACGAGAAAGTCGACGCCGGTAAATTCTACTCGACCGCGAAGGGAACGCTCAAGATCTTCGACCCGTCCACCGCGCAACTCCTCGGATCCGTGTCCTTCCAGAGCGCCCAGGCCTTCAGCCAGGTTTCCCAGGACGCCGCCACGCAGAACGCCGTGGCGTCATCGGTGTGGACGGTGATGCCGAAGATGACGGACCAGGCGAAAGCCCTCATCCGCAATTCGCTTTCGAACGGCATACGCTACGAGGTTCTGCTCCAGAGTACCGCGGACGCGCGTGCCGTCAGCACCTTCCGCCGCCAGCTTGCCAAGAAGGTACGCCTCGTCGAGCAGTCTTCCTACTCCCCGGCCGAGACGAAGCTGTATGTCTTCACGTTCCAGCAGAAAACCTTCGTCGAGGACGCCATCTACGACGCGGCGGAGCGCGGGGGCTTCCCCGACATCTATCTCGTGTACCAGCGCGGAAAATCGTTCACGTTCCATACGGGGATGTAGGCTTGGAAATCCTTCTGGCGGCGTAACCACCGGGTCGCCGCCGGGATTTTACTTTCGGGCGTAGCCCGAGTCATTTTATCTAAGGAGGAAACTGTGAAGAGAATTCTCACCATCATGATCGCCATTCTCGTGGTTTTCGCGGTCGTCGGCTGCGCCGGCAACAAGAAACCCCCCGCCGCCAACGGGCAGCCAGGCGCTGTTTCGCCGGACGTCAAGACCTACCCGCCCAAGATCCTCGAGCACAAGGGAACCGTGTGGGGCGCCGCCGCCCCGAATTGGGTCATGAGCGCTCTCAAGGGATACAAGGAAGTCGAGAAGATGCCCGACTACCAAGGCAAATTCGTCATCATCGTCGAGGAGCAGGGCGCCGATCTTTCCGGCACCGAGCTCGCCGCGTCCCGCCTCAACGCGCAGACCCGCATCGCCGCGCTCATCAGCACCCGCGTGAAGGATTCCTTCGCGGGCGCCCAGGTCGGCGACAAGGACAAGATCGAAAGCTATATGGAACGCGTCGTGAAGAGCGTTTCCGAAGCGACGTTCTCCGGCTTCTTCCAGGAAGATTCCTGGTGGGTCCATGTCCAGACCTACACCTCGGAAGGAAAGGCCGACAAGCAGGAGTACCGCGTCATCCAGCTCTGGACCATTCCGAAGGACGCTCTCCAGAAGCAGCTGAACAACATGCTCGCATCCGAGGCAGCGGCCGAGCCCAAGACCCCCGAGAAGCAGAGGGCGATGGACCAGGTCCAGCAGTCATTCTACGACGGATTCTGATCCGGCGTACGTCAATCCCATGCGGCGTTCCCGGCGACGGGGACGCCGTTTCGCTTCGAAGGGGCGCGGACGACCCTTTCCCCCGCGAGGGCCGTCCGGACCTTTTCGACCAATAGAGCAAGGAGCAAGCATGAAATCCGCCCGACCTCTTCCAGTTTTCCTCGCGCTCGTCCTTGCCGTCTCGTGCGCCTCGGCTCCCCAGCCGTCGGCCCAGGCGGCGCCGGACTGGATTATCAAAACCCCGCCCCCCGATGGCACGTACACGTACTTCGTCGGTTCGGGTTCGAGCGCGAAGGGCGATTCCTCGGAAGCCCTCAACGACGCGACCGCGAAACTCATCTCCAACATCATGGTCTACCTCGGGGTGAAGGTGAGCGCGGACACCACGGCCGTCGCCAAGGCAAGCCTCGATTCCTACCAGACCGACATCGTGAGCACGGTCACGACGCAATCCACGAACCGCCTCGTCGGCTTCATGGTCAAGGAGCGCAAGGAAACGAAGGACAAGGCTTCCGGACGGGTCATGGTATACATCCTGGCTTCCTATGACTCCAAGGAGCTGGCCAAGGAAAAGGCGCGCATCGAAGCCCTGTTCAAGGAGAAAAACGACGCGGTGGCCAAGCCCGAAGGGGCCGGCATGGACGCCGAGGGGAAGGGGCGCCAGTTCGACGCCATCCGGTTCTACATCGAAGCCGCCGTGGCCGCCTCGGGTTCCGACATCGAGAACGCCGAGATAAAGATGGAGCGCAACGTGAACAACGCGCGCCGGGTCATCCAGAAGATACGCTTCGTGAAAGCCACCAACCCGCCGATTCCCCAGCTCAACCAGGACTTTTCCGCTCCTTTTTCCGCCAAGCTCGTCTACGGCGAATCCGATTCCAGTCCGGGCGTGCCGGGGGTCGAGATCGTCGTCCAGTACCCGAAGAAGCAGGGACCCCGGGTGGGGACGAAGACCGACCGCGCGGTGAGCGATCCCGAAGGTATGGTAAAGTACACGCCGCCGGCTCCGGACTCGGTAGGCAAGATGAAGGTGACCATGCGCGTCAACCTGGATTCGTCGCTGGACCTCCTCGCCCGTTTCCCGCCCAAGTACGTAGCGTACCGCGAAGCGCTCGAGACGGAGCTGAAAGGAAGGATCATCACTTTCGAATACCTGGTCGGGTCCGTCGCGAACACGGTACCCATGGCCATCGCGATAGTGGACCTGGACAAGGACGGCGCCGTCACGGGTACCGTGGCGCAGGGCGGGCTCATCGAAACGCTGGTCAAGGGAAAATACAGGGTACAGATGGCGACGCTCGACGAAAAGCTCGTGATCTCGCTCGACGACCGCGCCGTTCTCGCCGCCGCCAAGGCTGCGCTCGCGGGGAAGGCCGTGCGGCTGGTCTATGGCGTGGTGCGGATTGAGGCGGTTACCAGGGAAGGCACCACCTTCATGGCCAGCGCCAAGGCCACGATCCGCGTCCTCGACCTGGAGACGGGCACGCCGCTCTACTTCGCGGAGAAGAACTTCAGCGCGATCGGCGACGACGACGCGGCGGCCAGGCGCAACGTGCTTGCGGCCATCGGGCGGGAAACCATCGCGCGGGACTTGATGTCGAATCTCCCGTAATCGGGTGTGTCGACTCGCGGACCATGAGGGGCGCTTCCGGAAGGAGGCGCCCCTTTTCCGCGTGCCGGGCGGACCTGCAACGGGGAATCGTTTTCACGCATGGCGATGGAATTCCGGTAAAACAAGTCAGCCTCCTGCGCGTCCCATGCCGAGTGTGTGTGGGGTGTTGGAGATGATGCCCTCGCAGGCGAGAAAGACGAGCCTGCGAGCTTCGACGGGGTCATCGACGGTCCAGGGTATGATCGAGCGGCCGCCGAGACGTTCCCTGATGAAGCCCGAACAGGGACCGACGAGCCTGTGGTCGGGCTTGAGAAAGTCGGTTCCGCCGAGCCAGCGACCCTGTCCACGCCTGAGGTACCAGGGGATTACCGGGCCGTCCCCGTAGATGATCCCGGTAGGGATGCCCGGCAGCAGCGACTTGAAGCGCTTCAGGGCGTACGGATTGAACGAGGACACCACCACCTTCGATTCCAGCCGCATCGCACGGATGAGGTCGGCCAACGCGCGTTCGGTCCCGCGGTCGGCGAAGGTCGGCGCCTTGATCTCCACGTCGAAGCGGATCTTGCCGGCGAATTCCTCGAACACCTCGGACAGGAGCGGGATGCGCTGCCCGGCGAAGGACGGCCCCTTCCATGAGCCCGCGTCCAGCTCCGCGAGTCGTTCCCATTTCGAGCCGACAACGTCCAGAGCGGCGTCCGCGGTGCGGTCGGTGACGGCATCGTGGATGACGACGAGCTCCCCCGAGGCGCAGCGGTGGATGTCCAGCTCGATGGCGGGGATGCCGTATCCGACGGCAAGCGCGAAGGCGGCGAAGGTATTCTCCGGCGCCTCGGAGGAAATTCCCCGGTGCGCGAAGAGCACGGGGCGGGGAAGGTCGGGAAAGGGGCGCGGGCGCACGCTCAGGCCTCGCCGGCAGGTTTCCCCTTGAGACCCTGCAGGGCGGCGTCGGCTTCCATTTCCTTCATTTCGGCTTCCACGGCCGCCGCGCCGGGATTCATGGTCTCGCCCGTCGCCATCTCGAGCTGGGCGAGGAGGAGATCGGTGTCCACGCTCCGCTCCAGGGACTTGACGAGCGGCAGCTTCGACTTCATCGTCGAGATCTTCGCGGCCAGTTCCTCGTGCCGGGACCGCAGGTCGGCGAGGCTCGTTTCGACCTCGACCGCCTTGTTTTCCGCGGCGGTCTTGAGATCCGCGAGCCCCCTGCTTTCGGCCAGCGAAACCCGCTTGCGCCATGTCTCCGCCTCTTCCCCGGCCCGGGCGATCTCGATGTCGAGCTGCTTGAGCGCGGTGATGAAACCGAAGACGTATTCCTTCGCCGAATCCGCATTCATGCCGGAGAGGTCGGCATCGTCCTTCATGTCTGCCATGTCTGTCTCCTGTCAAAAACGCCCCCGCGCGGACGCGGGGGCGGCGAACCCCGTCGGGGGGATTTCAGAACTTGATGGAGACGCCGGCGCCGCCGCCGATGCCGCCGTAGTTCGTGAAGAGGTCGGAGAGGCTGAGCCAGCCTTCGGCTCCGCCCTCCACGAAGATCCTGACGTCCCGCGTGACGAGGAAGGAAAGGTTGAGGAAGGCCTGGGCGCCCACGTGGAAGAGGTAAGTATCGCTCGTATCCGCGGAATACCCCGTTACGAGTTCGGTGACGTAGATGTAGCTCGCACCGACGCCGGCGTAGGGTGTCACCGAGAGTCGGCCGAGGTTCATGCGGTACTCGGCGCCCACGAGGACGTTGATCGGTACCATGAAGGCGGTGAAGTAGTTGCGCATGCCGTTCAGGGGAACCTCGAAAGCGGCATACGGGCGGACGCCGTAGAAGCCGCGGGAAGCGATGCCCCGGAAACCGACGAGGCTGTTCAAGGTGCCTTCTCCGTCGGGATCAAGCGGCACGTCGAGGCGCTCCCCGATCACCGCGTGGAAGAAAGGTTCCGTGTCGATGCCCAGGCGGGCGATCTCTCTCAAGGCGACGTCCTTGGACATCTTTACGCCGCTGTACAGCACCTGGCCGGTGGAAACCTCGGCGCCGACGTCCTTGATGACGATCAATCCGACTTCGCGCTCGTCCTTGAACCCTTCGACCATGCCGCCTGAAATGACGGAATACTCGTCGCCCTTCCGGATGCCCATGTTGGCGCCGAGCTGGAGCTTGATCTCGCCGCCGCTGGCGGTGAGGACGCGGGTGTTGATCTGGAACTGCGGGATCTTGCGGATCTCGTACTGGAGCTGCATGGGGATGCCGTCGATCGCGTTCATGATCGACTGGTTCTGGCTCTGCTTGTCCGAACCGCTCGTGTCCATTTCGGCGATGCCGATGAGTGTACCGGCACTCGCATCGATGAAGCTCACCGCCGTCTTGACCGAAGTCTCCCAGGTGAAGCTCTTGCCGTTGTATCCGGTCGCGAAGTTGGTGACGACGGGCACGGCGATCACGAAGGCGCCGGTGAGGCGCTGGAATTCGGCTTCGGTGAGGATGGCCTCGCCGAACTGGTATTTTTCGGGGATGACGAAGCTCGCCTCCTTGGCCTTGCGGAGGGTGTCGATGAACTGGCCGACGTCCGGCGAGGCGAAGCGCTGGGTCATGCCGATGACGGTGAACCGCCCGAGGTCGACGAAAACCTTCTGGATCTTGATGTCGATGGTCCCGAGGGCTTCGTAGGGGATGTTCCATCCCGTGTAGCCGAGGGCGAAAATGGCCACTTCCTGCTTTTCGCTGACCTTGGGCTGGGCCGCGGCGCCGATGGCTCCGATCAGAACCAGCGCGCACGCCAGCGCGATGATACGCTTCATGTCTCCTCCTTGGGGTCGTTAGCGGTTCCTCGCCGTGTCCGGCGTGCCGTGTCCGGCGTGCCGATCTCGATCAGCGGACGCATGAATCAGGTGCAGATCGTGCCCCGAACCTGCGTCCCACTCTATCATAAACCAGCGCCCCGGTATGTCAAGTGCGGCGCGACGATCACACCCTTGCGCCAGATCGGCAGCGCGCGGTATCGTCGCGGCATGGAACGCGGATACCTGTCCTCCGGGGACGTCATTGTCGCCTGCGCCACTCCGCCGGGCGCAGGCGCACTCGCGCTGGTGAGGCTTTCGGGGCCGGGTTCCCTCGATTTGCTGGCCGGGCGCTTTTCGCGTCCCCTGGCGATACGGGACGCGCCGGGCCATAGCGTAGTCTACGGGCGGATCCTGGACGCATCGGGTTCCACCGCGGACGAAGTCACCGTGTCCGTGTTCCGAAGCCCGAGGAGCTATACCGGCGAGGACTCTGCCGACATCGTCTGCCACGGCAGCGCCGTCGTCGTCGACGCGGTACTGTCGGCCTGCGAGTCGGCAGGCGCCAGGAAGGCGCTTCCGGGCGAGTTCAGCTTCCGGGCTTTCGCCAACGGGAAGATGGACCTCGCACGGGCGGAAGCCGTCGCCGAGCTGGCCCGCGCCCGCAGTTCCGAAGCCCGCGCGGACGCCCTGTCCAGGCTGGCTGGCAGCCTGTCGCGCGACATCTCGTCGATCCGGTCGGCCATGCTGGAAGTCCTTGCGGCGGTCGAAGTGCGGCTGGACTACGGAGAAGACGAGGTGGACGGCGACCTTTCCGCCGAAGAAGGGAAGTTGACTTCCTTGCGCGGGAGGCTCGACGGGCTGGCCTCCAGTTGGCGCGTCGGGCGCCTCGTGGATCAAGGTGCGGTCGTGGCCGTGGCCGGCCGCACGAACGCCGGCAAGTCGAGCCTGTTCAACCGGCTTCTCAGGGAGGAGCGTTCCATCGTGTCGGACGTCCACGGGACGACGCGCGACTACATCGAAGCCGTCGTCGACCTGGGCGGCGTGCCGGTCCGGCTTTTCGATACCGCGGGCTTGCGCGAATCGGCCGATCCCGTCGAGGCGGAGGGCGTCCGTCGTTCCAGGCTCGTCCTCGAGGGAGCCGACGTGGTCCTGTATCTCGCGGATGGAACCGCGGGACTTGCGCCCGGCGAAGACCCGTCCGCCGAACCGGCTCTCGCCGGCAAGACCGTCATACGCGTATGGACCAAGGTCGACCTGCCAGACGCGAAGGACGCGCCCGCGGGGTGGCTGCCTTTCTCTTCCCTCACGGGCGAGGGCATCGGTACCCTCTGCGACGCCATCCTCGACGGTTTCGGGATACTCGGCGAGACCGGGGGACATGGCACCAGGATAGCCTCCGAGCGGCACCGGCGCCTCATCGAATCCTCGGGATGTTCCCTCGGCGAGGCGATGGAAGCCCTGTCCTCGGGGCTTCCGCTCGACGCCGTCGCCCTGGACCTGCGCGAAGCCCTGGACGCGCTCGGCGAGCTGCTCGGCGAAGGGCTCGGGGACGGCATCCTCGAAACCATCTTCTCCGGATTCTGCGTCGGGAAGTGAAACCATGGGAGACTACGAAGCGATCGTGATCGGCGGCGGACACGCGGGCATCGAAGCCGCGTCGGCGCTCGGCAGGCTGGGGCACCGCACCCTCCTCGTGACGCAGAACCCCGACTCCATCGGGCGGATGTCGTGCAACCCGGCCATCGGGGGGCTCTCGAAGGGCAATCTCGTCCGCGAAGTGGACGCGTTGGGCGGCATCATGGGGCTCCTCATCGACGGGGCCATGATACAGTACCGGGTACTCAACCGCTCGCGCGGCGCCGCGGTGCAGGCGCCCCGGGCGCAGGCGGACAAGGCCGCGTATTCGTCGCTCGCCCGGCGCTGGCTCGAGGCGACGCCGAACCTGTCCATCTTCATGGACACGGTGGTCGATTTCCTGACGGACGGTTCGGGCGCGGTTTCGGGCGTGCTCACGGAGCGGGGCAACCGGATCACGGCCGGCGTCGTCGTGCTGACGACGGGGACCTTCATGGAAGGGCGTGTCTTCATCGGCGAGTGGGAGGCTTCCTCGGGCAGGCTCGGAGAGCCGGCCGCGACGGGCCTCGGCCCGGCGCTCAAGAGCCGCGGATTCCCGGTGGGAAGGATGAAGACCGGCACGCCGGCGAGAGTGCGCGGCCTCAGCCTCGACTTCGGCCTCCTCGAGCGGCAGGACGGCGAGCCGAACGCGCCCTTCTCGTTCCTCGATGACGCGGTGGACCGTCCCTCCCTTCCCTGCTGGATCACGTACACGGACGATAGAACCCACGCGATCATCAGGGAAAACCTGCGTTTTTCCCCGCTCTACGGAGGAAAGATCACGGGTCGGGGGCCGCGTTACTGCCCGTCCATCGAGGACAAGGTCGTCCGCTTCCCCGACCGGAAACGGCACCAGATCTTCGTGGAACCGGAAGGGACCGGCACCGACGAAATGTACCTGAACGGCCTCTCGTCCTCCCTCCCGGAGTCCGTCCAGTCGGCGTTCATCCGCACCATGCCGGGCTTCGCGAATGCCGAGCTCGTGAGGCCGGGATACGCGGTGGAATACGATTACATCGACCCGACCTGCCTCCTTGCGACCCTCGAGACCAAGATCGTGCCGGGACTGTACAGCGCCGGGCAGATCAACGGGACTTCCGGCTACGAGGAAGCCGCCGCGCAGGGCCTTCTGGCCGGCATCAACGCGTCGCTCAGGCTGCGGGGAGAAAGCGAATTGGTCCTGTCGAGGTCCGAGGCCTACATCGGCGTCCTCGTCGACGACCTCGTGACCCTGGGGGCCAAGGAACCGTACCGCATGTTCACGAGCCGCGCCGAGCACCGGCTGGGCCTGCGCCACGATACCGCCGACGCCAGGCTCACGCCGATCGGCCTCCGGGTAGGGCTCGCAGGAGCCCGCCGGGCGGAACGCCTCGCCGCGAAGCGCGAGGGGATCACGGCCATCGGGGAACTCCTCCGGAACAGGCGTATTGCCGCCGCCGACGCGCGGGCACTGCCCGCCTTCGTTCCCCACGTCGGGGCTTCCCTTCGCGACGCGATCGGCGATCCGCGGGTGGGGAGCGCCGATCTCGGACCCATTGAACCCGGCCTGGCGGGCTTTCCCGCGGAATGGGTGGAAGCGGCGGTCCTGGACCTGCGTTACGAGGGCTACGTCGCCAAGCAGGAACGCCTCGTGGCGCGGCTGGAAAAATACGAGTCGATGAGGATAGCCCGCGATTTCGACTACCGGAAGGTGGAAGGCCTGTCGTCAGAGGCGAGGGAAAAACTCTCGGCCGCGCGGCCCCTGACCCTCGGCCAGGCCGCGAGGACCCCGGGCGTACGGCCATCAGACGCCGCGCTCCTCATGATCCGCCTGTCATCCACCGCAGGGCGGTAGAACCAGATCGCGCAACGCGCCGGGCATGCGGCGACGTCAGCGGACGAGGCAGTCCGGCCCCGAGCCGATCAGGTCGGTCCTCCCGGCCATGCGAAGGGCTTCGAGCACGAGCGCGCGGTTCTCGCCCTTGCGGTACTGGAGGAGGGCGCGCTGCATGGTTCGTTCCCGGTCTCCCTTCGCCACGTAGACGCTTTCCATGGTGAGCGGGTCGAGTCCCGTCCGCCACATGCAGGTAGAGAGGGTTCCCGGGGTCGGGTAGAAGTCCTGGACCTGTTCAGGGGCGATACCCGAGTCCCTGAGGTATTCGGCGAGCTCGATGGCGTCGTCCAGGGTGGCGCCCGGGTGGGCGGAAATGAAATAGGGCACCAGGTACTGCTTCAGCCCGAGTTCCTCGTTGACGCTCCTGAATTTTTCCGCGAAGGCTTCGTACACCCGCCGCGGGGGCTTGCCCATGAGGCGCAGGACGCGGTCGGAAACGTGCTCGGGAGCGACCTTGAGCTGGCCCGAAACGTGGTGCTCGACGAGTTCGCGGAAGAGGGAATCGTCCGGGGCGAGCATGAGGTAGTCGAAGCGGACGCCGGAGCGGACGAAAACCTTGCGCACGCCGGGAACCCGGCGGAGCTTCCGGAGCAGCGCATCGTAGTCGCCCTGGTCCGTTTCGAGGGACGGGCAGGGTTCCGGCGCCAGGCATCGGCGATCGACGCAGGCGCCTTTCTTCGCCTGGCCCGGGCAGGCGGGCTTGCGGAAATTGGCGGTCGGACCGCCCACGTCGTGGATATAGCCCTTGAAATCCGGCATCGCGGCCAGGCTGCGCGCTTCGGCGAGGATGGAGTCGTGCGAACGAGCCTGGACCACCCTTCCCTGGTGGAAGGCCAGGGAACAGAATGAACAGGCGCCGAAACAGCCCCGGCTCGAGGCGATGGAGAACTTCACTTCCGCGAGGCCGGGTACGCCCCCGAACGCGTCGCAGGAGGGATGCGCCTCACGCTCGAAGTGAAGGCCGTAGACCCGGTCCAGCTCCCTTGCCGGGAGCGGGAGCGCGGGCGGTTCCTGGACGACCCACCGGCCTTCCGTCCTTTCGACGAGCGGCAGGGCCGAGCGCGCGTCCGAATTGAGGTACTGGAGGCGGAAGCTTTCCGCGAAGGCCCGGGCATCGTCGCGGACGGCCTCGAACGTGGGCAGTTCGACGAAACTCCCGGGCGGGAGGACGGGATCGGAGGAGGTCCAGCGCACGGTGCCGCGCACGCCCTCCATCGACCGGGCGCTCTCCCCCGCATTGAGCCGGCGTGCGATCTCGAGGATGGCGGTTTCGCCCATGCCGTAGACGACGAGATCGGCCTTGGCGTCGAGGAGTATGGAACGGCGGACAGTATCGCTCCAGTAATCGTAGTGCGACAGCCGCCGCAGGGAAGCCTCGATGCCGCCGAGGATGACCGGTACGCCCTTGAATGCTTCGCGGCACCTGGCGGCATACGCGATGGTCGCACGGTCGGGCCGCGCGTGCACGGTCTTCCTCGGATCGCCCGACGCGACGGGAACGATGCGGCCGTCGCCCCGGAGGCAGAGTTCGGTCCTGCCGCCCGGCGCGTACTCGTCCTCGGAGCGGAGCCGGCGGTTGGCGGTATACTTGGCGACCATGGAATCGATGTTGCCCGATGTGACGAGAAAGGCGAGCCGGGGTTGGCCGCAGAGCCGAAAAGCGTCCGCGGATCCCGGATCGGGCCTGGCAATCAGGCCGACGGACCAGCCTTCGGCCTGGAGCACCCTGCCGATGAGGGCGGCGCCGAAGCTCGGGTGATCGACGTAGGCGTCGCCCGTGACGAGGACGAAATCGGGCTGCGAAATGCCGCGGGCGGAGAGCTCGGCGGCGTTGACGGACATGAATGCCATGAACTTCCATCATAGCATGGACGCCAACCGGCGGTCTGCCCGATCGGCCGCCGTGGCGAAGAGCTCGGGCAGGCCGGGCTTCGCTTGCGGCGGAAAGCCTTCCGTGCCATAGTCGCGGAAGAGGTACGGCGGATGATACGCATGAAGATATGCTGCGGGCTCGAATGCGCCTCCCGCGGAGGGCAGGAACTCCTGGAACTCGTCGAACACGATCCGGTCCTGCGCGATGTCGTCGAGGTCGAAACGGTCGGATGCCTCGGATCGTGCGAACGCGGACGGCGTTCCCCCGTCGTCGAGATCGACGGCGAGACCGTCGCATGCGCTTCGCCCGAGGGCATCCTCGAGCGCATCCGCAGGGGAGTATCATGATGCCCCTGCCGGAACTCGACATCTTCGAAAAGACCCGCGGCCTCTTCACCGCGGTCGTGGACGTCCGGCGCAAGGTCCTCGTCGAGGTGGCGCGCATGGCGCTGGAGGGCCGACCCGGCCACCGCGTCGAGGACATCCCCTACGCGATCATCGACAGGGACACGCCGACCTACCGCTGCTGCGTGTTCAGGGAGCGCGCGCTCGTCCGCGAGCGCGTGAGGCTGGCCCTCGGCCTCGACCTTCGGGAATTCGGCGCGCACGAACCCATCGTCGACGACGCCGCCCCGGCCCTCGTGGACCGGAAGGTGGTCCGTGAACCTCTGGTCAACGTCATCAAGGTTGGCTGCGAACGCTGCCCGACGGCATCATACGTCGTGTCCGACGGCTGCATGGGATGCATGGCCCATCCCTGCGTCCATGTCTGCCCGAAAAAGGCAGTGTCGATGAAGGACGGCCGCTCCCTCATCGACCGGGTCGCGTGCATCCGCTGCGGGCGATGCGCGCAGGTCTGCCCGTACAACGCGATACTGTACCGCGAGCGCCCCTGCGCCTCGGCCTGCGGCGTCGACGCGATCGGTTCCGACGCGCAAGGTTTCGCCGAGATCGACCACGGGAGATGCGTGTCGTGCGGCCTCTGCATCGTCTCGTGCCCCTTCGGCGCGATCGCCGAGAAGTCCGAGATAGCCCAGGTGGCCAGGGCGCTGCGAAGCGGCGGGAGGATATGGGCGGAGCTGGCCCCGTCTTTCGTCGGGCAGTTCGGCCCGCTCGCGTCGCCGGAGAGGATCGTGGCCGCGATCAGGGCTCTCGGATTCGCGGGTGTCGTCGAGGTGGCGTACGGCGCCGGTATCGCGATCGAAAACGAGGCCGCGGAACTCGTGGAGATCGCGAACGCGGCCGGAGACCCGGTCCGCACGGGAGGCAGACGCTTCCTCGGGACATCGTGCTGCCCCTCGTGGGTAAAGGCCGCCCGGAGGCACAGGCCGGAACTGGCGGGAAACATCGAGGATTCCTTCACGCCGATGGTGGAGACCGCGAAGCGCGTCAAGGAGCTGGATTCCCTGGCGCGCGTGGTCTTCGTCGGACCCTGCGTCGCCAAGAAGACCGAGTGCTACGATCCCCGCGTCGCCGCCTGGGTCGATTTCGTGCTGACGTACGAGGAGCTCGCGGCTCTGTTCTCCGCGGCCGGCGTGGACCCCTCGGCAGCGGTAGCTGCCGGGACGCCCGAAGGTGGAGCGGCTCGCGCCGGGGCGCCGAACGGTATCGACGCACCGGCATCTTCCGCGGCCAGGGCGTATCCGGTGTCGGGCAATGTCTCGAAAGCCATCGTCGCGGCGGCGGAACGCCTGGCCGGGAAGAAACTCGATCTTCCCTTCGCTTCCGCCGACACGCTCGAGGATTGTCTTGCCCTCATCGACCGGATCGCCGCCGGGAAGGACGTCCCTGCGATCCTCCTCGCGGAAGGCATGGCCTGTCCTGGGGGATGCATCGGCGGACCGGGAACCCTGGCGCCCCTCGGGCGCGCGAAAGCGGCGGTCGCGGCTTTCGCGGCAGCCGCCGGACCGGACTGGGGTAAAGAGGCAAAACCCGCGAATCCCGTTCCGGGCTCGCCATGACGACCGCCCAATCGATCGTGAACGCGTTCGCCTTCGACCCCGTCCTCGTCGCCACGGCCGTCCTCGTGGCCTGCCTGTTCGCGATCGGGGTCGCCCTCGGCATGGCGCTCGGCCGCCGGGCGGGCATGGCGGAAGCCGAGCGGGACTTCGAACGGAAGCTGCCCTCCGAGCGCGACGACGCCGTCAAGCGCTCCCGCGCGGTGATCGGCGGCCTCATGGCCGAACAGCTGGCTCCCTGGCTGCCCGGCTTTCCCTTCGACCCCACCGAGGTACGGTTCATCGGGAAACCCGTGGATTTCGTGGCGTTCCCGGGCGCTTCGACGGGCGAGGTTCGCGAAGTCGTGCTGGTCGAGGTCAAGTCGGGCGACGCGAAGCTTTCGGGCGTCGAGCGCAGTCTCCGTGCGGCGATAGAGGCGGGAGCGGTGCGTTACGTCGAATACCGCGCGCCGTCGCGCCGCGTGAACGGAATCTGAGTCCGGGGCCGGAGCGGCAGGGGATCCGGCGTGCCCAGGGCTTGAAATACTTCACGCCTCCATGGCGGGCACGCGTTTCCGGGCGAAGGCGGGATAAGTCGCGACCCGGATGGCAAGCGGCGCGCCGGCGCTCGGGCGACAAGCGTCGCGCGATGGCGCAGGTCGCGGCCCACCTCGTCCTGCCCCCGACGCGGCGGTTTTCAGTCCGGGGAACGGGGCTGGAGGAGGCCGTGTTCGACGAAACTGTAGTAGCCATCCGCGGAGAACACGAGGTGATCCATCACCGGGATCCCGATCAGCTCGCCCGAGTCCCTGAGCCTCGTCGTGATGTCCCTGTCCTCGGGACTCGGGTCGAGCCGTCCCGAGGGATGGTTGTGGGCGAGCACGACGGCGCAGGCGCGGTCGGATACCGCGTCCGCGAATACCTCGCGCGGATGGACGACCGTGCGGTTGACGAGCCCGATGGTGATGACGCGCGAACGGATGACCTCGTGGGCCCCGTTGAGCGTCACCGCGATGAAACGTTCCCTGGTCCGGTCCGCCCAGTGCGAAACGATGCCGAAGACGTCCGCCGGCCCGACGACGCGCCGTTCCCGGGAGCCGTACAGCCTGCGGCCCAGTTCCAGGGCGGCGCTGACGAGGCAGGCCTTGGCAGCGCCGACGCCGTTCAGCGAAACGAGTTTGTCGGGATCCGGCCCGTCCCTGGAGGAATCGAGGATGGCCAGCACATCGGCGGCAAGATCGGTGACGCCCCGGCCGCGGACGCCCGAGCCGAGCAGCGCCGACAGGAGCTCGATGTCCGTGAGGCGGCCCGGTCCGGAGCGGAACAAGCGCTCCCGCACGTCGGGCTTGCCTGAATAAGAGGGGCTCCCGTTTTCATAGATGCAATCGGGCATGTGGGCTCCGTTCGACAGCTTGGTCGCCAAGGAAGGTTTTCCTGAGCTTACCGCCGTCGTCAGGATTTCGCGCTTGACTGGTCGGCGGGGAACGCCGCTCGAACCCGGATGGATCGTGTTTTTTTGGTGAAATTGGCTTTGAAAGGTCCCGATCCGATGAGTACACTTGACTGAAGTCCATGAACGCACCCGGATGGTGCTCGATATCACCGATTATGGGAGGAGTGCACATGAAGAGTCTCAAGGGTACAAAAACCGCCGTGAACCTGATGGCGGCTTTCACGGGCGAATCGCAGGCGAGGAACAAGTACACGATGTACTCCAGCAAGGCCAGGGACGAGGGATTCATGCAGGTCGCCGCCGTGTTCCTGGAGACGTCGGAACAGGAGAAGGAGCACGCCAAGCGCCTGTTCATGTTCATGGACGGCGGGGAAGCGGCCATCACCGCGACCTTCCCCTTCGGCACGATCGGCTCGACCTCAGAAAACCTCCTCCACGCATCCGAGGGCGAGAATCACGAATGGAAGGAAATGTACCCTTCGTTCGCGAAGATCGCCCGCGAAGAAGGCTTCGACGCCATCGCCGCGGTCATGGAAGCCATCGCCGCCGCGGAGAAACAGCATGCGCACCGCTACGAGAAACTCAAGGCGAACGTGGACTCGGGCCGGGTCTTCAGGAGGGACAAGCCCGTCCTCTGGCGCTGCCTGAACTGCGGTTACCTGGTCGAAGCCGTCATGGCTCCGAAGGCCTGTCCGGCCTGCGGCCACGCGCAGTCGTACTTCGAGGTCCTCGTCGAGAATTACTGAAAGCAGAGTGGGCTTGGAAACGGTGCGCACGTTCCTTCGGGAGACGGGCCGCCGAAACGACGTGAACAGGAGGATTATCCACATGGCTGAACGCTTCCAGGTATACAAGTGCGAAAAATGCGGCAATATCGTCGAAGTCCTGCATGCCGGAACCTGCGCCCCTTCGTGCTGCGGACAGGAGATGAAGCTCCTGGGCGAGAACACCACGGACGCGGCGAAGGAAAAGCACGTGCCGGTCGTCGAAAAGACCTCCGACGGATACAGGGTCACAGTGGGCGCCGTCGCCCATCCCATGGAAGAAAAACACTACATCGAGTTCATCGAGCTCATCGCGGGCGGGGAGATCCACAGGGCTTTCCTCAAGCCCGGCGACAGGCCCGAAGCCTTTTTCAGGGTCAAGGCCGCTTCGGCGTACGCCCGCGAGTACTGCAACCTGCACGGTCTCTGGAAAGCCCAGGCTTGACGGGATCTGCTTTTTTCTGGTAGTGGCGCATCATGACAGGCTGCGGCGCCGGGAACGGATGCCGCGGCGGGAAGGAGCGACAAGTGAAGAAATACATGTGCGACGTGTGCGGCTACATCTACGATCCGGCGGTCGGCGACGGCGACGGCGGGATCCAGCCGGGAACCCCGTTCGACCAGTTGCCCGCGGACTGGGTCTGCCCGATGTGCGGCGCCGGCAAGGACAGTTTCAGTCCCGCCGACTGATTCGCATGCCGCCGGGAAAGACCAACCACGGCGGCACGGAGGCACGAGGGAGCGCGAAGGAAACGAAGGGTAAGGGGGAAGGTAAAAGGATGGAATGAAAATGACGGCAGATCGATTTCATTTCCGATTCCTGCCCCGTTTCTTGTTCTTCGATTCCTTCGTGAACTTTCCCTTCTTCCTTCGTACCCTTCGTGTTCCGATACCCCTTGATCCTCCGTGTTTTCGTGCCGCCTTGGTGAAAAAATCCTGTAGCACTCGGGAGACGGTTTCATGCTAGGATGCGTTCCATGATTTCCAGGGAAGACTTCATTTTCATCATCGGCTTCGACGGCGAGTCCGCCGTCGTGGACGCGAATGCCCGGCGTTCCTACGGGAAGCTTTCCACACGGGAACTTCTCGACAAGGGCTTTTTTCGCGCCGCATTTTCCTCGGCCCTGTTCGCCAAGGACGCCGGGGAGACCGAACTCGTCATTGCCGCGTACAACGACAAGGCCGGGACGAACAACAATACAGCCGACGATCTCGAGCGGCTCTTCGGCGTTTCAGATGAAGCGGTCAAGCGCGTGCTGGCGCTCGGTTGAGGCCCTCATTCCCGCTCCGCGATGAGGCATTTCAGGTATTCGCTTTCCGGGTAGCCGAGCAGGATCGGATGGTCCCGGGACTGCGTGCGGTTTTCGAGCAAATGGAGCCGGATGCGGGCGTCGGCCGCGGCTTCCCCGAGTATGCCGCGGAATTCGTCCCGGTCCAGCCAGTACGAGCAGGAACAGCTGACGAGAATACCGCCCGGTTCGAGCAGCTTCAGCGCTCGTAGGTTGATTTCCTTGTACCCGCGGCGCGCTCCCTGCAGGGCCGCGCGGTTCTTGGCGAAGGCGGGCGGATCCAGCACGATCATGCCGTAGCGCTCGTTCGACGCGCCCAGCTCGCGGAGGTAGTCGAAGGCATTGGCCGCGGCGGTTTCCACGCGCCGTTCCATGCCGTTGAGCGCAGCGTTGGCCCGCACTTGGGCGATGGCGTCCGCCGAAATGTCGATGGCGGTGACGGATGTTGCCCCGGCTTTCACCGCGCAGAGCGCGAACCCCCCCGCGTTGCAGAAGACGTCCAGCACCCGTACGTTCGGGGCGTAGGCTGCTGCTGCTGCCCTGTTGTCGCGCTGGTCGAGGAACCACCCGGTCTTCTGCCCTCCAGCCAGGTCCACCGCGAAGAGCAACCCGTTCTCCTCGATGAGGACGCGGTCAGGGACCGTGCCCGCGAGCGTTCCGACCGCTTCCCCGAGGCCTTCGAGCCCCCTGACGGGCGCGTCGGAGCGTTCGAGGATGCCCGCGGGACGGAAGAGATCCTCGAGGACGGCGACGATCGCTTCCCGCCTGGCTTCCATGCCGGCCGAGAGGATCTGCACGGAAAGATAGCGCCCGCCGCCCGCTTCGGGGGAGCCGGAACCCCCCGGGGCGACGAAGGAATCGACGATGAGTCCGGGGAGGCCGTCGGCTTCGCCGAAGACGAGCCTGCAGGAATCCCGGGCGATATCCCGGAACCTCTCCCGACGTGCGGCCGAACGTTCGATCGTTTCACGCAGGAACGCCGCGTCGCAACGCCGGTCGGCCGTCGAGTGGAGGCGTACGCGTATCTTTGAAACGGGGCTCCAGAGCCCGGATCCCAGCAAGCGCCCGCGGGAGCCGCGCACGAGCACCTCCGTTCCCGGAGGCGGGTCGGCGGGGTCCACCGACGCGATCTCGTTGTCGTAGATCCAGGGATGGCCCCGGAGGATGCGGTCTTCTTCCCTCGGCTTGAGCCACACGTTCGCAACGCTTTTCATACCCGTACCGTATCCCGTCCTCCCGCGGACCCGCAAGTGGCCTGTCGACGCGTCGGGCGCGGCCTCGGTGAGGAAGCTCAGGGACCGAGTGCGGCTTTCCGGGGGAAACCACGGGGTGCTGAGACTCGAGGCGATGCCAGGGAGACGAGGAGGAGATGAAGGAGTGAAGAAGATATCAGGAGGAAAATATCGCCGTTCTCCCTGTCTCTTCCCGGATCCCGGAACTCTCTCTTCCCTCCCTCGCATTCCCCCCGTGAACTCCGTGTCCCCGTGGTGAAACCTTCCTTATTTCTTGTTCGACGATCCCGGGCTCATTTCGAAGAAATCGAGTCGATGATCACCCCGACGGGGTAGGGGTAGGTCTGGTTCTTGAAGTCATAGACTTTCCCCTTGATCACGACGCCGTCTTTCCATGTACCGCTCTTCTTGGCTTCCAGCTTGATCCAATCCTTGTCCGCGGGCGATCCCTTGAGGATGTAGCCGTACACGAAGTCGCGGGTGGCGGTGGAGGTCGAGCCGGGGATGAGGAGCATCACGCTGTAGTAGTTGGTCGAGGTCGCTTCGGCAATCTCGAAGGTCGTCTTCTTGTCGCCGAGGCCGGCGCGGAAACTCACCGCCTTGCCGTTCGTTCCCTTCGAATTTGCCCCGCCTTTCTTGAACGAATCGAAGGCGGCTTCCTCGTAGCTCGCCGTCTTCGCGCCCGCTGCCTCCGACGCGTATGCTGCGAAGGGGCCTTCGATCCGGACGCCCACGCCCTTGATTTTCGAACCCAGGCCCGGGACCACGGCCTTGAGCGGATAGGCAAAGGCGTAATTTTCCCTGGCCTTGCCGGGCTCGGCCTGGAGCGGGAGCCCCATGGACCTGCGCCATTCATTCATGGCGTCCATGTTGAGCTTGCCGGGCTCGGAGGCGATGTAATTGGAGAACTTGCCGGCGAAGTCCTTGTCGGGGACGAGCCCGGGGTCGGCTTCCCGGTTGCCGCCGGATTCGGCGAGGGTGTAGTCCTCGCAGTATTCCTCGTCGTTCAGGTCCTCGAGGTCGGAGGGTTTCCAGGCGATGAGGCTCTGCTTGTTGTTGTCCATGTACTTGTAGTAGCCGCCGGTGAGCGAAAAGAAGACGTTGTTCTTCATGACGGTGTCGAAGTTCGCGAAGGTGTTCTTGACGCCGAATCCGTCCTCGCCGCCCTCGGTCTGAAGGAAGGCGATCACGTTGGAATCGACGATCGTGGTTCCCTGGCGGCCCACGAAGACGCCGGTCGCGCCTCCCTTGGTCGGGTAGAACCAGCCGTACACGATCGTGTTGTTCTTAATGTTGATGACGGAGTCGGGCTGGGCCGACCTCGTCTCGATGGCGGCGTAGAGGGTGTTCACGATGAAGCAGTTCGACACTTCGTTGTCGGAGCCCTGCCAGGTGCAGTAGATCCCGTCGCCGGCGGGATTGAGGAGGATGCAGTTCCGGACCTTCGTGTTCGGTGAGTTGGTCTGGAGCGCCATGCCCGAATACGTGGGCGCCTGGAGCTTGAGGCCCTTTTCCGTGTACACGTTGCGGCTTTCGCAGTTGAGGACGAAGCCGTCGATGGTGAAGTTGGAGTGATCCGCGTCGCCGGAGACGATCGCCTCGGGAAGCCCGGTCCAGTCGCCTCGGAAATCCTTGGCCCGCTCGAGGATCGTGAAGTACTTGAAGGGATTCCGCTCGGAAAAATCCTGTCTGTACCCGCCGACCATGGTCAAGTTCGGCACCTTGGCGATCCAGTGCCCGGATCCTGCCTTTCCGTTGTACGTGCCTTCGGCGACGTGAATGACGTCGCCGCGTTCGGCGCGCTCCACGGCCTTCCAGAGTTCCGGCATGGGATCGTCCCTGGCCTTGCCCCTGCCCGCCGCGCCCGCAGCCACCCAGATGTCCGCGGCCGCGAGACTCCATACCGCCATGAACATGGCCGCCATCGCGAGCCAATTCCTCTTGTGCATCCTGCTTCCTCCCGCGGCGCGATGAACCGGCCGCATGAGGCAAGTATAGGCGAAGGAAGGGCCGTGCGCAAAAAACCCGCGGCGATTCCATGCGCGCATGCGGCAGTCCGTCAAGCCAGGGACGCGAGCGCCATGTAGAGTGCGGTGCCGCCGACGATGGAGAGCAGGGCGTTGCGTTTCCATAGATGGAGCAGTGCCACCGCGGTTCCGGCGGCCAGTTCGGGAAGCCCGTGCGGGCCGTCGAGCCAGCGCACGGAGGCGTAGGACGCGACGACGAGGGCCGTCATGGCGACGGGCGGGAGGTAGCGCTCCACGAAGCCGAGGAAGGCCGGAGTGGTCCGGCCGCCGAAAAACAGGAACGGCGCCGCCCTGAGGCCGGCGATGATGGCGCCCATGACGAACGACGCCACGAGGGCCTGTTGCACGCTCAGCACGGCGCTTTCCCCTTTCCGGGTTTCCCGGGGCGTTTCGCGAGCGCGACGATGACGAGCGAGGAAGCCATCCCGGCGACGAGGGCTCCCCGGGGACCAAAGGCGAATGCCGCGAGTATCGTGGCGGCGGCCGCGACGACGAAGGGAAGGAATTCCCGGACGCGAAGAGCCTGTTCGATAGCCAGTACGATGAAAAGGGCGGTGAGGGCGAAATCGAGCCCCGCCGGCTTTACGGGGAGCAGCTCGCCCGCGACGGCGCCTGACAGGGTGCCTGAAACCCACCACAGCTGGTCGAAGAGCGTGACGAGTAACATGAAGGCGCTGTCGTGCCGGGCGAGCGCGGGCTCCGACGACAGGAGGGCGAAGGTTTCGTCGGTGAGTCCGAATATGAGGTAGGGCCTGAACTTTCCCGCGGCCCGGAAGCGGCCGATGAGGGAAAGGCCGTAGGCGGCGTGGCGGGCGTTCACCATGAACGTCACGGCGGCGATCTCCGGCAGGCCCGCGCCGGCCACGAAGAGGCCGATCGCGATGAACTGGGCGGCCCCGGCGAAGACGACCACGCTCATGAGGACGGCCAGCCACGCGGGGTACCCTGATTCGACGGCGAGGAGGCCAAAGGCGAATCCGATGGTAACGTAGCCGAGGAGCACGGGAATGGTAGCCTTGAACGCCCGACCCGCGATCCGGTCGGACGGTGAGTGGGAGGACATGCGCTCATCATAGCAGGGGCGGCTTTCAGGCGAAAGCGGTCGCACGCGCATTCCTTCATGTGCGGTGGGACTCGCCAACGGCCTCATACCCGGCGGACCGCACCACCCGGGCGCCAGCCGTTTCGGGTTCATTCCCGCGAGAGAGGGCGCCATCCCCTTTCCCTGCTGGATGGGCATGATCCGCTCGCGGATCGCCGTTGCCGACTGAAAGCGCCGCAGGACGCCCCGTCGGTCGAACTTCCCCGGGATTCCGTTGACCCCCGGGGTCGTATTGCCTAGATTGAAACCCTGGGGGTACATGATGAAGTCGGAATTTATTCCCATCCGTGGCATGACCTGCACGGCCTGCGCCCGCGCCAACGAACGCGCGGTGGGAAAGCTTCCCGGCATAGCCCGCGCGGAGGTCAACTATGCCACCGAAACCCTGGCCGTCGAGTACGACGAGAACGCGGTATCCCGCGAATCCATCGCGGCCGCGGTCCGGGCCGCCGGGTACGAAGCCGCGCTGCCTCCCCTCGTGAAGACGGTCGTCATGCCGATCGGAGGCATGACCTGCGCGGCCTGCGCCATGGCCGTGGAGCGCGCTTTGGGCAAGGTGGCCGGCGTCGCCTCGGTTTCCGTCAACATCGCCACCGACAAGGCGACGGTCAGCTACGATCCCTCGGTCACCAGGCTTTCGGAAATCAAGCGCGCGGTGAAGGGCTCAGGCTACGAACCGCTCGCGATCGAAGCGGGGATGAAGGTCGACGAACACGAGGAAGCCAGGGAACGGGAGCTGCGGTCTCTCGGGCGCAGGTTCCTCGCGGCCGCCGCGGCGGCCATCCCGCTCCTCTACATCGCCATGGGCCACATGGTCGGTCTCCCGCTTCCGGCCATCCTCCACCCGATGGACCATCCGCTCAACTTCGCCCTCGTGCAGCTCGCGCTCGTCGTCCCTGCGGTCGTCGCCGGGCGGCGTTTCTATACCGTCGGCGCCAAGGCGATCCTTCACCTCTCGCCGAACATGGACAGCCTCATCGCGATCGGGACTACGGCGGCCATCGTGTACTCGGTCTACTCGACCATGCGGATCGCGGCCGGCGACTTTTCCGCCGCCGGTCACCTCTACTACGAGACCGCCGCCGTCATCATCGCCCTGATCCTCCTCGGGAAGGGGCTCGAAGCCCGCTCGAAGGGGCGTGCGTCCGAGGCCATCAAGAAGCTCATGGGGCTTGCCCCGAAGACCGCGGTGGTCGTCCACGAAAGCGGCGACATCGAGCTTCCCGTGGGGGAGGTCGAGGTCGGCGACATCGTGCGGGTGAGGCCCGGCGAGCGCATTCCCGTGGATGGAACCGTCACGGAAGGATCGGGCGCGGTCGACGAATCCATGCTCTCGGGCGAGAGCATCCCCGTCTCGAAAGGCCCCGGGTCCCGGGTGGCCGCGGCCACGGTCAACGGGAACGGCGCCTTCCTCTTCCGCGCCACTGGTGTCGGCGAGGACACCGCCCTGGCCCGCATCGTGCGCCTCGTCGAGGAAGCCCAGGGCTCGAAAGCGCCAATTGCCGCGTTGGCTGACACTGTTTCCGGCTGGTTCGTGCCGGCGGTCGTGGCCATCGCCGTGCTCGCGGCCGGCGCCTGGCTCCTCGCCGGCGAAAGCCAGGTTTTCGCGCTGCGCGTCTTCATCGCGGTGCTGGTCATCGCCTGCCCCTGCGCGCTGGGACTGGCCACGCCGACCGCCATCATGGTGGGCACCGGCAAGGGCGCCGAACTGGGCGTCCTCATCAAGTCGGGCGTCGCGCTCGAGACCGCGCACAAGGTCAGGGTGGTGGTCCTCGACAAGACGGGCACCATCACCATCGGGCGGCCGTCGGTCACCGACGTCATCGGGTACCTTGCCGGGCAAGCCGGCAGCGCCGGGCAAGCCGGCGGGTTTCCCGGGGACGCCGTGCTCGCTTTTGCCGCGTCGGCCGAAAAGGGATCGGAGCACCCCCTGGCCTCGGCCATCGTCGGAGCGGCGGAAGCGGCCGGCCTCGCCGTCGAACCCGCGCGCGGCCTGGCGGCCCTGCCGGGCCGCGGCATCGAGGCTCGGCTGGGCGCGAAGGCAGCCCTCGTCGGCAACGCGAGGCTCATGGAGGAACGGGGCGTCGACGCGTCGGCGGCCGCGGGCGACCTGGCCAGGCTGGCCAGGGAAGGCAAGACCGTGATGCTCGTCGCCTCCGACCTGGCGCTGGTGGGCATCGTGGCCGTCGCCGACACCGTGAAGCCCACGAGTGCGGCCGCCATCGCCGCCTTCCGCAGGCTCGGAATCGAGACGGTCATGATCACCGGGGACTCGCGGCCCGTGGCCGAGGCCATCGCCCGCGAGGTCGGCGTGGATCGCGTGCTCGCCGAGGTACTCCCGGGAGACAAGGCCGACGAAGTCGCGAAACTCCAGGCCTCGGGCCGCGTCGTGGCCATGATCGGCGACGGCATCAACGACGCCCCGGCCCTTGCCCGAGCAGACGTCGGGATCGCGATCGGCTCCGGCACGGACGTGGCCGCCGAATCCGCCGACATCGTCCTGGCGCGGAGCGACCTCATGGACGCGGTCTCGGCGATCGCGCTGAGCCGGGCCGTCATCCGCAACATACGGCAGAACCTCTTCTGGGCGTTCGGCTACAACGTCCTCGGCATCCCGATAGCGGCCGGCCTCCTCCACGCCTTCGGCGGGCCGCTCCTCAACCCGATCTTCGCCGCCGCGGCGATGTCCATGTCCTCGGTCTCGGTGGTGACCAACGCGCTCAGGCTCAAGCGATTCAAGGTCCCCGCCTGAGCGGGCCCGGACGGGATATTCGCGATGCGCGCGACCGGGACGGCGCGAAGCTCGTGCCGACCGTCACGGAATCGCGCTGGATCTGTCAGAGATGGTCCTTGGCGCCCTGCTCGAGGATGTCGCCGCCGGGTTCGAAACGCCGGCCCGCGAAGCGGGCGTGAACCTGTCCGTGGAAACGGGCTTCCTCGCCGCGACCGTCGACCGGGAATTCCTCCGGAGACCGGTCGTCAACCCGCGTGAGGCATCCCGAAATCCTGCCGGACGCCCGTATCTTCCCGGGCGAAAAATTTCGTCCGGAGGCGAAAATCATCCTTGATCCGTGGGGCGATCGATGGTATATCAATCATATATGGTTCGCTGATCGCAAGCGAACCCTCCGGCCCCCCGAGCGGGGGATCCGCAATCCATGACTGCAAGGAGGTTCGACGATGATCATCGCCGTACCGACCGGGGAGGGTATCGTCGAGGAGCATGTCGAATTCTGCGGGCGTTTCATGTTGTATACGCTCGCATCCGACTACTCCATCGAAACGGTAGAAGAATACGAAGTCGAGACGTCGGCCGACGACGGGGAGCGCACTCCCGCGGATACGGCCAACGAACTCGCCAGGCGGGGAGTGACCCACCTGATCACCATGCGAATCGATAATGACACCGTTCACATGTATCATGCCCGGCGTGTGTGCGTCGTACGAGGAGCCGCCGGACCGATACACGACGTCGTGATGGCGTTCGCCAAGGGCATGCTGGATGACGCTCCGCTTCCGGAAAATAAGCCGGAAATCGGCAATTTCGCCAAGGCTGTCTGATAATGTTCTCCCGGGCTGTCCGATACCCGCTATCGGACAGCCTCGGGATTTTCCATCCCCCTTCAATTCCCGCCGCACGGTTCGATCGGAAGCCCATCAGGATCCTTGAAGAAGGTGCAGCTCCGTCCCGTGAGCGGGTCGGTGCCGTTCGTTCCGGCGCCGGGCCGTCGGACGGCGATCGATCACTCGCGGAGGGCAAGCGTCGCGAAAACCTTGGCATCGCCCAGGATGTTCGAGATGACGGCATATTCGTTCGGGGTATGCATGGTCTCGTCCTGGCGGCTCCAGACCACGCAGGGGTAGCCGGCCTTGCGCAGGTACGCTCCCACGGTGCCGCCGCCGATGCCGACCGCGCGGCCTTCCACGCCGTAGACTTCCCTGATGGCCTTCGACAGGAGCGGGACGACGGGGGTGTCCACGGGGGTCGCGGGACTCTCGTTGCGCTGGATAACTTCGTGCCGCATCGTGACTCCATAGACCTTCTCCACGGCGCGCATGCGCTTTTCGCATTCCGAGAGGACCATGGACACCGAGTATCCGGGCAGGACGCGCATGTCGATGTAGAATGCGTCGTCCGCCGGGACGGTATTGATGTTCGGGACGTTGGCGTCCTTCTTGGTCGGGGTGATCGTGGAACGATCTGGCGTGAACAGGGGATCGCGTGCGGTGAACACCTCCGTCTCCATCGCGTGGAGCCGGAGCGCCAGGTCGCAGTTCGCGAGAAATGCGTTGGCGCCCACATCGGGCGTGGACGCATGGCACTGCTTGCCCTTCGTGATGACCTTGAGCCAGCAGATGTTCTTTTCCGCGGTCTCGATGTCGGCGCCGTCGGGGACGCCGCCGTCCGGAATAACGATGAGATCGTCCTTTTCGAAGAGCGAGCGGTTCGCGAGCAGCCACTGGATCCCGTAGCCGGAACCGAATTCCTCGTCGGCCACGAACAGGAGCTTAAGGTCGTGCGGCGGCGTCGTCCTGCCGTCGACGAGGGAAAGCGCCGCGATGACGGAGGAGATGAGGCCCTGCTGGTTGTCCTCGACGCCCCGGCCGTAGATCCTGCCGTCCTTTTCCACCGCCTGGAAGGGTTCGGTGGCCCACAGCGACCTGTCGCCCTCGGGGACGACATCGAGGTGGGACATGATCCAGAGGCGCTTCCCCGGGTTCGCTCCCTTTATCGTGGCCACGAGATTGGGGCGCAGGCCGCCGGGAACCCGGGGGTCGGGAGCGTCATGGTGCTCGATGGCGGTGATGCCGTGCGATGTGAGCCAGGCCACGAGGGCTTCGGCCTTTTTCATCTCGCCCTCTCCGCCCGATTCGGGCGCGAGCGCGGGTATGGCGGTGAGCAGGGTCTCGAGCTCGATGACCATGCCCTTGCGGGCGCCGATGCAGGCGAAAACGGTATCTTTCTTCGACATGATCCCTCCGATTGTCAACGCTTGAGAAAAAGCCGAGGTCTTCGGCGATGGCGGGTCAGAGCCCGAATTCCCGCCTGTACGCGTTCCAGCTGGTTTCCACGAGATTCCCGACACCGCTGCGTCCGGCGTTCCAGCCAAGGAGGCCGCGGGCAAGTTCGGCGGACGCGACGAGCTTCGCCGGATCCCCGGGCCGCCTGCCGACCGCCCGCGAGGGGATGGGCCTGCCGGTCACCCTGCGCGCCGTCTCGAGTATCTCCGTCACCGAGAGTCCTTCCTCGCTGCCGAGGTTGAGCACGAGGCTGGCGTCGGTCGCGTCGATCGCCGCGAGGGACGAAACGTGCGCCGCCGCCAGGTCCGAAACGTGGACGTAGTCGCGAACCCCGGTGCCGTCCTTCGTCGGGTAATCGTTCCCGAAAACCAGGACTTCTGCGCGTTTTCCGGCAGCCGCTTCCATGATGACCGGGAGCAGGTTGGCCGGATTCTTCTCGAGTCCGCGAACCCTGCCTTCGCCGTCGTAGCCTGCCGCGTTGAAGTAGCGCAGGGCCGCGTACCGGATTCCCTTGAGCCTGTCGTACCAGGCCAGGAAACGCTCGATCTCCAGCTTCGTGAAGCCGTAGTAGTTCTCCGGGTTGGTGGGATGATCTTCGTCGATGGGGATGTAGGCGGGTTCGCCGTAGACGGCCGCGGACGAGCTGAAGACGATCCGCCTGACGCCGGTCGAGCACATCGCGTTGAGGATGTTGATCGTGCCCGTGATGTTGTTCACGGAGTACTTTTCCGGGGCGACCATCGATTCTCCCGCGGCCTTGAAGGCCGCGAGGTGGACGACGGCGTCGAAACCGCGCCCCATCGCCGCCGTCAGCGCCGCCGGGTCCAGGATGTCGCCCTCGACGAAGGCCGCTTGAGGGGAAAGGTTGACGCGGGCGCCCGATGACAGGTTGTCGTAGACCGTCACCTCATGCCCGCCGTCCAGGAATTCGAGGACGACATGGCTTCCGATATAGCCGGCGCCGCCGATTACGAAAATCTTCATCGTGGTTCCCCCATGGTCGCTTTTCGAGGATGCCGACGGGGACGAGCGCGCCTTCGTCGGCAGGCTGCCCGCGGATGATGGATCGGAGGGCGGGCGGCCGTCAAGGCAGGATGCCCGCCAGCGCCGCGAACTCGTCGGAGTACGCCTGGAAGATTTCGACCAGTTCGGGATCAAACTGTTTTCCCGACTGGCTCCTGATGTAATCCACGGCCTCTTCGAGGCGGAAGGCTCCCTCGCGGTAGACTCGCTTGTGGGTCAGGGCGTCGAAGACGTCCGCCACCGAGGTGATGCGCGCGTAGACGTGGATGTCCTCTCCCGCGGAGCCCGTGGGATATCCCGTCCCGTCCCAGCATTCGTGGTGCTGGTAGGCTATCACGGTGGCCGCGCCGAACAGGCTTCGCTTGGAATGTTCGAACATCCTGCGGCCGAAGGCCGTGTGTTCCTTCATGATGCCGAATTCCGTCGACGAGAGCTTGGCTGGCTTGAGGAGGATGCTGTCGGGGATCGCGATCTTGCCTATGTCGTGGATGGCGCTCGCGACGCTCACGAGCTCGGCTTCGTCCTCGGAAAGGCCGCGCTTGAGCGCGAGGAAGCGGACGAGGCCCGCGACGCGTTTGACGTGGTCGTTGGTGTCGGTGTCCTGCGTCCGGTTCTCGATCACCTCGCCGAGCTTGAAGATGAGCTCCTTCTGGGTTTCCTCGAGCTCCCTGTTGAGGTAGATGTTCTCGAACGCCACCGCCACGTTGATGCAGTAGATGTTGATCAGTTCGATGTCGATCGAGGTCAGTCCGGCGCAGTTGTCGAGGTAAATGATGTTCTTCGAGCCGGACTTGGTCTCGATGTAGCCGACGTACGCGGAGTTCTCGTAGAGGCTCCTGCGCTCCTCCACGCTGCGCGCCACGAGCCGGACGGAGCCGGGTTCGAGGATCTCGTCGACGTGCTTCCCGATCATCGCCGCGTAGCGCCCGGTGGCCGCGAGGACCCGGAAGCCGTTCTCCTCCAGAACCGCGGTGAAGCCCCCGACGTTGAAGTAGATCGCGTCCCGGTCGATGTTGAGGAGGCTCGTGAGCTGCTCCAGTATGCCCGAAGCGAATTTCTGCAGGGACTGGATCTCGAAGATGTGGGCGGAGGCGTCGATGATCTTCTCGAGACCGCGCCGGTTCTTCTCGATGGTCATGATGTCCCGGTAGGAACGTATGGCCGATACCATGGTCGTGAAGAGCTTCTGGGCGGTGAGCTCGGTCTTTTCCTTGTAGTCATTGATGTCGTACTCGACGATCACGCGCCCTTCGGGAGCGTAGCCCGGCTGGCCGGTGCGAAGCACGATCCGCATGTAGGGGTTCTTGAGCTCGTCGCGGATGTGCTTCACCAGCGCGAGGCCGGCGCCCTCGTCCTCCATCACGACGTCGAGGAGGACGACCGCGATCTCGGTGTTTTCCGAGATGACCTTCCTGGCCTCCGCCCCCGAATACGCGCTCAGGAAGCGGATGGGACGGTTCATGAACGAGAAGCCCGTGAGCACGAGCTTGGTGACGTGATGCACCTCCGCCTCGTCGTCCACGATCAGCACGGTCCAATGGTCGTCGCGCCGGACGGGTGCCTGGGTTTTTTCGTCGGCGAAGACGAGGGTGTTGTCGTTTCCTGTCATCGGCCTGCTCCGGGGTCCGCGATCGCTTCCGCCGGAAGCGTCACGATGAATTCCACCCCCTGTCCCGGTTCGCTCGTGCACGAGATCGATCCCGACAGGTTGGTCACGATGTTCGACACGATGTAGAGGCCGAGGCCGGTACCGCCATGGCTCCGCCTCGTCGTGAAGAACGGCTGGAAGATCTTCTGAAGGTTTTCCCGCGGAATGCCCTTGCCGTTGTCGCGGTAGTGCAGCGCGAACTTGCCTCCCTGGACCCTCGCCTGGATGTCGATGCGGCCTGCGGCGCCTTCGTCGAAACCGTGCGTCAGGGAGTTGATGATGAGGTTCGTGACGATCTGCGCGAACATCCCCGGCATGGAATTGAGCGTGAGCCCCTCGGGCGCGTCCACCTCCACGACGTGCCTCGTCTTCTTGAGCTTGGGTCTGAGGGAGAACACGATTTCCTCGAGGTAGGGTTTCACCTTGAAGATTCTCCGCTCCTCGTTGGTCTGGTCCACCGCGACCTGCTTGAAGCTCCGCACGAAATCGCTCGTGCGCCGGAGGTTCGTGAGCAGGATGCCGGAGGCTTCCGCCGATTCGGCGAGGAAGGCTTCGAGCGCGCTGCGCGTCAGGCTCCGCTCCCGGAATTCTTTCTCGACCTCGGCTCCCCGTTCCTGGAGGTGGGAAGCCGCCGTCACGGCCACGCCGACCGGGGTGTTGATCTCGTGCGCGACGCCCGCCACGAGGCTGCCGAGGAAGGCCATCTTCTCGGCTTCCACGAGCTGCTGGGTGCGCTCGGCGACGAGGCGTTCGAGGTCCCCCGAATATCCCTGGATGAGGTCGGCCATCGTGTTGAAAGTCCGGCTAAGGTCGGCCATCTCGTCGTCGCGGGGAGGGACCGGGACGCGGGCGGCGAAATCCCTGTTCCCGAAGCGGTTGACCGCCTCGTCCAGCCGCGAGAGCGGGTCGAGGACGCCCGTTTTGAGCGCGTGGAGAACGAAGGCAAGGCCGATCGCGGAGACGGCCACCGTACGGAGGATGTCGGTGACGAAGCGTCGCTGGATTTCCCGCGCGGCGAAGAAATCCGTGACGCCGATCTCGAGGACGCCGAGTTCGTAGCCTTCGCGCTTGAGCTCGGAAAAGATCGTCCTGTAGGTGGAGCGCTTGATGAAGTCCCTGTCGGCCGCCCCGGCGGCGACGACGGTATCGTCCGGCTTGCGGGCCAGTCCCGAAAAGAGCGCGCCCCGTTCGTCCCAGATGTAGATGTAGAGTATTTCCTGCTTCCGCATCTCGAGGGAGAGGATCGTGTCGATCTGGTTTTTCGAGAAGGACCAGAGCGGCTCGATGATGACGGCCGATACCCGTTCCTTGATTTCCTCGGTCTCGGTGTTCAGGGAGCGGTGTACCGATTGCGTTTCGTACATGAAGACGGCAAAGCCCGCCGCCACGACGAGGACGGCGATGAAGGTGAAGGCACTCGTATAGATGCGGAACGATACGGAGCGCCTCATGGATGCGAGTTTCTGGGCTTGGATCGATGCCATCCTGTCTGCGTTCTCCTGTCGGTCGCCCGATGCCGCGAGCCGGGCATCCGGTCGATTATAAGATACCCGGAACGTTAGCACAACGTCGATCCGTTTCCGTGCACCGGCGATACAATAAAAAAGCCACCCCAGGGGAGGGTGGCCGGCTTTGCCGCCGATCAGAATCGAACTGATGACACGAGGATTTTCAGTCCTCTGCTCTACCAACTGAGCTACAGCGGCGAAACGGGATATTTATATCGAACATCCTGCCGTCTCGTCAAGCCCCGATGCCGTTTCCCCGCCCCGATTCGCCGCTGCCTTCACGGTCCGTTTCCGTAGCGGCATGCCCCGCGATCTCCGGTCCGGCCGGCGGCGCAGGCTTGATAATCTCCGACAGCGGGGCGGGAGCGGAGAAGTACTCGCCCTGGAAGCGGTCGCATCCCAGTTTTACGAGGCAGTCGAAGGCTTCCGCGGTAGCCACGCCCTCGGCGACGACACGTTTTCCGAGGCCGCGCGCAAGATCCATGATGGCCATCACGATAGCCTCGGCTTTGCCGTCCGGCAGGTCGCTCACGAACAGGCGGTCGATCTTCATCTCGTCGATCGGCAGTTCGCGCAGGTAGGCGAGGGACGAGTACCCCGTGCCGAAATCGTCCAGGGACACCGACACGCCCAGCTCCCGGATGGACCTCAGGCGGGTGAGCACCTCGTCGGTCATTTCGAGGAGGCAACTTTCGGTGATCTCCACGCGGAGCAGGCGGGCGGGCGCCCCCGTGCGCTCCAGCGCGGCCCGCAGGAAAGCGGTGAAGGTCCTGTCCCGTATCTGCTTGGCCGAAACGTTCACCGCGAAGACGGGTGCCCCGACGCCCGACGCGGCCAGCCGCGCGAGGTCCGCCAGGGCCATATCCATGACTTGGTGCCCGATGGGGATGATGAGACCAGATTCCTCGGCGATGGGGATGAAGTCCATCGGAGGCACCGCTTCGCCCGTGTCTCCCCTCGTCCAGCGGATGAGGGCTTCGAGGCTTTCGACGCTTCCGTCCAGGTTCATGATCTTCTGATATTCCAGCGTGAACCCGCCGCTGTCGATAGTCTTCCTCAAATTCGAGAGCAGCCCGAGGCGCACCGAGGCTTTCGCCTGGATGTCGGCCGAGTAGAAGCGATAGGTGTTGCGGTCGTGCTTGGCCTCGTACAGGGCTGATTCGGCGTTCCGTATCAGGGTGAGGGGATCGGTCCCGTCGCGGGGGTAGATGGTGATCCCGGCGCTGATCCCCACGTAGACCTGGAAACCCTCCACGTTGAAGGCTTCCGCGAACGACGCGATCACTTTCTCGACGAAAAGTGCGGCGTCCGTATCGATGGTCGTATGGGAGAGGACGGTCATGAAGGAATTGGACCCGAGGTGGAAGATGAAGTCGCTCCGCCTGACCAGGCGCTGGAGGCGTTCCGCGACGGCCCGTAAAAGGAGGTCGCCGACCCGGTGGCCCAGCGAATCGTTCACGTGCTTGAAATTGTCGATATCGAGAATGACGAAGGACCGCGTACGCTCGTGCAGGGACCGTTCGGCGGCAGCCAGGATCTCGACGGCGCGCTCGAAGAAGGCCTTGCGGTTGGGGAGCCTCGTCAGCTGGTCATGGTAGGCCTGGAAGACGAGCAGCTCCTCGTGATTCTTGCGCTCCGTCATGTCGCAGGAAACGCCGACGAGGCGGGTGGGCTTCCCCGTCCTGTCCTTTGCCGCGATCCGTCCCTTGGTGTGGAGCCAACGCCAGCGACCATCCTCGCCGCGCAACCGGTATTCGAAGGAAGCGCTCTCGGTCACCCCGTCCCGCAGCCGTTCGATTTCGTCTTCCACGAGTTCCGTTTCCTCGGGATGGAGCCGGGCCTTGAGGTCATTCATCGTGGCGATGGCGCCCGGACCCGAATAACCTGCCGTCCTGTACCAGCCGGGGCTCACCGAGACGAGGTCCCGCCTGAGATCCACGTCCCAGATGCCTTCCTCGACCGCCTGGAAGGCCCGCGTGAACGCGCGTTCCTGCCGCCTCCGGACGCATTCCATCTCTTCGATGAAGCCGAAGAGCAGCCCGAATCCCATCACGATGCCCCAGCTGGCGAGTCTTGTGGGCGAAAGGAAGGGGTCGCCGTACCCGAGTGCGGCGTAGAGCGCGGTGTCGATCGGGAAGACCGCGAGGCCGCCGAAGGTGCCTCCGGCGAGGCCCGCCGACCTGATCAGCACGAATACGGGGAAGATCGCGAGGATGCCCACCACGCGGCCGAAATACGGGAATGACAGGATGAAAGCGGCCGCGTACAGCGCGAACGCGGCGACCGCGACGAGGGCGGCCGTGAGCGTTTCGCTCCTGGCGCTGTGTATAAGGCGTATTTTTATGTTTGTCATACGGCTTCAAGTATAGGCGCAGGAAGGCGGAAAGCAATGAACGCGGATCGGCCTCCCGGCATCCCGGACGATCAGGTTCCCGGTACGACGATGACCGACACGGGCGTGCCTTCCCCGGTATAGATCAACGAGGGATTCAGCGGATCGGGCAGGCGGTCGCCGCGGTAGAAGAATGAATAGAGGTGCCTGCCCGGCGGCAGTTCCAGCTCCAGACGGTACACGCCCGGAGCGGTTTCCGCGAGTTCGTGGAGGAAAGGATCCCAGCCGTTGAAATCGCCCGAGACGGTGACCACCTGGCCGGGTTCACCCTTGAAGAGGAACCTGACGGTGCGTCCGTCGGCCGAAAGTTGGCGCCAGACGCCCGGCCGTTCGGACGACAGGAAAGGGATGGGGAGCACGGAGATCTCCAGACCCGTCCGGCCGTCCCGGACAGCGGCCGCATTGGAAGGGTCTTTCGTCCACACGCCGTCGATGACCAGCCTGTAGGAGAGCGGGGCGTCACGGTCGCAGGGGACGGGGTAGGCGAGGACGAAAACTCCGAGACCGTTGCGCTCGAAGGAGTGGACCGCTGCCCAGCCTTCATGTTCGAAGGCAGCTCCGACGCAACGGTAGGGGCCGGACGCGGAAAAAACGGCGAAGCCTTCCCTGACGGACGGCGTCTCTGCGCGTGACAGCCCCGCGAGGTAGAGGTGCAACGAGGCGGATTCCACATCGAAGGCCGGGGCCGTCGCAAGCGCGAGCAGGACGAGGGCCGCGGCGAACATGGTTTTCTTCATGATGACGGTCCTTCGGAATATCGGCACGATTCCCGCCGGAATGAAGATAAAGCTTCACATGCCGGAGGATCTTCCGTTAATATAGACACGATCGTGAAGCGTTCCCGGCTTCGGTCGCATTTCCCGAGGCAAGGAAGGGTATGCCGCGGCTCCAGGACATCGAGAGGTTCAAGCAAGATCTCCGTCCCCTCGGCCACGAGGAGGAGCTGCTCGCCAAATGGGGCGAACAGCTCGTGGATATATCTCCGCCCGAACAGGGCTTGTCGGAGGACCTGTCCGCCCTGATCGCGCCGCAGGGGCGGAAGCGCGTCCCGGATTTCGCCACTCTCGATCGCACTCCATCCGAACCCTCGGCCGCCGACGAATTCGACTCTTTTCTGGACGGAATGAACCTGGATGGGCTGGATTCAGGCTCCGTGAATCCGGAAATCCCGCCCGGCCCCGTTCCCGGCGAGGATACGCCCGGTAGCGGCATCGTGGAAGGCGGCAAGCCGGTTCGACCCTTCGACGACGGCATGGGGGATTTCGATTCGGCCGCCCTCCTGGACGGGCTTGCGGCCGAGCTGGAACCGTCGGACGCCTCGGGTTCGCCCGCCGGCGAAACGGATCTATCCGCTGGCGCTTCTACCGTCCCCGACGAAGTTTCCGAAACCGGTATCGAAGAAGCCCTTCCTTCCGTACCGGATGATGCCGGAACCGGGGGATTCGAGTTGCCGGAGATCGGCGACGATCTTTTTTCCGCCGGCTCAGGTGAAACCGGAGCGGCCGATACCGGCTTCGGCGCGGAAACGGACGGCGCGATCGGGCCCGGAGAGGTCGAAAAAACCACCATCCCTCCGGACGAAGGTTCAGCCGGCGCCGGGTTCGACCTCGGCGATTTCGACGCGATGGGCAGCGATACGGGGATATCGACGCCCGAGGGGGTGGAGCCCGCAGGGCAAGCCGCCGCGGAGCCCGCGGACGTCGTGTCCGCGCCGGAAGAGCTTCTTCCCGATCTCGGGGAGATAGACCTGGGCGGAGACGCGGACTTCCTCGACCTGGGGGCGCCGCCTGAAGCCCCGGCCGCGGTCGAAGCCGATTCATCCGCCGCCGCCGGCGGTACGGAAGATCTCGGGGCGGCTTTCGGACTCGGGCCGGCCATTCCCGATCTCGACAAGGCGCTCGAATCCCTGGAGAGCGGCGACGAAACCGCCGGCCATTTCAGCCTTGACGACGGGTTCGGCGGGGATTTTTCGATCTCGGCGCTGGATTCCAGGTCGGCGCCCAAGGCGACCAGGCCGGCTCCCGGTCCCGCGGCGGCCGCGTTCGAGCCGAAACTGCAGCCCGAGCGGCAGGACGAGAGCGAAACCTCGAAGCCGGTATCCCTCTCCGACGGCCAGGTCGACGCGCTGCAGGACAGCCTCCTTTCCTTCCCCCTCAACCTGCGGCTCGCGGTCGAGGACATCGTCGCCAACGAAAAGGGCTCGCTTGCCCAGCGCGAACGGCTCGTCTGGATGCTGGTGGAAGGCGCGTCCCCGTCCGCCGTGGCGGACCAGGCGAGCAGGGTGCTCAAGCGCCCGATCGAACTGCCGAAGGGCTTCGAAAAGCGGACGGGAGCCGCGTTCGAAGCCGAGCGGGGCAGTTTCCCGTACATCTTCGTCCACAACGTCCTGCCGATACTGCGGATCGCCGTCGTCGTAGGATTCCTTGCTTTCGTCCTCGGATGGCTTGCCTACAACTTCGTCTACCGGCCCGTGTATTCGAACTCGTGGTACGCGCGCGGCTACGAGCGGGTGCGCGATGATTCCTTCACCGAGGCCGAGGAGGATTTCGCCAGGGCCGACAGGGTCTGGCCGATGAAGGCATGGTACTTCCGCTACGCGCGCGGCTACCTGGCCAAGCGGCGCTACGAACTCGCGGCGAAGAAGTACGCGCAGATCCTCGCGCGCTGGCCGTCCGAGGACGATGCGGCGATCGAGTGGGCGACCTTCGAGAAGGACCAGGTCTTCGATTACAAGGAAGCCGCGAGGATCCTCAAGACCTGGATCCTCGACGCGGACTACTACCACAGGAAGGCCCTCATGCTCCTCGGGGATTCGTACCTCGACTGGGCCGAAGAGGATCCCGCCGGGGACAAACCCGACAAGTTCGAGGAAGCCCGCCTGGCATACGCCGCGCTCATCTCGAAGTACGGCCAGCGGGATCCCTACCTGGAACGCATGCTGCGGTACTTCATCAGGCTGGAGCAGGGGCGCGGCATCGACAAGTCGAAACAGATCATAACGCTCAAGGAGCATTTCACCTCGTCGTGGAGGGCGAAGATATCGGCCGTCACCCTCACGGATCTCGGCGGTTACCTCGTCGACAGGGATATGCTGCAGGACGTGCGGAAAATCCTGATGCGCTCGGCGGAACTCGATCCCGGCTGGCCGGAAACCCACTACCACATCGCGAGGTACTACCGGAACACCAACAATCCCGACGAGGAACGAAAGGCGCTCGCCAACGCCGTGGCCACCTATGACGCGAGGCAGAACCTCAGGTCGAAGGAAGTCGGGCACTTCATCGATTCGCTCAACTGGTCCGGAGAATTCCGGGCGCGCTCGGGCGAGTACGTGACCGCCGAGAGTTTCTTCGAAAGGGCAAGGGCGATGTACGAGAAGGCGCTCGCCGGACGGCGGCTGGCCCGGAACCGGCGCTACGGGTCCATCTACGCCAACCTCGCCGACATCTACTATTCGGACCGCTATGATTACGCCGGCGCCCTGAACCTTTTCGACCAGGCCGCGGAAAACGGCTACGAGACTCCGGAGATCCACTACAAGCGCGGGTACATATACTATTCGTCGGAAGAGTTCAGGAAGCCCGACAAGGCAGTCGAGTATTTCTACCGCGCCGGTCTCGGGCTCGAAGATGACCGGTACTACCTCGACTACGCGATCGCGAACGCCATGTTCATCCGCGAGGATTGGTTCGCGGCGCGGAGTTACTACTCCGCCCTTGCCGACCGGCTCCGCTACGAACTGGACCGCCTCGAGATCGTCTCGCCGCAGACGCGCGACGTCCACCACGAAATGGTCCAGCTGCTCATGTTCACGGACAACAACCTCGGCGTATCGCTCTACAGGGCCTCCGAGCGCACGGGCAATCCGGGGATGCGCGGGGCTGCCATGTCCTCGTTCGCGGAATCCCTCGAGATGTGGGACTCGCTCAAGCGCGATTACGTGGACATGCTGCGGCCGGACGCGAGATCCATCGCCTACACGAATATCGACGCGATCACGCATCCGAAGCGCGGCGTCGATATCGTCATCGAGAAGAGGATGCCGAGGAGCATGGATTTTCCGCAGGGGTGGGATCCGGACCAGGACGGTCCGGAGAAGCGCAAGCAACAGCAATAAAAACCCGTTATGGACGATACTGGATTTGAACCAGTGACTTCCACCGTGTGAAGGTGGCACTCTCCCGCTGAGTTAATCGTCCGGAACGGGTTCTCGAAGAACGCCGAATAGTATCCGTCGGGCAGCTTCGCTGTCAAGGCATTTTACGTGCCGCCCGCCTGTACGCGCCCGCCCGCGGATCTTCCGCCAGGTATTCTATTTATTGAACGCTGCGTCTGAATTAGTATACCAAAACTCCGGAAAGCCCTGTTTCGCTGTAGGATTGCATCGAAGTAATTTGCTTCCCATCATGCAATTATTTTTATTTATCGTGAGCGGGTGTGATTGGTATGAAAATTGCACTTATCATTGTGAAAGTGTAATGCATATGGAACAAATACTGTCGATAATCATCGGACGACGCAGCCTCTTCAATTACGCGAACGAGCTGCGTACGGAAATCCTCCGCAAGAGCATTCATTTCCTTATCGCTACCGTGCCCGCGCTCGCGGCGTGGAACCTGGGTGCAACCATGGCCCTGCTCGGAAGCGGAATCATCCTCTACGCCTATTGCGAAACCCTGCGCCTGCAGGGCTACGACGTTGCCATCGTTTCCAGGCTCACGGCCATGGCTGCCCGCAAGCGGGACACCGGGCGCTTTGTCATGGGACCGGTCACCCTCGGCCTCGGCGCCCTTGTCAGCCTCCTCCTGTATCCCGAACCGGCCGCTTCCATCGCGATTTACACGCTGGCTTTCGGCGACGGGTTGTCCAGCCTCGTCGGCAGGCTTTTCGGGACCATCCGCATCCCGTTTACCGGGGGCAAGTCGGTCGAAGGCAGTCTGGCCTGTTTCACCGCCGTTCTCGTGAGCGCGTACGGCCTCTCAGGCAGGCTCGGACCGTCCCTGGGCATAGCCGCTTTCGCCACGATCGTGGAAGCCGTGCCTTCCAAGGATTACGACAACATCATCCTGCCGGTCGCCGTCGGGTTCATGGCGCGTTTGATCTTCTGAACCCTTTCCGATCACAGCGTCATTGCCAGAGATAATATTCGTGAATGGGTCTGACGAAGAGGATTGCGCCCAGCGCGAGGCAGGCGGCTCCGGCGATCACCCGGCCGGGGTCGGCGGCGGAACGGAGGAGCATGGCTCCCCCCGCGCTGAGCGCCGAACCGGCGATGGCGGGGATGTAGGCTTTTTCGGTCCTGAAGAACCACGCGTAGGCGAAATCGGAAACCGTGATGAGCACGAGCGCCGCGTCGAAGAAATCCCGCAAGGAGCCGAATCCGGGTTTCATGAGGAGGGGGAGGGTCGTGAAGTCGTCCCCGTCGAGGGGAAGCCCCGTCCCGACGCCGAGCGCCAGCAGGAACATGACGAGCACCACTGTGCCGATGCGGTCGTTCCGGTAACCGGCCGCGTAGAGGCTGGAACAGAACAGCGCGAACAGGCCGAAGTACCTGGCGACGACGATGGTCCGCGTCACCGAGACAATGAACGAAGCGGGCGCCCCGCCAAGAAGGCCGGAGGCGGTCAGGATCCGGCCCGCTTCGAAGGACAGCGAAAACGCCCAGAGCGCGAAAAAAAAGAGTTCCGCCGAGACGGTCTTGCGATAGGCGAAGGCCATGGTGGCGAGGACGGCGGTCGCGTAGAGTACGCCGATGCCGCCCGAAGCCATCCTCGCCGCGAGTCCGGCCGGGTCGAAGCCGATGGCAGCGGCGGCCCCAGCAAGTTCGCCCCGTCCGAACAGGAAGCGGGCGAACAGGAACGACCATGCCGCCGCCGCCGCCAGGGAGACGAGCCAGGCAATTCTGTAAAACCTGATTCTGGTCGAGATCGTCATGCGGAACAGGGTAGCGAAAAAACCATCGGTGGTACAGGCGTGGCTTCAGGGAATGTACGGATTTTCATTTCATTGCGCGGCGCAACGCTCCGATACTTGGGAGAGGAGCATGCGGATGAAACGTACCTTGTTCGTTCTGGCGGCGGCCTTGATCGTCGTCTCGACCGCGGCGGCCGGCGATGTGCCGGAGCTCGTGAATCTCGGATTCTCGCCCGATTCGGCATTTTTCCTGTTCGGCCAGTACGGGATCGATGAAGCGACCGGTCAACCGTACGCCGAGCTCTACCTCGTCGACACGAAGCGGAACGAATTCGTCCCGCAGGGCGCGGTCCGCAAGTCGTTCCCGACAAAGCTGGAACCCGGGCAGGATCCCGCTGGCGCCCTTTTCGCGCTCTACGCCGAGCATGTCGAGGCCGTGAAGAAGCGGCGCATCGACCACCTGAAGCAGGGGCGACTCATCTACGTGCTCCTGAACGGCGCGCCGCAGGCGGACGCGCTGCAGTTCCAGGATTTCAAGACCCAGGCGCAGTACGGGGTGAAGCTCGCCCAGAGCGTCGTGGAAAGGAACGGCGCGGCATCGTCGAGTTTCGGGATTTCCGTGACGGTCACCGGCAAGGACGGGATCGTCAAGCGCTTCGAGGCGGGGAATCCCACGTACAGCCGCGACGGCGTTGCCGGGTACGCCATACGGCGCATCCTGGTGGCACCCGACGAACGCACCCTCGTGTTCATCGTCGAGAAGAAGCTGTCATCGGCCAAGGGCGCCGGATACAGCTATATGGTGGAGACGGTACTGGTGCCCTGACGGGGGTGATGGCGGACTCGATGCATCGGGTCCGTCGTGCAATTACGTTTGCGAGCCCTCCCCGGCGGGAGGGTTTTCCCGTCACCGCGGTGGCGCCCTCCGGGATCGCTTCCCCTGCGGGCGCGCCCGGCACGAAAGGAGCGCGGAGATGGCCGGCATGACGATGGAAGCCCTGGCGGGAAGGACGAGGATCGTTGCGGGTGCGACCAACGTGGGCATTTTCGCGCCCGGCGACGGCAGCGCGGTCTTCGTGGACTCGGGCAACGACGCGGACGGCGGGCGCAAGCTCCTCAAGGCTGCGGAAGCGGAAGGCCTGCGGGTATCGGGGCTGGTCCTCACGCATTCCAACGCGGACCATGCAGGCGGCGCGGCATTCATGAAGGCGCGCTCGGGCTGCCGCGTGGCGGCGTCCCCGCTGGAGGCGGCGGTGGTCGAGCATCCATTCCTCGAACCTTCGCTGCTCTGGGGCGGAATGCCTCCGCGCGCCATACGCGGCAAATTCCTCATGGCCGAGCCCTGCGCGGTGGACGACCGCGTGGCCGCCCCTGGGCCGGTTCCGGGGACAGAGCTGACGCTCGTGCCCCTGCCGGGCCACTTCCTCGAAATGGTCGGCGTGCGGACGCCGGACCGCGTCCTCTTCTGCGCGGACACGGTCGCTTCCTCCGAAATCCTGCGGAAGTACCGCATTTTCTACCTCCGGGACCCCGGCGCCCAGCTCCAGACGCTCGCCATGCTCGAAACCTTTGACGCCGACTGGTTCGTGCCGAGCCACGCTGCGGCCACCCGGGACATCCGCCCCCTCGTCGCGGAGAACCGCGCCCAGGTCCTCGAGATCGCGCAACTGTGTGTTGACGCCTGCGCCGAACCCGCCGGGCCGGACGAGGTGCTCGCTTCGCTGGCCCGGCGTTACGGACTGCAGATGAACCATGCACAGTACGCCCTCGTCGGGAGCACGGTCCGGTCGTACCTGTCGTGGCTGTGCGACGGCGGAAAGCTCGACGCCCGCTTCGAGGGCGGTTGCCTCAGGTACCAGGCGACCTGAGCGGACAGCCAGCCTGAGCCAAGCGGAGTATGTATGCTATGCTCGTACTGAAAAGAAATCGGGCCGGAGCCGGTTTGCGGGCCGCACCGGGGGTGACATGAATCATACTATCCTTCGCGATAGACATATCGCGCGCAACAAATATATGGCGCGCGCCCTGATCATCACGATCGCGGTCGCCGCCGCGGGTTGCGCTACCGCCGCGAAAACGGCCGCCCCCGGCCAGCCCGGACAGGGCGCAAGGGTCGCGCTCATCGTCGGGGGCGCGTCGTACGCCGCCGTCAGGGACATAATCGGCGGAAGATTCGCAGGCGGCACGAGCAGGCGCTCCGGCCTCGCCGACAGGGCTTTCGGCGTGGACTACGGCGAAGGTTCCGGACCTTCGCCCGTCCCGACCGGGATCCGCCTCGCGCTGGAGACCTTCGCCGGAGAACTGGCTTCCGGAGCCAGGAAGGCGCCGTAACCTTGCCGGAAGTCCACGACGGCGGCAAGGGCGGGCGAAAGATCCACGCGGGTTCACCGCGGGAGATCCTGCGGACGATGACCAGGATCGTCGGCCCCGTCATCACCATCTCCTTCGCCCTCATCGTCATCGCGACGCTCGTCCTCATGAACGTCACAGAACGCCTGACCGCGCAGTCCGGCACGACCGTCCTGGCGACGATCTCCGAGCGGGATCGCGTCCTCATGGAAGCCTTCGCCGCGCTGAAGCGCGCGGGGGTCGAGATCGCCCATAATCCCGACGCCCTCGAGCTGATTGCCCTCGGAACCGGAAAGCCTGCCCGGGCCGAGCCATACGCGGAATCCTTCCGCAGCTACGCGGACCGGATTTCCGCGGAAGGCGAATACTACGAGGGTTACTTCTTCATGGACCGCGACGATTCACCGGTTTTCACCTACGGCGTCGACCGGAGCGCGGCGATACTCGCGGGGAGGACCCTCGCCCTGAAGGCCAAGTACGGCAACCAGAGCGTCGAAGGGCCCTTGTCGCTCGCCCCCGGAACCGAACCCGTCATCGTGGTCGGCACCCCGGTCTATGACAGGAACGACCGGAACATCGGGACGGCCGGGCTCGTCGTCAGCCTGCGCAAGCTCACGGCTCCGCTCCTCAGCAGCACGCGCGTCTCCGGGTTCGCGCTCGGGATACTCGACGAGTCGCTCCGCTTCCTCCTCCCCTTCGACGGATCCGCGCCGCTCGAATCTTCCCTTCCTCCGTCGGGGACGGGGATCGGACGCGTCAAGGGCGGAGTTCTCGGCAGGACGGAGGGATACGGGATCGTCGCCCTCGGGGAATCGCGCTACCTGCTCGGATGGAGTCCTTTCAGGCTCAACGGGTGGACGCTCGTCGGCGGGATCCCCGCCCGCGACTTCGAGCTGCCCTTCGACATGGCCAGGATGCTCGTCGCGGCGATCGTGCTCGTGGCGATACTCGCCACAGTCCTCGTGGCCCTGAGGACGAGGCAGCTCGGCGAGCGCAACGCGGAGCTGGCAAGGACCCTTTCCGAACTCGCGGAGGCGCAGGACCGGCTCGTGCAGTCAGCCAAGAACGCCGCTCTCGGGCGCGCCGTCACCACCATCGCCCACCAGATCAACACGCCGATCGGCGTCGCGATCACGTCGTCCAGCTACCTGGCATCGATCTTCGAGGAAGCGGAGTCGAGGAGATCCTACGGGGGGGCCGAGGAGGCGCGCCTGGCCGACCGGATGCGAGAAGCCATCGGCATCCTGGAACAGGCGCTCAGGAAAGCCGCGTCGCTCGTGGATCTCTTCAAGCGCGCGACGCTGGACCTGTCGGACGAGGCGCTCCGCGTCATGGACGTCCGGGGCTATCTCGAGGAAAACTCGGGCGCGGTGGATTCGGCGGTCGAGGATGAAGGCGTGGCGATTCGTTTCCACCGGATGGAAACGGCATACGCGAGGGTCCGGCCCGGGGCGATCGGGCGGCTCCTGCCGGCCATGGCCTCGCTCATCGTGGATCACAGGAAAGCCCGCACCGAGTTCGATTCCCTGGACGTGTCGGTCTATCCCGACGGGGAATCCGTCGTCGTGGAGTTCGTCATCTCGGCCGAACTCGCGCACGGGGAAGAAGGCGCCGATCCGTTCGAGCCGTATTTCCGCTCGGGTACGTCGCTCAAGCCGAACGAACTCGCCGTGCTCAGTTCGGCGATCGCCAAGGCCCTGGACGCCAACGTCGTCTTCCGCAAGCTCGGGGGGCGTGATTTCACCATTATCGTGCGTTTCCCTTCCCGGCTCGAAACCACCACCTGACGGCGGTACGGTCCCGGCCTTCAGCGGGACGATAGCTTCTTGTTCAATATCACGTCGCCGAAATCGTCATGATGGGCTTCGAAGCGCCGCATCAAGTCGTCGTCGATGCGCTTTTCCGCCTCGGGGTCGTCGGGCATGACGCCGAGCGCCTGGTCGATGGCTTCCTGCGATTCGTTCCACTCCGTCATGAGAGCGCGAATCAGGTCGGGCGGGATCCCCTCGTCGATGCAGGCCGTCACCAGGTCGCCGCCCATGAGGTCATACACGGGTTTCAGGTTGGAGAAAATCCGTCTGGCCTGGTCATATTCCATGGTTCATAGTATAACGCCCCGCGGCGGGAAAGTCACCGGGTGCCGCCCGCGGATACGGGCGGCTCGTCGAGCATGGCGGACATCCATCCCAGGGTCGAAGGCAAGAAAAGGGAATTCAGTTTCCTGTTTCGGGGACGAAAATGCCGTCGTATACCATGCGGGTCCGCGGTTCGGCCATGAGCGGCTCGACGGCCGATTTCCACCTCGCGTAGTGTGCGGTTTCCTTGTGGGCGGCGACCGCCGCCTCGTCGCGGTAGGCTTCGACCAGCACGAACCGCGTCGCATCCTCGACTTCGCGGACCAGGTCGAACCTGGCGATGCCCGGTTCGCCGATGGAATGCCGCGCGTTGTCGAGTGACGCGGCGACGAACCTGTCCTCGGCGCCCGGCGTGACGCGGATCCGGATGAATATGACGATCATGTCGAACCTCCCTGTTTTTTCCGGGACACCGGGGCCTTTCAGGTCATGGAGCGGCTGGAGTCCCCGTCGATGTACTTTACTTCGATCGCCGATGTGCCGGCCAGCCGAAGTCCCGAAAGGAACATGATGAACCCGATACCCGCTCCCGCCACGGGCAGCACCACGGCTCCGAGGCCGTAAAAACCGTAAGCGGCCGCTCCCAGGAAGGCGAGCCCCCACAGCGATCGCCGGATTCCGCGACCGATCGCTTCCACGGTCTTTTCCCGTTTCTTTTCCAGAGGGGAACGGGCGGCGATCTTCTGCTTCGCGCTTTTCCCTTTCCCGTGTTTCCGCCGCGGATGCGTGGCCGAAGCGCGTCGCGTGACGGTGACCCTGTCCGCATTCACGGCGATCTCGACCGAGTCGAACGCCGTGCGGATCGTCTCGGCGACCAGGCGATCGATCCGCGTACCTGGATCCACGCGCCCGGGTCCCCCGACGGCTTCCGTGGAGCCGATCCGTTCCGGCCCGGGAGCGGCCGCAGGCGGTGTTGCCGGTGCAGGGAGATCAGGCGCGGGGCCGCGTTCGCAGCCGGTGAGGATTTCGTAGAGCTCGAGGTGCCGTTCGATGTTCTTCAGGGATCGGCCTTCCAGGAGCCGCATGTCGATATCGAGCTTGTTCGACACCTGGTGGAATACGTCTTCGGATACGCATATGCCGCCCGGCCTCGATTCGTCCTTCACGCGCGAGGCGATGTTGACGCCGGTGCCGTAGACGCGCGTTTCGTCGCGCCAGATCTCGCCCAGGTGGAGGCCGATCCTGGGGGCTACCGGTAAACGCGCCGGGGCGAACGCCGCCCTGCAGGCGTACTGGATGTGGATGGCGCACTGGACGGCCGACAGGACGCTGTCGAACACGACGAGGGCTTCGTCGCCCGTGAGGTCGAAGATTTCCCCGTCATGTTCGGAGACGATCGGCAGGACCAGGCTCCTGAACTCCGTGAGGAAGCCGAGCGCGGTTTTTCCGTCGCCCGCGACGAGATCCTGGAATCCCGCCACGTCGAGGAACATGACCGCGGCGAGCTTCGTCGTCCTCACGGCCGCATCATCCTACCGCGATGCCATGAATCGCTCGATCACGGTCCGGTAGGCCGGCTCTCGCCAGGCCATTTCGAGGATGGCATGGAGATAGCCCTCCGGATCCCCGGTGTCGAGCCGCAATCCATCGACGCGCTTCCAGGCGACCCTGCCCGTCGCGATGAGCCTGTCGAGGGCGAAGGTATGGTAGTACTCACCGCTGCCGTGGCGGCGCCAGCCTTCCGCGAGATGGTGGAAGAAATCGGGGGTGTAGAGGTAGCGGCCGAGCGAGATTTCGTGGCTCGGTTCCTCGCCGGGCACGGGCTTTTCGACAAAGCCCTTGACGTGGATGCCGTCGGAATCCGGGTCGATGACGCCGTAGCGCGATACGTCGCCTGGCTCGTGGAGGCAGGCCAGGACGCTGCAGCCGGTTTTTTCGTAGAGGTCGATGAGCTGCCTGGTCATGGGCGGATTCCCGATGTGGATGTCGTCGGGATAGGCGACGACGCAGGGTTCGCCGCACAGGAGGGGTGCCGCCTGGAGCAGGGCATGGCCCGTGCCGAGCATCTCGGTCTGCCTGACGAAGGAAACCCTGATCGCGGGGGGCGCCACCATGGCGAGCTTGTCGGCCCTGCCTTCCTTGGAAAAAAGCGCTTCGAGTTCCGCCTCGTGGTCGAAGTAATCGTCCAGGGCTTTTTTCCTGCGGCTGGTGATGACCACGACCTCCTCGATGCCCGAGGACGCGAACTCGTCGATGATGTACTGGATGGAGGGCTTCGTCAGGAGGGGAAGCAGCTCCTTGGGGACGGTCTTGGTGACGGGAAGAAACCGGGTCCCGTAGCCCGCCGCGACTATGACGCCTTTCATGGCGATGATGATAGCCTGCACCCGCCGCCGCGGACAAGGCATCCCCATGCGGCGGATTCTTCCCCGGCGAGGCGAGGGGAAACAGTCCCGTCACCGCATGGCGCGCATGGGATCGAGGACGTCCAGCAGGGCCACGCCGGCGTCGGCGATAATCGCGTCGAGATCGGCCCTTGCGGCATCGAGCACAGGGGAAGAACCCAGCCGTTTCCCGACGGATTCGACGAGTTCGGGCCGTACCGGAACCACGGCGACGGCAGTTTCGAACCAAGAATTGCGGATGGCCGCTTCGAGCAGGCGCAGCGAAGGAATGAGCCCCCGGGACGTTTCGAGCTCGATCGGGCCGATTTCATCCAGGAACACGATGCGATCGGCACGCAACAGCGCGGAGCCGACCGCGGCGTTCGCGAAGGCAAATCCCTCGTCGGAAAAACTCCAGCGTTTCCATCCCGGGCCCGGGAAGGCTTTCCGGTTGGAACCGAGTTCCACGGTCATGCCCGTGGCGGCATCGAGGGCCAGGCAGCCCGTTTTGGTTCCGTCGGGAGCCAGTATGGACGGGCAGATCACGCCGCCAGCACGGAAACCCCGTTGCCGCGCTTCTTCCAGGATTTTCATGCACGCTTTGGTCTTGCCGCTTCCCCGGTCACCCCGGATGATTATCGCCTTCACGTTTCCCCTTTACCCGGCATGGCGGTTGGTTCGATTCGTATGTTGAGGGACAGAGCCCGGGATTCGAGAATTCGCATCCCTTACCCAAACCCCATCACCTGCGCTATCGTGGCATATATGGAAAATCTTACGAAAGAACAATGCCTGGGGTGCATGAGTTCCGGCGAATTCGGTCCCGAGATCAGGAACGCCGCTTCGTCCGTCGTGGTAGTGCTGACCCAGAGCTGGTGCCCGCAGTGGGCGGCCATGCGGACCTGGCTGGAACTCATCCCCCGGAGCGCAGAGCTGGCAGTTTTCTGGATCGAATACGACCGCGAACCCTGCTTGGACGAATTCATGACCTTCAAGGAAACGGCGCTCGGCAACGACCAGGTGCCATACGTCCGGTATTATCGGGACGGGGTGCTCGCGAAGACGAGCAACTTCATATCCAGGCAGGGGTTCATGCAATACGCGGGTCTTCCTGGCTGAGGCATGTTCAAGAGCCCACGTCGAGCAAGTGCTACGGCGACCCTTCCACGGGGCTTGCGGGAACCGCGTCCGGCGTGGCTTCAGCTCCGGGTTGGGCGTCTGCCCCGGGGGGGACCGCGTCAGGTCCGGGCGCGGCTTTCGGCGGACCGAGCTTGACCCTGACCGACAGGGCTGCCTGGAACATCCAGTGATCGAAAAAATTGGCGCCGGTCCAGAGATTGAAGACGGGCCAGAACGTCCTGGCGGCGAACTCGAAGGCGAATCGGTCCTGGAGTTCGACATCCACGAGCGCCTGCAGTTCCGGGTACAGGAAACGCGCGCCACCGTAAAACCATCCCGCTATCGCCAGGTTGTCTTCTCCCGGCATGGACGTCGAATTGGGAATGGGTACGCGGAGCACCATGGCCAGGCCCGCGCCCGGCTTGATGGACAGGCGCTCGTTGATGCGGAATCGGTATGAAAAGGGACCGTCCAGGATGCCGCCGATGACGAAGGACGCTTCGGCGGTCTCGGGTTCGGTGGGGATGGCCCGCGAACCCGAGGCATCCCACTCGTACTGGGTCCAGAAGAGGTCGAATCCCGGATCGAAGCTCCACGCGCCGCCACCGGTGAATGAATATGAGAGCGAGCAGCCGATGATGTTGACGATCGGGGAAGCCGCTCCCTGTCCCGAGTCGTTGAGGATGAAGAGCACGCCAAGCCTGGGGGTGGCATAATCGAGATCCAGGGCGGCGGCGCCGGCGACGCACAGGACGGCCGGGATCGCGAACAGCAATCGTTTCAGGATTCCCACACCCATGACTATAGCACGCCGGGGCCAAAAGGCAAACTGACCCGCCCGGTGAGCGTCGGCGGGACGCCCCGGTTCAGGGGAGGGCCAGCAGGATGAGGCCCGAGGCTCCGACGGCGGGAAAATAATCTTCCTGCCATGCCAGCGCGGCGGCGCCGGACGAGAGCGCCGCGTCGACGACGACCGCCTGCCCCGACGGCAGGCTGACGCGGAACGGTTTCATGGCCGTCCCGACGGCGCTGAATCCTCCGCCGTTCCTCGAAACGCAGATCGAGCTCTCTTCATCGCCGGCAGCGTACCATTCCACGGCATCCCCCGGGTCTCCCGATCCCGTCCGCGTTACCGAACGGGAACCGTCGGGCCTGCGCCAGAAGACGATCGCGGCGGGGCCGCCCGAGACGGATGCGGCGGCGGGAGGCAGGGAGGACTCGGGCCGGATGGAACCGGATTCGAAAGATTCGCGGTCGATGGGAACCAGGGAATCATCGATGGGGTCGTACTCGAACCAGGCCGCGAGGACCCGTTCGTCGTCCACGGTCCGGGTCTGGACGAGCCACGAGTCGCGGGCGGCGGGGAAAACGCCGAAGATGCGGGTGAGCGGGGTGCCTTTCGCGGGAATGGAGCGCAGGACGGGGTGCGGACCGCCTTCCGCGAGCGCGACGACGATCGGCTCCGGACCCCCGGTTCCCGCGGCATTGGATAGCCTGAGGTCGTCGATGAAAAGATGGCAGAGGACCAGGTTACCCGATGTGAACAGCGAGCCTACCGACCTGCCGGCGAAAAACCCGGTTCCGAGGGGCGGGCCAAGTTCGGCCGTCCATCCGGCCGAGTCCAGCCGGATGCGGAAGAGGCCGACGCGTTCGGCAGCGGCGACGAAGCCGGCCGCGTCGGAAGCCACCTTGACGATCGCTTCCGCCGTCATGGCATCCACGGGCGGCGAAGCGGCAGGCGCCCGGGTGGACAGCGATCCATCCGCCAGCCAGAGGACGAGCGGACCAGCCCACGAAACCGTCAGGATCGCCGTGGAACCCGCGGATCCAACAGCGGCGCTTGGCGCTTCTTCCGGGGGCGGCATGGCATTTCGACGCGCGCAGGCAGGGGAGAACAGGAAAAAGCCAAGCGCCAGCAACAGTGGGGGCAACGCTTGACGGCAGCGGATGGCTTGGCCGCGGCGTGGGAAGATGCGCATGGTACTTGATGATCGGCCGGTTCCCGTGCGCAGGTGAGGCTTCGTTGACATGTCCCCGAATGCGCACGGGCGGAAGGCCGCTCAGTAGCTTCGCGCGAAGATGGCCCGGTGTCTGGCGGTCTGGCCGCAGAGCGCGCAGCTGCCGTGGACGGCCTCCTGGTCGTCGAGCGGCATGCAGCGCAAGGTTGCCTTGGTTTCCGCCTTGAGCATGGCTTCACACTCCCGGCTGCCGCACCAGAGGGCCCGGGCATAGCCGCCCTTGGCTTCCCCGATGCCCGCGGCCTCCTCTCCGGCCGGGCCGAAGAAGGCCTTCATGCCCTCGTAGTCGGCGATGTCGCGGGTATTGGCGTCGCGGTACGCCCGTGCGCGGGCGAGCAGGTTCGCCTGGATGGCCGCGAGGAGCTCGGAGGCCTTCGCTGGGACTTCCCCCGCCCTGACCGTGATCTTTTCGGATGTATCGCGGCGCACCATCACCACGTTGCCCGCTTCCATGTCGCGGGGCCCGAGCTCGATGCGCAAGGGTACGCCGCGCATCTCCCACTCGGCGAATTTCCAGCCGGGGGAATTCTGGTCGTCCGTGTCCAGGGTCACGCGGCGGCCGGACGATTTGAGCGCGCCCTTGATGCCATCGGCGCAGGCGAACACCGCCGCCTTGTTGTCGTTCTTGAAGATCGGGACGATGACCACTTCCTCGGGCGAAAGGCTCGGGGGAAGGACGAGACCCTTGTCGTCCGAGTGGGTCATGATGACGGCGCCGACCAACCGGGTCGAGGTTCCCCAGCTCGTGGCCCAGACATGATCCAGTTTCCCGTCGCGGGTCTGGAACTGGACGTCGAAGGCCTTGGCGAAATTCTGGCCCAGGAAGTGGCTCGTGCCCGCCTGCAGGGCCTTCTTGTCCTGCATCATCGCCTCGATCGAGTAGGTCCGCACCGCGCCGGCGAACTTCTCCGCGTCGCTCTTGAGCCCCGCGAGCACCGGGATGCAGAGGTGCTCCTCGATGGTCGAACGGTACACTTCGAGCATCCTGAGCGTCTCCTCGACCGCTTCCGCTTCCGTCTCGTGGGCGGTGTGGCCCTCCTGCCAGAGGAACTCGGTCGTGCGGAGGAAGAGCCGCGTGCGCTTTTCCCAGCGCAGGACGTTGCACCACTGGTTGTAGAGCAGGGGAAGGTCGCGCCAACTCTGGATCCAGTTCTTGTACATGGCCCAGATGATCGTCTCGCTCGTCGGGCGGATGCAGTATGGTTCCTCGAGCTCCTCGCCGCCGCCATGCGTGACCACCGCGAGCTCGGGGGCGAATCCTTCCACGTGCTCCGCTTCCTTCTTGAGGAAGCTCATCGGGATGAGGAGGGGGAAATAGGCGTTCTCGTGCCCGGTTTCCTTGAAGCGGCGGTCCATTTCGGCCTGGATCCGCTCCCAGATCGCGAAGCCGCGGGGTCGAATCACCATGCAGCCCTTGACCGGCGAATAATCGGCGAGCTTGGCCTTGAGGACGATATCGATATACCACTGCGAGTAGTCGACGTTTCTTGGGGTGATCTTCTCTGCCATGAGACACCTCGGGTACGAAAGATGGGGGGGACTATACCCTGCTGGGGCCTTTCAGGTCAAAAGGGGGAGCTACATGCCGCGAGAGCGGCACCGTCAGTACAGTTCCACGCAGTTTGGCGAACGAAGCGAGCGTTGCGCCGAACTGGAGACCTGGCGCATCGTACCGGCACGTGCGGCGGGGCTTTCAGCGCAGGTAGTCCAGGGCGTTCAGGGCGGTGCGGCGTTTGAGTTCTGCGACGGACGAGGGCGAGTACCAGGCGGCGTGCGGAGTCAGGACGACGTTCGGACATGAGCGCAAGCGGCTGCCTGGGGGCAGGGGCTCCGTCGCGAAGACGTCCAGTCCCGCGGCATCGAGGCGGCCGGACTCGAGCGCGTCCGCCAGGGCGTTCTCGTCGACCAGCGCGCCGCGCGCCACGTTGACGAGGATGGCGCCGCGCTTCATGGCCGCGATGCGCGATTCGCCCAGGAAGCCGAGCGTTTCCGGCGCCAGTTTCAGGTGGAGGGATACGAAATCGGAAGCGGCGAGCAGCTCGTCGAGGGTCGCGGCGCGGATGACCGTCCCGAGGGCGGCGGCCGCGGCGGCGATCGCCGGGCCGAGCTGCCGTGCCAGCCGGTCGGTGTCGAGGGAAGGCGACCACGCGAGGATTTCGCTGAAACCGAGGCCGATGGCTTTCGTGACGAAAGCTGTGGCCGTCCCCCCGAATCCGAGCACTCCGAGCGTGGTCCCGCGCACGCGGATGGCCGGTGCATGGCTGTCCCGGAAACCGGCACGGATTTCCCGGTCCCGGAAACTGACCGACCTGGCCGCGTCCAGAAGGAGGGCCAGCGCGTGCTCCGCGACTTCATCGTCGCAGTAGCCGGAGACGTTCCGCACCGCGATGCCGCGCCGCGCTGCCGCCGCGATGTCCACGTTGTCCAGCCCCGTGCCGTAGCGGCATATCGCCTTGCAGCGCTCCATGGCATCGATGGCGAGGGCGCTCACGGGGGCCAGGTTGGCCAGCACCACCACGGCCTCCCGGCACGCTACGGCCACGGCCGCTGCGTCCGGGCAGTTTTCCACGCGCAGCTCCGCGCCCGCGGGTTCGAGGATGGACCGCTCGATCGAGTAATCTCCGAAACGGTCGTCGGTCACGACGACGAGTTGGGGCATGGGCTTCCTCCCGCGACTCCGAAAGCCGTCGGAGCACGCCCATTCTACAACCGGGGGGTGGGCTACTGGCAAGCGTCGGTTTTCTACGCCAGCGCCCGGCTGGCTCTGCCGGCGCTTGCCCAGAAGCGAACCGCCCGCTACCATGTCGGGCGCATGCGCTTGTGAACCGGTCATCCCCGACGGGCGCGCGAAGGATGCAACATGAAACTGGGCGGGATCCCGAGGTTGTACGCGGCCGCGACGATGTTCGCGGTGACATCCGTGTTCGTCAAGCTCGCGGCCGCGCGGCTCGGGGGACCCATGGTATCCGGGGTCCGGTTCGCGGTCGGCATCCTGTTCTGCGTCGTCGCCATCGCGGTCACGGGCGGTGGCTTCCGCCCGAAACGGCCGGGCATCGTCCTGCTCCGCGGGCTCTTCGGCGCGGCGTCCATGATCCTCGCCTACGTGGCCATCGGGCTCACCGGCCCCGGCCGGGCCACCGTCCTCGGCAACACCTATCCCATCCTCGTGGCCGTCATCGCGGCGCTCGTCTTCGGGGAGCGCATCCGGCCGGCGACGATCGTTTCGCTCGCTGCCTGCGCGCTGGGCGCCTTCGTCGTCGTCCGCGACGGGTCCGGCGCCTCCATGCTCGGGGATCTCGCGGCCATCGGCGGGGCGATCTTCGCCGGATTCGCCGTCAACTTCGTCCGCCGCGCGTCCGCGACGGACGGCCCCTTCATGCTGTACCTGGCTCCCTGCCTGTTCGGCCTGCCCGCCCTCGCCTTGGGCGGGGGCCTGTCATCAGCCGCCATCGATCCCTCGGGCATCTGGCTGGCTCTCGCTGCCGGCGTTTTCGCCTTCTGCGCGCAGATCATGATGGCGCTCGGCTACAAGCTCGTACCGGCGGGGAAGGGAAGCGTCGTCTTCTATTTCGAGACGGCACTCACCATGGTCTTCGGCGTCCTGCTCGGCGAACGCCCCAACGCGCGCTTCTTCGCGGGCCTGGCGTTCATCGCCCTCGGACTCGCCGTGAATACCGTGGCTACGTCGAAAACGGTGAAAGAACCGGGTTGATCCGGGGACCATGCCGCCATCTTCAACGCTGCTTCCTGCTCCGTTGTCCCATCCGCTCGAACCAGCCCCGGAATTCCGTGTCCACGAACTCGAAGACGTCGTGGGCTTCTTCCAGGCGGCTTTTGAGGGAATCGTCCTTTCCATCGAGGAGGGACAGGCCGCGGTCCGCGATGTCATGGAGGCCGGCCATGACCTCCATCCGCCTCCGCATGAATTCGAGCCAACCTCCGGTCCTGAAACGGAAGTAGTCGCGCCGCGGGACCAGACAGGGAGCCTGTTCGATAAGCCCTTCGCCGACGAGGAAGCGTGCCATCGTGGACACGGAACTCTTGGATGCCTGCAGGCAATCGCAGATGTCGTTCAGGGACTGGGAGGGCGGATCCGAGATGAGAAGCACCCCTAGCACCCGCCCGGCCATCCTGGGCAGCCCCATCTGTTCGCAAAAAAGCGCGATGTCTTCTATGAAATGGCGTTCGCCGATTTCTTTTCCAACCATGTGCGATTATTTCCGGCACCGGGCATGACAGTCAATCGGGACAAACGGAGCATCCTGCACGTTCTGATCGTTCGGTATTTACAGAATGTTCGATGTTTGCTATCATTCCTGGTCAGCGACCGGTCCGGGCCCGGATCGAGCCGCGTACGACTCCCCCGAGCCGAAACCCGTTTGTCCCGATGAGGAATCATGAACGACAGCAACGTGATCGATGCGCTCCAGGGGCTTTCCGACGCTGAAGTCAGCGAACGCCTGGCGGTCGAAGGTTACAATGAACTGCCCGGCGCGAAAAAGCGCACCGTGTTGGCCATCCTGTGGGAAGTCGTCAGGGAACCCATGTTCATCCTGCTGATCGCCTGCGGCGTCCTCTACCTTCTCCTCGGCGATCCGGAAGAAGCGCTCATGCTGCTCGGGTTCGTCGTCGTCGTCATCGGCATCACGCTCTACCAGGAAAACAAGACCGAAAAAGCGCTCGACGCCCTCCGCGAACTTTCCAGCCCGCGAGCCCTCGTCATCCGGAACGGCGTGCAGGTGCGCATCGCGGGACGCGACGTCGCGCGCGACGACATCATGCTCCTCCAGGAAGGCGACCGCGTCCCGGCGGACGCGGTGGTGCTCCGCTCCACGAACCTTTCCGTCGACGAATCCCTCCTTACCGGCGAATCAGTGCCGGTCAGGAAAGCCTCGTGGAACGGCGTGGACGAAAAAGGCAGGCCGGGCGGCGACGACCAGCCGTTCGTATTCTCAGGCACCATGGTCGTCGGGGGCCAGGGCGTCGCGCGTGTCGCCTCCACGGGATCCCGGACGGAGATCGGCAAGATCGGGAAGGCGCTCCAGACCCTCGAGACCGAGGACACGAACCTCCAGAAACAGGTCGGCGGCATCGTGAAGACCTTCGCGCTCGTGGGATTCTTCCTCTGCGTCGCGGTCGTGCTCGTGTTCGGTTATACCCGCCATGACTGGCTCGAAGGCATCCTCGCGGGTCTTTCCCTGGCCATGGCCACGCTGCCCGAGGAATTCCCCGTGGTCATGACGGTATTCCTCGCGCTCGGCGCCTGGCGCATCTCGAAACGGCGCGTGCTCACGCGCCGCGCCCATGCCATCGAGACGCTCGGTTCGGCGACCGTCCTCTGCACCGACAAGACCGGCACGCTCACCGTGAACCGGATGACGGTCTCCCGGATCGCCGTCGAAGGCGCCTTCCACGACGTCGGCGAAAGGACGGCAACGCTGCCCGAGGCGTTCCATGACGCGGTCGAATACGCGATCATCGCGAGTCCCAGGGATCCCTTCGATCCCATGGAAAAGGCGATGCGCGAGCTGGGCGCCCGCACGCTCATGGACACGGAGCACCTTCACGAGGACTGGTCTTTCGTCCGCGAATACCCGCTTTCGGACAAGCTCCTCGCCATGAGCCGCGTCTGGGAATCCCCCGACCGCGAACACTTCGTCATCGCGGCCAAGGGCGCGCCGGAAGCCGTCGCGGACATCTGCCACCTGGACGAAGCGGGACTCTCGAAACTCCGCGCGGACATCGACAGGATGGCCGACGACGGGTTGCGCGTGATCGGCGTCGCGCAGGCCGAATTCGGCAGGAGCGGACTGCCCGAAGGCCAGCATGATTTCGCCTTCCGATTCGTCGGGCTCCTCGGCCTGCACGATCCGGTGCGCCCCGACGTCCCGCAAGCGGTCGCCGACTGCGCCGGGGCGGGAATCCGCGTGGTCATGATCACGGGCGACTACCCGGGCACCGCGCGCAACATCGCCGGGACCATCGGCCTGGCCAATCCCGGGGAGATCATCACGGGACCGGAACTCGACGCGATGGACGACGCCGAACTCCGGCGGCGCATCGCCACCGTGAACATCTTCGCCAGGGCGGTGCCGGAGCAGAAGCTCCGCATCGTGCGCGCCCTCAAGGCCAACGGCGAAGTCGTCGCCATGACGGGCGACGGCGTCAACGACGCGCCCGCCCTCAAGGCCGCTGACATCGGCATCGCCATGGGCGGCAGGGGCACCGACGTCGCGCGCGAATCCTCCGCCCTCGTGCTCCTCGACGACGACTTCGCGTCCATCGTGCAGGCGGTCCGCGTCGGCCGCAGGATCTTCGACAACCTGCGCAAGGCCATGACCTTCATCTTCTCGGTGCACCTGCCCATCGCGGGCATGAGCCTGCTGCCCGTGCTCCTGAAATGGCCGCTCGCCCTCATGCCCGTCCACATCCTTTTCCTGGAGCTCATAATCGATCCCGCGTGTTCCGTGGTGTTCGAGATGGAAGACGAGGAGGCCGACATCATGAAGCGGAAGCCGCGGCCCGCGGGCGAAAGGCTTTTCGGCCCGCGGATGATCTTCATCGGCCTTACCCAGGGGTTCGGGATATTCGCCCTGGTGGCGGGGATCTACGCGTGGGCGCTTTTCTCAGGCTACGGGGAGGGCGAAGCCCGGGCGCTCGCGTACGTCAACCTCGTGTTCGGCAACATCGGTATGATCTTCTCCAACCGCTCGTGGACGCGCTCGATCCTGAAGAGCATCCGCATGCCCAACCGCGCGCTCTGGATCGTGGCGTCCGCCGCGCTCGCCTTCCTCGCGCTCGCGGTGTTCGTGCCGGCGCTGAACGGCGTGTTCGGATTCGCATCGCTGCACCCGTGGCAACTCGCGCTCTGCGCGGTCACCGGGGTCGTCGCGGTGCTCATCAACGAGATCGCCAAGCTGCCCGTCTTCGCGCGGGTTTTCGATAGGGCAGAGCGGTGAAATCCCGCGTACCCGGCGCGGACGCGATCGGAAGCCTGCATGCGGGATGGCCGCCCCGAACTGCCGCTCCGCCTCAGCGCGGCGCACCATGCTTGCGGAACATGCGGAGGTAGTTGTTCTTCCAGTGCACCATCGTGATCTCGTCGTAGATCACGAACTCGTCTTCTTCGTCCCACTCGCCGGCGGGCGTCATGCAACGTAGGGTGACTCCCTCGTCGTCGATGTCGGCAACTTCCCCGACGATGAAAAAATCGCCGGGTTTCTCCACGCTCACCAGCTCATGGGTGGCGGCGAAGCCCGAGAACAGGGACTTGAAGGAGTCGGCGGGGACGGCGTCCCGGTCCGCGTACTCGTCGAGGAGCTTCTCTTTCAGGATGACCGACATGTGGAACTCGTCGGCGTCCGACGCCTCGACGCTCTCGATGTCCGGGCTCCGCACCGCGACGTAACCGTCCAGCCTGAAGTCGAACTCCTGGATGACGACCGTGAGCGCCTTTGTCCGCTTGACGACGAATCCGTCCAGCTCGACGGGGAGGACTTCCTCGGCCAGGGTGATGGTTTCAAGTTTCACGGCAAGCTCCTTGTGTTCAATGCGTACCGACGCGGAATGAAGCGCGAAAGAGGTTTCGCCTGGCCCGTTCGGACCAGACGACGACGATGGCGAGGAGGATGCGGGGAATGGTGATCATGAGCACCGGGATACCGACCGCGAAGTAGAGGAAACTGTCCTCGAGGAGGGAATGGCAGGTGGCTGCGTGATGGTTGAACAGGTCCGCCTCCGACTTTGTCATCCCGCCGCGCTCGATCTCTTCCCTGATGACGCCCGCGCCGTAAGCATACCCGACGAGGTTGATGATGACCCACAGGAAGCTCGAGGATTCGCGGAGCCCGAATACCTTCATGAGCGGGGCGAAGAGTCGCGACAGGTATTCTGCGACCCTGAATTCCTGGAGGAGCCGCTGGACGATCATGATGCAGATCACGAGGATGACGATCTTCCCGACGAGACTCGTGGTCGAGATCGCCCAGCCCCGCAGCATGTCGCCGATGGCGACGCCGGCCACAGGAGCGGCTCCGGCGGCTGCGACCGACGCGGAGCCCGCGTAGGCGCCCATGCCGGCCGGCAGGACGAGGTTGAAGATCCAGCCCATCACGAAGGCGGCGCCAAGGCGGAGCGACACCATCTTGGCGGCCGAAGACCCGGTTTTCCGCATCAAGGCGGTCTCGACGATCATGTTGTGGGCGGTGAGGCACATGATGGCGAGGATGAGCGCCTCGCGCAGTCCCACGGAGGAAAGGGCGTTCATCGCGGCGATGGCGCTGTAGTTGCTGAGGAACACGGCGCTCATGAGCACGACGGCCGCGTCGCCGGGCAGGCCCAGGATGCCCATGACCGGCTTCAGGAATGCTGACGCGGCGCGGAGTGCGCCTGACCATGCGAGCAGGGACACTGCGAACGAAACCGGTATCATGATGCGGGCGAGGAACCAGATCGTGGCTACGCTCGTCTTCGAAGCGCCTTTCAGCGCGCGTACGATGCGCGATGAAACCGCTTCGTGCGGGAGATGCGGGCTGGTTTCCGGCCTGGCTCCCGTCAACGTCCCGCCTCCCTGGCCGCCGCGATCGACGCCACGAGCCGCTTCCAGCCTTCGTCGGCGGCGAGGGTTTCGATCGTGGCCGGCATGCGCCAGGTCCAGTTGAAATCGTTCACCGTGCCCGGGACGTTGACGCGCTCCGAACGCGAGTCAGCCGGGGCGTACGCGGCAGAAAGGGCGAGGAGGTCCTGGACCTGGGTCACCAGGAGGCGCGATGTGGAGCCGGACAGGCGGAGGAGCAGGTCGAGGGCGAGTTCGGGGGACCAGGCTTCCGGGCAGGGTTCGCCCTCCGGGGCGCCGGCGCTGGCCGTAAGGGACTGCCAGAATTCGTATTTGCCGGCTTCGTGCTCCCACCAGTCGCGGAGCGTGGAGGTGTCGTGTACCGAAGGGGCGCACACGGACAGCTCGGGATATTCGGTGGGGGGGATGAAGGGATCGCCGGGCGCGCCCCAGGAGCGCGTCCACCTCGGGATGCGCAGCCCGAGGATGCCGAGTCTGGCGAGCGTCGGAGGGACGCAATCGGGGACGGCGCCGAGGTCCTCCGCGCAGGGCAGCATCCGGGAGGCGTTCTTCAGCGCGCTCAGAAGTTTCGCTCCGCGGGCTTCCCATTCCCGCTCGTCTGCCGCGCGGAGCTCCCCGAACAGGCGTTCGAGAACATTGCGCTCCATGGACGAGAGCGTCTCCCAGGCGGTGGACTCGTAGTGGCGCCAGGTCGGGATGAAGACATCGGGTTCCTTTTCGAGGAGGGTGCGGTTCCTCCACGCGGCGACGAGGAAGTCTTTCGCGTTCCCGTGGATCGGCAGCTCCAGGATGTCCCGCTCCCCGCGGATCGAACGCTTGAAGAGGAACAGCTCCTCGGTCCCGATGCGGTCCAAAGCGACGGCCGCGGTCCTTGCCGCTTCGGCGGCCGGATCGGGAACGCCGTGCAGGGTTTCGAGGAAGGCTTCGGTCCTGATGTGCGGTTCGCTCATCCAGCGGATGCGCCCGTTGTCGAAGCCGGATTCGAGGAGGCGTTTCTTCGGAATGCCGCCGCCGGGGACGAAGCGGCCGAGGTACCCGGTTTCCTCGCGCTCGCGCATGGCCCAGATGCGGAAGAAACCGAGGACGTGGTCGATCCGGTAGGCGGAATAAAACTTGTCCGCGGCCGCGAGGCGTTCGGTCCAGAAGGAGAAAGCGTCCTTTTCGATGGCCGCCCAGTCGTAGATCGGGAAGCCCCAGTTCTGCCCGTACTGCGAGAACATGTCGGGCGGTGCCCCCGCCCGGAGCCCCGGCTCGAAGTACACGCGCGACGCCCACACGTCCGCGGAGTCCTCGTTCATGAGGATCGGGAGGTCGCCCTTGAGGAAGATGCCCATCGCGGCCAGTTCGCGGGCCGCGCGGGAAAACTGTTCCTCGCAGCGTTTCTGGAGCCACTCGGTGAAGAGGATCTCGTCGGCGAGTTCGGGATCGGCGGCGAGGGCGTCGATGTCGGCGGCTTTCGGCGCCTGGTGTTCGCCCCATTCCTTCCAACCGCAGAAGGAATGTTTTTCCTTGAGGGAGCAGTAGACCGCGTAGGGCCTGACCCACGCGTTGCCTTTCGTCCAGGCGGAAAGTTCCCCGTCCGCGGCGATCGCCTTCCGGTTGCGTTCGAACATGGCCCTGAGCACGGCGGTCTTGGCCCCGAGGAGTTCACGGTAACGGAAACGGTCCTCGTCGTCGAATTCCTTCCTGATGGCGGCGATGGCTTCCATGAAGTCCTTCGCCTCAGGGAAGTCCGCGAGGCGGACATAGAGCGGGTGGAGCGCGAACGCGGACTGGGCCGAATAGGGCGAACTCATGCGGCCCGAATCGTTGACGGGCAGGAGCTGGATGAGGTCGATTCCGACGGAACGGCACAGGGCGCCGAACTCCACGAGATCGGGGTATTCACCGACCCCGCCGCTCCGGGAGCTGCGAAGCGCGGGAAGCGGAAGTACGACGCCGAAGGCCCGGCGATCTCCGAGCGGATAATTCATGATGTCCCCCAAAAACAGCGATGTGGCGGCCAGGCGCGGCGTTCGCGGCCGGTTCGCTCGACCGTTTTACTATAGCTGGAATCAGGCCGGGAGGGAATATGCCCCAGGCGCGCGACGCCCGGGCGTTTCAGCGCGGCGGCCGCCCGACCGCCCCGAAGAGGACTTGGACCATGCGCCGAACGTCGGCCACGACCTTCGCGTCGGCGCCGTCGTCGTCGGGTTCGGCCCCGGCGGCGTGAGCCGGCCCGTACACCGAGTCGAAGCCCAGACTTCGCGACGCCTTCACGCGCGACCTGGAGCGCTTGACCGGGCGGACTTCCCCGGCGAGCGAAAGCTCGCCGAACAGCGAAGTCCGGTCGGGCAGGGCGAGATCGGAGCGGGCCGAATACAGGGCGGCGGCCACGGCCAGGTCCACTCCCGGTTCCGCGATCCTCATGCCGCCCGAGACGTTCACGTAGATGTCCCGGTCGGAAAATACGACGCCGGCGTGGCGCTCGAGCACGGCCGCGATCCGCGCCACGCGGGAAGGATCGATGCGGTCGGAATTCACCCGCGAAACCGCTGCCTTGGAGGGCACGACGAGGGCCTGCACTTCGACGAGGATGCAGCGGCTGCCTTCCCACACGGCCGCCACCGCGGTGCCGGATGGCGCGGCCCCTTCCCTCCGGACGAGGAAGATGCTCGACGGGTCGGAAACCTCCACCAGGCCGGCGGCGGTCATCGTGTACAGGCCGACTTCGTCCGTGCTCCCGAAGCGGTTCTTGGTGGACCGGAGAAAACGGACGTCCCCGTCGCTCTGCTCGAAGGAAAGGACCGTGTCCACCATGTGTTCCGCGGCCTTGGGACCCGCGATTTGCCCGTCCTTGGTGACGTGGGCGACCAAGAAGATGGAGGAGCCATGCCGCTTCGCCCAGTCGGCGAGGGTCATCCCGCAGTATTTCACCTGGTTGACCGTGCCGGGCACGATCCCGGCTTCGTCGGAGTGCAGGGTCTGCATCGAGTCGATGACGACGATCGATGGCCTGGTCGTGTCGAGGACGGCCAGGATCGCCCCGAGCTCACCGGAGCAGAAGAGCTCCAACCCCTCGCGGGCCAGTCCGATACGGTCGGCGCGCAAGCGGATCTGCGGGGCGCTTTCCTCGCCGGAGACGTAGAGCACCCGTCCCTTCGTCTCCGCCCTGGCAGCGAGCTGGAGGAGCAGGGTGCTCTTGCCGATGCCGGGCTCTCCGCCCACGAGCACGGAGGAGCCCTTCATGATCCCGCCGCCGAGCACGCGGTCGGCTTCCGCGGAGCCCGAGGAGACGCGCACCCCCTCCGCGGGATCCACAGACGAGAGCGGGAGGCTGAAGCCCGAGTCGCGGGCGGCGTCGACCGCCGCGGCTTCGGATTCCCTGAGGGTGTTCCATTCGCCGCAGGACGGGCAGCGGCCGAGCCACTTGGGTTCGGTATGGCCGCAGGCGGAACAGCGGTAGACGGTCGTTTTCTTCTTCATGCACCCGCATACTACCCGAAACGGGGGCGGCGATTGAAGCCATCAGGGTGATCATCCGGCGATTGTCCGGTTCGGGCGCGGCGAGGGTGCGTTCCATGGACCGTGCCGGCCGGGTCCTGGTCCCCGGGAATCCCCCGGGACCAGGCCTACAGCCCGAGCTTCTCGTCGATCTTCGCGCGCGAGACGGCCAGGACTTCGGCGGTCTGGACGCGCACGAGCTTCAGGAAGAGCTCGTATGTGCCGCCCCGCTTGTACACGTTGCCGACCACGAGGATCTCGGCGCCCAGCAGTTCGCCGACCTTGGCGGCCTGGGACTCGTCGAAGAGCCCGGAAAGCTGGAGTTCGATCTCGTCGGCGATGGCCTGGAGATTCTTGCGGTCGACGATCTTCCAGAGCTTGGCGCCCGATGCGGTGAGCAGGACCCGTTCCCCGAAATACTCCGCGGTCGTCGCGATCGTCTGGTCGCTCGTCGTCACCGGCAGCACCGCGCAGGGCGTGTCCGGGCCGATCCTGTAGGTGGAATAGTCGACGAGGTTCTTCAGTGCGTCGGTGAAGAGGAGTTCCAGGGTCTTTTCCCGGTTTTCGTCCTCCACCTTCTTCGCGTCGAAATAATCCTCGCCCGTTTCGAGCGGGGTGTCCGACTGGAAGGCCATCTCCTCCTTGACGAATCGCATGACGACGGCTTCCAGCTTGTCGGTGGTGAAGTTGGTGCCGGTATGGTGGCTCACCGAGCCTTCGCGCCCGCCCTGGGCTTCCCCGGCTTCCCCGTAAGTCAGGAAGATGTACCTGGCGTCCGTGTATTGCGCGAGCTGCCTGAGGAGATATTCGCCCTCGATGGGGAGGCCGCCCGTGCCGATCGTGTAGATCTTGACCGCCATGGCCTTCGCGTCCCGCGCGGCGTCGGCGTAGGTATACTCCCTGCCCTTCCAGGGTTTCGACTTGGTGACTGGCTGGGCGAGCCGGACGCCGCCCCCATACGTGAAATTATATTTACCGGCGTAGTCGAGTTGGGCGTCGGCGTCGGTCACCACGAAGGCGAGCTTGATGCCGTCCCCGTTCCAGGAAACGTTGTGGATGGCGTCGTCGAGGGCCGACTGGAGGTCCTCGGGCGTATCGCCGCCGCCGTCGGCGTCCACCCCGTCGAGGATGCGCTGGAAAGCGTCCAGGTCGGAAGTGAAGTCCACGACCTTCGTGACGTACTCGTCCTCGACGTCGCGGTAGAGCACCAGGCCGAAGCGGACGGCCGGCTTCGGTTTCATGGTTCCGATGTTGGCGTAGATGATCTCGATCGTGGAACGCAGGCGCTCGATCTCCTCGCCCATGGAGCCGGTCGTATCCATCACGAAGAGGATGTCGACGGGCAGGGGCTCGGCGACGGACCGGGGTTTGTCCAGCTTGAGCTCCACGGTGCGGGGTCCTTCGCGCTGGACGATGAGCGACGCGACGGAAGCCTGGACGGCGGCGGACTTGCCGGCCTGAGCCTCCACGCGGACGTCGAAGGCCGCTGCCTTGGCATCCTGGCCCCATGCGTCGGGGTAGATGCGGTAGTAGCCGTTGGAATAGCTGCGGCCCGAGTCGAGCGTCCTGCCCCTGAGGGATACCGTCACGCGGGCGCCGGAAACCGGTTTCCCGTTGGCGTCCCGGACGACGAGGGTGATGCGCTCCCCGATCGGGAGGTCATGGTGCCGGACTTTCGCGAATTCCTCGAGGAAATGCACGAAGTAGTTGTACTGGGCGTTGTCGTCGGAAAAGCCCGCGCGAAGGCCGGACGCCACCGGCGGGGTCTTGGCCGCGGAGGCAGCGGGCGACCTGGCCGTGCCGGCCGTGGATCCGCTGACGGGTGCCGACCTGGCGCCGTCGGTCGCGGTCGCGGCGCCGGGGCCGGTTTCCGGTTCCATGAATGCGTAGGTATCGCTCGTGACGTCGTCTTCCCGTACGCTGCCTGCGGCATCCGCGGGAGCGGGGGCTGCCTTGGCGTCCTTTTCGACGCTCTTTGACGCCTCGCCGGCCGGCTTGGATGGCTCCGTCGAAGCCGGGGCGACGGCTGCCGGCGCGCCCTCGGTACCCGGCGTTCCGACAGCAGCGGGAGCCTTCCCGGACGCGCAGCCGGCGACGAGCAGGAAAGCCGCGAGAACCGCGAGCGGAATGGTCATTCGTTTCTGCATGATCTCTCCCATTGCCGGGAATCCGGCTCGTTCGACGTTCCGAAGGGGAAGAATCGCGGACGGGGAGGTGCCCTCTCTTCGATTCCTCGTATAGATAATAGCCTCAGGCACGCGCGGTTACAAACCGGGGTCCCCCGCGAAACCTAAAAACCGGCAAATTCGTCGCGACGTTCAGTCCTTCCATTTTTTCGCCGATCATAATGGCATCGTGGGTCGATAAACCGGTTTGGTTTGGGGTGTTTTCGATTGAAGAACGAAGCGATCCTGTGCGTGGACGATGAAAACATCATCCTCCTTGCCATGAAGAAGGAATTGAGCCGCCGCTTCGGCGACCGCTTCGAGTATGCGACCGCCCGGAACGGGCATGACGCGCTCGCGACGGCCGACAGACTCGTCGCCGACGGCCGCAAACTCGTGCTCGTTCTTTCCGATCTCCTCATGCCCGGGATGAAGGGCGACGAATTTCTCGTCGAGCTCCACAAGCGCCATCCGGCCGTGGCGACCGCGCTGATCTCCGGCGGGTGCACGCGGGACGAGTCCGAGCGGCTCAAGGACGACGCGGGCCTCGTCGCCAACCTGGGGAAGCCCTGGACCGCCAACGAAATCTGCTCGGTCGTCGAGCGCTTCGTCACGGCGAAGAACTGACCACCTTCCGGGAACGCCTCATTCCGGGGCGAGCGCCACCCGGTTCCTCCCGTTTTCCTTGGCCCTGAACAACGCGCGGTCGGACGACGCGAACAGCTTGTCCGGCGCGTCGGCGTGCTTCGGGAACGCGGCGACCCCGATGCTCACCGTGAGTCTCAGGTTCACCGTTTCGGCGGTTTTCTCCGAAACGAACTCCAGGTCCGATCCGGCCGCCGCGGCCCGGATCCGCTCCGCGAACGACGCGGCCTCGTCGATGCCGGCGCTCGGCAGGAAGAACGCGAATTCATCCCCCGCCAAGCGCGCCGCCGTGTCGCCTTCAGCCGTGATTTTCCCGAACACGTCGCCCAGCGACGCGATGATGGAATCCCCGGACTTCATGCCGTAGGCATCGTTGTACGCATGGAATCGGTCCACGTCGAGCATGAGCAGCGAGCAGGGCGACGATCCGGCCGCCTGTGCCGAACGGGCGAATCGCAGGCGCACCGACTCTTCCAGGAACCTCCTGTTGAAAAGCCCCGTCAATTCGTCGGCCACCGCCCTGCGGCGCGCGTTTTCCCCCCAGCGCACCATCTCGTCCAGGAAGCCCGATGCCTCGTCGATCCAGGACGCCATGACGCGGGCCATGGACCGCAGGAGCTTGACGCCCAGGGCGGGGCGCTGCTTCACGAGCGCGAAGAAATCCCGAGCCCTGAGGGCCAGGAGCTCCGTGTCGCCCTCGGCGGAACAGGTAGCCGACCTGGGGGTGTTCCCGACGATGGCCATCTCGCCGAAAAAGCGCCCGGGGAAGAATTCGTAGATCTGCCTGCGCCCGCCGTCCTCCATCGAGACGAAGGACCCGACGCGGCCCGATTTCACGAAGTACAGCTCCGAGCCCGGATCGCCCTGGCGGAACACGGTCGCGCCTCCAGAATACGCCTTCGGGACGAGGGTCGCCGCGACCGCCTCGAGTTCGGATTCGTCGAAGCCGGCGAAGATGGGAGAGGTCGCGAGGAAAGCCGCGATGTCGTTCATGGTGGATTTTCCCCGTTTTGCCCGGAGCGCGCCACGCGTACGGCGCGGTCGCCGCCTGCGCGCCACGCATCCAACATGGCGCCGTAGACGCGATCGAAGAGGGACGGCCATTCCGGATCGTCGCGAGGCCACGATCCCGAGGCGACGCTCGCGCTGAACCTGAAGGGGGCGGCTCCCGCCGACGCGGGAAGCTCGATCGCGCCGACGGCGGCGCGCAGTTTTCCGGCGATTTCCCCTGCAGTCCGGGCATCGGCATCCGGTACGACGATCGCGGTTTCGTTGCTCTTGAGCCGCACCGCCCAGCCCCGGCCGAGTTCCTCGGTCCTGGCCGAGAGCGCGGCAGCGAGGAGCGTCATGGCCGCGTCGCCGGCGGCGTGCCCGTTCGCGTCCACCAGATCCTTGAATCGGTCCGGCTTCATGACGACGAGAGCCGCGGACGCGCCGAGGGTCTTGGGGATTTCCTCGTCGAGGAAGGACCTGGACCAGAGGCCGGTGGCGGGTTCGGTGTAGAGGCGCTTGCGGAGCTCCCGCACCCAGGGGACGTTGCCGCTGATGAGCTTCTGGACGGAGCGGACGCGGTCGCCGATCATGGCCATGGAGCGGAGGAGGATGGCGGCGGCGGTTTCAGGGCGTTCCCGGGCGATGTCGTCGAGGCTCCGCCCGCCTCCCGGGAAAGCGACGAGTTCGGCATCCGTGACCGCGATGGCCTCCGCGCCGAACGAGTCGCCCGACGCGAACGCGATGTCGCCGACGGCGTCTCCAGGGGCGAACCTGGCTTTTTCGTCGAAACGGTCGCAGGCGTCGCGGATCCCTATGGCCGTCTCGCCGGAGCGTACGATGAAAAAGCGGGAAGCGGTCTCATTCCGTCCGAAGATCAGTTCGCCCGGGCGATAGCGCAGGATCTCCACGCGGTCGGCCACGAAGGACAGGTCGCTTTCGCCCAAGCCCGAGAAGAGGTAGGTGTTTCCGAGGAGGCCGATAAGCCCGAGCCTGTCGTCATCGTCCATGCCGCCGTCCGATCCGGGGTCCGCGCCCGTTGACTGTCAGTATACCGTAGACCTTGCGGGATGTAAGGTCCGTGACGCCGTTCTCCCGGGCAAATATGCATCTTCGCGTCAGCCGCCGTGCTTCGACCGGAGGGGCTGCGCGTTCCGCCGCACCGCGATGATCTCGGCCAGGATGGAAACGGCGATTTCCTCCGGCGTTTCCGCGCCGATGTCCACGCCGACGGGGCTGCGGATCCTGTCCAGCTCCGCGGGGTCGAAGCCTTCCTCCCGGAGCCTGTCGAGGATCATGCGGGCCTTGCGGCGAGAGCCGATGAAACCGGCGTAGCGGTACTCCCTGCCGAGCAGGGCCCTGACGCATTCCAGGTCGTCGAGATGGCCCGGGCTCACGACCACCACGCAGGACGCGGGGCCGAAGGCGAATGCGTCGATGACCGAGCGGAAATCCGCCCGCATCACCTCGGTTCCGGCCGGGAACCTGGATGGATCGGCGTATTCCGGGCGCGGGTCGCCCACGGTCACGCGGAAGTCGAGCTTGCATGCGAATGCCGCCAGCGCCTGTCCCACGTGGCCGCCGCCGAGGACGAGGAGGCGGTCAGGAGGATCCACGGCGAGCCAGAAGCGGTCGCCCGAAGCCGAAGAAGTCCCGGTCGACAGTACCTCCGCGCCGGCCTCGCCAGCTGCGCGGGCGTCGCCAGCTGTGTCCGCAGCCGCGTCGCTGATGATGGTCCTCGCGGCGCCGTCCGTGCCGGCCGCGAAGGCGACGGGCATGGTTTCGCCCGGGCTCCACGAGAGGGCGACACGGCGACCCGCGTCGAGCACCCCGAGCGCCGCACGGAACTGCTCCGGACCCGGGACCCAGTCGACGGAAATCGCGACGGAGCCCCCGCAGATCTGCGCAGTACCGAGGGTTTCGGCGCCGTCCATGTCGAGCCTGACGACCGCCGAACGCCTCCCGGCCATGCAGTCCCTGGCCTTGGCCAGCGCCGCCGCTTCCACGCCGCCGCCGCCCACGGTTCCGGCGGTCGTACCGTCCGGAAACAGGAGCATCATCGCGCCGACCTTCCGCGGTACGGATCCCCGCGCCCCGACCACGGTAAGGACAAAGAATCCCCCGTTCCGGGCGGCCGCGATCCTGATCATCTCGTAACCCATGCTGTAACTCCTGGATCGACGGGCCCGAAGTCTACAGCCCGTCCACCGGGCGGTCAAGGACAGCGCCCCGGGGGAAACGGCTGGCGAAGAACCCTGTCGTCCCTTGCACCCGGCCCGCCGACCGTCTATCCTGTGAACATGACGCGGATCCCATCGAACCGTCCGGCAGCGGGACAGCCTTTGAGTACCGGACGATCCGCGACGGGGAACCGGGCATCGTGAGCGGGATCACCGTCGGGGATACCGGCTGGACCGTCCTCGTCTCCATGCCGGAGCGCGTCATCCTCGCACCGTCCTTGACAGGTTGTCGGAAAACCTGAGGCTTTTCAACGTTGGAGGAGGACCCATGCAACTCGGAGAGATTTTGATCGGCAAGGGCATCATCACCGCGGCCCAGATGGAAACCGCGCTGGCGGAGCAGAAAAAGAATCCCGGAGAACGCATCGGCGCGATCCTCCTCAAACTGGGATACGTGACCGAGGCGCAGGTGAAGGCGGCGCTGGGCTGAAGTCCGTGCCGCCCGCCGCGCGCGGGGCTTTCCGGTGCGCGCGCGGCGGGAAACCCGTTTTTCGCCGCGGCGCTACAACCCGAATACGAAATTGAACGACAGTTCCTGGGCCATGATGCCGTCAGGATCGGGGAGGAAAATTTCCCACGAGGGTTCCATGGCCAGCGACCCCATCCGGAGTCCGAGGTAGAGTTCGAAGCCGACGGCGTAGTCCCGCAGGAAGTCCAGTTCGAGCCCGCCGCCCGCGCGCACGTCGAACCAGCCCCCGTAACCGTAGCCGGTACGCCCGGGCGGGAACCAAGTGTAGAACAGCATGCCGTGCAGGTACGGGGCGAAGGGATTCCCCTCCACGCCGACGGAAAGCTGGTTGTTGGACAGGCAGAGGTCGAAGAGGAGCTGGTTGTTCCAGTAGATCCCCCTGCCATCGAAGGGGAAGGCGACGCCGGACTTCAACGTGAGCCCGACGATGTTGTAGTCCTCTCGATGCAGGACCTTCATGTCCAGCATGGGTCTGGGGATGCCCTCGAAACTCGCCGCGAACACACGCATATCCGCGTCGCCGGACGCTACTTCCTCCAGGTCCACGTTGGCCCCGAGATCGGTGCCCCTGGGAATGCGCACGGTGAGTTCGAGCGTGCCGAATCCCCCATCGAAGCTGGTGGACGCGAAAAGGTCATACTGGTACCAGCGGACCCATTCGCCGTCCTTGACCTGGTTCAGGAAATGCGCGGCCGCCGGGGCTTCCGGTCCGAAGGGGATGGCCGTATTGTCGTAGCCGCCGGTCATCCGGAACGCGACGGAGACGGTCCTCGTCTGGCCGGCCTCGAAGGACACGGAAAAGCGGGAACCGGGGAAGGGCCGTTCGTTCCGGGGCGAATTCGCGCCGTCGTTCCACGGGATGTATTTCCCCGCTATTTCCGATTCGACGCTCGGGACGACCGAGCCGTCGACGCTCGCCACGATGGAAGCGGCGTCACGCGTGATGAAGAGGAAATCCATCGCCACCGGGGCGTCCGTGGGATTCGTGATGGAATAGACGGCCAGCGCCTCCGCCCTGTGGCTGGCGGCTTCCCGCAGGTCGAAGGTCAGGGTTTCCCGGTCGATGCGCAGCGGGTTGCTTTCGATCGACGGCAGGAACAGGTCGCCGAGCTCTTCCGGCGGCGCTGCGGGCGCGGCAATATTGGCGGACAGCGGCGCCGAGACAAGGAAGGCCAGCAGGAGACTCAAGGTCGTTCTCACGGGGAACCTCCTCGAAGCGTATACGTCATATGATAGACTGATCCGGGAAGAATCCGGACAGAAATGTCGGAAAAAACGAAAAAAAACAGCAAATAAGAATCCCCCGGGTGCGCTAGAATACTGATAGCGTATTTACGACGGATTTGGAGAAAAATGTCCATACGATTGAATCGGGCTGATCAAAGTTGCCGCCTGCGCAGCGTTCGGAGAGCATCGTGCTCGGCAAACACAGGAAACATCGGTCTTGGAGGTTGCATCTGATGGGAGATCCAGCACGATGACTCGCTTGCCTCCCGTCAGTCCTGGCCAAATTCTCACGGGTGCCGTCTTCAACGAGCCCATGCGGGTCGAGACCGTGCAGAACAATGGCCCGGCGAGCTGGGTGGTAGGTCTGGTGGGTACACAGTCAGAACGATTCCGGAAGGTGACGCTGACCGATACCGATCTCGACCGCCTTACGGTTATCAATGTGGAGCATTCTTTCGACGGCGACGGACGCCTGTTGCGACTGGGTCTCCAGGCCTACGCGCTCGGCATCGCCTACGAGTTCGATCCATACTTCGGGCTCTCGATATCGCGCGTCGATCCGCTGCCGCACCAGCTCGAAGCGGTATACGACTACCTGCTCAAGCTCCCGCGTGTCCGGTTCCTGCTTGCCGACGATGCCGGCGCAGGCAAGACCATCATGTCGGGCCTGCTCATCCGCGAGTTGGAACTCCGCGGCCTCGCCGAGCGCATCCTGATCGTCTGCCCCGCGAACCTCGCCTTCCAATGGCAGCGCGAGCTGAAGGAGAAGTTCGATACCAAGTTCCTTGTCCTCAAGGGACAGGATATCCGCGACCAGTTCGGAGTGAATCAGTGGCTCGAACGGAACCGGGTTATCACCTCGTTCGACTTGGCGAAGCGCCAGGAAATTCTGCCCGGATTGCGCCAGGTCCACTGGGACTTGGTCATCGTGGACGAGGCGCACCGCATGTCCGCGGCGGATGAATCGCACAAGAGCCTTCGCTACAGGCTCGGTGAGCTGCTGCGCGACACCTCGGACCACCTCCTCCTGCTGACCGCGACGCCGCACAAGGGCGATCCGGAGAACTTCAGCCTGTTCCTGCAGCTCCTCGACGCCGACTGCTACGCCGACGTGAAATCGATCCGCGAAGCGATGAACCGTAAGCGGGCGCCGTTCTACCTGCGTCGCACAAAGGAGGCCATGGTTTACTTCC
>JAPLSN010000020.1 GCA_026398615.1 Spirochaetota bacterium | reverse complement strand
GTCCGACGCCGCGGAGATCAGGAAGGTCGCGGGCGAGCGCTCCGACACGAAGTTCACCGGACTCGCGCCCCGCCAGCGCTCCGGCGCCTCCTCGAGCCTCGCGCCCATGAGGGGGATCCAGAACGGGCCATTGTCGATCGGATCGGCTCGATAGGAACCCGTCGGGTCGATACCTGAGCAGCTGATCACGCAGGCCTTGACCGGATAGGCCGACGAGCCGCCCTGGCTGCCCTCGGGGTCCACGCCCTCCATCGCGAGCTGGAGGGCAACGTGGCCTCCGGAAGACCAGCCGAGGACGGCGAAGCGCGTGGTGTCTATGCCGTACTCCCGCGCGTGGGCGAAGAGAAAGCGCGACGCGCCCCTCGCGTCCTCCAGTATCGCTCCGAAAGGATAGGCCTCCCCGCTCGCCTTGAGCCTGAGGAGGGGCCGGTGATTGCACGCGACAGCGACGTAGCCCCTGGAGGCGGCATCCTTGATCATGCTCCTGTATTGCTCTTTCCACCATCTGATCTGATACAGGTCCGCATCCATGCCATACGAGTTGCCCGGAAAATAGAGAAGGAGTGGAGCGGGCTTGGCCGCGTTCCGCGGGACGGCGATATCCATCTTCAGGTCGATGCCTCCGGGAGAGGCGAAGAGGATGTCCTCGTGGAGTTCCCAGGGCGGGGGTGCCGTCTCGGCGTCAGCCTGCGTCTCCGGAGCGGGCGGGGACCTGAAGGAATAGGTCTCCGGTCCCGAGTTGCAGGAAGAGAGACCTGCGAGAACGAGGACGAAGACTGGAAGGAGCGACATGAGTCTGTGTTTCATGGTCCACCTCTTCATGCGAATCCATGCTGCGCCACGCGCAGGTTGGTCATCGTGCATCGTGAGGGCCATGCGGCCTAACGTGGTCGGGGGCCGCAGGCGGGCGCCATGCAGACCCTGATCGAGTCTTGCGCCGGGAGGAGGCCGTCATGCTCTCGCGAAATGTCGAGGGTCACGATAATTCCCCGTAGAGTCATGGAAATTCCCCCAGGGGGTAGTTCAATAGTAGAGCCCCGTATTTCCCTCGGTCAAGCGGAAACCGCCTGGGTCTCTTGTCGGAACGCGCCCACCTTACGGTACGATCTTCCCGAGCTTACGATAAGCTTGATCGCGCCGGAAACCAGCCGATCCATGATGGCGCCGCCGACGACCGGATCGGGGAAAACGGAGAACCGATCCTCTGGCGGCCGGTTGGATGTGACGATGATCGAGCACTCGGCAAGGCGCTCATCGGAGAGCGCATGCAGGAGTTCCGTCTCGAGCCGGCTGTACGGCCTGAAGGCGAAATCATCGAGTATCAGAAGCCCGGCATCCAGGCAGCGCTTCGTGAGTATCTGTGAACGCTTGCCCGAGAGGCGGTCTGGAGCGAGACGTTCGAGCAACCTGTGCGTCCTGAAGACGATGACGTCGAGACCGCGCCGGGCGGTTTCATGGCCGAGCGCCTGGGCGATGTGCGACGTGCCGATACCCGGAGGGCATGCGAGAACCAGGTTGCGGTGTTGCTCGATGAATCGGCTCGCAGCCGTAGGTGTATGGTCCAAAGTAATTCGGCATTCACCCTTCGGTACCCCTTCTGCCCTCCGGATCCTTCCGGAATGGAGAGCATCGTACCCCTGGGTGGTCCGTTTATCGTGACCCTGGACACCTGGAGCAGCCTCGACTTTACCACAGAGGCTGTTATTATGTCATTGGGTTGCACTAATTCGCAGCCCATCGGCGGCAAGGGATGGCACGAAAATTGCTTTATTACTCATATGTTCGCAACACGCGAAAGGATGTGCCCATGCTCCTCCTCATAAAGAACGCCGACCTCCGCACTCCCCGACACATCGGCCGCAGGGACATCCTCGTGGCCGCGGGCACGATACTCGCCGTGGAGGAGATGATCGATCCATCGGCCTTCCCCCTGCCCTGCGAAGTCCTGGACGCAGGCGGTCGCGCCGTAGTCCCCGGCATCGTCGACGGCCACGTCCACGTGTCCGGAGGGGGCGGCGAAGGCGGATTCCACACTCGAACGCCCGAGCTTCGCGTCTCGGACGCCCTGCACGCCGGTGTCACCACCGTTGTCGGGGTGCTGGGCACCGACGGAGTGGCCCGGAGCGTCGAGGCCCTCGTCGCCAAGGTAGGTTTCCTTCAAAGGCCTTGTTGCGACATTCACTTCGTTCTTGTCGCTTTCTTGCAAAGGCCGATGTACTTTCCCGCCTTGAATAATCTCCTGTTGTCAAAGTTTCCATTCTGGCTAATCATGTTATTTTGCCATCGCTACCATCAATGATAGATGCAGGAGACCATGAATGCGATTCGATTTTATTCAACAAGCGACGATTGAAGACGTTGGCATTCGCGGTTTATCCGTTGTTGACGACCGCATCGTCTGGGTCAGCGGGACGAACGGCTCGTTCGCGCTGACCATAGACGGCGGGCAGACATGGCAGCGGACAACGATCCCCGGCTATGCCACGCTGGATTTCCGCGCCATCAAGGCTTTCAGCGATTCGAGCGCCGTCGTCATGAGTTCCGGGTCGCCCGCTACGATACTCAAAACCGTCGACGGGGGTTCCACCTGGAAGGAAACTTACTCCGACACGGCAGGAGTGGTGTTTCTGGATGCCTTGGGCTTCTGGGACGAGACATCGGGTATCTGCCTCGGCGATCCTCTCGATGGCTCTTGTTTCTTGGTCGAGACCAGTGACTCCGGGCAAACCTGGTCGCGCATTCCCGCTTCCAGCCTGCCTGAGATGATAGAAGGCGAGGCTCACTTCGCAGCGAGCGGAACCTGTGTCGCGACCTTCGGCGCCGACGGCCTGTGCTTCGTCAGCGGAGGATCCGCCGCGAGGGGCTTCATAAGCGGCGACCGCGGCAGGACGTGGAAGGTGAGCGAGCTACCCGTGATGCACGGAAAGCCTTCGCAGGGCGCATTTTCCGTCGCGATCCTGGACGAAGATACCGCCTGCGCAGTCGGCGGCGATTACGCTCAGCCTGGAATCAATACCGATACGGTCGTCCACACCGCAGACGGCGGACTATCCTGGGTCCTTGCGCTTACGTTCCCCCAGGCAGGTTACGACTCATGCGTCGCGTACGTACCAGGAACGAAAGGGAAATACCTCGTGGCGACGGGTACGCAGGGAACCCATGTCTCAAACGATGGCGGCAGGACGTGGTCGGTTCTTCATCCAGAGTCTTTCAATGTCATTGATTTCGAGAAGGCAGGCAGATGCGGATGGGCAGCCGGGTCGAACGGACAGATATCAAGGATCCTGGTGACCTGACCATGCCTGGAAATACCACGCCGCTCCCGAACAAGCCGGGGCACGGCGTGGCGAAGGAACTATTTCTTTTCTATGTATGCGTCTTTGAAGTACAGATTGGCAAGTGCGGTCAGGGCCCAGTTCTTGATGTACGGAGCGACCATGATCGTATTGCTCCTCGAGTAGAGCGATATGACCGGCAGGTCCCTTACGAAGATGTCCTCGACCTGGTGCATTAGTTCGACGGCCTTGGCGGGGTCGGTCTCGTTGATGGTTTTCGCCACAAGGGCGTCGTACTCGGGATTCTTGTAGCCTGCGTTGTTGTTGGTGCTGCTAGACGTGAACAGCTGGAGGAAGGTCATCGGGTGGAGGTAATCGCCGCCCCAGCCCATGGCGCCGATGTCGTAATCGAGTTTCTGGATACCGGCGTAGTAGATGGCCCAATCCTGAACCTTGATCTTGACCTTGATGTTAAGGTTCTTTTCCCACATCTGCTGCATCGCCTCGACCATCTTCTTTACGGTTGCGTTGGTATAATAGCTCAACTCGAGGACGGGGAAGCCTTTGCCATCCGGGAAGCCGGCTTCGGCGAGGAGTTTTTTGGCCTCTTCGACGCTGGCCTTGGAACTGAAGCCGTATTTCTTGTGGGCTTCGGTGAAGTCGACGCCGCCGAAGACGTAGCCGGGGGCTACCAGCGCGATGGTCGGCGTGCTGGGAGCCTGGAGCACGTTGTCGATAAGCTCGTCGCGATCCAAAGCCAAAGCCAGGGCGCGGCGGACCTTCGGGTCGCTGTACGGCTTCTTGGTGGTATTCACGTCGTAGAACGTGGTCCCAAAGGCTGGCAGGATATGGAAGGCGTCGCTACCGGTTCGCAGACGCGGGATATCGGAGGCAGGTACTTCCCTGAATCCGTCTATCTCGCCCTTCTCAAAGGCGCTCAAGGCGGTGGCGGGCTCGAGTATGAACCTGAAATTAATCTCAGCGAGCTTAACAGCATCGGCGTTCCAGTAGAATTCGTTCTTCTGGAGCACGACGCCCTCACCCATCTTTATCGAGACGACCTTGAAGGGGCCGTTGCTGATGAACGTGGCGGGATCCATAGTCCAGCGCTCGGGGCTCGCCTCGACGGCTTGCTGGTTAACCGGAGAATACACCCACATCGCCAGGATTCCGAGGTAGTATGGCGCCGGCTCCTTGAGCGTGATCTGGAGGCTGTAATCGTTGATGACCTTGATGCCGACGGATTCCTTGGGTCCCTTGCCGCCGAAATACTCCTCGGCTCCGACCACGTACACGGTCAGCATGTCGGCGTAGCGCGCGCCGGTCTTGGGATCGAGTACGCGCATGAGCGAGTACCGGTAGTCTTTTGCGGTCAAGGGCTTTCCGTTCGACCACTTGAGGTTCTTCCTGAGCGCGAACGTGTAGACCTTGCCGTCAGGGGAGATGGTCCAGCTCTCGGCGTTGCCGGGGACTATCTCGCCTAATGCGTTGTAGGTCACGAGGCCCTCGAACAGCTGGTTCATGAACGGAGAGGCGAACGAGTTGTTCGTTATCCCCGGATCATAACCGTCGGGCTCGCTCTGCAGTGCGAACACGATCTTGCCGGTCGCGACGGGCGCTACCTTCTTGGCTCCGCACGAGGCGAATAGCGTTAGGACTGCCAGAATCGCCGCGGCTGAGTACATGAACTTCCTTCGTGAAAGCATATATCCTCCTTAACTTGGATATGCACTCAAAACAGGTGGCAAGCCACCTCATGCCCCGCTTCAACCATCTTCAGCACCGGGATCGTTTCCCTGCATTCGGCTTTTACGTAGCGGCACCTCGTATGGAAGGCGCAGCCCGGAGGTGGGGAAATTGGACTGGGGATGTCTCCCTCGATCGACGCGCCTTTCTCAAAGCCGGGTCTGGGCGGCTTCGGAGACGGGATGGAATCGAGAAGCCCTTTCGTGTATGGATGCAAAGGCCGCCAATATATCTCGGCGCTTTCGCACTTCTCTACGATGCGCCCGAGGTACATGACGCCGACGGAGTGCGACATGTAACGAACCATGGCCAAGTCGTGAGCAATGAACAGGTACGATATGCCATTCTCTCTCTGTATCGATTTGAGCAGATTGACGACCTGTGCCTGTATGGATACGTCGAGGGCTGATATGGGCTCGTCGCATATGAGCACCTTGGGGTTCAGTATGAGGGCGCGCGCAATTCCTATCCTCTGCCTCTGACCGCCGGAGAATTCGTGCGGATATCTATTCATGTGCTGTCGACCGAGCCCAACGTGCTCGAGCATCGCGCGAACGGCCTCGGTTATCCCGGCTTGGCTCTCGAAAACCCGGTGCGCGAGCAGGGGCTCCGCGACGATGTCCCGGACCTTCATGCGCGCGTTGAGCGACGCGTACGGGTCCTGGAAAATCATCTGTATCTTCTTCCGCCTGGGCTTGAGTTCCCGCTCGCCCATACGGGTGATGTCCTCGCCGTCGAGCAATATGGAACCGGAGGTCGGTTCGTATATGCGCATGACGCTACGGGCCACCGTCGACTTGCCGCAGCCCGACTCCCCGACGAGCCCGAGCGTCTCGCCCTGCGGCATGGAAAAACTCACGCCTTCAACCGCGTGGACAACCTTGCGGCCCGGCCCCCTTACGGGAAAGCGCTTGACCAGATCGCGGACCTCAAGCACGGGCGACACCCCTTTCCTTGAATATGTTGCCCGAAACGGGCGCGTCGCTCGACCAGAGCCAGCACCTGGAGCGATGGGTTTCAGAGACGGTATTGTAAGGCGGCACCGATTCGCGGCAGATAGAACGCGCGTGGACGCATCGCACGACGAAAGGGCAGCCGGCCGGTGGTGCGAGCATGTCGGGGGGCGAGCCGGGGATGGGCTCGAGCATCGAGTCCTTGTCCTGATCGATGACCGGTATGGAGCGAAGGAGGCCCATGGTGTACGGATGGGCGGGGGTTTCGAATAGTTCCTCGATGCTCGCCTCCTCCATGATCATACCGCCGTACATGACAATGACCCTTTGGCACATGCCCGCGATGACGGACAGGTCGTGGCTTATGAATACTATGGCACTCTGCATGTCGCGCCTGAGCTCGCGCAGCAGCTTGAGTATCTGATCCTGGATGGTGACGTCCAAGGCGGTGGTCGGCTCATCGGCTATGACGAGCGACGGGTTACAGATGAGGGACATGGCTATCATGACGCGCTGCCGCATTCCTCCGGAGAACTCGTGAGGATACGAGTTGTAGCGCTTCGCCGCCTCCGGTATGCGCACCCGCTCGAGCATCATGATCGCCTTCCGCCGTATTTCGGCGCGGCCCAGGTTCGTGTGTATCTCGAGCGACTCGGCGACCTGCGCGCCTATCAGCTTCAGCGGGTTCAGGGAAGACATGGGATCCTGGAATATCATAGAAATATCGTTACCCCTGATCTTACGGAGTTCGCTCTTGCCCGCGCCTATGAGATCCTTGCCGTTGAAGAGTGCTTGGCCGCCCTTGACGCGTCCGGAATCAGCAAGCAAGCCCAGGATGGACAGAAAGGTAACGCTCTTGCCAGAGCCCGACTCTCCGACTATCCCGAGCACCTCTCCTTGATCGAGTGAAAACGATATATCCCGAACGGCTTTGACTTCGCCGTTCTGCGTGAAGAAGCTCGTCGTCAGGTTCTTGACTTCAAGAAGACCAGCCATGCGTTTCTCCCGCTACTTTCTTAATTTGGGGTCGAGGGCGTCTCTCAACCCATCGCCTATGAAATTGAACGAGAACATCGTGAGGCAGATCGCGAAGGCCGGCGCGAAGAGCTGATGCGGCGTGCTCTTCATAGTCTCAAGCGCATCGTTGCACATTGTCCCCCAGCTGGCCATGGGAGCGGACACCCCGAGCCCGATGAAGCTCATGAACGACTCGACGAAGATGGCGGTCGGTATGAGCATCGTCGCGGTGACGATGATGGGTCCCAGAGAATTGGGTATGAGGTGCCGCATCACGATGCCCATGGGCGATGTGCCTATGGTCCTGGCGGCGAGTACGAACTCCTGCTCCTTGAGCGCCATTATCTGGCCCCGGACAACCCTGGCCATGCTCACCCAGTACACGGAGCTCAACGCGACGATGATGCTCAGGAAGCCGGAATCCAGGATGACCATGATGAGTATCACGTAGAGAGTCAGCGGTATGGTGCTGATGACGTCGACGACGCGCATCATCGCATTGTCGACGTTACCGCCCAGGTACCCGGAGATTCCACCGTACAGTATTCCGATGATGAGGTTGATGAACGCCGCGATGAAAGCGACAGTCAGGGATATCCTCGCGCCGAACATGAGCCTCGTAAGCATGTCACGCCCGAGCGAATCGGTACCCAGGAGGTATGTACCGTTCCAGACCTTCTTCGTCAGGAAAGCGGAGCCGTCGGTCCCTACGAGTCGAAGGCCTTGCGCCCTGTCGGAATAGTCTATGGCTACCACGGTTCCCGAATAATCGAACAGTATCCGCTTCTTCGAGATATCTTCCCGCACGAACGGTATCGGGGCGACGAGCCTACCGTCCTTGGAAACTTCTACGAGCTTCAGGTTCTGCGTTATGTACGCGCTGCCGGGAGTCCCTGCGCCCTCGATCTTCCAGACCTTCAAGAAAGGCGGGATATTGACGAAAGCCAGGTTCTGTTCGAAGTAGGTATGCCTCGACAGGAGTGGCCCGAATACGGCAAAAAGCACGAGCAGGATGACGACGCAGAAACCGGCCACGGCGCTGGGGCGCTTCTTGAACCGGTACCAGACGTCCTGGGCAAAACTTCTCTGCTCGCCGGCGATCGTTTCCATCGTTTCTTTTTCGATATCGATCTTGTCCCAGGGAACGGCTGTTATTTCCATGGCTTGTTCCATTTCTACTGCAGCTTTATTCGCGGATCTATCATCACATAAAAAATATCCACGATGAAAACCATGGCGACAAGGATGGTCGCGTAGAAGATGGTGATGCCCATGATGGCCGTATAATCCCGGTTGGCTATGCTCGTGACGAAGTGAATACCCATGCCCGGTAGCGCGAATATCTTCTCTATGACGAAGGAGCCGGTCAGGAGCGACGCGAGCGTCGGCCCCAGGATGGTCACCACGGGGATGAGTGCATTCCGCAAGGCGTGCTTCAGCACTATCCCGGTTTCCGAGAGACCCTTGGCGCGGGCCGTCCGTATGTAGTCCTGGCCCATGACCTCGAGGAGACTGCTCCGCATGAGGCGCGTGATGAACGCCAGGGAGTATCCACTCAAGGCTATCATGGGCAGGATGTAGCCCTTGACGCTGCTTACGCCGAAAACAGGGAACCATCCCAAGCGGAACGAGAACACGTACATAAGACCGGTCGCGATGACGAACGACGGGATGGTAATTCCCATCGTCGCTAGAAACATGATCAATATATCCTGCCATTTACCGCTCTTGATGGCGGAAATGCTCCCCAGGGGAAGCGCCAGGAACAGGGTGAACACGATGGACATGAGTCCGAGCCTGCTGGAAAGAGGGAAGCCCTCGGTTATGAACTCATTGACTGATCTTCCTTCATATTTGAAGGATGGACCAAGATCGAATACGAGAAGGCCTTTTACATAGTCGAAGAACTGGACGTGAAGTGGCGCGTCGAGCTTGTATTTCTTGACGAGAGCTCTTTCTACAGACTCCGGAAGCCTGCGCTCGGCGGTGAAGGGACCGCCGGGAATGGAGTGCATGAGCAAGAAGGTAAGCAGGACCACGACGAAAAGGGTCGCGAACATGGAGGCAATACGCTTGGCGATATACCAGATCATTGCAACTCCATCGTTTTCTGCTCAGAATGGCAATTATTATCTGCACCAACATGTCTACTGTCAACCTAAATTCCCTGAAAAGTTGTAACCAGACATGATGAAATGACGCCCCGAACGTAGACGCGTAGGTTGCGCTATGATCGGGAGAAGGTAGCGTAGAGCTACATACGAAGGGCGCGGTCACTTCATCATGACTAGCCCGCATTTCTCACAATAAATCACAAGAGGTCCCCAAAATCGTGCATACCTGTTTTTGCAGAAACAAGATGCACGCAGAAAGGAGAACCTCCCGTGAAAACGCAGTGTATCCAATCCGAGTTCGAGCTGCAAGGGATCGAAAGCAAGACAGTCATCGTCAAAAAGGATGGAGAGGCGCTTTCGTCCGACGCGGGACTCGTGTTGCTCTCAATTGTCGAAAGGTAATACAGAAGAATATCCCGCATGAAGAAGGCCTGTTCTGATCTCAGGAATCCCAAGCTCATCCCGCACGATCTGCGAACTATTCTTTCCCAACGTATCTTCGGTCTTTGCCGGGGGTATGAAGACATCAACGATCACGACGAATTGCGTTTCGATCCGCTTCTCGCCACAGCATGCGATAAGGTTCCCGATGATCAAGGACTTGCCGTGAAGATCACGCTCAATCGCCTGGAGCTCGGCGACACGATCGAAATACCTAGAAACCGGTACAAGAATATCAGGTACTGCGGGACTTGCTGGTAAGACTGTTTATCGAGAGCTCTCCCTTGGCCGGAAAGGACCGACAGAAATCATAGTCGGTGTCGCCTCAACTGATGACCCGCTGCACGTAAATCAGGAGGGCCGCTATTTCCTTGGGTATTGCGATGAATACTGCTGTCTGCCGCTGTACATGTTCGTCGGCGGGTTCCCCCTGTGGGCAGAGCTGCGTACTGCCGACATCGATCAGGCCGGGGGTGTCGTTCCTGCGCTCAAGGAGATCATGGGCGAACTGCGGAAGCACTGGAAAAGAACGAGGATCATTCTCCGCGGAGATTCGGGATTCAACCGTCCCGATATTCCCGACTGGTGCGAGAGCGAGGAAAATGCCTTCTATGTCATTGGCCTGCAGAAGAAAAAAGGCTCATTCGCGCCGTGAACGGTTCAATACGGGAAACCGGGCGCTCATGCGATCAAACCGGAGAAGCCCAACGGATATTCCGGGACATCAGATACAAGACGCAGGAAACCTGGAACAATGCCCGCCGAGTCGTCGCGAAGGCAGAGCATCTTCCGGATGGCTCAAACCCGCGCTTCATCGTCACGAATCTCGATCGCACGTCCTGGGAAACGCGCGAGTTGTACGAGAATCTCTATTGTGCGCGTGGCAACATGGAGAACAGGATCAAGGAGCGAAAGCTGTTCATGTTTGCCGACCGCCTTTCATCGCATGCGATCCGGGCTGGTCAGCTCCGTCTGTGGTTTTCGACGTTCGCCCTTCTCTTCACCGTCTTTCTCGGAAATCAAAATGCCGATGATCCATTGTTGGCGACGCTGCAAGCTTCGACGATTCGGACAAAGTTCCTCAAAGTGGCCACGCAGGTATCGGCAAGCATGCGCCGGATCGTTATCCATGTCCCCGAAGCTCTCCCGTATTGGAATACCTGGCTCGGAATCAGGGAACGATTGTTGACCTGATTCAGTCATGCCGCAAACAGTCCAAGTTATCCCATCGTCCCTTTGGCCGGAGGTTTTTCTGTCGCTGCACCCTGGGTATGAAAACGGGTCGTATCTGCAATACTCTGCGATTGGAAATGACAAAACCTGGTAGTTTCACAAGCGTGGCCGTCGTTCTCTCGCGAAGACGCTCGAAGAAATGCCTGAGATACCATCACCCTCGCCGGTGGGTGAGAAATGCGGGTTAACCGCTGTACCATCCGCGGAGACCACGTAGACCTTCGCACCATCCAGTCCATGCACATCGCACCGGCCCGCGGGTGCGAGCCCGTGGACCGGAAATCCTCTGCTATCTCTTGGTCCTGCGAGTGGTAACGTCGAACACGACGGCGCCCACCAGGACCAGGCCCCTGATCACGTACTGCAGGGAAATATCGGTTCCCAGCAGGTTCATGCCGTTCATGAGGGACATGTACACGATGGCCCCCAGAAGTGAACCCGTGATCTTCCCCACGCCGCCCGCCGCGGAAACACCGCCGATGTAGGCGGCCGCTATCGCGTCAAGTTCGAACAGGGTGCCTGCCGTCGGGGTGGCCGATTGGAGACGGGACGTGAAAAGGACGCCGGACAAGGCAGTCAGGAATCCCATGGAGCCAAAAACGATGTATGTGATTTTTTTTACGCTGATGCCGGAGAGCTCGGCCGCTTCGGGATTGCCGCCGACGGCGTAGATGTGCCGTCCGAGCACGGTCTGCCCGGCGATATAGTCGTATGCGCCCACGATGACCAGGACGATGACCACCGTCCAGGAAAGTCCGTTGTATCCGGCGAGCACCCAGGTGATGAGCCCCATGACGATGGAAAGCAGAACCAGCTTGAGAACGAACATGTCGGCGGGCAGAACCTCGAAATTATAGGCCTGCTTGCTTTTTCGTCCGCGAATCTGGCCGAAAACGAACAGGACGATCGCTATCGCGCCCAGGAGCAGGGTCAGTTTGTGCAGGCCGGGCAGGAAGACCTCGCTCGCGAGGAGATCGGGTATGTTGCCGTTGCCGATGTCGTTGAACAGCTTGTCCGAAATGATGATGGTGCCGGTCTTGGATGTCACCAGGATAAGGGCGCCGCGATAGATGAGCCAGCCCGCCAGGGAAGCGACGAAGGATGGTATTCCCAGGCGCGCCACCGGATAGGCCGTTATCAGGCCGGCGATGATTCCCAGCACCAGGACGAGAGGCAGGACCAGATAGACCGGCAGATGCCAGCTTGCCATGGCGATGGCCGCTATGGCGCCCAGGAAGCCGGCCAGGAAGCCGACCGAGAGGTCTATGTGCCGTATCACGATGACAAAGGTCATTCCGACAGCCAGCACGGCGATATAACCGGTCTGGTTGAGGAGATTGGCGATATTTCTCGACGAGATGAAGACTCCATTCGTCGTGAAGGTGAATATCGCCATGATGACGACAAGCGCGATGTACATGCCGTAATCGCGGACGTTTTGCCGCGCGGCCTTTTGAAGATCCCTTATGGTCATCTTTCCGTCCTCCCCTAACTTGTGGCCAGCTGCATGATTTTTTCCTGAGTCGCCTCGGCTATCGGCAACTCGCCGGTTATTTTCCCGGAAGAGACGATATATACCCTGTCGCTCATCCCCAGGACCTCGGACAGTTCCGAGGATATCATGATGATGCTCATGCCCTGCTCGACCAGTTTGTTCATGATGGAATAAATCTCGTATTTGGCGCCTACGTCGATGCCGCGCGTGGGTTCATCCAGGATGAGGACCTCCGGTTTTACGAAGAGCCATTTTGCGACGGAGACCTTCTGCTGGTTGCCTCCGGAGAGGTTTACCACCTTCTGTTCGATGCTCGGCGTCTTGATGCTGAGGGCGTCCCGGTATTCCGTGGCGACCTTGACCTCGGCGTTGTTGTCGATCGTTCCGCGTTTCGCGATGGCATTGAGATTGGCAAGCGTGATGTTCTGCTTGACGTCCTGGATGAGGATGAGGCCGTTGCCCTTCCTGTCTTCGGTGGCATAGGCGATACCGGCGTCGATGGCGTCCCTGGGTTGTCTGAAGTGCATTTCCCCGTTCTTGAAATAGAGTTCGCCGCTTATCTCATAGCCATCCGGATTCCCGAATATGCTTTTGGCTAGTTCCGTCCGGCCTGAACCCATGAGGCCGGCAAAGCCGACGATCTCGCCTTTTTTCAGGGTGAAGCTGACATCCTTGAGGAGGGTCCTTCCGAGCTTTGGATCATAGGCGTTCCAGTTCCGCGCCTCGAGCACCACTTCCCCGATTTTTCGCTCTTTTCTCTCCGGATAGATGTTGTCGATTTCCCTTCCTACCATGTGTTTTATGAGGATATTCTCCGACACCTCGCCCGTGCGGGCATCCAGGGTGCAGATGGTCTGACCGTCGCGGAGGACCGTAACCGTATCGGCGACCTTTATGACTTCCTTGAGCTTGTGCGAGATGAGAATGCAGGTTACCCCTTCTTTCCTGAGGTGCCTGAGGAGTTCCAGCAGGTTTTCGCAATCGTCCTCGTTGAGGGCGGCCGTGGGTTCGTCCAGGATCAGGAGTTTTACTTCCTTGCTGAGGGCCTTGGCGATCTCCACCAGCTGCTGACGCCCGACGCTGAGATCCCTGATCTTTGTCGTCGGATTGACGTCGAGCCGGACCTTTTTCAGCATTTCCGTGGCGCGCTGGATCGTCTTGTTCCAATCTATCGAGAGACCCTTCCGGATCTCATTGCCGAGAAGTATGTTTTCAAAGACCGTCATCTCGGGGACCAGGGCGAGTTCCTGGTAGATGATGGCGATGCCGGCTTTTTCACTGTCGGCAATGCCGCGGAATTGCTGTACCTTGCCGTCGAAGAGGATATCGCCCGTGTAGACGCCATGCGGGTATACTCCGCTCAGCACCTTCATCAGGGTGGATTTCCCCGCCCCGTTCTCTCCGACCAGGCAGTGGATCTCGCCCTTTGCGACGCTGAAGCTGACCTCGCTCAATGCCTTGACGCCGGGGAAGGTTTTTGTAATGTTTTTCATCTCGAGAATGGGAGTATTCATGATGGCCCTGCCTCCAGAATATGCGGGATGTTCGCACATAATTATAAGGCTAATGGCGGACGCGCCGCCATTAGCCCTGCTCTCTGATTCCGATCGGAATCAGAAGCCGGTGAAATTGCTGGCGGGCCAGTATCCGGAATCCACGATCGTCGCCTTCACGTTCTCTTTGGTGACGGTAATGATGGCGGTCGGCTTGGCGGGAACCTCGATCTTGCCGTTGTTGTAGGTCGCGGTCTTGGCGGGAACGCTTCCATTGATGTAGGCCACGGCCGCGGCGATCGCGTCGCTGACCAGGGTGCGGACATCTTTCAGGACCGTCATGGACTGCTTGCCGTCGATGATGTACTGGATGGAGGCGATTTCGGCGTCCTGTCCGGTGATGTAGTACTTCTTGACCTGTTTGTCGGCGGCAAAGGTGTCGGCGATCGAACGGGCGGTGCCGTCATTCGGGGCGCAGATGTAGACGGTGCCCTTCATGGCGGCGCTGGCGGAGGTCAGGTTGGCCTCGGCCTTGTTCTTGGCGTCGGAAAAGCTCCAGTTGGTGGTGACCTGACCGATGATGCTCGCCTGATCATCGCGGGTGAGGGCGGCCTTCTTCATGAGGGCGACGGCCTTGTTGGAGTTGCGCACGATGAAGGTGCCGTCGGCGATCTTGGGCTGGAGAATGGACCATGCGCCCTGGAAGAAGAGGAAGGCGTTGTTGTCGGAAGCGGCGCCGGCATAGAGATAGAGGTTGTTGCCCTTTCCGGCGGCCTTGCTTACCAGGTAGTTGCCCCAGGCGGCGCCGACCTGCACGGAGTCGAAGGTGACGTAGTAATCGACGGAAGCGGTGTCGCGAATCAGGCGGTCATAGGAAATCACCTTGACGCCGGCTTTGCGGGCTTCGTCGGCCGCTGCTGCGGCTGCGGTCCCATCCTGGGGGCAGATAATGAGGACTTTGATGCCCTTGGTAATGAGGGTTTCAACGTTGGCTTTTTCCTTCGCGGAATCGCCCTGGCTGAAGAGCACCTCTGCGCTGATGCCGGCTGTCTTGAGAGCATCCAGGAACCTGGTCTGATCCTGGATCCATCTGGGTTCATCTTTCGTGGGGAGCACGATGCCGACCTGGGTCTGGGCAAAGGCCGTGGTTCCAAGAACCGTCAGAAGAAGAAGCGTGAAAAGAACAGCGTACAGACGTTTCATTCAATAGCCTCCTGGGAATAAATGGAGCGGACATACGGCCGCAAGCGGCATATCGCCGCTCGCTTACAGTGTCTCCCTCGTTGTTCAAGCGGTCATCAGGAAAGATCATGCGAAAGACCGCACTCAGGATATCCGGGGAGGTGGATGAAGGCCGCCTAGCACAATGGCGATATCATGACGGGGGGAAAAGTCCAGAAGCGGCGATCAGGGACGCAGGTTTCTGTAGATATCGGCTGCCGCATGAAAGCCATCCTTTATTACCGTCGCCTCCAGGCTCTCCCTGGTCACGAGTATGGGTTCCAGCCTGACATAGGGCACCTTGCCCTTTCCGTCATCGATCAGGGCATCGGTCTCGATTTTCTCCCCCTTTGCCAGCATGACGGCGAAGCCCGCTGCCTTGAGAGCGAGGCGATCGATCGGTTTATAGATGGTGACGAATTGCGTGCCTTCCGCTATTCGCTGGCAGGCCGCGAGGTCGGCATCCTGGCCCGAAACCTTCACCGTTCCCATGAGGCGGTTTTCCGACAGGACATTGATCGCGGCTTCCGCCAGCATATCGTTGCCCGCGATGACGGCGTCTATTCCCCTGTCTCCGGCTATGACCGACTCCAGATCGGACTTGACCTCGTCGCTGTCCCAGAACTGCGGCCAGATTTCCGAAACGATCCGTATGGCGCCGGAAGCGATGTGCGGATCGAGGATCTCATGTATGCCGACATTGAGCATGAGGGCGTTATTATCGTTTTTCGCGCCGTTGATGATCACGTAGCCCCCCGATGGAACGGCCCGGGAAATAGCCTCGGCCATGAGACTGCCGACCTTTTCGTTGTCAAAGGAAATATACAGGTCAACAAGGGCCCGGCGAACCAGGCGGTCATAGCTCAGGACGGGAATACCCCTTGCCTTGACCTCGGATACGATCGCGGTAAGCCTGTCCGCGTCGTTCGGCACGACGACAAGAACATCGATGCCTTTTTCCATGAGTTCGCGGATCTGGCTCTCCTGGACCACGGGGTCCTGGTCCGCGACCCTGAGTAGCAATTCGGCGCCCAGATCTTTCGCCGATCGGCTGAATACCTCGATATCGCGCTGCCAGCGTTCGACGACGAGCGAATCCATGGAAAAGCCGATCACGGGCGCCTTCCCCGGTTCGGCATGGTGCTTTCCGGGAAGACAGGCGCCCAGCCCCGCGGTCAGGACAAGGATCGACAGCGGCACCGCAATTCCGGGAAGAATCCGCTTTGCATGACTTTCATTGTTCCTCATCGTTGGCCTCCGCGGCTCCGAAAGAGAACGAAGACGGCGTAAATCCCGTTACTTTCTTGAAAAGACGCGCGAAATAGTTGGGGTCGGGATATCCGCAGGAGGCGCTCACCTGTTTGATGCTGGCATCGGGCCGGGCAAGCATTTCCTTTGCCTTTTCGATGCGGTAATCGATCAGGAGGTCTGAAAAGCCTCTTCCGGTTTCCTCGACGACGAGGCGTGAAAGCCGGTTGGGCGATATCCCCACGGCGTCGGCCGCGAGCTCCAGGCTCGTTTGCCTGCGATAATTCTCCTGGATGAAGGTCATTGCCTTTGCCACAAGAGGAGACCAGCGAGGCCTTTTTTTCGCCAGACTTGCAAGCACCGAAAAGCGGGCATGCACGGCGAGGGCAAAGACCGTGACCTCTTCCGCCGCCCTGATATCATCCAGATCGAACATGGAAAGGGCGTCGCTCGAGGCCAGGAAACCCCTGCGGGAAAGCCGGCGATACGCGGCACCGAAAAGCGCGATGACACGATAGCGCAGGGATTGCGGCACGGGATCCGGGCCGCCGGCATTTTCAATGATGCGGTCAAGACAGAAGCCCGCCTTTCCCACGGAACCCTGGATCAGTTCATCAAGGAAAAGTTCCTCGTCGTCGAAGGGATTCCGGTCTGTTTCCTGCGCTGCAGCCTCGCGGGATCGGCCCGTGGAGCATGGCTCCCCGGCCGACGCCCGGAAGCTCCTGCGCAAGAGTTCGCCCAGGGCCTGGGACCATGAAAGGTGCGAGTCGGCAATCGGCTGGGCGGAGCCAAAACCCAGTTTGAGGAAACCTTGAGCCCACTCCCTGGGCAGGGCCTGACAAACCGTCTCGCCCAGTTCCTGGACGGCGGCTTCCGTTTCGCCCCGGGTCTTGAGCGGGAGGAGGGCGAGGAAGCAGCCGCCGACCATCGGTCCGGCAAAGGCCAGGGTCTTATAGTGCAGGGCGTCGCGCAACTTTTGATGAACGGCCAGCGATTCGGCATCGGGATTGGGTGAGCCTGGAGGAGGTGAAAAAGAGACGGCCATGACGAGGGCGAAATCCTGCCCAATGCCCAGTGCCATCTTGTATCGTTCAATATCCCGGCCAAAGCGTTCGCCCAGCATGACGCCATGCAGGAAGGCCACCTCCACGGAATCGCGCATTCTCTCCTCGCCTTCGCGATGTTCTATGTCCTTTCGCTCAAGCTCGCTTTTCCGGTCCAGGAATTCGGCGGTCGCCCTCAGCGTCCGGGTCAGCTGATCCCGGGAAACCGGCTTGAGCAGATAGTCAAGGACGCCAAGCCGGACGGCCTCCCTGGCGATGTCGAAACGCTCGTATGCGGTTACCAGGATGAAGGCCGAGCCCAATCCCCTTTGCTTGATTTCGCGAATCGCGTCCAGGCCGGAAATTCCCGGCATGCGGACATCCATGAGTATGATGTCGGGCGAGAGCTCCGAGGCCAGCTCTATGGCTTCCCTTCCCGTGGATGCCGAGCCGGCGATCTCGAACTCCGCCCCCAGATCGCGGCGAACGATTTGAAATATGCTCTCCACGATGGGACGCTCGTCATCCGCCACCAGGATTCGTCTCATCTTGTCTCATCCCCGACAGGCAGATGGATGCGGACGGCCGTCCCCTTTCCCGGTGAACTTTCGATCTCGATGCGGCCCCTGCCGCCCGTCACCAGGGACAGTCTGCGGATCACGTTGCGCAGCCCGATGCCCGCCCCTTGCAGGCTTTCGTTCTCGGAACCTTCGCGAAGGATCCGTTCGATCTCTTCCGCGCTCATGCCCTCGCCCGTGTCTTCCACGGAAAGCACCGCCTCTCCGTCGATCCGCCGCGCGCTCACGAGCACCCGACCGCCTTCTTCCCTGTCGCGCAGGCCGTGGGCAACCGCGTTTTCCACGAGTGGCTGGAGCATCAAGGCGGGAATTTCTACTTCCATGATTTCCTTGTCGGCGCTCACCTCGAAACCGAAGCGTTCCCTGAAGCGCAGGCGCAGAAGCCAGATGTAGCGTTCGACGCATTCGATTTCATCGGAAATCCGGACAAGCCGTGACGGCGGCTTCAGGACATATCGGATGAAGGCGGCGAGATTTTCCAGAAAATCGCCCGTCCTGTCGGCGCCCTCGGCCAGCGCGAGCTGCATGCCGGCGGAAAGGGTATTGAAAAGGAAATGCGGGTTGATCTGGGTCTGCAGGGCCAGAAGTTCGGCGTTCTTGAGCTTGTGATCCATGTCCAGGACGTGGAGCCGTTCTTCCATGAGACGCTTTTCGACCTCTGACTTGGATTTCAGCTCCTCGAAGGCCTCCTTGATGCTTTTCTGCATGCTGGAAAAGGCGGCGGTCGTGGTGGCTATTTCATCGCGCGATTCGGGCCGCGGCAGGGCGTGATCGTATTCGCCCCGGCCTACCGCCCGGGCCGCCTCCGCCAGGCGGGAAAGGGGGCTCGTAAGCTTGTAGGAGTAGCGCACGAGTAGCATGAAGCTCATGAGGGCCGCGGCCAGGACGAGAACGGCATTGGATGCGAGTACCGCGGGAATACGCGAATTGAAGGCCGAGAAGGCCTTGAGGGAACCGCTCATGAATATCTCTTCCATGCGTCCGATCAGGAAACGCGAGAGCTCGGCGGCCCGCTCCGAGCTTTCGTAGTACATCGTATAGGCTTCCACGTCGCGGCCGCGCTTGGCCGTCACGCTGGCCTCCGTGTCCCGCAGGTAGGAATCGATAAGGCCGGCCAGGTCGCGCTGCAGGAGGAGGGAATCATCGGCCCTGATTTCCCGGTTGAGATTCCTGGCCTCCTCGGCGAGTCGTGTGGAATACATGATGTAGTCCTTGAGAGCGTCCGAGCTTTTTGTGGTCAGGTAGCCGGTCAGGCCCGTTTCCGTCTGGTCAAGGATCTTGCTGATATTTTCCGTGAGCAGGTTGTTCCGGAACAGTATCGCCACGCTGCGCGCCAGCTCGGAGGAAGCGAGCCCGGTATAGAGGGTGGCCAGCGCGATGATGAGGAGTATGAGCGTCGTATTGGCGATGATCTTGGCCCGAACCGTTCCCAGGATCACGGCTCCACTCCTTTTGCGGTTCTGACCACGAAGCCGGCCTCCCGCGCCGCCAGCCCCTTCTGGCCGGCTTTTGCGCGGTAATAGGCGCGAACGGCTTCCATGCCGATCCAGTGTGAATTGCGGACGATCGTCGCGGCGATGACGCCTTTATCTATGTAGCGCAGGATTTCCGGGGTTTCGTCCACACCGACGATCAGCACCTTGCCCACCTTGTTCAGTTCCACGACGACCTGGGCGGCTCCGATCGTATCCCGCACGGTGGAGCAGAAAAGCGCGTTGATCGAGGGATAAGAGCGGAACATCGCGGCGGCAGCCTCCTCGCCCGAAAGAACGCCCGTTCGGGAGCGGATCAGACCCGATATGGCGGAGCCTGGATAGGTCCGGAGAGCGGTGGCGATGCCGCGATACAGAAGCTCGGCCTGCGGGTCGCCGGAGCTGGTAGCGGGCAGGATGACGCCGATCCGCGCGGAGGAGCCCAGGCTTGCGCAGATGATGGATCCGCCCTTCAGACCCTGCTCCAGGGAGCTTGAACCGATGAAACCGGAGGAAGTCCCGAGGGGGGCGTCCGTTCCCACCGGAACGAAGACCACGCCGTTTCTTGCCGCGCGTTCAGCCCTTCCGGCGACGCTGTCGTTGCGCGGTATATACATGATGAGGCCGTCAACCCGGGCTTTGAGGGATAATTCGAAATATCGTTCGGCCTCTGCCGGTGTCGCGCCGGGGTAGCTGAAAATCTGCACGGCAGCGTCAACCTCGGCGGCGCCGTCATTTATTCCTTTCAGAAGGCCCCGAAAAAAAGAATCGTCGCTGTCCGGTATGACCACGATCAAATGATATCGGGCCGGGGGAATGGATGATTTGTCCCTGAGCACGCCGCTTGCGAGAGCTTCGCGGCTCTTGCCGATGAGATCGGCGTTCAGAAGGGTGGCGCCGAGAAAGGCGAGTCCAAATACGACTGTCAGGATCCAGGCCGCCCTTTTCATGCCATCGGAATTATAGCATGCTTGTCCGGACTCTGCTGGCCTTTGCGAGGCGACGGCTCCCGACGGACAAGGAGCCGAACTCAGCCCATTGTCGGGACAGAGTATCGAAACAAGGCGGAATTTTCATCCATTCAGATGCATGCCCGGGCAATATGATTTCTCATCGACTTTTTTCCCCGCGCTTCTGCGGCGATTCCCTGCGCGGTGATCCCTGCGGGGTTTTTCTTTCCGCCTGTTCGAAGAGCCCGAGCAGGTACTGGCTTCCGAGCGCCCTGTCGAAGAGACCGTAGCCGGGCATGCCTTCCTCGCCCCAGATCATCCGGCCGTGGTCTGGCCGCACCGGTCCGTCGAAGCCGCCTTCGACGAGCGCGGTGACGATGGCCGCCATGTCGAGGCTGCCTGCACCCGTCCAGTGCGCGGTCTCCGCGAAACTCCGGTCCCCCGTGCGCCGCACGTTGCGCAGGTGGGCGAAAGCGATCCGTTGCGCGAATTCCCCCGCCATCCCGACCACGTCGTTGTCTTCTGACGAACCGAAGGTCCCGGCGCAGAAGCAGAAGCCGTTCGCGGGCTCGGGATCGATTCCGGCGATCCGCCTGAGGGCCTGGGCCCCCGTCACGATCCTCGGTATGCCGAAAACCGGCCATGGCGGATCGTCCGGGTGCACGGCGAGGACGACACCCGCCCGGACGGCAGCCGGTACGACCGCGCGGAGGAAGTACTCGTAGTTCCGCCAGAGTTCAGCCTCGCCGAGTTCGCGGTACCGGGCGACGAGCCGCGCCTGCCCGTCCATTCCCCTCCGTCCGAGCCAACCGGGGAGGTCGAGGGTTTCCACCAGCGGATCGACCGACTCGACGCGGTCGTGGTCGTAGTACAGCGATGTCGATCCGTCGGGGTTGGGCGAGCGCAACTCCGTCCGGAGCCAGTCGAAGGCGGGCATGAAGTTGTAGGTCACCACGGGCGGCCGGCCGTCGTCAGGCCCCCCCGCGGGGGATCCGAGCGCCGACCCGATGGCGCGCAGGCTTGCGATGAAGGCTTCGATGCGGGCGTCGCGTCCGGATGAACCGAGCTTCACGTCCTCGTGGACCGGTACCGACTCGACGACGCGAAACTCCAGCCCTTCCGCCTCGATCCTCTCCCTGAGCGCCGCGACGGCCGCGACCGGCCAGGGAACCCCGGGTTCGAAATCGTACAACGCGGATACGATCCCCTTCATCGCGGGAATCTGCCTGATCTTCCCGAGGGTTGCCGGATCGGAATCCCCGAACCACCGGAAGACGAGGTTCATGCGCCCTTCCCCGCCGGGGGGTTCGGGGTTTTCAGGTTCATGACGACGACCGCCGCCACGATGAGAACGCCCCCCGCCGCCTGGGCCGCGCCCAGGCGCTCTCCGATGATGAGGGCCGAGAGCGCCACCGTGAGCACCGGTTCCACCGTCGACACGAGGCTGGCTTCCGACGCGCCGATGCGCTTGATGGACGCGAACAGGGTGACGATCGGCAGGATGGAGGCTGCGAAGGCGACGCCGGCGATGCCCAGGATGACCGTGCCGTCCGTCGGCACGGCGGGCCCGTCGACCGCGATGGCGGCTATCCAGTAGATGGCCGCGGAAACGGCCATGATTACGGCGGTCGCGTAGATCGGGTCGGCGCCCTCGAGCGCCTTTTCGCCGACCACGAGGTAGCCGCCGTAGGACAGTGCGACCAGTACGCCGAGCGCGAGGCCGAGCGGCGGATAGCTGCCCGACTTCCAGAGCGTCAGCGCGCAGCCCGAAAGGCTCAGGCCCAGCGCGACCAGCTGCAGACCCGTCGGTTTCCTGCGCAGGAACACGAGCGACAGCAGGATCACGAAACTCGGGTAGAGGTAGAGGAGGAGGGAAGCGATCCCGGGGTCGAGAATGCGCACCGTGGCGAAGAAGAGCCCCGCCTGCGGGGCGAAACCGAAGATCCCGAGGAGCAGGAGCCGACGCGTCTTCCCGGCACGGATGCGCAGGGTTCCCGATACTGCGAGGTAGATCCATAACGCGGCCGCGGCGACGGTGAAGCGCCAGGAGAGGGCCTGGAGGACCGTGAAGCCCCGGGAGTAGATGAGCTTGGCGAAGAGGCCGAGGGTCGCGAAGCCCGTCGCCGAGACGGCGGCGAACGCGACGCCCGCGGCCTGGGTCCGCGCGTCTCGGGGAAGGGACGGCAGGCGCATGGGCGTCAGGAGCCCGAGTCGAACACGGTCCCGCCGAGTTCGTAGCGCTTGAGGTCGATCGCGGCCCTGGCTGCCTCGGCGTCCGCGCGCTTGCGGGCGACTTCACCGAAGGACCAGGTCATCACGCCTCGATCGGTGGCGACGGCCTGGGCTCCCTCGTACGCGGCCAGTTCCTCGAGGACCTTGACGGCCTGTCCGGAGACGTGTTTTTTCCCCTCGCCCATGCCGCCCTGGCCTGAGCCGCTTCCGATATCGACGGCCGAGAGCGGGCCATCGGCGCTCCAGACGCGGGAGTACACGCTTCGCCTCTGGTTTTCAAGCGCGACCTCGCGGTTGAGGGCGGCGACGGACATCGAGCGCAGGAAGGGCACCAGGTAGAAGAGGATGGCGAAACCCACGGGTACGAGCCCGAGGCCGACGAAGACGAGCTGAACCGGGTCGGAAACCGGCAGGAAAACCGCGACGAGCCGCAGCACGAAGAGATGGAAGCCGAAGAACGGATCCACGGCCATCGCGCCCGAGCCGATCGCGCCCATTGCGGCGGCCGATCCGGCGAGGAAGTAGCCGCCGAAGGCCAGGTTCACCAGGTTGAAGATGCCGAACCAGCGATCGCTGGCCCGGGGGTTCACCGAGAAGCGGACGGCCGGGCGCTCGCGCACGGACCTGGGTCCCGAATCGAGGAGGGCCTTCTCCGATTTGAGGAGTTCCGGGAAAAAGTAGTAGATCGTGCCGCCGGAGGTCACCTCGGGCGAGCCTTCGAATTCGACGAGGAAGCGGTTGATCGCTTCCTCGGCCGCCAGCGGGGCGTATCCCGTGAGGGACATGAATTCCTCCAGGACGATGACGCCCCTCCGCGAACGGACGAAGGCGACGAAGTCCTTGCGCAGGGTGTCGTCCCATTCCTTCCTGCCGTCGCCGTCACCGAAGACGAAGGAAAACACCGCCTTGTGGAGCGGCCGCCTGTCGCGGGTTTTTTCCGATCGCCGTTCGTTTTCGAACGCGTGCCGTTCCGGGGATTTCCAGACTTCGTTGTAGAACCAGATCCGGAAAATGAGCTCGAAAAGCCTGCCGACGAGGAACAGGCCGCCGTCCCCGCGCGAGCGCTTGCGGTCGCCCTTGCCGGCAGTGCTGGCCGCGACGGACGCCACGAGCGCTAGGACTGCCAGCGCCAGGAACAGGACGAAGTAGCCGACGAGCATGACCGCGATCCAGGCCTTGAACGCGAAGACGGCGACGGCTTTCACGCCCTTCCCGAGCGCGCCCAGGAAACGCGCCGCGGAAGGCCCGAAGCCTCGGTACCGGCTCCTCATGCCGCCCGCGAAGGAGTACTTGATCTCGCCGGACTCGGTGACGCGAAGGCGGGCGCCGTACTCGTCGCTGACCGCGCGGACCTCCGTCTGCACCTGGTAGTTCGGCAGGCCGGTCGCGGCCACGAGGTCGGCGACCGTCGCCTCCCCCTTCCGGGCCCTGAACGCCCCGACGAGCGCGTCGCGCACGACGCCGGGATTGTAGTCGTAGACTCTCTTCTGCTTCGCCATGGCTTTCCCCCTCACCCGCGCCTGCGCGCGGAGACGGCACGATCGTACAACGCGGCATACTCGGCCGCCGACCTTTCCCACGAGAACTCGCGCGACATCGCGCGCACGCGCATCGCCGCAAGCTGTCCGGGCTTGTTGTACCAGGCCCAGGTCGCCCATCCCACCGTGTCGTAGATGCTCCGCGGCGAAAGGCGGTCGAACACGAAACCCGTCCCGTCCCCGGTTTCCTGGTCGTAGTTCTCCACGGTATCGGCGAGCCCTCCCGTCCTCCGCACGATGGGAAGCGTCCCGTAGCGCAGTGAATAGAGCTGGTTGAGCCCGCAGGGTTCGTAGCGGCTCGGCATCAGGAAGAAATCGGACCCGGCTTCCACGAGGTGGGCGAATTTTTCGGAATAGCCTATCCGCACCCGGAAATTCGGAAGCCGCGCAGCGAGGGACCGCAGTTCGTCCTCGCACCACTTTTCGCCCGAGCCGATGATGGCCACCTGTATCTTCATGTCGGCGCACATCGGGTAGGCGCAGCCGTAGGTCGGGCCGAAGAGGTCGCCAATCCCCTTCTGGTCGGTGAGGCGCGTCACCATGCCGAAGACGGGCACGGACGGGTCCTCGGGGAGGCCGAATTCCTTCTGGAGGGCGGTCTTGCAGATGGCCTTGCCGGAAAGGTCGGAGGCGGAGTAGCTGGCCGGCAGGCAGGCGTCGGTCTCGGGATTCCAGTCCTCCAGGTCGACGCCGTTCAGGATGCCGACGAGGTCGTGGCTGCGCGCGCGGAGGAGGCCGTCCAGCCCGAAGCCGTACTCGGGCGTCTGGATCTCGCGCGCGTAGGTCGGGGACACGGTCGCGAGCTGGTCGGCGCACGCGATGCCCGCCTTGAGGAGGTTGATGGAGCCGTAGAATTCGAAGCCCGCGTCGTGGTAGAGCTCCCACGGCAGGCGGAAGTAGTCGAAAGCTTCCTTGGGATAGACGCCCTGGTAGCCGAGGTTGTGGATGGTGAGCACGGAAGCGGTGCCCTCGAAATCTCCCTTTGTCTCCACGTGGCGGGAAACCGCGGCCGTCATGGCGGCGGGCCAGTCGTGGACGTGGAGGACGTCGGGAATCCATCCGATCTTGCGGCAGAGCTGGAAAGCGGCCCTGGAAAACAGGGCGAAGCGGAGGGGGTTGTCCCTGAAGTCGGTTTCGTTCTTCGTTCCGTAGACGCCGTCGCGCCCGAAGAAACGCTCGTGGTCGATGAAATAAACCGGCACGTCCGCGCCCGGCAGGCTGCCTCGGTACACCGCGGTCCATTCCTCGACCGGGCCCACAGGCACGCCCATGGGCCCACCGAGCAGTTCGAGCGGCTCGCGGTCGACTGAATAATACCGCGGCAGGACGATGCGGACGTCGTGGCCGAGTCGCGCGAGGGCGCGGGCCAGCGCGGACACCGCATCGGCGAGGCCCCCGGATTTGGCGAAGGGCGTCGCCTCGCTGCTTACCATCAGTATCTTCACGGAAAGGCTCCTCGAAGGCGTGGTGGGAACGACGCTCGTTCCGGCGGCCGGCGGACGCTGCCCCGATTCGCGGGTATTTCCCCGATCATATGGAAAAACCGGGGATTCCGGATCCCGGCGATGATGGCACGACCGCGCAAGGGCGAGTATAACGGCTTTCAGGGGGAAAGGCAACGAAAGGAGGGTTTCAGGCACCCGTGTCAGGCGAGAAAGCGACCCGGCAATGGGTTCAGAATGGGTCGCCCTCCGCGTCGATCAACTCTTCCGCGAGCGATTCCAGGGCGGCGGACGCTTCCGATCCAGGGGCGCAGGCCAGCTCGTCGCCGAACGCACCGCCGGAGATCGGCACGCACGCGAGCGCCAGGTCGGAGGCCGCCCCGGCGAAACGGGCGCGCGCCTGGAACCGGGCGATGGCGATCGGCGCCGCGAGGGCGATGACCGCGGCCGCTGCGGCGGCCTGGAGGATCATGCCCGATTTCGCGAGCCTGCGTCTGGATTCGCGTATCGCGTTCCCCGCAAGGCGCTCGACATCGGAGGGAACGGGGATTCCGACGGCGTCCCTGAGGGCGGCTCCGAGCCCGGCATCGACGTCAAGATCGACGGAATCTTCGTTCATGTTCCCCCTCCTTGATTTTCATACCGGGCGAATTCGGTCCGGAGCCGCATTCTCGCCCGTGCGAGCTTGCTCTTCACCGTACCTTCGTTCAAGCCGACGGCGGCGGCTATCTCGGCATACGTGAATCCCTCCGCGTCGCGGAGGTAGAGCACGGAACGGTCGGGTTCGCGGAACAGGTCGAGCAGGGCCGCAGCCGCCCGGGCGAGCTCCTCGCGCTCGAAAACGCGGGCGGGGTCGCCCTCCCCGTGCCGGTTCTCCGGCCGGAAACGGTCCGCGCCGGAGCTTGGGTCGGTGCCCTGCCCCGCGGTCCAGTCGTCGCCTTCGCGGGCGCGGCGGCGCCTGAGCTTCCGGAACTCGCCGAGCGCGGTTTTCCGGGTCAGGGCCGCGATGAACGAAACGAGCGGAGCATCGCCGCGCCAGCGCCCGAGGGCGTCGACGAGGCGGATGAGCGCTTCCTGGACGATATCCTCGACGAGTCCGGGATCACGGCGGGCCGCCTGGCCCGCGACGGACGCCGCTATCCTGCGCATGAGGGCTGCGTGCCGGACGGCGAGCCGCGCGAAAGCGGACTCGTCGCGCCCGAACACCCAGGCTTCGACGAGGGCGGGGTCCGCGCCGTCCCCCGGGCCCGATACTCCGGGAACGGCATTCGCCCCGCCGCACGGCTCCCCAGGATCCGCGATCGTTCCGCGCATACGCCCTATCTGAGATACCTGAATATTTCCGCGAGGGCGCGCAGGCTCTCCCGATCCTCCCCGGACTCGAGTGCGCCGTCGAGGAGATCGCGGAGATCGCCGCGCTCGGCCGCCCTGAGGAGCCGGTAGAAAGAGGCCCAGCGCTCGCCGCCGATCAGTTTCCGTACGGCGAGGTGGCGGTCCACCTGGATCATGCGCATCTGCAGCTCGAGCTCGAGGCTTTCGCGCACCGTGGCCTTGATCTGCCCCCGGTCCGGTTCCGTGGCGACCATGAGCCTGACCATCCGTTTCTGGAGTTCGCGCAAGCCCGCCCGGACGCGTTCGAGTTCGGGAGCGTCCTTTTCGAGTATTTCGCGGAGCTTGTCGAGCTCGCGGGGTTTCAGTTTCAGCCGCAAGAGGTCGTCCTTCGCGTCCTTGACCCCGTAGTTCGCGGGCGAGAGGTCTCCCGGAGAAGCATCCTTGGACTTGGTCCTCTTTTCCGCGCTTCCCGCCGTATCCGAACCCTGGCTGCCGGAGTCGGATGGGTTTCCCCCATTTCCCTCGGCCGCGAGGGGCAGCGCCGCGACGGCAATCGCCAGGGCGAACAACGCGATAGTCCTGTTCATCGGTTTCCTCCTGTCTTGCAGTCGCCGCGGATGGCCGGGAAGTTCCGGCGATACGCCCTGTTCCAGTATACTTCATGATCCGGTTCGCCCGCAGTATGGAAATCCCGGCGGTATCCGTGGCATACTCGCGCTCACCCGCCGGACGGATTCGTCCCCGGAACCGGCGGAAACACGATTGACGATGGAGCAGCCCATGTACAAGCCGGTGGATTCGAAAGTCAGCTTCCCGAAAATGGAAGAGGAGGTGCTCGCGTTCTGGAATTCCCGGCGGATCTTCGAAAAGTCCGTCTCGCAGCGCGATGGAGCCGAGGAATATGTCTTCTACGACGGCCCCCCGTTCGCCACCGGCCTGCCGCATTTCGGACATTTCGTTCCGGGGACGATCAAGGACATCATCCCGCGCTACAAGACCATGAAGGGTTTCAAGGTGACACGGCGCTTCGGATGGGACTGCCACGGTCTCCCGGTGGAAAACCTCATCGAAAAGGAGCTCGGCCTCAACTCCAGGACCGACATCGAGCGCTTCGGCGTGGCCGCGTTCAACGAAGCATGCCGCTCGTCCGTGCTGCGCTACGTGAACGAGTGGCGGCGTATCGTGAACCGCCTGGGCCGCTGGGTCGACTTCGACGACGACTACAAGACGATGGATCCCGACTACATGGAATCCATCTGGTGGGTCGTGAAAAGCCTCTGGGACAAGGGCCTCGTCGAGGAAGGCTCGCGGATCATGCCCTACTGCCCGCGTTGCGCGACCGTGCTCTCCAACCACGAGCTCCAGCTCGGCGGCTACCGCGACGTGCACGATCCGGCCATCACGGTGCGCTTCGCCATCAGGGGCGAAAAGGGGGCCTGGCTCGTCGCCTGGACCACGACCCCGTGGACCCTTCCCTCCAACCTCGCGCTCGCCGTCGGCCCCGACATCGATTACGTCCGGGTGAAGGACGGCGCCGAGCAGTACGTCATGGCCGAGGCGCGCCTCGGATCGTACTACAAGGATCCTTCCGCGCTCGAAATCGTGTGGCGGAAGAAAGGCCGGGAGCTCGCCGGGCTCGAGTACGAGCCACTCTTCCCGTACTTCGCCGAACTGCGCGGCACGGGGGCCTTCCGCGTGTACCTGGCGGACTATGTGAGCACCGGTGACGGCACGGGCATCGTGCACACGGCGCCCGGCTTCGGCGAGGACGACTACCAGACCCTGCGCGGGACGGGGATACCCACGGTCTGCCCGGTGGACGAGGAGTGCCGTTTCACCGCCGAGGTGCCCGACTGGAAGGGCGTCTTCGTGAAGGATGCCGACAAGCCGATCATCGAGCGGCTCAAGGCCGAGGGCAGGCTCGTCAGGCGCGAGCAGTACCTCCACGCGTACCCGCACTGCTGGCGCTGCGAGAGCCCGCTCGTCTACCGCGCGATCTCGAGCTGGTTCGTCAGGATAGAGCCGATCAAGAAGGCCATGCTCGACTCGAACGCGAAGATCTACTGGGTGCCCGGCCACATCAAGGACGGCCGCTTCGGCAAGTGGCTCGAAGGCGCCCGCGACTGGTCCATCAGCCGCAACCGCTACTGGGGCAACCCGATGCCGATCTGGAAGTGTCCCTCCTGCGGGAAGACGGTCTGCGTTGGCAGCCTCGACGAGCTTGAAAAGCTGTCCGGGGTCAGGCCCACGGACCTCCACAAGCACTTCGTGGACGGGATCACCATGCCCTGCCCGTGCGGCTCGACGATGAGCCGCATCCCCGAGGTCCTGGACTGCTGGTTCGAGTCGGGGTCCATGCCCTACGCACAGGGCCACTACCCGTTCGAGAACAAGAAGCACTTCGAGGAACACTTCCCCGCCGACTTCATCTGCGAGGGCCTGGACCAGACGCGCGGGTGGTTCTACACCCTCACCGTGCTCGCGGCGGCGCTCTTCGGCGAGCCGGCCTTCATGAACTGCGTGGTCAACGGGCTCGTGCTCGCGGAGGACGGCAAGAAGATGTCGAAGAGCCTCCGCAACTACACGGACCCGATGGAGGTGATGGACAAGTTCGGCGCCGACGCCCTGCGCATCTTCCTCATGCACTCGGGCGTGGTGAAGGCCGAGGACCTCTGCTACTCGGACGACGGGGTGCGCGAAGTGCTGAAGAGCCTCATCCTCCCGATCTGGAACGCGTACGGCTTCTACGTTACCTACGCGAACATAGACGGGGTGAAGCCCGCCGACGCGCCGCCCGACGCCCGCAACCCGCTGGATCGCTGGATACTCTCGACCTGCGAGGGCATGCTGGCCGCGGTGACCGAGGCGCTCGAATCCTACGACATGCAGAAGGCGATCGACCCGATCTACGATTTCATCGACGCGCTCAACAACTGGTACATCCGCCGGTCCAGGCGGCGCTTCTGGAAGAGCGAGAGCGACGCGGACAAGGCCGAGGCCTACGCGACGCTCCGCCGCGTCCTCGAGCGCCTGGCGCTGACGATGGCGCCCATCGCGCCCTTCACCGCCGAGGAGATATACCGCAACCTGCGCCGGGAGGGCGACCCGGAATCGGTGCATCTCTGCGCATGGCCGACCGGCGATGAATCGTTCCGCGACCGGGAGCTCGAATGGAAGATGGCCGCGGCCCGCAAGGCGGTTTCCATGGGCCATGCGCTCAGGGCTCAGTTCAACGTCAAGAACCGCCAGCCGCTGGGCGCCGCCCATCTCGTCACGCGGGACGCGCGGGAGAAGGCCGTGCTCCTGGAAATGGGGGAAGTGATCCGCGAGGAACTCAACGTGAAGCGGGTCGTTTTCCGCGACAACGAGGAGGAACTCGTCGAGTACCAGGCCAAGGCGAATTTCCGCATCCTGGGCAAGGAACTCGGGAAGGACATGAAGCAGGCGGCCGACCTGATCGAAAAGCTCTCCCCCCGCGCGATCGCCTCGCTCATCGAGGGATCGGTCCTGGAGATCGAAGCCGGGGGCCGCCGGGTCGAGATCACGAAGGACAAGATCGATATCCGCCGCATCGAAAAGGAAAACCTGCGCGTGCTCAACGTGGGCACGCTGACCGTGGCGCTCGATACGACGGTCACCCGGGAACTCCTCGAGGAAGGCTGGGCCCGTGACCTCGTCCGTGGCATCCAGTCGCTGCGCAAGGATTCGGGCTTCTCAGTGACCGACCGCATCCGTCTCTCGATCCACGGTTCCCCGGCCCTGGAATCGGCATACCGTGAATTCGCGGACTACGTGGCGCGGGAGACGCTCGCGGTCGATGCAGCCTGGATCACGGCCCCGGAAGCCTCCGCGATAACCGCAGGCGACGAAACCTGGATGGTGAAGATCGACAGGGCCGGGAGCTGATCGGACGGAATGAAACAGGACGGCAGCCCGTGGGCAGTACCCTCAGGCTGCCTTTTTTAGGATGTCCGCGAAAGCGGCATGGGCGAAGGAGACCCATGGTCGCAGCGAATATGCCCGTCAGTTTCCATACGCGACCCGCTCGATCCGGTCGTCTTTCAAGCTGATATCGATGCGGGAAGAGCATGTTCCTCCGGTTTCATGGCGATATGCCTCGTCATGTTGCCGTTCCGCCATGGTTATCTGAGTATATCGAAAATCAGATACCCTCCGCAATGAGCGATCCCGGACGGCAAGGAGCCTCAAATGCGCATCGAACGACTTCCCCGGCCGCGTACGGCCTTCCTGACCTGCATTTTCATCCTCGGCGCGCTGGCCGTCGGCCGCCTGGGCGCCGACGAGGCATTCCGGGGATTCCGCGTCGCGGAGACGGGGCACTTCGAGATCGTATTCGAACCCCGCGACGAGACCTGGGCGGCGGAGCTCGCGTCCTTCGCGGAAGACGTGTACGGCGAGGTGACGGGTTACTTCGGTTCATCGCCCGATAAGATCCGCGTCCTCCTCGTGAACCGCGTCGACGCGCCGAACGGTTACTTCACGCCTTTCCCGCCGCACATCGCCATCTACCTCTGCGGCCCGTCGGGCGCCCTGTCCGGGCCCGCGGACGGGGACTGGATCAGGCTCGTCTTCACCCATGAATTGACGCACTACGTGCACGTGATGCACCGCGACGGCCTGGCCGTGAAGATGTCGGCGGTCTTCGGCCCGACCTTCGGCGCCTTCAATGCGGCGCCCCTGCCCGGCTGGGCCATCGAGGGGATCACGACGAACCTGGAGACGGCATTCAGCTCCGGCGGCCGCGGCCGGTCGCGCTTTTTCGAGATGTATTACAAGGCCGCGCTGGTCGAACAGGAATACTGGCGGCTCGGCGAAGCATCCGCGTCCGGGCCGGAGATCGTGCCGGACGGCAGGATGTACGCAGCGGGCTACGTATTCATCGCATATCTCCGGAGCCGTTTCGGGAGCGACGTCTTCGCCCGCGTCGAAAAACTCCGGCATTCGGATTTCCTGACCTTCGACGAAGCGGTGAAACGGACGACGGGCGAACCCATCGAAACACTGTACGACGAACTGCGCATGGAACTCTCGCGCCGCTACCGCGACGACCTGGCCGTCCCCGACGGGACGCGCATCTCCCCCCGGACGACCGCGGCCCACTACTATCCGCCGGCCTGGGCCGGCGACGGGAAGTTCGTGCTGTTCAGGCGACGCCCCGACGCCCTCAATGCCGTCGTCGTCTACGATCCCGGGACCGGAGACGAGCGCGTGCTCTTCGAGGCGTCGATCTGGCCCTTCGGCCTGTCCGCCACGGCGGACGGCTCCGTCCTCGTGTTCGCGTCGTACGAAGCGGACGGCGCGCTTCCCGCACCCATGACCGTCCGCTGCGACATCTGGCGATGGAGCCGCTCGACGGGGCGAACGGAGCGCCTCACGCGATCTGGCGGGTTCACCCAGGCGGCGGTCTCCCCGGACGGATCGCGCATCGTGGCCGTCCGATCCGAAGGTCCTTGCTCCTCGCTCGTCGAAATCGGGCAAGGCGGCGAGACCGTGACGCTCTTCCCCCTTCCCGGCCGGGCCGGAAGCGCTCCCGGCGCCGCGCGGCTCACCGTTTCGGAACCGGCCTTTTCTCCCGACGGGAAGAACATTGCCTTCGTCGTCGGCACCCGCGCGGGCATGGAGCTGGCGCTCATGGATTGCGGCGACGGGAGCGTCGCGCGCTACGCGGTCCCCGCCCCGCCGGTGGCGTCCCTGTTCGGCGTCGATACCGGCGATCCCGCCGTCGCAGCGGCCTCGGTGTTCCTCCCGCGCTTCGACGCGGACGGCAGCATCCTCTTCGGCTGCGACCGGACCGGGAGCGTCGCGGTCTACCGCTGGAAGCCGGGAGACGCCGGGGCGGCGGCGGAGATCGCCGATCCGGTGGGCGCCTACTGCGCCGTTTCGACGCCCGGCGGCCTGGTCTACGGTTCGCTCTCGTATCGCGGCTTCGTGCTGAAGCGCCCTTCCGCCGTGAAGCCTTCGGGTTCCGTGGAGGTCGTACCGGTCGTGCCCGCCGACATTGCCCGGCCGGAACCGACCGCGATCGCGTCGCGTCCCTTCCTCAATGCGCCGGGACCGAGCCTCTTCCTCCCCTACCCGACCTGGGTGGCTTCGCCCGACGGCATGGAGTGGGGCGGTGGCGTCTTCGGCGTCTTCTCCTCGCTCCCGCTCGGGAACGGGATGCCCGACACGCTGGTCGCCGCCAGCGTGGCCTGGTATCCCGGGATCCGCCAGGCCGATGCCTTCGCCAGCCTCATGACCACGATCGGACCGCTCGACCTCTCCGCGGGCGCGATGCGCGGCCTCGCCTATTCCGCCGACGGGGCTTTCGCCGTCAGGGAGGCCGCTATCGCTTTCTTCGGCCTTCCCGTCGTGAACCGGGCGCGCTATCCCCATTCCCGCCTGCTCGAAGCCGGCCTGGGCGGGGCGTTGATCCGCACGACCGAAGCTCCGGCCGATTTCGTCCTGTCGGGGCCCGATTCCGGCGGCGAAAGCTCCACGCTCGGCTTTTTCTTCGCATCCGTCCTTTTCGACTGGCAGAAGGCCGGCATCCCGTTCCTGGAAGCCCCGGCCGGACTCGTCACGGCGGCTTTCACGGTCGCGGCGGCGCCGACCGCCGGCGGTTTCCACGGCGTTTCCTCGCTCCTGAAGACGCGGGGCCGCGAGGCGCTCGGCGTCATCAGGTTCCAGGCTGACGTCCTGGCGGCGTGGCGCGCAGGCGGCCCGGAAATCTTCAGCCCGGGCGTGCTCGGCTTCGGCGAGGCTGCACTGGGGACGTCCTCGCCACCGGTCGTTTCCGCTGTCGGCGGCGTGTCGTTACTCCTGCCCTTCGGCGGTTCCTCGCTGGAATACCGCGTCGAAACCATGGTCGGATACGACGGGCAATGGCGGATCGCGCCCGATTTCTACGTCGACGCCGGCATGCTGATGGAAATGGGGATTGCCGATCTCCGCATGGGCGCGGCGATCAGGATGGATCCCGCCATGGCCCGGGACCTGACGCCGGACGACATGGTGTGGTACTTCACGTACGAGACCCCGCTCGGCTTCTGACCGGAGAATACCAGCACGCGCATGAATCGAGGAAATCTTGACACGGAGGCACGGAGAGGAGAAGCAACGGAAAAGGGAAGGAAGCGAATGGAGGAACAGGGGACGGGAAAGGACAGGATGAGGACGGGGCGAATCTGAATTGCTGCGTGAAATGCAGCGGCAGCCGATGCACCGGCATCCCTTCTTTCATCCAAGCCTGATTACTTTTTCTTCTCATCTTCGTGTCCTTCACATTCTCCATGCTTCCGTGCCTCCGTGGCAAAAACCTCGTCGACCCGCACGGTGAAGGTCAGGCGTTGTATCGGCGAAGGGCCGAGCTCGATGCAGGCGGCTCGGTGGGCGGCGGTCGGATAGCCCTTGTGCCGCGCATAGCCGTACTCTGGGTAGAGCCAGTCGAAGCGTTCCATGGCCCGGTCGCGCGCGGTCTTGGCGAGTATCGACGCTGCCATCACTTCGGGCACCGTCGAATCGGCCTTGACGATGGGCACGCAGCGCGGGTCGAAAGGCGGCTTCCGGTTCCCGTCCACGATGATCGAGTCCACCGCCACCCGGATCCCCCTGAATGCCCGCTCCATGGCCAGGAATGTGGCATTGAGGATGTTCAGTTCGTCGATCTCGAAGGGATGCGCCCAGCCGATGGACCAGGCGATCGCGCGCTTGTAGATGAGCGCCGCGGCGAATTCGCGACGCTTCGGGCTCAGGGCTTTCGAATCGCCGAGCACATCGAAGGGGAAATCCGCAGGCAGCACCACCGCGGCGGCCGCTACCGGGCCCGCAAGTGGACCGCGTCCCGCTTCGTCGATGCCGCAGGTCACCCCCCGGTCCCCCGTGCGGTTTCCCGCCGTATTTTCAGCTCCGCCCATGACCTGCGATTCTACCCGGGAAGCGCGGCCGCCGCAAGCGCGCGGTCTTGCCGCCTTGATCCGTCAGCGGTTACACTGGACACGGGTCGGGTCCAGGCGCCCGCCGGGAGCGACGATGAACCTCAAGTTCTACAAGCTGCATGTCTCGGGCGACGACCGGATACTTTTCGACTGCGAATCAGGCGGCCGCCTGCCTGACTTCCCCATGCTGGCCGCCTCGATCCTGCGCCGCAGGCGGGGCGCGGGAGCCGCCGGATTCGTGGCTCTCGAGCGGACGCCGGAACGCATCTGGCTACGGTCCTTTTCGCGGGGAGGCGACCCGCACCCGGCGGGTCCCGTCGACGCGTTGTGCGCCGCACGTTACCTCTTCGACTCGGGCAGGGCTCCCGCCGACCGCATCGTCCTGGACACTCCCGACGGAAGCCTCGAAGCCGACATCATCGATTCTGCCACCTTCGCCGTGACCCTGCGCCCGCCGCTCTCGCCCGGCGGCGAGGAATTCGTCGCCGCGAACCTGTCGTCGCTTTCCCGGACCGTGGAAACGGGCGGGCGGCGCGTCGACATCGTGCCGGTGCGCGCGGGCGGCTTCCCCTTCGCGGTGCTCTTCGCCGCTTCATCCCGTGAAGGCCCAGGCGGCCGCCCCCGCGCCACGTTCAGGGCCGTCTCCGACGACATGACGGCCGTGGAAGCGCGCATCGTCTCCCGCTCGAGGCTCCACGTGCGGGACCGCGGTCCCGACATCTGCGCCTGCGCCTGCGCCGCGGCCGCGGCGGCCGCGGCCTTCGGCTTCTGCGAACGCGAGACGACGGTGTCCTTCGGCCGGAGGATGCCCGACGCTTCCCTGCGGGAAGCCGTCTACGTGAAGTGGCTCGACGACGGAAGGCTCTATGCCGCCGCCCGCGCGGAATACTGCTACTCGGGCGAGTTCTGGCTGGCTGACCCATCCGATTCGCCCGATGGAGAGGACACCCGGGACTGAAGCGCCGCACGGTACGAAAGCCCGCTACGCGAAGTAGTCAATACGGAAATTCCCCACGAAATCGAACCCGAGTCCGGCGTAGAGCGAAACCGCGGGCAGGTTGCCCTTCTTCACGAAAAGTGAGGCGCCGCGCCCGTCAGCCGCGATGGCCGCGAGGAGGGTGGCGACGACGAAACGCCCGATGCCGCGACCCCGCAGACCGGGAAGCACGTAGACGCCGCCGACCTGGTCCCTCACGATGCCGCGGGCGTTCGTCTGCGCCTTGGCCACGATGGCGCCGTCCAGTTCCGCGACGACGACGATCTCGTCCGCCAGGGAACGCCTGAGCGCCGCGGCGCTGGCCTTGGAGTCGAAGGACTCCGGGTCCAGTATCACTTCCTCGAGCTCGTACGCCGCCTGGAGGGGACGGAGCTTCTCGAAATCGCAAGGACCCGCCGGCCGCGAAGAGAGGCCCACGAGACTCTGGGGGGGAAACTCCCGTTCTGGCGCGTCGAGCGCCATGTCGAGATAGCGCACCGTTTCAACCGGTTTCATGAAGAGGGTCGATACCAGGGCTTCCACGTCGGATTCAAGGCCGATGCAGGAAAAGGCGGAATATCCCCTGGCCAGCACGAAGCTCCGTATCGCCTCGCGGGCCGGCTCGTCGGGCAGCGAACCGAACACGGGGAACCATATCCCGCCGGACAGGAACAGTATGGCCGACTCGATCTCGTCGCCTGAGTCGGCGAACACCGAACCGGAGAACGGCTCGGGAAGGGCGAGCCGGCCGCGCTTCATGATGCGGCTCGAAAAACCGGCGCACCAGGCTTCGCGGGAAGCCAAAAAACGTCCGAGGGCGGGCAAGCAGGACTTTTCGAGCCGCCGCCATCCGCGCAGCATCCGCTTCATCCGTCGGCCGGGAACGGCAGCACGCCGATCATCGGGACAGCGCCGGTCAAAGCGGCGAAAGCAGCCGCAAAGCATTCCGTGGAATAGCCGTACACCGCGAGCGCGCCCCGGAGCCCGTGCAGGTCGAGGGTCGACGCCGGGCTGAGCACGGAAACCCCGAAGGTCCGGGCGCCCGAAGCCACGGCCGCCCGGGCCATCGCCGCGGCCGCGGGATTGGCCACGGCGACGATCACCGTGTCGTAGGACCCGAGCCTCGCTTCCAGGGCCGCGAGCTCCTCCGCGACTGGATCGTCCCAAGGCTGGTACGAGAAGAAAAATTTATCGGCATTCGGGAAATAACGCCGGCCTTCCTCGAAGAACTCCGTGAACTGGCCCGCGAGCAGCACCCTGCCCGCCTTCCCGGGAACGAGCGGGAGTTCCTTTCCGCCGAGGGAGGTGACCGAACGGAGCGCCTGTTCCCGGAAGAAATCCCGGGATTCATCGGTGCTCAGGCGCCTGGCGGCGTCGGACGCGGGGATGACGCCGTCGCGGCCGAGCGGCCGGAGGTAGCGCAACTTCGCCTCGATGACGCTGGCGGCCGATTCCATGACGCGGGCGCGGAACGCGGCGACCCTTCGGTACTCGGCGAGGAGCCCGATCCACGCGGGATCGTCCGGGGAGAGGGTCCTCGAGATCATGAGGACGTCGTTGCCCGCCATGATCGCGCGCTCGCAGGTCTCGACGAATCCTCCCTCGATGACTGCCCCGGTCATGAAAAGGTCGTCGGTGATGACGATGCCCCTGAAGCCGATCTTCTTCCTGAGGATGTCGTCGAGGAAATACCTGGAGAGCGAAGCCGGCAACCGGTCGCCGGTCACCCTGGGAAACGCGAGGTGGCCGCTCATGACGGCCGGCACCCCCTCGGCGGCGAGGACGCGGTACGGCACCAGCTCGCGGTCCCAGAGCGTTTTTTCATCCGCGGCGATGACCGGCAGGACGCCGTGCGAATCGTACTCGGTGTCGCCGTGCCCGGGGAAATGCTTGGCGGTGCAGACGACGCCGGCGGCGGCCATGCCTCGCACGTATGCCGCGGCGAGGACGGCGGTCGCCATCGGGTCGTCGGAAAATGCGCGGGGTCCGATGATCTTCGACCGCGGCCGCGTCGCCAGATCCACGGTCGGGGCGAAGTTCATGGTGATGCCGAGGGCGGAAAGCTCCAGCCCGATGTACCGCGCCGACTCGTAGGCGTCGGACGGGTAGCCCGAGGCGCCGATGGCCATGTTGCCTGGGGTCACGATGGTGGCGCCCTTGACGTGGCGGATCCATCCGCCTTCCTGGTCGGTGGCGACGAAGGGGGGAATGCGGTGGCGCGTCGACCCGGCCTTCGCCTGGATCTTGGACACCGCAGCGGCGACCTTGTCCGTGTCCTCGGCGTTCCAGCCGAAGAGCTTGACCCCGCCGAGCGCCCGCTTCCCGATCCATCCGAGGAGGAGCTCCGGCGGATCGTCACCGGGGTAGGTCATCATGAAAATCTGCCCGAGGATTTCCTCGTCGGAGAGCCCGGACAGGAGGATGGACGCGGCTTCAGCCTCGGGGCGCGGGGAATTCCAGAAGTCGACGCGCTCCGCCCCCGCGAGGAGGAAGGCGAGCGGCACGACGGCCGCGGCGAGGAAAACCCCCTTCATCGGGCTCAGCGGTACGCCGCCCCGCGAAGCTCGTCGATGTACTGCGACGCCCGGTGAGCCGCGATCGCGCCGTCGGAGGCCGCCGTGACGATCTGGCGGAACGGCGCCACCCTGACGTCACCCGCGGCAAACAGCCCGGGCAGGGAACTTTCCATCTTCTCGTCCGTGATGATGGCTCCGGTCCCGTCCTTGTCGATGCCCGCGACGAGCGCGCTCTGCGGCTCCGAGCCGACGAAGACAAACACCGCGGCGGCGGGTTCCTCGCTTCTTGCGCCGCCGTCGACCCGCTCGAGGAGGACGGATTCCACGTTCCTTTCGCCCCTGATTTCCCTGATGACCTGGTTGAACCTCACTTCTATGTTGGGGTTCGAAAGCGTCCGCTCCGCGAGGGATTTCTGCGCCCGGAACCTGTCCCGCCGGTGGACCATCACGACCTTGTCGGCGAGCTTGGAGAGGAACAAGGCTTCGTCGCAGGCCGCGTCGCCGCCGCCGACAACGAACATCCGCCTGCCCTTGAAGAAAGGACCGTCGCAGGTGGCGCAATACGACACCCCCCGTCCCGTGAGGCGGGCTTCGCCGGGCACGTCGAGCCTGCGGTGCCTGGCTCCTGTCGCGATGACGACGGCCCGGGCCGTGAGCTTGCCTTCCGGTGTCTCCACCGTGAAGATGTCGCCCTCCTTGCGGATGGCCGTAACGCTGGCGGTCAGGAAGCTGGCGCCGAAGCGCTCCGCCTGGGCCCGCATCGCCTCTGAGAAATCGAAGCCGCCGGTGGGGGGAAGGCCGGGATAGTTTTCGAGCAGGTCGATGACGAGAGCTTGCCCCCCGGGAGCCATTTCCTCCACCACAAGGGTATCGAGGGCGGCCCTGGCTCCGTACTGGGCGGCGGAAAGCCCCGCGGCGCCGGCTCCGACGATTATCAAGTCTCTGTCAGGCATGTCGACCTTTCCCGTTTTGCGGATTGCCCCGATTTGGATTGGAACGCGCCGCGGAATATGGCTACATTTCAATGCAAGGGACGGAACGACTCGAATATACCCGACGCGGGCGGATCCGGCAAGACGCGGTCCGACGGGGAGGTGCGATGAAGACGGATGCCGGCGGTTTCAGGCTCGGACGCGCGGCCATCGCCGCGGCCGTCGCGCTGCTCATCCTGGGCTCGGTTTCCGCCGCTCCCGCGGCGGTACCGGGAACCCTTCCCCCGATGGAACCGGCGGCTTGGGCCGTCGAGGCCGCACGGGCGCCGGACCCGATGCCCCCGGAAGCCTTCACGAAAGCTGCCCTGGATTTCTCGGGATCCGGGGGCTCCGAACGCCGCGCGGCCGATGAAATCCTGCAGCGTCTCCTTGCGGACTCGGTCGCGGGTCCCGGCGCGCTCCCCGATCCGTATGCCCGCGGGGAAGCACTGCTTGCCTTCCTCCACGACCGCGTCCTGAGGGCCTATTCAGCCAGGGAAACCGGCGTGGACGCGGCCCTGCTCCGCGGCAGCTTCAATTGCGTGTCCTCGGCCGTGCTCTACGCGGCCTTCGCCAAGGCCGCGGGCCTCGCTGTCGGCGGCGTCGTGACCGCGGACCACGCGTTCTGCTCCGTGTTCCTGGCCCCGGGGCGGACCGTCGACGTCGAAACCACGAACGCCTCGGGTTTCGAACCGGGAACGAAGAAGGCTTTCGTCGATTCCTTCGGGAAGGCCACGGGATATTCCTACGTGCCGCCGGGGGCTTATTCCGGACGGAAACCGGTCGGCGAACGGGAACTCCTTTCGCTCATACTGCGGAACCGCGCCACCCTGGCCGAGGGAGCCGGCCGATGGGACGACGCGTTCGCCCTCGCCGCGGACGTCCACGCGTTCCTGGGCACCGTGGAATCGCGCGAATACCTCGATGGGCGGTTTTCGAACCTCGTGTCGGCGCTCAACGAAACCAGGTCGTTCACCCCGGCCCTCGAATTCATCGCGGCGTTCGAATCCCGGTACGGCGCGGACACGAAGACACGCGAGCTCCGGGTATTGACGTCGCACAACGCGCTCGCGGACCATGCCGGGAAGGGCAGGTGGGAGGAAGGAGCGGCCTTCGCGGAGAGCCTCATCGCGTCGGGCATGGACGACGAACGCGTGCGGGAGTTCCTCCGCGCGTCGGTCCTGAACCCCCTCGCCGACCTCGTCCGCGCGAAAGCCTGGGACAACGCGGAAGCCCTGCTTCGCCGCGCTGGCGGCAGGCTCCCGCCCGAGATGCTGGAAACCGCCCGGCGATCTCTGCGCGAGGCTAGGGTGACGGACACCGTGCGCACCCGGCCGTTCGCCGAAGCCGACGCCGTTGCCGCGGCCGCCTTCGCGGACGGTACGATCGACGCCGCCCGCTACCGCGAGTTCGTCGAGTACCTGTACGACAACGCGGCGAACGAGAGCGCGTCGCGTTCGGACTGGCTCGCCGCCGCCGCGGTTCTGGAGCGGGGGCTCGCGAAGGTTCCCGGCAGCGCGATCCTCATCCGGAACCTCGAGGCCATGCGGAACAACTGGATCGCGGAAACCCATAACCGCTTCGCCGCGCTCTACAACGCGGGCCGTTTCGCGGAAGCGGAAGCCCTCGTCGAACGGGCGCTCGCCCTCCAGCCGGGCGCGAAACGGCTCGTGGAAGACCTGGAGCTGGCACGGAAGGCCCTCGAATGACGGGCAGCCCGGAACTCAGGTCCGGGGTTCAGGTCCGGTGGCCCGTCCTTCCCGCCCGATGCGGGACAGGCGGACGGACAGTTTCCTGGCCGCGACCAGTGCGTCGAGGAGCCGGGCACGGGCCGCGTCGGCGAAGGCGCGCTCGGCCTGGTACCTGACGGATTCGTCGCGCAACGCGTCCCTCGCTTGCTCGTGCGTGTATCCCCGCGCCTGCACGAGGTGACGGAAGCGCATGACGTCGAACAGTTCGCGCTCGGTGTACTCCCTGCGGCCCGAAAAACCCCGTTCCGGCGCCTGGACCCAGCCGGATTCCTCCCAGTAGCGCAGGACATGGGACTTGACGCCGGCCAGGCGTTCCATGTCGCCCGTCGAGAATCGCTTCACTACAGGTCCCGGTAATCGCGCCTCGAGGCGCGGAAATCGAGCTCGACCGGCACGAGGTCGAACCCCAGGTCGCTCCTGATCTTGTTTTTCAGGTACGACTTGTAGGAATCCGGCACGACCTCCGGCCTCGTCGCGAAGAGCACGAATTTCACCGGGTTCAAGCCCGACTGGGTCATGTAGCGGATCTTGAAGCGGGTGCGGCCCCCGATGGGAGTCGGGTAGGACTCGAGCCAGGATTCCAGGGCGCGGTTGAGCTTCCCGGTGTCGATCTTCCTGTTGAGCTGGTCGAAGAGCCGTGCCGCGGTGTCCAGGAGCTTTCCGAGTCCGGTGCCCCTCCTCGCGGAAAGCGGCAGGATCGGCGCGTAGGCCATCTGCCCGAAGAAGTAGCGCAGGCGGTCGCTCGCGGCCTCGAAACCGTTCTTGATGTCGGGCATCGTGTCCCACTTGTTGAGGGCGAAGATGACGCCCCTGCCCTTTTCCACGGCGAGCGCGGCGATCTTCTTGTCCTGGTCGGTGAGGCCTTCCACCGCGTCAATCATGAGCACCACAACGTCGCATTCGTCGATCGTCCTGATGGCGCGGTTCACCGAGTAGTACTCGACGTCATCGTGCACCTTCTTCTTGCGGCGGATCCCCGCGGTGTCCAGCGCCGTGAACCTGCGCTCCTTCCAGGCGAAGCTGCCTTCCACGACATCGCGCGTCGTGCCGGGGATGGGGCTCACGATGGACTTCTCCTCGCCCAGAAGCCGGTTGAGGAGCGTGGACTTGCCCGTGTTGGGCTTCCCCAGGAAGGCGATGCGCACGTCCTCGTGGAGATCCTCGTATTCCTCGACCCGCGAGAAGTCGAGCCGTTCGACGATCTTCTCCTCCAGCTCCGCGAGGTTGCGCCCGTGCGCCGCGGAAGTGAAGATTATGTCGCTGAAGCCGAAGCGCGCGAAGTCCCAGCCCCGCGGATCGCGCTCCGGGCTGTCGGCCTTGTTGACCACGAGCAGGACGCGGTCGGCGACCTTCCTGAGCCTGGCGGCGAACTCCTCGTCCTCGGGCGTGATCACGGTGACGTCCACGATGAAGAGCACGAGGTCTGCCTTGTCCACGGTGCGCAGGCTTCGCTCGGCCACGAGCTCGTCGATTTCTTCCCGGTCGACCTTGTAGCCGCCCGTGTCCACGAGCAGGATGCGCTTCCCGCTGTCGGGAAGGAAACACACGGTTTCGATGGGATCGCGGGTGACGCCGGGGGTCGGATCGGTGATGGCCTTGCGGTGCCTGAGGATGCGGTTGAACAGCGTCGACTTGCCGACGTTCGGCCGGCCCACGACCGCCACGACGGGCAGGTTCCGGTACCGGGTCCGACCCTTGGGAACGTCATCCGCCTCGGGAGCGACCGTTGCCATCGACGAGGCGGCGGCTTCGATCGACGCCTTCTTCCTCCCCATCTTTCCGCCCTCGGGCCTGGACGCGACGGGTTTCGCGGCCTTGTTTCTTGCGGCTGCCGTCTTCTCCCGGTCCGCGGGGGTTTTCCGCGGACCGCCGCGCTCGCGCGCGGGGTTTTCCTTCGCGGCGCCGGGGGACCTGGACGTTTTCGTGCGGACCGCGGGCTTGCCGGGTCGGCGGGTCTCTTTCATGTTCATTTCCTTGGAGGTGATAGCGGGGCGCGCCTGAGAGCGTTCCGCCTGTCGTGGATCGACGGTCTTTCTTCAGTCAGCGCAGGGTGCCGGATTCCGCGTCGATCCGTGTCTTGAGGTATCCTTCGATTTCAGCGGGGGAAGTCATCGTCATGACCTTCCCGGCGATGACGCGGGCATCCGCCGCCAGGACGCCCCTGAAAAGGCGCTTGGTCTCGGGGATGCTGACCCCCGACATGGAGAATTCGTCGAGGCCAAGACCCAGGAGAACGATGGCCGCGTAGGGATCGGCGGCCATCTCGCCGCACAAGCCCACGGAAATGCCGGCCGCGTGGGCCGCGTCGATAGTGCGCTGGATGAGCCGCAGGACGGCCGGGTGGAAGGGCTGGTGCAGGTAGGCCACCCGTTCGTTGCCGCGATCCACGGCAATCGTGTACTGGATCAGGTCATTCGTCCCGATGGAGAAGAAATCGGCGTGCTGCGCCAGGATGTCGCTCGTCATGGCAGCGGACGGAATCTCTATCATGATGCCCGTGGGAATGTCCTTCCGGTACGGGATTCCCCGCTTGTCGCAATCCTCGCGCGCGAGGCCGAGGAGGGCGAGGGACAGCTCGAGTTCCTCCACGCCCGAGATCATGGGGAACATGATGCGGACGTCGCCGTGTACCGACGCCCGCAGGATGGCGCGGAGCTGGGTGCGGAAGATATCCTGGCGGGAGAGGCAGAAGCGGATGGCCCGCCACCCGAGCAGGGGATTCTTTTCGGAATAATCGGTGAGTTCGGCCAGCGCCTTGTCGCCCCCGAGATCGAGCGTGCGGATCGTCACCGGGCGGTCCTTCATCACCTGGAGGACTTCGGAATAGGCGCGGGTCTGCTCGTCTTCGTCAGGCACCCTGCCCGGCTGGAGGAAGAGGAACTCGGAACGGAAAAGGCCGACGCCGTCCGCGCCGTTGCGGAGGGCGGCCCGGGCTTCCTCCGGCACCTCGATGTTGGCCTTGAGGAAAACGCGTTTCCCGTCCTTCGTGGATACGATATCCAGGGCGTCGGCTATCAGCGTTCGCTCCCGTTCGATGAAGCGGTCGCGCATCCCTTCGTAGAGTTCCAGGGTGGCATCGTCGGGTTCCACGATGACGATTCCGCTCTTGCCGTCCACGATGAGGAGATCGGCGGCGTGCAGGGACTTCATGACGTTGCCGAGGCCGAGCACCGCCGGAACCTCGAAGGCACGCGCCAGGATGGCGGTGTGGCTCGTCCTTCCCCCCTGGTCCATGACGATGGCCTTGACGTGGTCGCGGTTCATGGAGATGAGATCGCTCGGCAGCAGGTCGTGGGCGACGAGCACCACGTCATCCTTGAGATCGTCGAGGGTCATGCGTTCGCGGAAGAGCAGGTGGTTGAGTATCCGCTTCGAGACGTCATGGATGTCGGAGGTCCGCTCGCGGATATAGGGGTCGTCGATTTCCGACAGCTGCTGGACCAGTTCCTGCTCGAGCTGGAGTATGACCCACTCGATGTTGCGCAAGTTGGACTTGAGGGAGGATTCCATCCGTTCGAACAGGTCGGGATCCTGCATCATGAGGAGGTGGGCATCGAAAATGGCGCTCTGTTCGTCGCCCATCTCGTCGCGTGCACGGTCCCTGAGCAGTTCCACCTCGACCTTGGCCTTGTCGATCGCGATGACCAGCCGGCTCCACTCGGACCCGACGTCGGAGGCTGAAATGCTGTACGAGGGTACCTGTACGCCTTCGTCGTCGAAAAAGACGAAAGCACGGCCGATCGCGATGCCTGGTGATGCCGGAATGCCCGAAAACTGCTTCATGCCGACTGGATGGTACCCCAAAGCGGCGCCTTAGTCAAATCGGCTCCGGGGCTTCAAAACAGGAGCGGGATGGGATTGATGGTCCTGCCGTACTTGAACACGGTGAAATGAAGGTGGCTGCCCGTGCTGTACCCGGAATTCCCGACGGCCGCGATCTTCGCGCCGACACCCACCTTCGTGCCGACCGGGACGAAGGTCGAGCTCAGGTGTCCGTAGAAGGAGGAATAGCCGGACGCGTGCCGGATCATCATGAAGTTGCCGGAAATCGTGGTATACGCTATCTGGCTCACGACCCCGTCCATCGCCGCGAACACGGGGGTGCCCGTGGGCGCCGCCAGGTCCACGCCGTTATGGAAGATTCGCGAACCTGAGAAAGGATCGTTGCGCCAGCCGTACCAACTGGTGATGTTGGCGCGAACCGGCCATCGGAAGAGGTCGCCGTTGATCTCGTTGAGGACGTGGTTGGGAAAACGCGCGTCGGGGAGGAACACCGACGAACCGGAGACGAGGATGCCGGAGGAAAGCCCGTTGGCGTCCCTCACCCGGCCGGGGGAAATCTTGTAGGTTTCGGCCACCTTTTCCACGGTGTCGCCGGGCTTGGCCGTGTAAAGGATGCCGTTCATGGAAGGGATGCGGAGATAGTGGCCGATCTGGAGGCTCTTGGCCTGCTTGATGCCGTTGAAACTGATGATGGAATCGGGGAAGACATTGAAGCGTTGGGCGAGTTCGGAGATCGTATCGCCCTTGGCGACGCGGTAGGAGACATAGAACAGTCCCTCTTCGAAAGTTTCCGCCTGGTCGGCGGGATTTTCCAGGCTGACCGCGGCGAGATCCAGCGATCCCTGGCCGTCTCCCGCTTCTCCCTTGAAGGCTCCCGAGAGGGACACGATGAGGGCGAACGTCACCATCCCGCAGGAAAGGGCTGCCATCCACCGGGCACCCAGAAGTTCAAGGGGTTCTGCCCTCTGTCGTACCTTCAATACATACCTCTCCGGACGATACTGAGCGAAATGATATACCAATCCCGGACGCCATGCAAGCCATCAATCATCAGTGGGGCAGTATGATCACATCCAGCTCCACGCCGAGCCGGGCCGCGGCGTCATTAACCATGAAGCGGTCGATTTTGCCGCGAGGGATGGGATGCGGGGGCGCGTCGCCCACCAGGACCACCATCCTGGCTTCCGCGCCCCATGGATAACCATTGAGAGATTCGTACAGGGCTTCGTACACGGCTTCGGGGATGTCCCTGCCGCCCTGGACGCGCACCGAGCTTACCCAGGTCGTGAACTGCTGCACGTCGGTCGTGAAATCGTAGCGGCGCACCACGTAATCCTCGAAATAATCCTTGTAGAGCACGACTCCGAGCCGGAAGGAGGTGAAGCCCGCGAGCCGCTTCGCGACCATTTCCGGGATGGCGGTCTTCACGGCTTCGATATCGTCCTTCATGCTGTCGGTCGTATCGATGCACACGACGAGGTCGACGCTCTTCCCCTTGGCCCGGTCCAGGATTTCCCCGAGCTTGTCGGCGATATCGGCTTCGCCTGAGGAATACTTGACGATGCCCTTGCCCGCTTCGGCTATCCCCGTGAAGGACTTGACCGTGTCTTCCATATATAGTCCGGGAGCCGGTTCATCCTGCTTCGTGGCGGCCTTCGGTTCCTGCTGCGGCTCGGGCGGCGTTTCCGGAGGCGTCTCGACCGGCTTATCCGGCGGTTTTTCCACCGGCCTCGGAAAGGGCCGCTGGGTGAGGCGGAGCAGGTAGGGATTGTCCTTGAAGGCGCCCGCATAGTCCCCATAGGGTTTTTCGAAAGTCCGCAGGTTCACGAAGGTCCCGTCGGAGAGGAAGACTTCGCCGTGCCGGGACCATTCGTAACCGAATTCGACGACCCAGGGGATGAAGACGTGGAACGCGGTGCCAAAGACCGGATCGGCCTCCGGGGTGGAATCGATGAGCGAAAAGAGCTTGCTGCCCGGCGGGAGGAACCCGCCGTTGAGGAGCCGTTTTTCATCCCCGTTGACCGGGTTCCATTCCCTGGCGCGGTACGCGTAGTTGTCCGCCTTGAGGGCGGGGTCCTTGGTCGTCTCGGTGAGCAATACGCAGGCGATCCCGGGCTTGGCGCGGATGTACAGGTGGTACCCGCCGTCGCCCAGCTGGTCGATGCGCAGGTCGCCGGGCACAAGGGTCAGGTCGAGCGCGTGGATTCCCGCGACCATCACGAAGGCCGCTGCCGCTGCGATGAAGGTCTTCACCCTTTCATTGTCGGCACGGCGCTCCGCGTCGGCAAGCGGAAGACGATCGGCGTGGTATCAGGGGCGCGAACGGACCAGGAGTTCCAGGACCCGGCCGACGAGGACCGCGGTCGATTCTTCTAGCACGGACGCGTCATCGAAGGCGGTGTGGAGGAGCTTCCAGGTCGGAGGGAAGGACGTCCCGGCCGACTTGAGGATGGATGCCCAGTCTCCGCGCGGGATCGGAGCGCCCCGCATGGCGGCCGCGTAAGCGTCGGCTTCAGTGGACGGCAGGACGGAAAGGACGACGGCCGGGATGCCTGCCACGGAAAATCCCAGGTCGTCGGAATAGGGCAGCGGGACCGACAGGACGCGAAAGCCCGCGCAGGCGAGTATCCCGCACGCGTTCGCGGCCAGGGAAGCGGCGCGGTCGGCTACCGCCGCGGCTTCCGGGGTTCCGGCGCGCATTGCCCGTTCCCTGGCCAAGGCCACCGCCGAATCGGAAACGAGTATCGTATCGCCCCGGCCCGCGACGTCGAGCACGATGACCGTCGGGACGGCACCGGAGCCGGTAAAAGCCCGAGCGATGCCGTAGGCGCCCTGGTCGACGAGGCCGCCTTCCGAAAGTTCCTCGGCGTCCGTGAAGATGATGACGACGTCGTGCCGGCCGAAACGCCTGCCTGAGTCCCCGGCCAGCTCGACCGCGAGGGCCGCGAGCGCGGCGCAGGCGCCTGAGTTGTCGAGGGCGCCGGGGGTTCCGGGCGCCCTGTCGTAGTGCGCCGCGAAGAGCCTGACCGGCGAGTCCCGGCCGCCAGCGTCCTTGCCGTAAGCTTCCTTGCCGAAGCGCGCCACCAGGTGAATGGCGGCGCCCATCCTCGTCCTCTTCGTCGCCACCCCCCGGGCGGCGAGCCAGGCTTCCAGGAAGGAGAGCCTGTCCGCGCAGCCGAGGAAGGCTTCGAATTCCCTGGGGTTCACGCCCCGGGTTTCCCGCGGGGACCCGAGCTCGACTCCCGTATCACGAGGGTGGCTTCGAAGGCGAGGTCGGTCGCCGTCCCGCCTTCGAGGACGCTGCGGACAAGCCGCGCCGACTCGTAGCCCTTTTCGTACCCGGGCTGGCGTATCGTGGTGAGCGGGGGAATGTTGAAACGCGCGAAGGGGATGTCGTCGAAGCCGACGACGGATACTTCTTCGGGGACGCGCATCCCGTGCTGGCGGAAGGCGACGCAGATCCCGATCGCGACGATGTCCGACATGGCCACGACCGCGGTGGGAGAACCGGGCCTGGACGCCATCAGGGCTTCGGCGGCAAGCTCGCCGCCCTCGATCGTGCACTCCGTGGCACAGACAGTGATCCGCGGGTCGGCGAACGACAGGCCGACTTCGCGGAAGGCGCGGTCGAATCCGGCCATGCGGCGGTCCCGGACGTAGGAAAAGCGTTCTTCGGGAAGATTGAAGGTGGCGCTCTTGAGCTCCACCACCGTTATACTGCGGTGACCGAGCGAGATGACGTGCCGCATGAGGTCGTAGGCGGCTTTTTCATCGTCGATGCCGACGTTCACGATTCCCGTCGACGCGCTCCCGTCGATCGTCACGAAGGGAATATGGCGATTCCGGACGAGTTCCACGATCTGGGTGTCCGGGCCCACGCCGATCGTGAGGAGTCCGTCCACCGCGGCCTTGCGCGCCGCGTCGACGATGCGTCCCTTGACCGGCGGGAGGACGGTCAGGAAAAAATCACCTTCCTCGCACGCGTCGCCCATCCCCCTGATCATCTCGATGAGGTAGGGATTCTTGAAGGATTCCGTGATGGACTGGGGCAGGAGTATCCCGAGGGCCCCGATCCGTTTTTTGGTGAGGGTCCGCGCGACCGGGTCGGGTATGTACCCGTACTCGGCGGCGATCTTCATGATGCGGTCATGCGTAGCCTTGGATATCTTGGACGGATCGTTGAACGCGAACGACACGGTCGTCTTGGAAACGCCCGCCCGTTGTGCGATATCGGTGATGGTGACACGCATCTGGACTTCCCGGGGTCGAGTTGTGGACGAAAGGCCGATTTCGGGCTTTTCGCAACTAAACCGTTTTATATACCATCACTTTAGCATTTCTCGCTGTAATGTCAAGGCGAATCATTGCGGACCCCGGACGCGCCTGGCGATCCTGAACCCGTTTTCGCCATAGAAATCGCCCGGCCGTCCGCCATAGCGGTCGCTGACGCGGAGCCAGCCCGCGGTCGAACTCCACGCGCCGCCGCGCAGGCTCCGGTACTCGCCGCTCGCCGGCCCCCGAGGGTCTGTCGCCGGGCTTTCCTGGTAATAGCGCTCGTCGAACCAGTCCTGGCACCACTCCCAGACATTGCCGCTCATGTCGAACAAGCCGAGTTCGTTGGGCGCTTTCCTCCCCACCGGGTGCGTGATTCCGAGGGCGTTCCCCTCGAACCAGCCGACCGCGAGCGCGTCGTTCGACCCCGCGTATACGCAGCCCTTGGACAGGGTTCCGCCGCGGGCGGCATATTCCCATTCGGCTTCGCAGGGAAGCCTGTATCCGTCGGCGGCAAAATCGCAGTGAACGGTCCACTTCCACGGATCCCCCGGATTCAGGTTGCCTTCGTCGGGCGTCGCGTCATCGACACGGTATGCGGGGGAAAAGCCTTCGGCCGAACTGCGCCAGACGCAGTACATGACCGCATCGTACCAGCTGGCCAGGACGGGATCGGAGTCGGATTGCTGGAAATACGGCCGTTTCCAGCTTGCGTCCCGCTTCCTGACCCACGCCTTCGGCGAACGCACAAATCCGCCGCCGCCCCGTTCCGCGGTCGTCCGGTACCCGGAAGCCCTGGCGAAAGCCCTGAATTCCCCGACCGTCACGGGGCAGCGCGCGATAAGGAAGGATGACACGGTCAGCTCATGGACGGGCCGTTCGTCCTCGTCGCCCGATCCGCCTGCGTCGCCCATGCGGAAGGAACCGCCGCGCACGGTCACGAAAAACCCCGAATCCCTGGACGCGCCCGGTCTCGTTGCGCCCGTTTTCGACATCGCTGCAGCCACAGGCGATTCCCGGTGCTCGATGCCTCGTACGGTCTTTTCCCCACGGACCGCACCCTCGAGAAGGTCCTCGTCGATCTCGCCGAAGCGTTTCCAGATGTCGTCGCGGAATTCGCCCCATTGCCGTACGGTCCATGCCCCGCCGGTTCGCCTGAGGAAGGTGGCGCACTCGCCGGACGCCACGATCCGGGTGAGCCGTTCCCCGGCCAGGCGCTCTTCCCCGTCGCGCCGGACGCGTTCTTCATCGTCGGCCTGCTTTCGTTCCCCCTCTTCGCGGCGGCGTTCGTCCAGCCAGCGGAGTTTCTGGGCTTCGTCTCGCCGCATGGATTCCGCGTCCTTCCGCACGAGCGCCTCGGCGAACTCGAGCCGCAGGCGTTCCTCGGTTTCCCGCCTGATCTGGTCGTGGTCGTCGGGGCGGACCGGAAGCGAGGCAGCCCCGGCATCGCCCGGAATGCCTTCACCCGTGTCCGCCGGACGGAGACCGGACGCCGCGGATTCTCGACCCTGCCCGGGATCGCGCGCCAGGGCTTCGATCTCGACCCTGCGTCCGCAGGAGGGACAGTAGCGCATCTCCACGTTGACGAACGCGGAACAGCGGCCGCAGCGCACCTTGAGGGCTTTGCCGCAGGATGGGCAGTGCTCCCACTCCGACTTGACGAGGCCCTTGCACCAGGGACATAGACCGTTCTGTTCGTCCACCTCGACCAGCTCGGGCGCGAGGCCGTCGCCGTACTCGTCGCAGAACCAGACGGCGATGGACCTGAGGGCGAGCAGGCAGGATTTGACGTTGATGCCGAGCCGCGAGCGCGGGTCCACGTCGTGGTAATGCGCGCCGAGGTTGCCGTAGACCTGCACGGCGCGGAAGTCCGGCTGGATGTGGTCGGGAAGCCCGCCCTTTTCGACGCATTTCTGGATGAGCTGGTCGAGCATCTGCTTGCCGGGACTCGGTCCGACGTGGCGGATGAAGACACGCCGGAGGATGCCCTCGGCCGCCGTCCTGGCGAGGGTGAGCGCCGTCTCCGGTTCACGCTCCCACATGCCGATGGCCTTGTTGACGATGCCGATGATGCGGCCGAGTTCGGCTGGGTCGGGAGGTTTTTCCTCTTCCACGATGCAGAATTGTAGCCGTCCGCGGGTAGAAACGCAAGTTCGCCAGTGAATGGTCAGGAAAGAAACCATGCGCCGGGAACGGTGGACGAAGGAAAGGCGTTTCCCTATAGTGAGCCCAAGCGGTGTTCGAAAGGCGCCGCGTTTCACCATGCCACCGAGGAGACCGCGATGCCCGTGCCCGTCTGGTTTACCGACATGAAAGCGCGCTCCGACAAGCGCAATACCGTTTCCAAGGTTGCCATGCTCATGGAGAAGGTCCTGGCCTCGGGCGCCCTTCGCCCGGGCGACCTGTCCGCCATCAAGATCCATTTCGGCGAAGTCGGGAACGATTCCTACGTGAGTCCCGTGTTCGCGCGGAAGGTCGCCGATGCCGCGAAAGCCCTGGGCGCCAAGCCCTTCTTCACGGACACCGCCACCCTGTACTCAGGCCAGCGCTCCAACGCGGTCGATCACCTGGGAACCGCCGCGCTCCACGGTTTCGTTCCCGAGGTGGCGGGCGCCCCGGTGCTGATCGCGGACGGACTCCGTTCCAACGACTGGCGCGAGGTGGAGATCGGCAGAAAATGGTTCCAGAAAGCCAAGATCGCGGGGAGCATCGTCGATGCGGATTCCCTGATCGTCATCAGCCATTTCAAGGGGCACGAAATGTCAGGGTTCGGCGGGGCGATCAAGAATCTGGCCATGGGCTGCGCGCCCGCGGCCGGCAAGCGCGAGCAGCATTCCTGCCGCTTTTTCGTGAGGCAGGACCGCTGCGTGGCCTGCGGGAAGTGCGCGGAAGTCTGCCCCGTCGGGGCAGCCACGCAGGAAGGTTCCGCCAAGGCGGTCATCGACAGGGCGCGGTGCATCGGCTGCGGCGAATGCTCGCTCTTCTGCCCGCCCAAATCCATCGCGATGGACTGGTCTGTGGAGATCGTCGAGTTCACGGAAAAACTGGCCGAGTACGCCTTCGCCGCGGTGAAAGGCAAGGAAGGGCGCGTCGTCTACCTGACCTTCGTCACCGACGTGGTGCCCGAGTGCGACTGCGCCCCCTGGTCGGACATCCCGCTCGTTTCGGACATCGGCATCCTGGCGTCGACGGACCCGGTCGCCATCGACCGCGCCGCTTTCGAACTCGTGAAAGCCGCCGAGGTCCCGTCCAATTCACCGGTCTCAGGCAAGGCGGGACCGGGCGTCGACAAGTTCGCCGCCTTCCATCACGAAACGCGGGGCGAAGTCCAGCTGGTCTACGGCGAAGCGATCGGGCTCGGCTCCAACGACTACGAGCTGATCAGGTTGTGATGGTAATCACCGTATCATCTGATCGAAGGTGATGCGGCGACAGGGCGTTCCAATGGGACATCCCGGACGGGTCCTGGCGCAATAAACAGGGATCGGCGGAGCGACCCCTGTTTATTGCGCCACCCGTCGTGTAGCCTTCCATGGTGTGGCTGCGGTCGGATTCGTCCCCCGGCACGCCGCGCCGTTTCAGACGCCGCCGGCTGCCGCTCCCAAGCGTGCGCCGAGTCCGACGGCCCAGGCTTCTTCCACAAGGCTCGAAGATCATCTTTGTTCGACTCCTTCGATTTATCCTATTTTACCCTATCTCTTCCTTCGTACCCTTCGCGTCCTTCGTGGCTCACTTCACGACCATCACCTTGCGGATCTCGTCGAAGCCCGGTCCCACTACCCTGATGAAGTAGATGCCGCGAGCCACGACGGCGCCCGAATTGTTCCGGCCGTTCCAGTTTTCCGTGTAATCGCCCGGCGAGCGCTTTCCCTTATAGAGGTATGTCACCACGTCGCCGTCGAGGGTGAAGACGGTGACCGTCACCGGACCTTCCTTGTCGACCGTGTAGTTCAGCCTGACCCGTTCCCCCTTGGTCGGGTCGATCACGTTGTTGAGCACCGTCACCCCGCCCTTCTGCGCCTTGATGTCGTGCACGTCGAAGGAGAAGGGACGGACGAGCCTGTACCAGTTCGCGGGGATGGCCGTCGCGGTCGTCGGGATGGAGAGCCGCCCGACGTAGAGGTCAGCAGGCGACGAAGCCATGTGGAAGAAGAAGTCGAACTTCGCGACGCTGAACACCTTCGGGTCGGAAGCTGAAAATTTCCAGTTCCACAGCCCGTTCCCCGGCAGCGCGCCCTCGAGCGCGGCCTTGGTCGACACCGCCGTGTCGGGGTAGCCATCCATGCCCGAGAAGTCGACTTCGCCATGCGTCGGCAGCCAGGTTCCCGAGGCCGACCCGACGAGGAGCGACGCCACGTTGGAGTCGTACACGATCGACGGGATGCCGAAATCGGTGAAGGGTCCGCCCACGACAGGGCCATTGAGCGCCTGCAGGCTGAAATCCTGGTCGCGCAGCCACTGCGTGCCGTCGAAGGCCCGGATGAAGCCGATCGTGAGCGACTCGGCCTGCCCGGGCGTCCACAGGTCGGTACCGGAAGGCAGCCCGATGTAGGAATCGTTCTTCGCCCACACGGGCCAGATGAAGAAGGGTTCGGCGATTGCCGGGACGATGGGCGCCGTCGGCGGCAGGGAGACGAGGACGTCGGAAACGCGGTGGGTGTTCGGCTCGGCGCCGCCGCGCTGGAGCTCGAAGTCCGGCCTGTCAATCGTCCCGTTCGACAACGCCATGACCCAGGAATCCGGGTCTCCCACGTAGCCATTGGAGGGCGGATATCGGGGCATATCAGGTCCGGAGACGAGCGCGTCATAGAAGGGTACATGCCACGCCGGAGCTGTACCCAAGTCCTTGAGCGTACCAGTGAGAGTCATGTCGGTTAAGCCCGCGGCGAGTTGTGCGGACGTATGAGCAGGACCGGGTCCGACCGCCTCCTCCACGGAGGGAGCTGACCCAGAGGACCAAGTCGCGGGACCAGTTAAACCGAGATCAGGACCGCTGGGCGTGATGCCTCCTGCCGTGACCACTCCTTCGGAGAGATGGATGAACTGTTCGGGATGCCTGGGTACAGCGAGGGTATACCCGATCCTCGGCCATGACGTGTCGCCGGGGGTCATCCAATCGATGTTCATACCGGCCGATACGTATTCGAGAGTGCCGAAAAGCTTGCCCGTCCCTCCTGAGTCCTTGAGCGTCGTATTCCGGAGTACCCTCCATCGCGGGATGACACCGCTGTCGAGGTACGGTTTCTCGACGAGATGGATGTAAAGGGTTTTTGAAGACGTGGGTGGCAGCTCAAAGCCGTTATAGTCCCCCTTGCTCCTGTCGATTTCGTAACCCTCTACCTGCACGTCGAAACCGCCGAAGTCTTGGGTCCAGGGAGCGGACCTGAACTGACCCACGCCGGTCTCGGTAGTTACCCTGATCCTGTCGATCTTGCCATCATAATCACCGTCCTCAGTGTAGCTGTAGATGGCGTAGAGCTTGGAAAGCCACTTGAAGTTGAAATAGGGGTATGGGCTCTGATAGCCGGCGTGGACGTCGCCCGGTATGTTTACCGGGTTGCTGCGTGCGTTGCTGTAATGCACATCCACGAAAGCCATCTCAAGCTTGGCGTTGGGCATGAGGTCAAAGAACCAGAACAGTCCATCATCGCCCGGCTGCAAAGGCGTGGGTATGGTCGGATCCGCTCCCGATGTCATGCGGTTGAGCACGATGCTCTGCGGCCAGGATCCGGCCCTTACGTCGAAGAGGCCGTATATGAGTCCTGAAATCGCCAGGATGTGCTGCGTCCTGTTGTTCTCGAAGAGGATCGTTGCCCCGTTGACGTGGCAATAGAATATCCACCAGTAGTTGTCGCCGTAGATCCGGACTGTCAGGCCTAGATTCTCGACGAGAGCAGCAGTGGACAAGGAAAAGTCCACCGTTCCCTGACGCGCGTCGAAAGCGATGTAGCTCGCTTCGGGTACCGTGTTCCTCCAGTTGCCCGCTACCGAGATCTGGTGGTTGGCGGGAGAAACGTCGAGGACTCCCCCATCGATGATGACATCACCCGCCACGCCGATGACGCCATTGAGTTCGAACTTGTCCGCAAAAGCCGTTCCGTTTATCCTTAGGTGATAATAGTCCGTCAAGCCGGCCCTCAGATCCGAGTACACCGTCCCTCCCGCACCGTAGTATTCGATGATGCCGGAAGTCGTATAAACATTTGTTATCGTATGCGTAACGCCTGAGTTCCCTGTCAACCTGAATATACCATCGTTCGCCAGGGTCGCAATGGTGAAGCTGGAATCTCCGACATCAAGCCTGCCGTTCATGAGAGCGCCCGTGTCGCTCGCGGTCGCGGCGTTCGTGTTGGCGCCAGCGATGGAGGCGGTGCCGAGGGTAATATCGGCTGATGCTGCGATCGTCGCAGTCCTGGCAACGGCGACCGAAATGGTGCCAGCCGGGGCGATTACCTGGTCGGCGGCAACCGACAGGTCTGCTGCGCTCACCGTCATCGTGCCCGTAAAGTTCAGGTTACCGCTGCCAGCCGTGTTGAGTATCAGTCCATTTGCGCCGACGGAAAGGTCATCCACATTGACGTCATGACCAGCGCCTCCATCGGTCGCGACGGTGCCCTGGAAGGTATTGGTACCCGCTCCGATCGAAGTCATTCCGCCAGAAAAAGTGAACACATCGCCGACGGCATCCCCGAGAGTGAGGTTGCCGGTGTTAAGGAAGCTTACCGCGTTATCGATGGTACAGTTGCCGAGCATGGTGAGTTGATATGCTGTAGCAAAGGTCAAGAGATCGCTAAATGTCGCGTCACCGGCACCGCCCCGAGGTCCATCTGCGTCGCCGTCGTCTGCACGATCCCCGCAACGCTCGTACCGCTGCATGCCGCCGTGTCCAGGCCCCCGGTGAAGGTCAGCGTGTCCCCGGCATCGTTCCCCAGCACCAGAGCGCCCGTGTTTTGGAACGTCGTGTCCGCCGTCACTCCGAAGCTCGTTGACTGTATCGTCACGTTATATAGCGGAGCGAAGGTCACCAGGGAGCCCAGGCTGACCGTCTGTCCGTCGGCAAACGTCACTGTCTGCGCGTCCGCGGTATCCGTGATCGTGAACGTCGTGGCTGTCACCCCGGCGCTGAACGTCACCCCTGCCTGGCTGTCCGTGATCGTCACCGTTCCCGGTGTCGTCGCTCCTACCGCGCCGATCGTCGCAAGCCCCCCTGCATCCCGTATCGTCAGACCGCCGGTCAAATCAGCCTTCGAGGCCAGACCGATCGTCGTACCGACCGTTGCTCCGGAGTCGAGCGTCAATCCGAAGGCTCCGCTCACGGCTCCTACATTGAGGATTCCGCCAGCGGCGTTCCCGGTATCCAGGGTCGTTGCCGCGATCAGCGTCACCGCCCCGATATCCATCCGCGTGCCCGTCGTGTTGATCGTCCCGGCCACGCCCAAGGATGCCGGACCCGCCGTCGTGTCCAGGCCCCCGGTGAAGGTCAGCGTGTCCCCGGCGCCGTTCCCCAGCACCAGAGCGCCCGTGTTCAGGAACGTCGTGTCAGTGTCGATCGTCGTCGTCGTGCCCTGCAGCTGTATCCCGTACGCATTCGCGAACGTCGTCAGCGTGGCTACCGTCGCGTTCCCGGAGATCGTCACCGTCCCCGTCTGCGCCGCGCTCCCCAGGCTCAGCGTGAAGCTCCCCGCCCCGTCCGTCACCGATGCCGCGTTGAGCGCTGCCGTCCCGCTGCGCAGCGTCGCCGAGGCCGTCAAGGTCACCGCCCCAAGGTCCATCTGCGCGTTCGTCGTCCTGACAATCCCCGCAACGCTCGTACCGCCCGCCGCCGTCGTGTCCAGGCCCCCGGTGAACATCACCGTGTCCCCGGCATCGTTCCCCAGCACCAGAGCGCCCGTGTTCTGGAACGTCGTGTCGGTGTCGATCGTCGTCGTCGTGCCCTGCAGCTGCATACCGTACGCGCTTGCGAACGTGGCAAGCGTGGCAAATGTCGCATCACCCGTGATCGTCACCGTCCCCGTCTGCGCCGCGCTCCCAAGGCTCAGCGTGAAACTGCCGGCCCCGTCGGTCACCGACGCTAGGTTCATCGCGCCCGTCGTGCTCCTCAAGCTCGCCGAGGCCGTCAACGTCACCGCCCCGAGGTCCATCTGCGTCGCCGTCGTCTGCACGATCCCCGCAACGCTCGTACCGCTGCATGCCGCCGTGTCCAGGCCCCCGGTGAAGGTCAGCGTGTCCCCGGCATCGTTCCCCAGCACCAGAGCGCCCGT
>JAPLSN010000019.1 GCA_026398615.1 Spirochaetota bacterium | reverse complement strand
AACCACCTTCCACGAACTGACCGCCGAAGACGCGCGCATTTCCTTGGCGTCGATTCCCATCGACTGACGGTCGCCCGGTCAAGCGCGAGGATGTCCACCGCCCTGGGCGGTGCGGTGGGTGTGCGAGAATTGACTCTTACTGAGTGTCTGCAGAAGTGATTGCCCGTCTTTCAACACTCGCGCCTCATCCGGAAAGGTAAAGTAATTCAACTCGTGTCTGGCTCCGTTATTAAGGAGTTCCCAAATAAAGCGATCAATTGCGTGCAAGAAGCCAAGCATGCTCTCAATTTCCATGAAGTCCGTTTGACCGAAAAGATCATCCTCTTTACCTAAATATTCCACATCCCGATGTGCAAAAAGCTTATGCCTGATTGGCTGATACCTGTCTCTGAAGACTTTGCTCCACCCATCGAGTTTTTTCAATTTCGACTCAAAGTCAGCGGGACAGGGCTCATAGGTTCGAGTCATGTAATCTTCGAGCAGGGCCGGATCGAGACCAGCAGCCACCTTTCGCTCAGTCAATCGGGGTTTTGAGAATTCCTCTATATTTTGGGAGCATTCTATCAGCAGTGAACGGGTCGTTAGCGAACGTTTATCAGTGTCGAAGAGTCGACCCAAAGCTATGAACGTGGTTGTTTGCAGCGAATGTAGTATTATCCGCCAAGAAAGCGCGTTTCGATTCAGAGATGAGCGCAACTCTGGATCATGCGCGGCCATGTTGTTGATGGCTTTCCACAAATAGAAACTATAGCTCGCCGTATCAACTTCCGCAGTATTGTTCTGGAGGTGTGATTCAATTATGGACACAGGTGCTCCAAAAAATTATGAAGGGATGCATAAAGCTCGCGATCCTCCGCATCGTCTCCACGCGATTATTGAGCCTCGTCATCATTTGCTTTCCCCTTCCACGATTTTGATTTCCTCGTCCGTCAGGCCATACAGTTCGTACACCAGCCGGTCTATCTTCCCGTCGGTCGTCGTGACGGCGCTTTGCAATGCGGCTTTTTCGGATTCTGCTGTTGCTCCTCGCAGCTTCGGCGTCAGCGCCAGCATCTTCTCCACCAGAAACACCAGCTTGTCTTGTCGAGATTTATCGGAGGGTTTTTTTGAATCAATCTTGGGGAAAGGAAGCTCACGAGTTTGCTTTATGATCGTCTTTGGAAAGTCGTCGCGACGAGCAACCAAGTTAATCTGGCAAAAGAACCATGAGATAAGCCGACTATTGAGGATGGCCAGTACACACTTGATGTTTGGGAACGTGTTTCGCGGAATAAGGCTTTGAACGGATTGGTTAGTTAAAAATTCTTCCTCGGAATACACAGCTTGTAGCCGGAATTTTCGGCTAAGTAATTGACGCAACAGAATCCGCTGCCCGCTGAAGAACTTGATTGGCTTTCCGTTTTCGATGTTAGGTGGATAACCTTCGTATGCTTCCGGCCCAAGGTCTAACTCATAGCGTAGCATCTCTCCATTGAATGCTCGCTTCGGCTTTCGGCAATCCTAAGCAGGACGCGGATTATAGGTTTCGATGCCTCGCATCACTTCGACCACCGAGTCCAACGTAGTTGGACTTCCCCTGAGTTTCTTCACCAAAGCTGCCTGCTCTTTGGAAGACAACACCAAGAATTCTTTTTCGGGCGATCCAATCCAGTCAGCGCAATTGCCCACCTTTCTAAACGCATCAAAATCTTTCTGGCCTTCGACCTTCCTCCGTATTGGAAAGACGACCAAGTCAACTGTCGTGTCTTCCAAGTCTGTCCATAGTATGCCAGAAACTAAGCGCTGCGCCGTTACAATGATGGTGTCAATGTATGCTCCATCGAATACGTCGTAAGGAAGCGAAACGAATGACGTTGGACGAAATTGTTCGGCGAATCGTACGCGAAGCTTTTTTGACGAAGGCGTCGAAACCCAACCTGACGGAACAATCATGCCGAAGTACCCATGGGGATTCAGCAAATTACCAGCCTGTTCTACGAACATGATGAACGAGTCAAGCGAGTTTGTGACGGCGCGGAATTTGTTTCGGATGTAAGCAGCCGACTCTTTGTCGAAGTCTGCACCATAAGGCGGATTGCCAAGCACAGCGTCGAAGCCTCCCGCTTTCATTGCGTCGGGGAACTGCGCGGGCCAGTCGAAGGCGTGAACGCGCACGAGGTCTTCGGGAATCATGGAGAAGTCGGAGGCGATCAGGGAGTTTCCGCACTTGATATTGTCCGATAGGTTCGGCAACGCGCGTTCGTGGATGAGAAGCATTTGCTGGGAGAGGCTGGTGTCGTTTTCGCCTTCGAGGGCTTTCAGCAGCAACGAAAGCTTGGTGGTTTCCACGGCCTGGCGGTCAATGTCGACGCCGTAGATGTGGGTGGTGAGGATGCGTTTGCGTTCGCCGATGGTCAAGCAGGTCTCGCCTTTGGCGTTCTGATAAACGGCCTTGGCATTTTTGGATGAGGCATTGGCTTGTTGCCAAGCCAGGCAATGATCCAGCAGGAACTGATAGGCTCCGATGAGGAAGGAGCCACTGCCGCAGGCCATGTCCAGCACGCGGAAGGGAGGCGTGGTTTTACCACCGGCGAGATCGGCGGGGCTTTTGCCTTCAACCTGTTTGCCGATGGTGTTCTGGACGATGTAGTTCACGATATAGGCGGGGGTGTAGTACACGCCGCCAGCCTTGCGCACCTCGGGTTTTTCCTCGACTTTAGCCTGGTGCCCGGCGGTCAGGCGGATGACCTTGCCCAGGAAGCGTTCATACACCGTACCCAGGATTTCCACGGGCATGACGCGAAAGTTGTACGGGCTGCCATGCTCGAAGTAGATGCTTTGGAGAATGGGTTTGATGGCCTGGTCGTCCAGGACCAGACGCGGCGTTATCGTGTCCGGCGCATCGGAGATTCCGGGTTCTTTCTGGAAGTGAAACAGGCCGGAGTTGTATTTCTCGTCAGCCTTACGGCACAATCCGCTCATAAAACGCTCGTAGATACCCGGGTTCTCACAGAGTTTGAGCAGTTGCCCGTAAGCTTCCAGTCCGCGATCCTCCGCCATGCGCAGGAAAATGATGCGGTCGATGATACGTTGAATGGCGGCATTGAGCTCGTCCACCGATAAATCGCTGTTTCGCAGGGCGAGGTTTCGGGCCAGGACATCCCTCCAGCCTTCGATATCCTTCAGGAATTCGCTGTCCACCTCGGAGCTGCCCCGCTTTCGTTTGGAGGCGGCGTACTGGTCGAAAGTCCCGGACCAGACGGCCTCGCGTGAGAACACGTCCCAGATATCATGCCAACGGTCTGGATACTCGTTGAACCCGAAATACTGGATGCGGCCATGGCTGGCCTTGTCGCCGGGCTGCGGACGGGAGGCGCAATCGTACACGCCCAGCTCCTCGAAGTCGGTCAGGATGGACAGGACGAGTTTGGCGCTGAATCCGTAACGACGCAGCTGATAGGCCGGTGCGGGATCGGCGCTTATATTGACTCCGCACTTCTTGGCTTCGACGTAGAACTTGGGCAAGGTGCCGACGCGAAAGGTGTAGTCGGGCGCTTTCTGGTGGCCTTCGACGTCCAGACTGTCTTCGGGGATGACTTCGCGGTACTGTGGCGCGTTCATCGAGGCGTTGCGCACGTCCCAGCCGAGCGCCTCGAAAAACGGGTCGATCAGCGACTGGCGGACATGGGCTTCCTTGACTCCGGGGGCGAGGAAGGACAGCCGGTTATTGGCGAAGTACTGACACAGCTTCGAAACTTCATCTTTGCTTTGTTCGAATGTCTTACCCATACGTGCTCAATCCTTATCCCCCGTTACAGGCAACGTTTAAAAACCTGACGATGGAGCCGCATCCCCGAATCAGCCCCATGGATGCTGGTGATATTCTACCATACTCTTGCAGATCCGGGGGAGATCGGGCTTTGTCAACAACCTGCTGGTTGCCCTTCCTCTCACTCCGGTGCATTCGGTTTGAATTTCAAACATTCAATATTTGGGATAAACTTATAATGCCTATCATTCGCCGTCAGCAGATTCTCGCCATTCTGTACCACGGTTGCCGCTATTAGGGCATCAGCAAGCATCATCGAATGGCTTGGACCGTATTCTTGAACATAGAACATCGCGCGAGATGAAATTTCTTTGTCAATTTGAATTATGTCCGTATTCCATTTATTGATTTGTTTCTGAAATAGCCTGAACTCGTCCTTGCTCTTCATTCCCTGGATGAGCTCCATGTATGTAACGACAGAAATGGAAAAAGGGATATGGCCTTCAACTGCATTCCGGGCCCGGGCATCACCCCTGAGGTACCAAATCAAGACGTCAGTGTCGATGATCAAAACTGACGCCCCTTTCGGATTTCTCTAACCGTGCCTTCCACGGAGCATTCATCGGAATGAGCTTTCCACATCCCGAATATGGAGATTTCCTCATTTTCTTCAACCGTCGCCTTCTTGATTATGGGAACAATCCGAGCAAGAGCTTTCCCCCTGAAGGTAACGGTAATTTCGTGTCCATTGACTACTTGGTCAATTATTTTCCCGGGTTGGATCCTCAATTCCTTCGTTGTGATTTCCATATGGCCTCCAGTGCACACTCCAGAGTATACACTATATCCATATCGAATGCAATCTTTCTTGCTTTCCAACTTTTAAATCAACGGCGGTCTACGGCGCTTTCGTCCGGGCGGACTACCGATAGCCGGTGGTCAGCTCCCGCCCTCCGGGACGAAGCAGGGGGGCTTGTCCAGTTCTGCGAGCAGCCATTGCGCGAAGAACTTGGCGCCGTCGCGGTCCAGGTGGTAGAGCTCGATGGTTTCCAGCGCGTCGTCGAGGTTGCTCCGCACGAGCTGAGCGGTCATGGGGCGTCCGAATTCCTGGTATTCCATGAACTGCGAGTACGCCATGTCGAGCCTGGAGCGAAGCTCGCTCCCCGCCCGGTGGAGGGCTGTCGTGGCGAGGCCTTCGAGGCGGCGCCGGTCCCAGGAGAGGAAGATCTCGACGAAGGCCGGATCGTAGATCCGGGCCCAGTAGAGGACGGTGCGGAGGATGGCCGCGTTGCGTTTCCGCAAAGCCGGCGCAGACCTCACCTTACGGTTGTAGAGCCCCGCGTTCTTGTAGCGGTTGATCGCCAGGTAAATGCAGGCGCGGGGATCCTCCACCGCGGGGAACCCCATCTCGCGGACCACCTTGTAAGGGTCGAAGTCGTCCCGCGGCGGGGAAGGCCGGACGGATGCTCCGCCGCCCGACTTGAGCGCGGCCAGCGCCGTCCCGTATTCCCGATTGAGCGAGACGAAGCGCTCGCCTGAACCGCCCGCCAGGTCGGGGTGGATTCGCTTGCTGAGGGCGCGATAGATACGTGACAGCTCAAGCTCGTTGCGGGCGCGGGAAAGGGCGTACTTGATGCGGTCTTCGTCCATCGAAACCGGAGTATAGCATGTAGCCATCGCCTTGCCGAGGCTCGACGCTTCGTGCTAGCATCCCGGGTGGATTCGACCGGCGATGGCATGTACGGGCGGCCGTGTCGCATGCGGGTCGTCGCCGTCATGCAAGTATTCATCCTACGAGGAAATAAGTGTTCTTAAAAAGCCTTGAAGTGCTGGGGTTCAAGAGTTTCGCCGACCGTACGCTGATCGAGTTCTCGGACGGAATCAGCGCGCTCCTGGGGCCGAACGGCTGCGGCAAGTCCAACGTCGTCGATTCCATAAAGTGGGTCGTCGGAGAGCAATCCGCGCGTTCCCTGCGCGCCGAAACCATGGAAGACATCATCTTCAACGGCACGGAAACCCGCAAGGCGCTCAGCATGGCCGAGGTGACGCTGACGATCACGAACGAGAACGGCCTGCTCGACCTCGACGCGCCGGAAGTGGCCATCCGGCGCCGGCTCTACCGTTCGGGCGAAAGCGAGTATTTCATCAACGCCCAGGCCGTCAAGCTCAAGGACATCCGCGAACTCTTCTGGGATACCGGCATCGGGAAGAGCGCCTATTCCGTCATGGAGCAGGGAAGGATCGACCAGATCCTGTCGTCCAAGCCAGAAGACCGGCGCTACCTCTTCGAGGAAGCCGCGGGCATCACCAAGCACAAGGTCCGCTCCCGGGAGGCAGAGCTCAAGCTCGATCGCACCGAGGAGAACATGCGCCAGGTCGAGGGTATCCTCGTCGAGGTGAAGCGGAGCCACGACACCCTGAAGGTCCAGGCCGGGAAGACCCTTTCGTACCGTTCGCTGCGCGACGAGATCTTCCAGGCCGAGCTCGACCTGCACCTGATCCGCCTCAGGGGTTTCGTCCAGGAGAAGGCCAGGAAGGACGAGGAGATCGCGCAACGTGCCACGGAGCGGGACAGGCTCAAGGCCGACATCGACCTCATCAACACGGCACTCGAGGAGAGCCTGGACATCGTCAACTCGATGGAAGCCAGGCTCGTCGAGCACCAGAAGACGGTGTACGGGCTTGCCGTGGAACGGGTGGGCAAGGAAAAGCAGCGCAAGCTCCTCGAGGAACGTATCGCCGATGCGAGGTCCAAGATCCAGGTGGCGGGCGTCCGGAAGAAGGGCGTCGATGAGCGCCTCAAGTCCACGAGGGAGGACGAGGCGGAAAAGGAAGGCGAGCTTGGGTCCCTTCGCGCCCGGGTCCGCGACATCGAAAAGAACATCGAAGGCTTCGAATCCAGCATCAAGGCCGCCGAGGAGCAGGTCTCCCGGAACGACCAGGCGATCGCCAGGGCCGAAGCGGGCATTGCCGACTTCGACCTGTGGTCCGCCGACGCGCAGAAGGAGCTCGACTCGATCACGGACGACATCGTCCGGGAGCTCGACGCCCGCCTCCGGGAATCCGGCTATTCCTCGCAGGAGCGCAAGTCGGCGGAAGAGGCCATCGATGCCCTCATCTCCGGCATCTCCTCGGTCCTGTCGGGCCGGGCCGCGGTCATGGACGATCTTTCGAAGCTTTCCGACTATGCCGCCGACGAGGCGAGGGCGATGCTCACCCGTGCCAGGGACGCGTTGTCGGACGCCGCCCGGCGCGCCGAGGAGCTCAAGGTCCGTTACGAGGCATACAAGAAGACGACGCCCGGCTTCATCGACGAATTCCTCTCGCCGGAAGGCATCATCACGAAGAAGCGGGCCGTCGACGGACGGATCGCCGGTTTCAAGCAGGGCGTGACGGAGCGTCGCGAGGCCATCGCAACCTCGCGTGAAGAGAACCGGAAGCTCGCGGAACGGATCGACGAGTATCGGCGCACGCTCGAGGACCTGCGCGGCAACCGGATCCGCATGCAGACCCAGGCCCAGGCCGCCGAGGAGAGCCTTTCCCTGCTTCGCAGGGAGATCGCCGCCCAGGAGAGCTATCTCCGCGAGATCGAGAACGAGATATTCATCGAGGAGAAGCGCTTCGGCGAAGCCCGCGGCCGGATAGAGGAACTGGACGGCGAGATCGCGGACATAGAGAAGCGCGGACGGGACCTTACCTCCGAGCTGGAGCGGATAGAGTCCGACATCAAGGTCAAGAACTCCGACCTCACGAAACGGCAGGACGAGCTCCGCAGGAAGATGGACGGGCTCGGGCGCTCGCAGACGGAACTCGAACGCCTGCACCTCTCGAACGCCCAGACCGAAACCGAGATACGGAACGTGAAGGACAATTTCCGCGAGCAGTACGCGCGCGACCTGTCCGAGTTCGAGGAGCGGATGTACGAAGTCCGCGACCCCATCATGGAGCTGCGCGAACGGCTTTCCGGACGGAAGGCCAGGCTCAAGGAACTCGGGTCGGTCAACCTGATGGCGCCGGAGGAATATGCAGAGGTCAAGGAACGCTATGATTTCCTGTCGGGGCAGCTTGCCGACCTCCACAAGGCGCGCGAGGACCTCAGGCGCATCACCGAGGAGATCCGCACCGAAAGCGCCGAACTTTTCGTCGCCACCTACAACAAGATCAAGAAGAACTTCCATAACCTGTTCAGGCGCCTTTTCGGCGGCGGGCGCGGGGAGCTCCGGCTCGTCGATCCGGACCACGTGCTCGAGTCGGGTATCGAGATCTACGCCCAGCCCCCGGGGAAGAAGCTCGAGAACATCTCCCTCCTTTCGGGCGGCGAGAAAAGCCTCACGGCCATCGGCCTCCTCTTCGCCACGTACATGGTCCGCCCCTCGCCGTTCTGCTTCCTCGACGAGATCGACGCGGCGCTCGACGAGCAGAACGTCATCCGCTTCGTCAACCTCCTGCGGGAATTCGGCAGCACGAGCCAGTTCATCGTCATCACGCACAACAAGAAGACGGTGACAGGCGCCGATGCCCTCCTCGGCGTGACGATGGAGGAATCCGGCGTCACGAAGGTCGTCGCGATCCGCCTGGAACGGAGCGACGGCAAACCCGTCGAAGCCCCGCCTCAGCCCGTGCAGTACGATATGGACGAGGAAGTCGATTACGAGCTCGGGCGCGAACTTCCGCCCGAGCCGGACGGGACGGGACGCGGTGACGCATCCGACGAGTCGGTTGTCAAGATGGCGGAGTGACGTCCCATGGCAGACCTGTTCGGGCAAGCGCTGGATTTCCTCAGGAAGGCATTCGCGACCACCGCCTCGCTGGCCGGCAAATTCGGGAGCGTCGCGCAAAAGCTGGGCCCGCGCAAGGGCAAGAAGCACGGAGAGAGCGGGAAAGAGGATCCCTTCGGCATTCCCGAGGTCGACGGCATCCTTGAGGGTTCCATCCAGTCGAGGAAGCCGGTCAAGCCCCAGGCAGCCGCGGCCCGGGCAGGCATATCCGAGCGTCTTTCGGCATCGGGGAAAGCCGTTTCGGATGCGGTCGGCAGGAACCCGATGCTGCTGATCGTCCCGGCGGTCATAGCGGTGATCGTCGGCGTCTGCATCGTCATCGTCATGATTTCGTACATCCCGCCAAAACCCATTTCGGGCGGCGGCGGGACGGCCGATCCCCGAACGAGGAAGATTCTCGAATCCCTGGTGGTGCCCTTCGACGATCCGCTCGATCCGGGATGGCCGCTGGATCGCGCGCCGAAAACCCGGTATAATCGGAGCGATGTCGAAAAGAAATGGATCGATGTCGGCGGCATGGACGTCTCCGGCTCGCGAAAGCGGAATATCGAGGAACTGGATGCGCTGTTCTCCGGCATCGAGTAGGAAATTTGCCGCGATCGCGCTCCTCGTGCGGTCGGTTCTCGCCCCGCTCGTCCCCGCCCAGGACGCGGTCCTGCACGCGTTGACCGACGCGCAGCCTGAAGCGATCGTCGCCTGCCCGCCGGCGCGGGCGTCCTTCGCCCTTGTCTATGTCGGCGCATTGCCCGCGCCCGAACTGAAGCAGGCGGCCTCCGGTCGTGCGGCATCCGCCCCCGTCGCGCCGGAGCTTCCGGTTCCCCAGGTGAAGAATCCGCCGGCTGCCGCGAAACCTCAGGCGGTTCCTCCCGCACGGCCCCAGGCGGCCGCACAGCCCGCTCCCGCCGCACAGAAACCTTCCGCAGCGGCGCCCTCCGCTCCCGCGGCACAGAAACCCGCGGCCGCCGATACCGTCGCGCAGAAACCCGCCGTTCCTGCGGCCGCGGAAACCCCGGCCAGGACACCCGCGGACCTGCCGCCGGTGCCATCGTCGAAAACCCCGGTGACCGACCCAGCCGCGGCCCGGGCGCAATCCGCCGTGCCGCCGGTGCCGCAGAGCTGGAAGGAAATTTCGGTCGTCGCGTCGACCCGGTTCGAAGTGCAGATGCCCGGTTCGGGCTGGGCCTATCTCGGCGAGATCAACGGGCGGGAAGGGATACGCCACGATTCCCGCCGCTTCGAAGGCTCCAACGCCGTGTTCGCCTTCATTCCCGAAAGGATCGGGGACTACTGGCTCCGCTTCAAGCGCCAGGATCCGGTCCAGGGCTTCAACGACGACCGCCTCGTCAAGGTTTCCGTCGTGAGCGCGGCGGTCGCAGGAGCGGTCCCCGCTGCATCGTCTTCAACCTCGGCAACGCCCGCCGCCTCTCCGGGCGCGGCCGCTCCCGCCTCTTCGCCAACGCCGGCAAGTCCGGCGCAAGCCCCGGCGGCGGCCGTGACAACGCCTGCGAGCACGGTGCCAACCACGGCCGCGGCGGCCGCTTCCGCTGCGGGAATATCTCCGGATGCCGTCCCCGGGACGCCCGAAGCGCTTCTCGCCTATGCCCGCGACGAACTCGCGGCGCTCAGGCCGCACAACGCGATCGCCGTGCTGGAACGCTACCTCGCCCTGTATCCCGCGGGCAGCGACGAGCTGTTCATGCTGTTCGCCAAGGCATACGAATCCGACGGCCCCTATCGGGACATCCGCAAGGCGCATGCCAACTACCGGCGCGTGCGCGACGAGTATCCCCGGAGCAAGTACTGGAAGGAAGCCGCGGACCGCGTCGCGTACATCGAGCGCCGGTACTTCGACATCCGGTAAGGCTGTGTACGGCGGACTTGCCGCTTTACCGCCTTCCCTCCGCGTGGTACATTCGGCCCATGCACACGATACCCCTCTATTACGCGGAACCTTCCACGTTCGCATTCACCGCGGTGATCGCCGAACGCATCGACATTGACGGCAAGCATGCAGTCATCCTCGACCGCAGCGCCTTCTATCCCGAAGGCGGCGGACAGCCCTGCGACCTGGGCACGATCGGCGGAGTTCCCGTGGAAGCCGTGTTCGAGGAAGGCGGCCGGATCGTGCATGTCCTTTCCGGCGAGCTTGGGGGCGAAGGTCCGGTAGAATGCGCCGTGAACGGGACGAGGCGGCGCGACCACGCCGAGCAGCACACCGGGCAGCACCTCCTTTCCGCCGTGTTTTCGAGTCTCATGGGCGCGGAGACGGTCGGTTTTCATCTGGGCGAAGCGTACTCCACCATCGACCTTGCGGTTTCCCCTTTGGACGACGATGCGCTCATCCGGGTAGAGGACGAAGTCGACGTTCTCGTTTCCGCGAACCTTCCGGTCATCGTCCACGAGTGCGGGCCTGCGGATGCCGCTCGAATGCCCCTCAGGAAAGCTCCACCCGAAGGGGAGGAAAACCTGCGGATCGTCGAGATAGCGGGAACGGATTTTTCCCCCTGCTGCGGAACCCACCTTGATTCGACCCAGGCGATCCGCAGTCTCTGCATCGTCCGGGCGGAAAAGAACAAGGACTGCCAGCGCGTGATCTTCGTCGCGGGAAGGAGGGCTTTCTCCGAGCGGCGCAAGGCTGCCGTTCTCCTTGCGAGAGTAGCGCGCGTTTTCGCCTGTTCTGATTCGGAAACGCCCGGAAAGGCGGCCTCCGCCCTGGCCCGGATCTCGGGTCTGGAAGCCGGCTTGAAGCGAGTCAGGTCGGAGCGCGCTACCGCCGAAGCGGCCTTGGCCGCGCCGGGCCGGCTTGTTTCGAGGAACTGGCCCGACCGTCCCTTCGACGAGGCCCTGGAATCGGCAAGGGCCCTCCTCAAGGCCGGTGCCGGGCTTGTCGTGTTTTATTCGGGACCGGAAATGAAGGTCGCCGCGCTCGCCGGAGACGCCGCCTTCGCCCTTTCAACCACGCTCAAACCCCTGTCAGACGCGGCGGGCGGACGGGGCGGCGGGGGCGGAAGCCTTTTCCAGGCGAGTTTCGCGACGCGCGAGGCCGCGGCTCGTTTTGCCTCCGAAGCCGAACGTGCGCTCGGGTCCCGGCTTGCCGGATCGTCCGCGTAGTCCGCGGGGCGACGGAGCGCGCGAAGAGCATCAGAGTTCGACCGGCCGCCGGTTGTCGGAAAGGCGCTTCATGAGATAGTCGCGGTCGAGCCCCAGGTCGAGCGCGACGGAGCGCATCTGGTCGAGCGAGAGCAGGTTCTGCTCGGCGTAGAGATAGACCAGGACCTTTTCCGCTATGCACGGCACGTTGAGCGACTTCATCGGCGGAAGCTCGGGTCCGTCCCGGTCCAGGTGGATCCGCTTGAGCGACGCGTGGAGCCGCGACCGTCCGGGGTCGCCCGCGATGGCGGCGAGCTCGGCGAGGAGCGGTCCGAGATTGCCGCGCGAAGCCGTCTCGCCGAGCGGCTTCAGGGTGAAGTAGGTATATTCCTTCGCCGGAAGCCAGTGGTGGGCGTCGCAGCGGGTGCAGTAGTTGGGCTCGCGGGGATCGTCCTTTTCGCGGTCGCCCCCGATGATGATGAGGGGGTCGAAGTAGAGCGCGGGGCATTCCTCGCCGTCGACCTTGTAGTATCGGTAGGTGAAGAGCGAATCCGCGATGCAGTCATCGTGCTCGCAGTAGGCGGTGAGCGGGAAGACGTCGGTAGCGTTCTCGAGCAGGAGCCTCGCCGTCTGGTTGAAGATCTCGCGCCTGAAGTTGAGCACGAGGGTGGGGCAGACGAACACGAGGCCGCGGGATTCCGACTCGTTGCGCATGAGGTAGGCGATCCGCTCGTCGTAGAAAGCCGCCTCGTCCACGACCCAGGTGCCGACTTCCGGCCTGCACGCGATGAGCGACTCCAGACCGAAGGAATCGCGGACGTTGGCGATCCCGTCGCCGCAGCGCTCGTAGCCGCCGCGGTACGCGAGCGCGTCGTCGGGATAGTCAGGGAATCGGCCTCCGTCGAGGCTGGAACGGACGAAGAATATCCTGCGCCGGTCCGCGCCGTCCGTCGTGGTGAGCCGCGCGACCACGGAGCCCTTCTTACCCGCGATCCTGGCGTCCCGCCACATCCGCGCGCTGAATTCCGTCTTGCCGGAGCCCATGGGACCGATCACGAGAATGCGACGCGCGGCTTTAGTGAAATCGAAATGGTCGAAAGAATGATGGACCCGGAGCTCGGGAAAGCCGAGGCTGCGGAGGAATCCGTTTCCCGAGCCGTCCGGCCGTGATGACCCGCTGCCCGGCGGGGCCCCACCGTCTTGTGGGTAGGAACCCATGCTCATCGGGCGGCGTCTGTCGTGAAAAGGCCCCTGCCCACGCCGGTCGCGACCACCCCGATGGCGACGACGATGCCGCCGGAGACGAGGAAGCCGCGCGCCGCGGCGCCCAGGGTGTCACGAAGGAAGCCCGAGAGTGCGGCGATCGTTCCAGGGGCAAGTCCCAGTTCCCTGATCGAACCGATGCCGAGGGCGGAGGGACGGAAGAGGAAGGAGACGGCGCCGAGCACGAGGACGAGCCCGCCTGGGATGATGGCCATGGAACCGAAACACGTGAGGCGTCCGCCCAGGCCCGCTGACCCGATGAAGGCGCAGGCGGCGACGAGCAGCGTCGCGGCGATGACGGCCGTGCCGGTGGACTTGACCAGGACGGCGCGAATGGAGACGGCCTTGCCGACGGTACCCTCGATCCGTCCCATGCCCATGGATTCGAGCGGGACGCGATCCGGGATTCCGTCGACGGCGGCGATCCCGCGGCTCGCGATCACGGACGCCAGCTTGTCGGCCGATACCGTTTTCGGCCTGGTGCCGAGATCGACGGGAACGGCGTCGAAGGCGGGCGCCCTGTCGGCGACCGCGATCGAAAGGGCGTAAGCAGAGGAAAAAGCGGGGAGGGAGGCCTTGAGGGCCTTTTTCAGGTGTGCGGTTTCGATGGAGGCGTCCCTGGATGAACCTTCGAAGCTGTCGAAGATCGCGTCGATCGCGGTCGTCGCCTGGTTTCGGATGGCGTCGGCCGGAACGGTTTTCAGCGCCGCGGCCCAGGCCGCCCTGCCGTCGAGGATGACGCTTCCGAGAGTCACCCTCTCGGGAGCCCTGCGGACGAAGGCCGGATCCGCGGCCACGACCATGATGCGCTCGTCCGAGACGAGGCGCTTGTAGAACCCGCGGTCGAGGATGCTCCCGCTCGTCGAAACGAGGAAGAGCGCCCCGATGGACACGGGCAGGGCGATGCAGACGTAGAGCAGCATGGAAAGGGCTTTTCTCATCGGTCGCTCCTGATATCGGGATCGTCCGCCCGGTTCACCGGGCCATGACGACGTTCGGCAGGGCTTTCGGCGTGCCGAACTCGATGTACTTGAATGGATGGATGTCGAGGGCGTTGCGGTACCAGCCCAGGACGCTTTCGGCATCGAGGATGTTCACCGCCAGCTGGTGATAGATGGGCATGACCGCCCCGCCATCCAGCAGCAGCTGCTCGGCTTTCGCGAGCGTGGCCATGCGTTGTTCCTGCTGCTCCGACATCGAGAGGGCGATGAGCGCATCGTACGCCGGATCGGAATAACCCGCGGTGTTGAGGTTCGAGTCGGAGGTCCACATCTGGAGGAAGGCGAGCGGATCCGCGAAATCGCCGATCCATGAGGTGATGGACACGGTAAATGGTTTCGACCGCGTCGCCTGGTAGAACCTGTTCGCCGGGAGCGTCTGGATATCCACGACGAGGCCGGCCGGTTCCCATCCCGATTTCATGGCGTCCGCGATGCGGCGGGCATCCTCCCCTTCGGGGATGAGGATGACCACGGGGGGAAGGCCCTTGCCTTCAGGGAAGCCGGCTTCGGCGAGGAGGCCTTTCGCAGCCTCGGCATCCTGCTTGTCGATGCCCCTGGCTCCCTTGTAGCCTTCGAGTGGGAGTACGAGTTCCCTGGCCGGCATCAGGTAGAATTCCTTGTCGCGGACGACGCTCCAGGGCACGAGGAGCTGGAGGGCGCGGCGCACGCGGGAATCGGACCAGGGAGCCTTCGAACAGTCGAAGAACCAGTAGTTCGTGGCGAACATCGGGTTCACCTGGATCGCCTTGGCGTTGAGCAGGGTTTCGATATCGATGGAACCGGCCAGCCAGTCGATTCCGCCTCCGTTATAGCGGGCCGTCGACTCGAGCTCGTCCTCGATGAAAAATATCCTGACGCGGTCGACCTTGATGGAAGCCGCGTCCCAGTATTTCGGGTTCTTTTCGAGGAGCATCCCCGTGACATCGTAGGACTTGATGAAATAAGGGCCGTTCGCGGGAATGGACGCCGGATCCTTGGACCAATCCCGTTTTGCGAGCATGGACGGATGAACCGGCGCGAAGGAATGGTGGCAGAGGAGCCGCGTGAAGTAAGGAGCTGGGCTTTCGAGCCGCACCTGGAGCACGTCGTCGGCGATCACGGAAACCCCGACTTTCGAGGCGTCGGCCGACGTGCCGAGGCGGAAGTCCCTGGCTCCCGAGATGACGTCGAAGAACGCCGCGTAGTCCGCCTTGGTGGCGGGATCGATCATCCGAAGCCACGCATCGCGGAAATGGGCGGCCGTCACGGGCGTTCCGTCCGACCACGCGGCTTCCTTGCGGAGGTAGAAGGTGTAGGTTTTCCCGTCCTGTGACCTGGTGTAGCGCTGCACGGCCGATTTGACGGGTTCGAGACTGGAGGGATTGTAGGTGAACAAGCCCTCGTAGATTCCCGTGAAGAGCTGGGCTTCGTGGGAATAGATGGAATGGTGCGGGTTGAATTCTATCTCTGACGAAGAAAAGGCGACGGTGAACTCCCTGCCCGCCGCCGTCTGGGCGAACGCGATCGTCGCCGTCAACATCGCGACGGCCATCGCCGTCATCCGCTTCGAAATCATGTTTGCTCCTTGGCGGGGCGCCATCCCAGTAAACAATCCGACGGCGAACAGGTTTCGCACCGGGCGTGGCCGGGCTTTCAGACGTCGGATCGGATGCCGAGCCGCTTCATCTGTTCGATCTCTTCCTTTTCCGCGACATATTCGTGTTTCTTCTGCTTGGCCCTGATGAGGGTGTTCTTGATCGTCTCCAGTTCGAGGCGGATGCCCGTGATGCGCGCCCGCTCGTCGTTCTGCATTTCGGAGTTCTTGAAGAACTCGTCAAGCGCGTACAGCTTCCGGTGGAACTTGTCCACCTCCTCGATGCTCTTTTCGAGGAATTTGAATGCCTGTTCCTCGGGAGCGCTGGAGATGCGGCCGTAGGCGGTCGAGTTCCTGCCTGTCATCGTGCTGAAAAGCTGTGCCCGCTTCATGACTTCAGCGCAGAACGAGGTGAACCTGATGCGTTCTTCCTTGTGCTCGATCGTGATGGGATCGAGGTAATCGAGGTCGTACTCGATCTCGGGTTCCCTGGCGTTGAACATCCTGGCCAGCATTTTCCGCATGTTCGCCATGAATCCGCGGTCCCGGTTCTGGAGCACGTCACTGTTGTTCTGGAGCTTGCGGACCGCCTCGCTCAAATGGAAACCCGTTCCCGTCATGACGCGGATGCCGTCCATGATGATCGTCCTGAAGTCGCGCCCGCGGGCTGCGTCCTTCTTCCTGGTGTCTTCCTTGATGGTGAGGCGGGCGACGATGTCGTCCTTGATCTTGAGGCCGTCCGACGAGTAATCCTCCAGGAGTATCTCCTCCACGAGCTCAGGGTAGAAGGGATGCTCGTTGGCAAGTTCGGCGAACTTGAAGCGTATTTTCCTGACGACGTCCGCTTTGTGCGTGATGGCCAGTTCGGGGTTGATCTCGATGACCGGGAGGATGAGGCTCCGCACGTCGAGCTTGTAGCGTTCCTTGTGGAAAAGGGTGAGGGACTTGAGCACGAGGAAGATGCTCCTCGTGGCATTGTCGAGCATGGAAAGCGACTCGTTGATGATCCCCGTCGAAAGCTGGTCGGTACCCTTGCGAACGCAATCGACGAGTTCCGTGAAGCAGCGCGTGTTCACGTGCTGGCTCGTAGAGGTGAAACTGGTGAAGTCGAAGTACTTGACCAGGGCGATGAGCCGCTTGATGCGTCCCATCGTCAGGGATTCCACGGAAAACTGGCAGTAGTTGTTGAGGAAATCCAGGTGCATGTCGAATTGGGAGAGCCTGATGCTCATCTGGTCGATTTTTTCCGATTCGGGAAAGGGACTTTCCGGGGGAATCCCGACTTCGGAGAGCTTGGTTTCGTACTTGTAGGGATCGTCGTGGATGATGCCTTTCTTGTACAATACGTTGTAGACGCCCTGGAACGCCGTCTGGAACAGCTTGAAATCGTCCTTGAGGGCTTTGAGCTCCACGCGGTCGAGGTTTTCCTCCTTGGAGCGTAGCAAACCTTCCATCTGGACGACGAATGCGGACTTTTCTTCCATATGCCATCAGTATCCAATAAAATTCGACCGGAGGCAAGGGATTGGCGCCCGTCCATCGTTTCTCCAGGGAGAAGCTCCTCATCGCGATCATCGCCGCGCCTGCAGCACTGGCCTGCGCGCCGCCGGATGGGGAGGGCGAAGGCGGAAGATCGGTACTCGAAGACTGCCTTTCCGAGTGCGGGTCGCGCTTCGGACCGCAGGATTTCCGGAGTGCGGCGCTGCCCTTCGACTATACCGATTATTATGCGCCCGAGATGGGCCTGGACCTCATGCGGCTCTTCGTATCCTTCGAAACGCTCGTGGACCCCGGAGAGCTGTCCGCGATCAAGCGTTGGACGAACGAACTCGAGGAACGCCGCTCGAAGGGCGGCAGGCGACTGATCAACCTCGACCCGGGCCTCATGGCGCTTTCCCGTTTTGTCCTGGCCACAACCAAGAACCGCGGCCAGCGCATACCCCTCTCCGACGGCATCTACGCCGAGTTGACGCTCCTCTACGGCTCGGGCGCCTGGCAACCCCTGCCCTGGACCTACCCCGATTACGCGACGCCCGAATACAGCGCGATACTCTCCGAAATCCGGAGGAGATCGGGTGAAGCCCTCAAGCGCGAGGAAAGATCGCGGACGTAGCATTCGGCATGAAGGGTTTTTTCGCGACCACGGCAACCGCACTCGTCCTGGGCATCACGATCTCCTGCGCCCTCGCAGCAGGCTTTCCCGACCGTTGCGCGGTGTCCGCGGCGCCGGTTCCGGAAGCCTGGGCTGGCTTCCCGCTCGAATGGACGCTGGAACTGTCCGGAGTCGTTGCTGGATCGTCCCGGGATGCGCGTTTTACTCTTTTCCTGGACCGCGCCCGGCGGGAAATCGTCATTCTCAGGCCGTCCATCCATGGAATCGGCCTCGCACCTTTCGGCGCCCTGTACCCGCGGGACGTTTCGCCCGACGGCGCCATCATCTGCACGCCTTCAGGCGGGTATGAAGCGGAACTGGCCTGCGCCCTCGACCGGGCCGGCATGGACTGGAGGCTTTTCGATACCGGTCGTTTCCGGATGGAAGCCACGGCCCGACTGGACGATCCCTGGGAACTTCCGCCGCAGGGTTTCGTCCGGGCCATCGTCGAAGACCGCTTCCGCGCGGACATGCTCCGGCCGCCCGCGCGTTTCGGCATCGACCTGCCCTGCCCGGAGGACGCGCTGGCGCCGGCCAGCCCCTTCGCAAGCAGGCTTTTCGGTTCGGACGGTCTCGCGAACGCGGTCCTGCCCGTGGGTATGAGTTCTTTCGCGGGACATTCCGGAGCGCTCAGGGTCAGCGTCGACGCGGACGGCGATCCGACGATAGCGTACACGCCGTATCGCGGGCCGTGATGGAGGCCGCGTCCGCCTCTTGCCCCGCGGTCCCGCGCCGTTGTACGGTTCATCCATGACAAGCCTCATCCAGATACTCGTACTCGCAGGCTTTCTCGCCGCGGGCGCCGTGCTCTGCAGGCTCAAGCTGTCGCCTCCCGCCGCGGTCGTGGACCGGCTCATCAAGTACATCCTGTGGGCGCTGCTCTTTGTTATGGGCTTCCGCATCGGGAATTCGCCGGACCTGTCGTCCCGGCTCGGCGAGATCGGCCTCCTGGGCGCGGCCGCGGCGGTCCTGACCGTGGCGGGAACCCTCGGGGCGGTGTTGGCGGGCTATTCGCTCATCGGTGCATTCAGGCAAGGCGGCCGGGGGATTCCCGCGAAGGCCGTCCGGCGCCGCGTAAGACTCGGGTTGACCGATTTCAGGACGCCGCTCTTCCTGCTGGGTGTCGTCGCCGCGGGCTTCGCTGTCGGCATTTTCATCGCCCCGCTCGAAGGCGTGAACCTGAACACCGTGACGGAATGGACGCTCGATTTCCTGTTGTTTTTCATCGGCATGCAGTTCGCCCAATCCGGGGTGTCGTTCCGCGAAGCGTTCATGCGCCCGGAAATGATCATGGTCCCGCTGGCCACGGCGTTCGGTTCGCTCGCGGGGGGGCTTCTGCTGGTCCCGCTTTTCGGCCTGGGAGCGGGTAAGGCGCTCGCGCTGGCGGGGGGCTTCGGATGGTACACGCTTTCGGGGGTGCTCATCACGAACCTCGGGGACCCGGTGCTCGGCTCGGCTGCATTCATGGCGAACATGCTCCGCGAATCCATCGCCCTCGTCTCCATCCCCTTCCTGGCCGCGACCTCCCGTCCCTATCTGGCCATCGGCGTCGGAGGCGCCACGTCCATGGACGTTACGCTTCCCCTGATCGAACAGTGCGCGGGTCCCGAAAGCGTCCCGGTGAGTTTCGTCTCCGGCGCAATCCTCTCACTATTGGTACCGATATTGGTTCCACTTTTCTATGGTCTTGCATTCTGACTCATTATGTTTCAAGGACGACGGCCTTCCCCTGGCTTTGGCTTATCTGAGTTCCCTTAACTCATATTGGACCGCTAGGTGCAAGGTATGCTCGTATGGGATGTCTATGACCTGACATGATCGATAGTGTGGCTAGACAAGCGTAAGTGCAAAGGTGAAAATCTGATATCCGGCGTTGCCGGGCATAAAATCGGTAGGTCGGTACAACAAAACGGAAAGTCAATGCGGCAATGGGCGGTTTTTTCGCTTCCTGGCGCAAAATGAAGTTTTCCTCCCGGATGACAGTTACTAATCCTTTCTAAAGTAAGGAAATATGAATCATCCATTTTGGGCTCCCTAGAGGGGTGATTATTCACGATTCATGTTTCCTTTCCAATAAAATGATTAGTACTATCAGTATAAAGAAGCCAAACGAACAATGAGACATGATCGATTCTTGTGGACAGGATAGAAAAAGGACGTCTCTTTCCAATACGGTTTTGTCGCCAAACACAACCGTCGGACAATGAGATCCTGGAATAATAGAGCAGTAAGCAACAGTGATACTCTGGAGGAAGCACCTTAGCAAGAGGAGGTCTCTGTGAAAAAGCTTGTTCAAACTCTGCTGGTATTTTTTATGCTTGCCTGCCCGCTAATAGCCCAGTCAGACCTTACGCCGGAGCAACAGAAACAGTTCAAAGAGCAGAGCCTATCCGTTCAAATACCAAGCTGGAGATTGTTATTCCCCAACTCCGATCGTAATTGGATCGCCACCCAAGGTTCCAAGGCTTTGTCAGAATCAAGCTTCTACGAGATTGCCGGTTTTCCCGAGGAGGCAAAGCAGGCTACGGCACATAAGCGGATAGGTTTTTTGTGTCTCATTGGGAGCATCCCGGTGTTTTATTGCGGGGTCGCTTGGTTAAACTCGGGTATTACCACCGACCCTTTTGGCCGCGTAGAGTCCATCTCGACTGACGCCATGCTGGGAGGCCTCATATGTTTCACGGCATCGGCGGAATTCTTGTTGAATGGCCTTGACAAGCTCGGGAATAGCTGGTCCACGGTCGGTCGGGCCGCGGCCGCTACAGAGGAATTCAACTCCAAGCTCCTGCAAAGAATAGAGAACGGAGGCGAAACGAGGGTAAACACATTTGAGGCCATGGATCAACATGACAGCAAACAACAGTGAAACTCTGGTAGAAGGATCCTGACAAGAGGAGGTGTCCATGAAAAAACTTCTTCTAGCTCTTATTGTATTTCTTGTGGTTGCTTGCCCGCTGATAGCGCAGTCAGACCAAATGACACCGGAGCAGCAGAAACTATTCAAGGAGCAGAGCCTATCCGTTCAAATACCGAGCTCAAGACTCTTTTTCACCAACTCCGATCGTCTTTGGATCGCCACCCAAGGTTACAGGACTTTGTCAGAATCAAGTTTCTACGAAATTGCCGGTTTTCCCGAGGAAGCAAAGCAGGCCGCGGCACAAAGGGCGAACGGTTTTGCGCTTGGGATCATTGGAGGCATTGGCATGCTGGGCGGGGAAATTTGGTGGCTGTCAGCTTTAGTGTCTGCCAATTCTGAATACACTGTCTTCTATGACCCTTCCCGCCCCTCTCAGCCGGTGAACGCTACCGCCGCAGTGGGAGGCTTAGTAGTTATGCTATTGTCGCAAATTCCCTATTGGACCGGTATGGGCAAGATGCTGACTACCTGGTCTACGGTCGACCAAGCCAAGGCCGCTGCAGATGAATTCAATTCTAGGCTCCTGCAAAAAATAGAAGCAGGAGAAGGCGGGGGAGAAGTTCGACAGTAATACAACCGGAAAACAGGCGAGAAACACCGAGGCGGCGCGGGCCAGGCGGGACAACTCCCGGCGAGTTGCATGTAGAACCAGCGGATCGTGTGTGCTTGCAAGGGGGCAGGCCCGTCGAAGTGCTGAAGGCGCCCACCGAGCGGCACAGGACGTCATCGTAGTTCCAATGCTTTCCTGAAAAAAGTGCACAGTATTGAGGGTACATGAAGTCCGAGATTCATGACACTTCTTCCGGTCATGATAGCGTTCACCTCAAAGAGCTCAGGGCGAGTATTGGACTTTCCGAGAATGTCACGTTCGGCCAGAACCACTGCATTACCAAGATGCTCCTGCGTCCCCGGCCGTATCCCGTATCAGGTGACATGCCGATTGTGGGGACCTGAACCCCTCTGGCTCGGGGCTGAGCAGCTGCGGATCCCCCTCACACGGCCGGTGGTGGAAAAAAATGGCGCCGGACAATCCCCTTCCGTGACGGCACGCAAGAGGGGATCGAATTGCCAAGGTGGGGAGCAGGTTGAAAACAGGGCATCATCTTTCCACGCTTGCCTCGGATCATAGGGCGCCTATTATTGAACCTTGACCTGGGGGAAGCGTGGTCGGTTTCTCGGACTGTAGATACCGATGAGGAGGCAACAGTATGTCCATACTTTTCTCCGGGTCTAGGCATGTAACTTTTTTTGTGTAAACGGCAAAGTCATAACGGCACTCCAGAGCCTTGGATGATCGCAAATTGATAGAGGGCCGCACCCCAATCCCGCAAGGGCATCGTCCATCTTTTCGAGATGTTCTGCAAGGCCATGAACACGAGATTGACCGCGGCATCGGCAGTCGGGAAGGACTGTCGGTTCCGCATGATTTTCCGGATCGAGTAGTTCACCGATTCGATCGCATTAGTCGTATAGACGACCTTCCGGATGACCATTGGGAATTTCAGGAAGGGGATAACCTCTGGCCAGCGAGTTCACCAGGACCGGGCGAATCCGGAGCGAATGATCCAGTCCGTCCTCGTGGGTCGCGCCACGTCCATGGACGTGACGCTTCCCCTGAGCGAACAGTGCGCGGGTCCCGAAAGCGTCCCGGTGAGTTTCGTCTCCGGCGCAATCCTCTCACTATTGGTACCGGTGATCGTGCCGCTGTTCTACGGATTTGGCTGAGGGGATTCATCCGACCCTCCGACCGGTTTTCATCGGTTGGCGGGAAACCTGGCCGGCATCAAGCCCGGCCGAGTTCCCGTTCGATCTCCTTGAGACGGGCCTGGAGGTGTTCTATGGTCCGCTCGATGCGGTCCCGTTCCTTCGCGAGTCGTTCGATGGGATCTTCCGACGGCCGCTCGGACCTGATGAGGGATTTGATGGTTTCGGGAGGTTTCCCGGCACGGAAGGCTTCCGTCGCGACGGAGCGCCTGCCAGGGTCGCGGACGCCCGCCAGGAGCTTCATGGCGTCCCAGCCGTAACCAGTCTCCAACCCGTACGATGCGGCTTTCATGGCGGTATAGGCCGTCATGCGTGGCACGCCGAGGGCCCTGTCGATGTAATCCTCGAAGCGCACCTTCTTTTCGCGGCAGAGCCGCTCGGCATCCGCCACGAGGCGCCCGAACTCCAGCATGATCCTGCCGTCCTCCGCCAGGCATGCCGACTTGATCCGCCTCGTCAGCTCGGCGAACTCGGGCTCGTCGAAGCGGTTCCGGTATATGCCGTCGGCCTCGGCCTTTTCGATCAATTCGTGGAAGATGGTCCAGAACTCATTGGTGTGCGACCTCGCGGTGGTGACGAATTTCGTCCGTTCCGAGTGCACGTGGTGGGCGTATTCGTGAATGGCCGTGTAGACGAGTTGGCCGTCGTCCTCGAAGTTGCGGTTGTGGAGGATGATCTCCCGGGTGGCCGGCTTGTAGAGGCCGTTCACGAGCGAACTCTTCTTTCCCGAAAAAACGACGCTGAATTCCGTCGTCGCGTCCTTGAGCCCGAGCAGCATGGCCTTCACCTGGTCCTGGTTCATCCGGTCTCCGTTCGTCAGCCGTCCCGGCCGATTGATGCGCCGTTTTCCGGCGAAGTCGTCGACATGGAACGCATTTTCGGCATTATACTTGTACCGGGCGGATGGGAACAACCCACTCGGCAGGAGGTGGACGTGAAACGAAGCAACGCGCTAGTGGCGCTCCTGGCATTGTGCCTCCTGGCCTGTCCGGCGATCGCCCAGGGCAAGCCTTCGGTAGCCTCGGTTACCTTCGCCTCGGAACTGCTGGCCGACGGGACCCCGAAAAACCCGGGAACCCAGTTCACGGTCGCCAGCCTGTCGACGCTCCACGCGTTGGTGGACTTCTCGGGATTCACCGCGGGGATGAAGGTCACGGAAACCTGGACCCGGGGCGGCGAAACGGTGCGCAAGCGGGAATATTCGTGGGAAGGATGGGCGAAGGGCGTCTACGACGCGGTGCTCGAGCGCCCGGAATCGGGCTTTGTCACGGGAGCTTACCTGTTCGCGATTTCCGCGGACGGAGTGCCGCTCATCGTGAAGGAATTCTCCGTACTGAGGGAGCGGCGCAACTACCCCGGCATCGCGGTGCCGCTCAGGGGCAAGGTCGTGGACGCCGCGACCGGCAAGCCCATCGCGGGCGCGACGATCGGGATACTGGAACCGGGCGTCCTGTTCGAGCAATGGCGGAAGGACGATTCGCTCCTCCTCACCGGTTCATTGAGCGACGTGGCCGGCAACTTCCAGTTTCCCGTCAACCTTCCGCGCGGACTGTCCTATGGCATTTTCGTGGAAGCCATGGGCTACGAAGCCATTTATTCCGAGCTGGGTCTGCAGGTCGCGCCGACCCAGGTGAACCCGGTCATCATCACGATCCGGGTCCAGCGCCTGCAGTTCTGATTTCAGCGCAGGGCGCGTTCCAGTTCCGGCTGGTTGAAGCCGATGATGATGCGCCCGTTCACGTCTATGACCGGGACGCCCGACTGCCCGCTCTTGCACACCATCTCCTCGGCTTTCCGCTGATCCGCGGTCACGTTGTACTCGTCGAATTTCACGTTACGGGCCCTGAACCAATCCTTCACGAGCCTGCAATAGGAACAGGAGGGAGTGGAATACAAGCGTATCGACATGGCGAACCTCCTTGGGAGCAATTTTATATATTGATAATACTATATATGAAATAGCATCGTCAAGCGGAAAAGAATACGAAACGGCGGCTTGCAGATGTTTCGCTTTCCACAGCCTCCGTTCGTCCGGGAAGCAAGCGCAGGACCCTCCGGTCGGCGTACCTGTCGGTATGAAGCTTGCCGCCCGCTGCCTGGCCTTCGGGCTTTCGTTCCTCCCGATCTTCCCGGTTTTATCCTTCGAACCCGTTTCCGTCACCGCGACCGGCATCGACGAAGAGGAACCATTCATCCTGCCCGACGTTTCCTGGGGGTTTGGAAGGGCAAGCTGGTCCTTTTATTCGATCCTGGAAGGCGACGGCGACGCGGACGGAAGGTTTCGCCTTGCGTCTCCCCTCGGGTCGGTCTTCGGGAGGTTGACGGGGAAGGCGGCAGCGGGCGGGTACCCGGCCCCGGACGATGTACGTGCCGGTTTTTCCTCCCCGACGATAACCGCGGGTCCGGTCGAACCTGTGGGCGTCGAACGCTTCCTCGCCTCCCCCGCATCGACCTCGCGGTATTTCGACGCCGACGCGAAACGGCCCTTCGATCCGGACCCATCCTGCGAAGCGCCGCGCTATGGCGTGGTTCTCGGCGCCGACGCGGGGATCTTTGCCGTCGGCAGACGCGGGACCGATCCGTCCAGCGTCGCGGCGGAGCGCGTGGGCGCGTGGTATTCTGCGCCCTGGTCCGGCGGGAGATTCGAAGTTCTCGTCGAACGGGCAGGTTGGGAGGGATCGGGTTTCGACAGCTGGCTGGAGGAACGCCTGCCGCCGCCAGGGCCTGCCCTGGCTGGAGCGGCGGTTCTCCGGAGGGAAGGCCATTTCTTCGAGGCGGCGCTTGCCGCGGGGGGCCTGGTGCCATTCCGCGGCGAACCGGCCTGCGGACTCAGGATGGAAGGCGCCCTCGATGCCGGGGCCTTCCGGGCGAACGCGACCGCGGGCTTGTGCGGACCGGCATGGTATGGAACCGAGTCCGTCCCGTGCCCGTGCTATGGGTATTCCATCGAAGCGGGCATCGACCGTGATGGTTGGGGCATATCCCTCGCGGCGGCGGCGTCGGACGAGCCAGGGAACCTGCCCGAACGATCCTGCCTGCTCGGGGGTTCTCTGGAAACGGGTTTGCTCTCCCTGGACGCCGGGGGGGGGTGGAACGAAGGGCAATGGTCCGTTTCATGCTCCACGCTCGCCTCGTTCGGAAGCCAACCGCGCGCGGCGGAGTTCGGGATCGCGGCCGAACGCGACTGGACCCCGGGTGAGCGTCCGGGGTTGAAGCTCTCGGCAGTGGCTTCCGCGGGCATTCCCCAGGCGTCGACCGCTTGCGGTTTCGGGGCGAGCGCGCGCTACTCGGTTTCGTCGGGAGAGGAAACCCTGCTCTCGGCGCGGTTCTCCGTCAGGAGGGGAAGCGAAAGGATGCTCGTCACCGCGGGAATTTCCCTTTCTGACTTCGATCTCGACGGCGCGGCCGGATTCGGGGAAAAGCTGGAATTCCATCTGGCCTGTTCGCTGCGCTGCGACTGAAAAAGGTAACGACCCTGCTTCCCGGGCGAATGGACGCCAGAGCCGGGATCGTTGTATGCTGTACCTGCCCGAAGGCGCCGACCGCGCCGTCCGGCATCGCTCCCGGGGCGAAGCGGGGGTGAATCGCGCGTTTCGGAGGTCGGACCATGATGCCGGTCGAAACAGCCTTCCTGGCCGTCGACATTCAGAATGACTTCTGCCCCGGCGGCGCCCTTGCCGTTTCCGGAGGAGACCTCGTCGTGCCGGTCGTCAACCGGGTGGCCGGTTTTTTCCGTTCGGCCGTCCTGACCCAGGACTGGCATCCGCGGGGCCATGTGTCCTTCGCTTCCTCCCACCCCGGCGCGGAGCCGTATTCGCATATGGATGCCGGGGGCATAGGGCAGACACTCTGGCCCGATCATTGCGTCGCCGGAACCCGGGGATCTGATTTTCACCCCGGCCTCGATACGGCGCCGTACCGCCTGGTGATCCGCAAGGGGACGGCTCCCGGCCTCGATTCCTATTCCGCATTCTTCGAAAACGACGGCAGCACCGTCACCGGGCTGGACGGCTGGCTGCGCGCGATGGGCGTCGCCGAACTCTGGATAGCCGGCATCGCGACCGATTACTGCGTGTTCTTCACGGCGGCCGATGCCGTGCGCCTCGGCTACCGCGTCGCCGTCCTGGAGGACGCGGTTCGCGCCGTCGACGTTCCCGCGGGCAACCGGGACCGGGCAGTCGCGGCCATGCGGGCCGCCAGCATCCGTTTCGCCCTGTCGGAAGAGGTCGCGTAAGCCATGTCCGGCGGACTTTTCACGGATTTCTACGAGCTGACCATGGCCCAGGGGTACCTCGAATACGGACTCGACCGCCCCGCGGTCTTCAACTTGTTCTTCAGGCGGCAACCCTGGGGCGGCGGTTACTCGCTGTTCGCGGGCCTGGATCCGCTCCTCGAAGCCCTGCAGGGCTTCCGTTTTTCCGGGGACGACCTCGAGTACCTCGACGGGCTCGGGACCTTTTCGGATAGATTCCTGCACTACCTCGAGGGTTTCAGCTTCAAGGGAGACATCTACGCCTTCGCGGAAGGTGATGTCATATTTCCGCACGAACCGCTGCTCCGCGTACACTCCTCCCTTGTCGAGGGGCAGTTGATCGAGGGGCTGGTGCTCAACACGGTCAATTTCCAGAGCCTCATCGCCACGAAGGCCGCCCGCATTTCGCGCGCCGCGAAGGGAGGCAGGATCATGGAATTCGGCCTGCGCCGCGCCCAGGGCCGCGACGGCGCCCTGTCGGCCGCACGGGCGGCGTACATCGGGGGCGCGTACGGGACTTCGAACGTGCAGGCGGCCAGGAACCTCGGCATCCCCGCCATGGGAACGATGGCCCATTCGTGGGTGATGGCCTTTCCCTCCGAGCGCGAAGCCTTCGACGCGTACGCTGAACTCTACCCGGACAAGACGATCTTCCTCATCGACACCTACGATACCCTCGGGAGCGGCGTCAGGAACGCGATCCTCGCCGGGAAGCGCCTGGCCGAGCGGGGCAAGCGCTTCGGCGTCCGCCTGGATTCGGGCGACATCCAGTACCTGTCGGCCCAGGTGCGCAAGGCGCTCGACGACGCGGGCTTGCGGGACTCGTTCATCGTAGTATCGAACGAGCTCGACGAGACGATCATCGAGCGCCTCGTCGCCGAATCGTCGCCGATCGACGTGTGGGGCGTCGGCACGAGCCTGGTGACCGGCGGGTGCGAATCTTCCTTCACGGGTGTGTACAAGCTCGCGGCCGTCGAACGCGGCGGGCGCATGGATCCGACCATGAAAGTTTCCGAGAATCCCGCAAAGTCGACGGACCCGGGCATCAAGGACGTCTGGCGGCTCCATGACGACGATGGACCGATCGCGGACGTGATGACCCTTTCCGATGAAGCCCTGGCATCGGGCGTCGAGCAGACCTTCTACCATCCCTCGCTCGACACGAGGCGCTTCACCATGACGCCGGACGGGAATGCCGTTTCCATGCTGTCGAAAGTCATGGAAGGCGGCCTGCGCCTCGCGCCGCCGGCCGTGCTCGATGCGATCCGGGAACGCGCGGCGTCCGCCCTGGCGCGCTTCGATTCCACCTACCTACGGCTTCTCAACCCGCACCTCTACCGCGTTTCCATCACCGAGAACCTGCGCGCTCTCAAGCTGAGGCTGAGCGAGGAGACGAAGAAAGCGATGTGATCCGGCAGGATGCCGTCCGTCATTCCGCCGCGGTGACGGGAGCGGCTTTTTTGCCTTTCCTGGAAGCCATGAAGGCGATTTTTCCCGCGTACGCGGCCAACAGCGCGGGAATCCAGTACCAAGCGATGGCCCGCCGTCCGGCCGGCTCTTCCCATGCGGCGGAAGGCTGCGTCCCGGCGTATTCTTCCATGGGCGGGTTCACGACCGCAGTCCCCGAGCTGCCCCGGACGACCCAGCCTTCCCCGGTCCGTTGAGCGCTCCCGTCCCGGGGCGGCGGTTTGCGCGCGTTGAGAGCTCCCCAGAACAGGAGCGGCAGCTCTTCGTCGCCGAGCGAACGGCCGGTGAGCGCGATCGCGCCGCGGTCCGGTTCCCCGACCTGGAGCGTCGCCCCGTACGCCGCGCCCGGATCGGCGAGCCCCAGGACGGAGCCGGCCGCGCGATCATCCGCGGGTTCGAAGGTCAAATCGCCTCCCCGCGGCCTGGAGGAGGCGGGAGCGAAGCGCAGGGCCGTGTCGCCGCCGCCGGGAGCCGGAAGGAAGGCGAAAAGTCCGGCCATGGCCTCGCCGAATTTACCCGAGCCCGCGGGACGATACGGTCCGCCGGGCACTTCGAAGGGCACGGCCGTCGTGCCTGACTTGATGGCGTAGATCCCGGGAACGGGGAACGACAGTCTGAAGCCGTAGGCCGTCCTTTCCCTGATGCAGTCGCCGGGCCGGAGTTCCTTGACGGGACCCGGCCCTGCGCGGTAGACGACCGGTTCCGTGAGGACGGCTTTGCCTCCGTAGCCGCCCGCCACGATCGCGGCTTTCCACGTGGCGGACTCAGGGTCATAGCCCGTCCAGGCGGGGTAGAGCCAGGGTTCGCTCGCCGCGCCGACCTCCAGGAGCTCGAAGCGTCCGGATCGCTCGAACTCCTGCCGATCCCGGAGGAATCGGTCGGTGACGAGGACGACCCTGGCGAAACGCGAAAAAACCGGATCGTTCAACGCGTTCGGATCGAAGCCGAGGAACGCCGTGGACCGTTCCAGCCGGGCGGCGGCGGACTCGACCCGCTCCAGGACCGTCGCCCCCGCGCCCGCATTCCCGAAGAACCGCGTGACGTCGACGATTCCCGGTTCGAGCCGGGCCGTGTCGGCGCCGATCGCGTACACGCGGGCGCCGCGCAGGCGCTCGTCGCGGATGATCGCCTCCAGCCCGGCGTCGAGGGGGCGGTTGCCCGGGTATCCCGAAATGACCGAGCGGGAGCAGTCGATGGCGAAGGCGACGCCGCGAGGCCGCTCGAGGATGCCGGAAAAGGCGAGCGCCGCGATGAGCGCCAGGGCCAGGTCGAAGAGCAGGTCGGAGCGCGCCCTTATGGTCCGCAGGAAGAGCGCGGCGGGAGAGGGCCGCTTCCCGCCCGTGAAGAAGGCGGTCGGGAGGACGAGCTTGCGGCGCGAGCGCACGGTGACGAAGAGGAGCACCGCCACGGGGAGGCCGAACGCGGCGAGGAAGATGATGAACTCAAACATGGAGCTTGTCCGCCACTGCGCGGTAGACCGGGCCGCGTTCCGTGCCTGGCTCGAGCTCGACGAAGAGTTCCGTCCTGGGATCCGAAGCGAGCTTGCCGGAAATCCACGCGTCGTATCGACGGAACAGCTTTTTCCCCTCGTCATCCCAGGGCACGTGGATCCGGTCACCCGTTTCGGGATCGTCGATCTCGAGTTCCGCGGCGTCCCCGGCGAGGCTCTCGACCGGGACCTTGAGCCTGACGAGGTAGGCCGACCTGAAGCCGGACGCCGAGGGGACGAAGCTGGCGTCGTGGAAATCCGACACGACGAAAAGCCGCTGGAACGGTACCCGCGACCTGGCTTCCCGGGCGGCTTGCGCGGAATCCGTCCTTCCGGCGGGCTGGGCGTTCGAAAGCAGCGAATCCAGGTCTTTCAGCGAACTCCTGCGGCCGATCTCGGCGCGGGCGCCCAGGCGGTCCGAGTAGGCAAAGACCGTGAGCAGGTAGCCGAGGGACGAAAGCACGTAGCACAGGGAAAAGGCGAAACGCGCCAGGACGTCGCGGTCGAAGGCGCGCACGCTCGCGGAATGGTCGAGCAGGACGGCCGCTCCGTCCGATTCGTCTTCGAAGTATTCCTTGACGTAGGCCCGGTCCGTGCGGCCATAGAGCTTCCAGTCGATAGAGCGCGGATCGTCGAAAGGCTGGTATTCCCTGATCGTCTTGAGGTCGAACCCGAAGCCGCCCTTCCTGAACGACGGCTCCCTGCTGGACACCGGGAGGAGGGTTCTCGAACGGCTGTCGCGGCGGCGGAACGCGCGTACGATGGCGTCGCACTCGGGATCCGGACTGATCACAGCGTGTTCCGGGTCAGCGCGTGGCGGGCGACCGCGCGGGCGTCCGCCACGATGTCGGAGGCCTTGATGCCGTCCGCCTCGGCTTCGAAGCGCATGACGATTCGATGCGCGGTGACCGGCAGGAAGAGGTCGTCGAGATCGTCGTACGAGACCGCCGGGCGCCCGTCCGCGGCGGCCGCCGCCTTCGCGGCCCTGAGGAGGGCGACCGCGCAGCGGGGACTGGCGCCGTATGCCACGTACGTGCGGACGAGCCTCGATTCGGACTTGTCGGGGTGCGTCGAGAGCACGAGCCGGGCCGCGTAGTCGGTCACCTCGGAAAGCGAAGCCATGGAGCCCGAAGCGTTTTCCCAGTCGGCGAGCACGCGCAGGGTCTCCTCCCGGTCGGCCGGCGCGCCCTTCATGTCCCCGGGGGAGAGGTTCATGATCTCCCGGAGCGCGAGGAAATCGGGCATGGCGAAGTCCAGCTTCATGATGAATCGGTCGATCTGCGCCTCCGGAAGCGGGTAGGTTCCCTCGAGCTCGATGGGGTTCTGGGTGGCTATCACGAAGAAGGGCTTGGGAAGTTCGTAGGTGGTGCCGAGGAAGGTGACGCGCTTTTCCTCCATGGCCTCCAGGAAGGCGGACTGCGTCTTGGGCGACGCCCGGTTGATCTCGTCCCCGAGGATTATGTTGGAGAAGATGGGGCCCCGATAGAACCTGAAGGAGCGGCGTCCGCCCCCCTCGTCCTCGAGGATGTTGGAGCCGACGATGTCGAGCGGCATGAGGTCGGGCGTGAACTGGACCCGGCTGTAGTCCAGGCCGAAGAACGTGGAGTACGCGCGGGCGAGCGTCGTCTTCCCGAGTCCCGGCGCGCCCTCTAGCAGCACGCTGCCCCCGGCGAGAAAGGCGATGAAGAGCCGGTCCAGGAGCTCGGGATATCCTACGACGCGGGATCCGACGTAGAGCCGGTACCGGTCGCGGAAGCTGGAAATGGTCCGGATGATGCGGTCAAGTTCTTCGCTGTCCACGGAACGCTCCTTGGAATGTGACGGTTTCCCTCGCGAGGGCGAAAAGGATCATGAGAATTGCCGCATTGACGATCCCGCCGGCAGGCGCGATCGTGCCGGCCTGGAAAAGGGACGCGGCCGCGTTGAATGCCAGATGGTAGCCGAACGCGACGGCGACTGCCGCTGCCATCGCCACCGGTTTCCGCGTCGACAGCGCCACGGTGAACGCCAGCGCGGCATTGACATGCACCGGCTGGCTGTACAAGAGCCTGAGGAAGGCCGCAGCGTCCGGGAACGCGAGGTAGTAGGAAAGGTTTTCCGCGAGGCCGAAGGCGGCGGCGGAAACGACGCCCCACAGGGCGCGTTCGGGCCGACCGGCCCGGAGCGCGACGGCCGCAAAGGCCGCGCAGATCGAAAACCTGAGCCCTTCCTCCATGCCCGCGACAAGGAGGAGATTTCCCCGCAGGTCCAGCCAGGCTCCGGCAGATCGCTCCAGGGCCGCGGCCGCGGCGAAAGCGGCCAGGCCCGAGAGGATGGCCGCGACGGCAAAGACCGGGCCGGCGGGAAGCGCGGGGAGAAGGCGCCTCACCTGAATCCATCCTTCGCGCGGCGCCACGCGGAACGGAGCGCTTCGAGCGTGGGATCGTCGATCGGGTCCACGGCGACCTCGATCCTGTAGGATGAGAAGAGCCGTTCCACGAAACCTTCCAGTTCCTTCGACGCCGTGCCTTCGCCCGCGGCCTGCCTGCTGACCCCGCGTTCGACGGCGATCCGGTCCAGGTAGCTGCGATAGTCCATCATGGGATCGGAAAGGAGGCTCTGCCCGGAACCCTCCCACCCGGCTTTCTTCGATTCCGCACCCTCGCCCGATCCTTTCCTGCCGACCCGGTCCTCGCCCGCGAGCCCATCGCCGCCCGATGACGACTCACCGGAAGCGCGTTGTGCGTCCCCATCGGAGATCGCCGCGTCGTCGCCGTTGTCCCTGCCGGAGGAAGGGTCGCTTCGCGGGACGCCCGTCGCTCCTTGCGCCCCTTCGACGGATTCGTCTTCGGGAAACCGCTTGTCGGCGCGCCCACCCCGGCCCGGCCCCGATCCTTCCGGCGCCGTCCCGTCGTCTTCCGGGGCGAGCGTGTCGGTTTCGGCCCGCCGCACCGATCCGAAACGGCTGTCGGACCGGTTTGCTCCCCGAAGGCCCTCCTCGATATCGGGGGAGGCGAAGCCGAATGACAACTTTTGGAGGGACAGGAACGATACGGTCTGCGCGAGCGCGATGGCAGCGAGCGCCGCGAAAAGGAACGCCTTTGTGCCACGGGGTATGCCGCGCTCGCGCAGGCAGGCGCGCATGGTCCGGCGCTCGGGCGGCCTTGCCGCCACCAGGGCATCGGCGGCCCTCTCCACGAGCGCCTTCGCGGGCCCTACCCCGCCGAATACGGCCGTCTCGACGAGCGCGTGGTCATCGATGGAGCGAACCGCCGCACGGGCGGCTCCTGGGGCTCGGGGGACGAGCACGAAGAACGGCCAGGAGGAGGAAACCGCCAGCAGGATCCCGTAGAAGGTCTTCTCGTCGATGAGGCCGAGGGACGCGGCGGCCACCGCCGCTGACCATGCCGCGGCCAGGGCGCAGGCGAATCGCACGAGCGAGAGGAAGGTACCGTAGCGGTGGTCGGCCCGCGCCGCCCGGGCCGCCGCGGTCATGAAGCGGGGAATCCCGCCCGGTCCGACTCTCCTGATCATGAAACGAACCTCGACCAGGCGGTGACGGCGAGGGACGCGATGAAGAAAAGCGCGATCCACGCGCGGCGGTCCCTCACGGGAATGAAGGCCCGCGGCAGGCGTTCGCGCAGGGACTCCTTCGAGGGGGCCATCCTGCCGGCCAGGCCCGCGGCGACGTCGAGCGGGAAGCGGGCGGCGACGCCGCCCCGGTCCGATACCACGATCTCGAACGAACCCGACGAGTCGATGTCCGCCGCGAAGGCGCCGTTGACCGGTGAACGGACTTCCGCTTCCCTCGATTCGCCGCCCGGCGAAGCCACGGTGACCGACGGCGCGACGAGGGACTCGCCGCGCAAGGTGATCGTGGCGCCGCGGGCGTGGAGCGTGACCCCGACGTCGACGGGACGGTCCGCGAAGAGCGTGTCCAGCCTCTTCTTGAGGACCGATACGGCGGACTCGGACCGGAAAAATTCCTTCGTGTAGGTTCCGTACTGGTCGCTCGCGAGGAGCAGGCAGGCGCGTTCGCCGAATTCCCTCGAGATGAAGAACGGGTCGCCGAGTTCGTCGGCAAAGAGCACGCTGGTCGAATCGCGGGGGGCAAAGCGGCTCATCGCGTCGACCCAGGCGACCTGAGCGCCGTCCACGCCGAAGATGGCCGTTCGCTCCGCGGCGAAGGAGGTCCGTGCGGCGCGCATCCTGTCCTCGAACACCACGGAGGGAATCTCGTCGGGCTTCTTGACGCTGTAGTAGTGGCCGCCGGTGCCTTCGACGAGCGCGGTGAGCGTCGTCGCGTCCATGTCCTCTCCGACCGCGACGGCGGAGATGGTGACGCCTTCGCGGGAGGCCCGGGCGGCGAGGCCCGGGAAGTCGGCCGGTTTCGTGATCCCGTCGCTCACGACGATGACGTGCCGCTCCTCGACGTTCACCGTCCCGATCTCGTCGAGGCATTTCGACAGTGCGGCATGGAGGTCCGTGCCGCCGCCGGCCGCCGCCGGCTCCAGGAGTTTCCCCGGCGATCCCTCGGAATTCCGCTGGAACTTTCGCGCCCATTCGAGCTCGTCGGAAAAGAGCGCGAGCGCGGTGAGGTCGGTCGGTTTCATGTTGCGGAAGAATTCGACGCCCGTGACCTTGGCCAGGGAGAATTTTTCGCCCCACATGCTTCCCGAGCGGTCCACCAGGACCAGTATGGCCATGTCGGGCAGCTTCCTGACGGTGCGGGGGAGGAGCTCGACGGGCAGGATCGACTCCACGGCCGGCGCGTCGCCGGGACGGCCGAAATCCGGCGAATCGGCGACGAAGAGGACGCTCCCCGAACCGCGCACGACGATGTCGCGCAATGCTGCATCTCCCGCCTCGCCGAGGCTCGCAAGGGGGCCGCCATCCACCACCACGAGCTCGTAGGCGGACGGGTTCGCGGTTCCCAGTCCGGAAGCCGTTATGCGCCGCGTCGGCCAGGCCGAATCGATGAAACCGGAGATGCCCTTCCGTTCGCTGATCACGAGCACGCGCGGGTCGTCGAGCCGCCCCACGGGAACCGGGATCCCGATGCGGTACGGGGCTTTTCCGCCCCTGGCCTCGATCGAAACCGAGGGAAGACCCGACAGGTCGAAGGGAAACGACAGGCTGCGGTCGGCGGGAAGCTCGTCGACTTTCGAGCCGACTGCGGTTCCGCCCTCCTGCCCGACGGCGACTTCGTCCCACGCGTCCGCGTCCGGCCCGAAAGCGACGGAAATCCTGGTGGTTTTCTGGCCGCTCGAGATGCGGTAGGACAGCGCGAGGACCGGCTTCGGAGCGGACGACGTTTCCGTCACGCACGAGATGGACATACCAGTCGTCCGTTCGAAGTCCGCCATGCGCGAAAGCTCCTGTTCGGTCGGGAGCAGGGTCGTCACGATGCTGATCCGTTCCCACGGCCGCGCGTTCCGTTTCGCGTGCTCGAGGACGGGAAGGAGCCCGGGCAGGAAGGCCGTGCCGGGCGGCGAGGCGACGAGCGACGGGAAGGGAGCGATGCCGCCGAACCCCATGCCCAGGGCCTTGGGATGCTTCTCCAGCAGCCTGGCCGCGTCCCCCGAGGCGAACGACGGCCCGTCGGCCACGACATACGACCTTTCGGGAAAGAGGAAAGCGGGAACCGGGAGGGGCAGACCAAGCAGTCCGGCCGCCAGGAACGCCACGGGAAGCGAAAAAACGATCCGTTTGACCATATCGACCTTGAGCGGAGCCATAAGCTATCGTATTCTAGTAGTCAAGGATCGAATCCGCAAGCAAAAGGATGCCCACCATGGATACCGCCATTATCAATCCCTTCCTTTCGGCCGCCGTCTCGGTGTTCAGGAACATGTTTTCGCTGGATGTCCAATCCGGCAAACCCTTCATCGTCGAGTATTCGGGGAACCATCGCTGGGATATCTCGGGGATCATCGGCTTGGCCGGATCGGCACAGGGCATCATCGCCATCCGCATCGGGCGGGACCTGGCTGGCAGCCTTCTCAAGGCTTCCGGCGTGGAAACTTCCGGCGGGGACGAGATGATCTGCGGGCTCATCGCCGAACTGACCAACATCATTTCGGGCAACGCGACGACCGCATTGTCCGGGATCGATGTCGAAATCTCGCCCCCTGTCGTCATCCAGGGAGCCAATCACCAGATATCGTGGCCGAGGATCGCGCCCGTCATCGGGATTCCCTTTACGACGCCGAATGGACCGTTCGAAGTGGACGTCTGCTTCAAGCGCTGAATCCCGCCCGACATCCAGGAGACGACATGATCCACTTCACGCTGAACGGAAAGGGCGTTTCCGCCGAGGGCGGCACGAGCCTGCTCGAGTATTTGAGGGGTGTCGAATGCCTCACCGCCGCCAAGAACGGCTGCTCGGAGGGGGCGTGCGGCGCCTGCATGGTGCTCGTGGACGGCAAGGCAATCACGTCCTGCGTCGTTCCGCTCGAACGGATGGAAGGCAAATCGGTCGTCACCATCGAGGGCCTCCCCGCGCGCGAACTCGACGCCTTCGCCGCCGCGTTCGCCGAAACAGGGGCAGTCCAATGCGGTTTCTGCATTCCCGGCATGGTCATCTCCGCGAAGGCCGTACTCGACGCCGATCCCGATCCGGACGAGAAAACGATCCGCGCGGGGATCAGGCGGAACATCTGCCGCTGCACCGGCTACGTCAAGATCGTCCGCGGCATACTTCTCGCGGGCAGGTACCTGCGCGAAGGGATACCCGGACCGGCGGTCATGGACGCTTCGATCGGCGCCCGCCTCCTCCGCGTCGACGCGGCCGCGAAGGTTCGCGGCGAGGCGAAGTTCGTAGACGACCTGGCCGTCGGGGGTATGCTCCACGGCGCCGCCCTGCGGTCCGCCTTTCCCCGCGCCAGGCTGCTGTCCCTCGATGTCTCCGTGGCCCGGGCCCTGCCCGGCGTCGCGGCCGTCCTCACCTGGGAAGACATTCCCGGGAAGCGCATCATCGGGAAACTCACGGCCGACTGGCCGACCCTCGTCGCCGTCGGCGAGGAAACGAGGTATGTGGGCGACGCGGTGGCCCTGGTTGCCGCGGACAGCGTCGAAACGGCCAGGGAGGCCCTGTCCCTGGTCAGGGTCGGGTACGAGGAGTTGCCCCCGCTCGTCGATCCGGAAGCCGCGATGGCGCCCGGTGCGCCGCAGCTCCACCCGGGCGGCAACGTCTTCACGAAACTCGTGCTGGACCGCGGCGACGCCGCGGGTGCACTGGCTCGCGCGACCCACGTGGCCAAGGGCACTTTCAAGACGCCATTCACCGAGCACGCGTTCATGGAACCGGAGAGCGCGCTCGCGTGGCCGCCCGACGCGGAAGGCATCGTCGTCGTCCATACGAGCGAACAGAACGTCTACGACGGACGCAAGTACGTCGCGGCGACCCTCGGCATTCCCGAGGAACGCATCCGGATCAAGGCCGAGTACGTGGGCGGAGGCTTCGGCGGCAAGGAGGACCAGACCGTCCAGCATCATGCCGCCCTGCTTGCCTGGAAGTGCGGCCGTCCCGTCAAGTCCACGCTTTCGCGCGCCGAGAGCCTCCTCGTCCACCCCAAGCGCCACCCCATGACCATCGAGCTCACCGTCGGCTGCGACGAGCGGGGCAGGCTGCTCGGCATGAGAGGACGCATCGTCGCGGATACGGGGGCGTACGCGTCGCTCGGAGGGCCGGTGCTCCACCGCGCGGTGACGCACGTCGGCGGCCCCTATGCCTTCTCCGACATCATGGTCGAAGGCTTCGGCGTGTACACGAACAATCCGCCGGCCGGCGCCTTCCGCGGTTTCGGCGTTCCCCAGGTCAACTTCGCGCTGGAGAGCTGCATGAACCTGCTCGCCGCGAAGGTCGGGATCAGTCCCTGGGAGCTGCGCTGGCGGAACGCCGTCCGCCCCGGCGACGCGCTTCCGAACGGGCAGATCGCCGGACCGGATACCGCGCTCGTGGAATGTCTCCTCGCCGTGAAGGACGAGTACGACAAGGCTCCTGAAAGGAGCGGGCTGGCTTGCGGGTTCAAGAACACCGGCATCGGCGTCGGGCATCGCGACATCGGCCGCTGCATCCTCAAGGTGGGGGCGGAGGGCGTCGAAGTCCTGACCGGGGCCGCATGCATCGGGCAGGGCCTGGCCACGATACTCACCCAGATCGCCTGCGACACCCTCGGGATCGGCCCCGACCGTGTATCCGTCGCCCGTCCCGACACCTTCCGCACGCCGGACTCGGGCACGACGACCGCGTCCCGGCAGACCCTCATCACGGGGGAAGCCTGCCGGCGAGCCTGCCTCGACGCCGCGGCGGCCCTCGCTGCCTGCGGCATGCCCGTTGCGGGCGGCTATCCCTACGCCGCCGTCGCGGGGACGGAATATGCCGGGGAATTCCTCGCTGAAACCGATCCTTTCGATTCGACGAAGGCGCATCCGGTGGCCCACGTGGCCTACAGCTACGCGGTCCACCTCGCTCGCCTGGACGGCGAGGGCCGCGTCGAGTACGTCAAGGCCGTCCACGATTCGGGCCGCGTCGTGAACCCGCTCGGGCTCGAGGCGCAGATCGAGGGCGGGGTGGTCATGGGTCTGGGTTTCGCCCTCACCGAGGACTTTCCCGTGGAAAACGGGAGGCCGACGGCGAGGATGGGCACCCTCGGCCTGTTCCGGGCGCCTGAAGTTCCACCCATCGAGACTCTCATGGTCAGGAAGGAGGCGGACGCTCTGGCCTTCGGCGCCAAGGGCATCGGCGAAATCTCGACGATCCCCACCGCTTCCGCCATCGCCGGAGCTTTCTACGCGCGAGACGGGCAACTCCGCACGAAGCTTCCGCTCGCGAATACGCCGTACTCGAAAAAAAGTTGACCGGAACCGGCGCGAACCGGCCCCGGCGGACGGAATTCTACTCGAGGCCGGTGATGGGCGTGCCCTTGGGATATTCGACGCTGAAGGAAAGCGGAAGCCTGGTTTCCTCCTTCGGCGCCAGGACGAGGGTCCAGGTGAAGGTTTCGAAATCGCCCTTTTTGAGGGTTTCCGTATCCTTGGAGTACTGCGGCGCGAGCGTCTTCACGACGATGGCTTCGTTCGCCGGCATCGGGAGCTGGTCGGAAACCTTGATCGTCACCGGGGTCGCCTTGCCGTTCTTGACCGTTATCTCGTACTGGTAGGTCGTCTTGCTTTTCTTCGAGATGATTCCCGCGGTCTCGTCGAATTTCTTCTTGAGGACGCGCTCCACGGCGATGCCCTCGTCGATCCCGAGGTCGGCGTCGAATTCCCCGCCCGGTGGCACCCTGTCGATGGAAGCGTCGGCCACGTAGCCGCCGTCCACGAAGACGTGGCTTGTGCCGGCCAGGAAGGGATAGTCCGACGCGTTGGTGATCGTGGCCTTGAAGAAGGCGTAGGGCGCGAGCTTGGGAACCGCGGCATACGAGTATTTCGCCGGCAGGTCCAGCACGACGATCGTCAGCTTGCGGTCCTTGTTGTCGCTCGCCACCGCGGCTTTCCCGGCCAGGGCGAAACTGACCGCCGTGGCGCCCGCATCGGGGGTCGCCTGGGCATACGCCATGTCCTCGCGCGCATCCTTCTCCTTGACAGCTCCGCCCATCGGCGCGGCGGAAGGCTTGGCCAGCATTTCCTCGTCGGCCTTGCGGCGTTCTGCGTACCGGGGTTCTGCCCGGTAGAGATCGAGGATCCATGGCGAAAGGACGGGCATCGAACCCCCGACCTGGGGCTTGGCCGTGGACAGGCGCAGCGACACGTCGCTCCAGTCCTCGCCCGTGTTCTGGCGGACGAGAGCCTGGTAATGCAGGGAAACCCTGGCCGTGGACGAGGAAGCGCGCAGGGAATAATCGGGGCGCCAGGACGATCCGAAGACGATATACGAGAGATTCACCTCGACGCGTCCGGCGGTTGTGACATCGAACGAGGCTTCCACCTCGTTGACGCTCTTCGCGCCCTGCGACCCCAGGTCCTGGAGCTCGCGGCCGACCTTCGAAAGTTCGGCCTGGATGTTCACGATGTCCTTGCGCGAGGTTCGTATGTCTGCATCTATCGCGGCCAAGCGGGCGCGGTAGAAGTCGACCATCTTCATCCACTTGTCGGGCTCGAGGATGGGGGCCGCTTCCTGGTCGCTCGCCGCGGTGATCTTCTTCGCGATGTCCGACACGAAGGCTCGTTCGGCTTCGGCTTCTCGTATCCGGTCGTTTTTCTCGACGAGGGTTTCCTCGAGCGCCCACTTGCGGTCCTGGAGCCGGTTGGCCTGCTCGGAGACGTCCCGCACGAGCTGCCGGGCGGCGACCCGGACGTCGCGGAGCATGAACGAACCCTTGCCGCTCACCTGGACGCTCGCAGGATCGATGTACGCGGGCAGGTCGCTGAAGACAAGGGTCCGCTCCCCGGCCGCAAGCTCCAGTTCCGCCCTGCGCGTCACCAGGGCCCGGTCGGTAAAGACCGTGACCTCGACGATTTTCGACGCGAGCACCTGGGGCGACGGAACCACGGGCGTCGGGGCGGGACGAGGCTGGCCGTACGCGGACGCCATCCCCGCAAGGAAAGCCATAAGGACGATGAACCGTTTCATGCGATACCTCTCGAACCGGCCGCGATATTTCCCCGATCTTTCGGGGTTGGCGCCGCCGCACTTCACTGAAAGTGTAGGTCCGGCCGCGGCGGCGGTCAAGTTCGCGGGAGGGATGGGGCATCGGGGAGACGGAGAGATTGACGGACGGCGGAGGCTGGCATAGCATGAATCCACGCACGGATGCGCGGGAGGGTTCCATGCACGGAGAAAAGGCATTCAGGGATCGTTGCCGGGCGAGGGGACTGGACGAACCATCGACAGACACGGCAATTTCGAGGATTGCGGAGCTCGAAGCGGCAGCGGCGGGATCCGACGGCACCCTGGCTACCGCGCCGCTGGCGGCGGTGGAGCGGCATCTGGAGGGACTCGCGTCGAGGGGAGAAGCCGGCGAGGATCTCGTCATGGCGTACGCGAGGTATTTCACGGTCATCGGGAACGACGGGATCGCCATCCGGCTCCTGGCCTATCTCAATCCCGTCGGCGTGATCCCGGCCCATGCCCGGCGGCTCGCCGCCCTGGAAGGCTCCGCGGTTCGCGACCGCGTCATGGCCGGCATATGCGTCCCGCCGCCGGGTTCCAGGCCGGAAGCGTATCCCGCGGCGGCAGCGGCCTTCGTCCGCGCGCTGGAAGCCGAGCTCGGAAGCGAACGCGCGCGCCGCGTCCTTGCGTGGAACGTTCACGGCATTCCCGTGGCAGCTTTTGCCGACGAACGCGAGTTCTTCCTTGCGGCGAAGTCCATCGAGGAATGGCTCGAAGGGTATCACGCCCGCCAGGTCGAGACCCTCGCCCGGCATGCCGCCGACGGCACGCTCTGGTTCGAACAGCGCATCACTCCCCGCGTCGTCGGGTTCGTGCGGGACCATCCCGAAGTCCTCGGGGGCGTTCGCGACGGCGATATCATCCACGAGACGAAGATTCCCTACGATCCCGACCGCTGGCTCGTGTCGGAGGACCGGACGGAACGCCGCCGCCTGGCCTGCCACTGCCCGCTCGCAGCGTCGACCATCGATGGGTCCGGCGCGGGTGTGCCGGCCGCCTGGTGCGCCTGTTCTGCAGGCTACGAGAAATTCAAATATGACGTGGTGTTTGGCGTGGAGACTGAGGCGCTCGTACTGGAATCCGTGATCGCGGGGGACGAGCGCTGCCGCTTCGCGATCAGGATTCCCGGCCAATTATTGAAAACCGGGAGTTTTCGATAATTGGCCCTGGCCGTTCCTCGAAAACCGGGGGCGTGGAACTGCGGGGCTGTTCGGGGGAAATCGTCAGGCCAATCCCAAGGACGATCCCGGATCGTGTCGCGACGGATTGACGGGTGCGAACCTGCGGGAAGCTAGATCGTCCGTTCGACGGTCGTCTTCGAAACGAAGGCTTCGTCGCAGCCGTCGAAGGCCTTGATCCTGGAAAGCCAGCCGTCGGCTTCGCCCTTTTTGGAATACGGCCCGATCCTGACGCGGAAATAGCTCTTCCCGTCCACGTCCTTGACCGTGATGACCGACGCAAGCCCCTTTTCGGCCAGGGAGGCCTTCAGGCCTTCGGCCCTTTCGCGGCTCGCGAAGCTGGAGGCCTGGATCCAGTATTCGTCGACCATAACCTTCCTGGGCCTGGCGGCGACCGCGGGCTTCGTCGTGGCCGGGGCGCTCGCGGCCGGCTTGGGCGTTCCCGACCGATGCCGGCGCTTGGGCCAAGCCCTTCCTCGGGTAGAACAGGAGGAGCGCCAATCCGAAAAATACTATGAGTACGACTCCGACCGAGAACACGGTCCACAGGACTTTTTTCGTCTCCAACGGCATAGCTCGCCCCTCCAGCGCGGCGTCCCGAACTTCCGGCGGCCGCCGGCCTGCCTGACTGGGGACAGAGCCTGGCGGCATCAAGCCATCGATTCCGGTAATCGCCTCTCGTTCACTCAAGTATCGGCCGGAAACCGGGCGCGGTTTAACGCGGCCGTCGAAAAAGCCGCATCCGATCCGCCTGGCGCGGGTTCAGGCGACAGCTTGGCCGAGGAGCCCGAGCGCCCGGTCGAGGACCTGTGCGAGCCCATCCCGGGTGCCCGGGTTCCGGATGACGAGGACGCGGATCCCGGCGGGGCGCCGCGACGGGATGAAAAGCGTCCGTTGGCCGCGTATGCGGAGCAGGATGGCCATGAAAGACAGGCTGTCGCGCTTCCGGCCCCGGAGTATCCTGGCGACGAGGGGTGATCGCAGTTCCAGGATCGCGTCGCAGCGCGCAGCCTGCGGCAGTCCATAGAGGATGGCGGCATTGACGCAAACCTTCCAGCCCGACGAGAGGGCGTGGTCGATCTCCGCATCGAGGAGGGCGGACATGACCGGGTGGACGATGGCTTCGTAGGCGGCCAGGAGGCCTGAGTCCGCGAAAACGAGGGCGCCGATGGCCTTCCGGACGGGCTTTCCGTCCGGATCGAGCACGTCGGGGCCGAGGAGGGCCGCAACCTTGGCCGCCTGAACCTCCAGCGCCCGGTGCCCGAGCCTGTCCACGTCGATCTGCGTGAAACCGCGCGTTTCGAGAAGACGGGCCACTTCGTTTTTTCCCGCGCAGTACCCTCCGGTCAATCCCAGGATCACGGCATTCCCCCGACCCCGCGCCTCAGTGCATGTCGCCCCAGCGTTCGGCGATCTCGACGCTGGCGCGCAGGGGTACGGAAAGCCTCATCGTCGATTCCATCTCCAGGCGGACCGTCTCGGCGACCGCTTCGGCGCCCGCTTTCGGGGTTTCCACGATGAGTTCGTCGTGGACCTGGAGGAGGAGCCGCGCCTCGGGATGGCGCTCGGCGAGCGTCCGGCGGACGCGGATCATCGCGAGCTTGACGATGTCGGCGGCGGAACCCTGGATCGGCGTGTTCACGGCGACGCGCTCCGCGGCCTGCTTTTCGGTCTTGTTGCCGCTCGTGATCCGGGGGACCGGCCGCCGCCTGCCCAGGATCGTCGTCACGTAGCCCGTCCGCTCGGCCTGGCGGATCGTGTCCGCCATGAAGGTTTTCACGCCGACATAACGCCCGAAATAGGCGTCGATGAATTTCTGCGCTTCCCCCCGGCCGATGCCGAGCTCGTTCGAGAGGCGGAAGGCGCTCATGCCGTAGATGACGCCGAAGTTGATGGTCTTGGCCATGCGCCGCCTCTCGGGCGTCACGTCCGCTTCGGTGATGCCGAAGATGAGGGCGGCCGTCCGCCGGTGGACGTCCGATCCCTCCTCGAAGGCCTTGCAGAGTTCGGGATCGCGCGAGAGGTGGGCGAAGACGACGAGTTCGATCTGCGCGTAATCGGCGGAGATGAAGACCTGCCCGGGGGCGGAGACGAAGGATTCCCGGATGCGCCGTCCCTCTTCCTCGCGGACGGGTATGTTCTGGAGGTTCGGGTCCCTGCTCGAAAGCCGCCCCGTGGCCGTGCCGGTCTGCATGAAATGCGTGTGTACCCGGCCGTCCGGGGAGTCGAGCGCCAGGAGGGCGTCCACGTACGTGCTCTTGAGCTTGGCCAGGCTGCGGTGCCTGAGGATCTTCGCGGGCACGGGGTCCTCGCGGGCGAGTTCCTCGAGCACCGACACGTCCGTGCTGAAGCCTGTCTTGGTCTTCTTGCCCGACGCCAGCCTCCGCTCGACGAACAGGACTTCCTGCAGCTGCTTCGTGGACGCGATGTTGAACTCGTGCCCGACGTCCACATAGATATCCGCCTTGATCCGCTCGAGCTCGCCGTCGAGCTCCACGCCGTAGGAACGCAGTGTGCCCGCGTCGAGGCCGATGCCAGCGCGTTCCATCTCGCCGAGTATCGGGAGTATGGGCATCTCCACGTCGCGGAAGAGCTCGGCCAGCCCGGCCTCCTCCAGTTCGGCGGCGAAGAGGATGCGGAGCCTCAGGGTGAAATCGGCGTCCTCGGCCGCGTATGCCGTCGCCGCCGCGATCGATACCGAGGAAAAAACAGAACCCTTCGGCACGACTTTCCCGTAGGACAGGCCGCCCGAGCCGAGCCTGGCTTCGGCCAGGGACCCGAGTGAAAAACTGGACTGCTCCGGGTCGAGGAGCCAGGCGGCCACCATCGTATCCCAGGGTCGGGCGCTGGCCGGGCAGAGCCAGTTTTCGAGCACGTGCCGGTCGAATTTCAGGTTGTGGCCGACCATCGTGAGGAGGGGATTCCCCGCGATTTTCGCGAGCCGCGCCCTGGCTTCCTCCTCGGGAACGCACGCCGCGTCGGGTGAAACGAGTGGGACGTAGACGGCGATGCCCGGCTTCCACGCGAGGGAAAATCCGACTGGCTTCACGGCGAGCTCGTCCAGGGAATCCGTTTCGAGGTCGAAGGCGAAGACGGATGTGCGTTCGCATTCGGCGATCGCGGCATCGAGGGCTTCGAGGTCGAGGATGGCGTCGTACGATCCCGGGACCAGGAGTTCGGGGGGCGTCGGTTTTGCCGTCGGGCGGGGAAGTGCGGGACCGGGGGTCTGTCCCCCAGCCCTGCCTGCATCCGATGACGAGGCTGGCGTCGTGGCGTCAGTCGGGACGGGGCCGGCCGTTCCGGCGAACAGGTCGCCGGGATTCTTGGAAACGAGGGATTTCATGTTCTCGCGCCTGAAGACGGGATTGGCCGCGGCGCGGTCCATTCCCCTGACGGCGAGTCCCTCGGGACCCTCGATGTCGAGGGGCACGTCGAGCCTGAGCGTGATGAGCTCCCTCGAGAGATAGGCGCTGTCGCGGCCCGCCTCGAGTTTTTTTCGCACGCCGTCCGGCTTGACCTCGCCGAGCCTGGCGTAGATGTCGTCGATCCCCCTGAATTCCGCGAGCAGCTTTTGCGCGGTCTTGTCGCCGACTCCCGGCACTCCCGGCACATTGTCCGACGCGTCTCCGGTGAGCGACAGGTAGTCGAGGATACGCTCCGGTTCCACGCCCCATTCGGCGGCGACTTCCCCCGGGCCGAGGATGCGCCAGCTCGTGTCCTTTTCAGGCTTCATGGCGCGGACCGACCCGCCGACCAGCTGGAGCAGGTCCTTGTCGCCGGAGATCACGTAGCAGGGGCGGTCTTCCAGCCGGCAGCGCTCGGCCAGCGTGGCGATGATGTCGTCGGCTTCGAAGCCGTCCACGCGCAGGATGGGAAGGCCGAGCAGGCGCAAGGCTTCCTCGACGACCGGGATCTGGGCGTGGAGATCCTCCGGGGTTTTCTGCCGGTTGGCCTTGTAGGCTTCGAACATCAGGTGGCGGAAAGTCGGTCCCCGCGAGTCGAAAACGGCCGCGAAGGCGCCGGGATTGTATTGGTCGAACAGGGCGAACAGGGAACGGAAGAACCCGAACACGGCAGAGCGGTTTTCGCCCTTGGGATTGGTGAGCGGTTTAGAAATGAAGGCGAAGTAGCTGCGGTAGATGACCGCGTAGGAATCCAGGAGATAGAGCGGCGTTTTCATGCTTCAAGGATACCCGCCGCGGGCGCTCTGGGCAAGCGTGGGTCCGGTGTCGATGGGCCGAGGCATTTTCCGGCTCTTCGCGTCCCTGCCCAGGTGAATGCGGCCGACTTCATCTTTTCGGGAATTCCCGTTCCCGTGATGATTCGCGCGGTGCTCCTGGAAATCCCTGTGGGAATTGCTCCTTGGCATTACTTCTTTTTATTGGTCTCCAGGTACAACCCGATCCGGTCCTGGCCCTCCTTGCCGCCACACAACTCGGTATAACCCGAACCGCGCAGATCAGCGAGCAGTGCCATCCACTGATCATGCGTCCAGGTCGTGTGGGTCGTGAGCCATGTATCCAGCTCCTTCCTGGGGAACGCAGGACCTTTTTTCCTGATAGCGCTAGCCATACGGCAACTCCTTTGGTCAAACCATCAATAACTGACATCCGGACGGATGAGGGTTTTCGGCGATTCAGGTGGGTTTGCCGCCACCGCCTCCGTCCCGCCGCCCATCCGGAATGCGCGCCTATCCGTTTCGCTTGCGGCAACGCTATTTCCCACTCACTATAGCCCAAGAAAAGGGCAATTGTCCAATCCCTTGCGCTGTGATGCGGTTCCACCCAATCCAGTACGCTGAGACCAACAAGGTTTGACGCTCCAGGGGTTTTCGATAAAGATCGATCGAAATACGGTGTTACCGTGCATAGAACGGGCAGGTGTCAGGGACGCGCGGCTGAAGAGCGGTACCGGGGCAAGAACGACCTTGTCGCCGGAATACCCTGTGGCCGATCCGGATGATGGCTCCCGCCGGAATCTTGTGACATAGGGGATGATCACGATGAAAAGAGTTCCGTGCATCGCAGTGATCATGGCGCTGTTGGCAACGCTATCCATGGCCTGTTCCAAACCGCAAACTGCGACACCTGCGCCGACCGGGAGTGTCCAGGCACCCGAGGCTGCGCCGGTTCCGGTCTTGCGATAAGCGCTTGCGATGCCCGAAGGTTCGATTTTTCCGGCGAAGCCTCCGGCATGAAAATGAGGCATATCATCCTGTATGTCTTCAAGGATGGTCGTGCCTACACGCTGACCTGCGGCGCCCTTGATACCGAGGTCAACGACCTGAAAGCGGATTACGAAAAAATGATCGCATCCGCCAAATTGGAATAGACGACCTACATGTAAAGTGAGGAAGGGATATCCCGGGAATCGGGGACTGGCCTTCAGCCCCCACCTTCTGCTAGCATGGATCCATGCACGACTTTTCGTCCTACCTCTCCCCGTACTCGTGGCGCTACGGCAGCCTGGCGATGCGGGAACTGTGGAGCGAACGCTCCCGGCGGCTTCTCTGGCGGCGGATCTGGTGCGCCCTGGCGCGGGTCCAGTCCGGGTTCGGCCTCGTCACGCCGGCCCAGGTCGCGGAGCTGGAGTCGCGTGCGGATGACATCGATATTGAGCGCTCCCTGGAGATCGAAGCCGAGCTGCGGCACGACCTGATGGCGGAAGTGCGGGCGTTCGCAGAGCGCTGCCCGACGGCGGGAGGAATCATCCACCTGGGCGCCACGTCCATGGACATCGAGGACAACGCGGACGCCGTGCGCATGGGATCCGCTCTTGATATCGTCGCGGAAAAACTGGCGGCGCTCCTCGGGCTTTTCGCCGAAAGGATCGACGCCTGGGCCGATACGCCGGTCATGGCTTTCACCCACCTGCAACCCGCCGAACCGACGACGCTCGGGTACCGTTTCGCGTCCTGGGCCCAGGATGTCCTCGGGGATTACCGGGCGATCCTCAGGACCCGCGCCGAACTTCGGGGCAAGGGCTTCAAGGGCGCCGTGGGAACGGCGGCTTCGTACGTCGAACTCCTCGGGGAGGCAAGGGTCGAAGCGTTCGAACGAGCGATGTCCGAAGCCCTCGGTATCCGGTTCTTCCCGATCGCGACGCAGACCTATCCGCGCCGCCAGGACTACGAAGTGGTGAGCGTCCTCGCCGGGATCGGCGCGAGCCTCCACAAGTTCGCGTTCGACCTGCGGGTGCTGCAGTCGCCGCCCATCGGGGAACTTTCGGAGCCCTTCGGCTCGAAGCAGGTGGGGTCCTCCGCCATGCCTTTCAAGCGTAACCCGATCAACGCGGAGAAGATCGATTCGCTCGCCCGCGCGCTCTCCGTCCTGCCCCAGGTGGCCTGGCAGAACGCCGCGCAGTCCCTCCTCGAACGCACGTTGGACGATTCCGCCAACCGCCGCAGCATGCTCCCGGAGGCCTTCCTCGCCTGCGACGAGATTCTCGAGACGGCGCGGAAGCTGGCGGAGGGGATGGTCGTGGACGGGGAGGCGATACGGCGCACGCTGGATGCGTACAGCCCCTTCGCGGCGACGGAACGGATCATGATGGCGGCCGCCAAAGCGGGCGCCGACCGGCAGGATTGCCACGAGAGGCTCAGGGAACATGCCCTGGCAGCATGGACGGAGGTTCGGGCCGGCCGCCCGAACCCGTTGTCGAAGCGCATTGTCGACGATCCGTTCTTCATCGGGTATCTAGGCGCGGGGACGGTGCTGCGGCTCATGGGCGACGGCGCCTACGCCGGAACCGCTCCCGCCCGGGCCCGGGCGATGGCCGTGGAGATCCGGCAAGCGATTGCCGGGCAGGAAATTGCACCGCACGGTCCGGAGCTGCCCTTGAAAAACGGCAAGGGGGCTTGACGAGCGGGTGAACGGGGTGGTAGTAGTCCACATGGGAAACATGACAGCCGTTCACCGGTTCGCAATACGGCCCCAAAGGCCGGGAGGCCCGCGAGCCACCGGAATTCTGGCGGACGCGCGGGCGCTCGGATTGTCGAAAGTCCGGGCCGTGCGTTGCGCGGAACTGTACTTCGTGAGGGGTGCGATAACGCCCGGGGAGATGGATCTCCTCGGGCGTTTCCTTTTTTGCGATCCCGTCGTGGAGACGGTCGAGCTCGAAGGCGAAACCCCGGCCGGCCGCTCCCGCAGGATCGAGGTGGCATTCCGGCCCGGCGTGACCGACCCGGTCGCCGAAGGGATCCTGCGGGCGGCCCGCGAACTCGGGGTAACCGGCATCGAAGCCGCGGCGACGGGACGGAGCCTCGACATCGGGGGGACTGGCTGTCGGACGACGACCTTCGCCTGGTCGCGTCGAGACTGCTCGCCAATGCGGTCATACAGCGTTGGGCGATCGGTGAGATCGGACCCGCGTTCGCCGAATCGACGTCCGCCGAAATCCTGTCCATCCCCGTCGACACCATGACCGACGCGGAACTGGAAGCGCTGTCCTCAGGGTGGCGCGCCGCGCTGGAGCACGAAGAATTGCGCGCCGTCAGGGATTTCTTCCGCGCGCGGGGAAGACCCTGCACCGACGTCGAGTTCGAGATGATCGCCCAGACCTGGAGCGAGCACTGCGTCCACAGGACTTTCCGCGCGCCCATCGACGTGGACGCGCCAAGGCCCCATCCCCATGCCGACCGCGTCGACAGCGTACTCACGACCTTCATCTCTCGACCTGCCCGGAGCGTACCCCGACGCCGGCGTGGACGACGGGTCGGTGCTCGCTCTCGCGAGAGTACCCATCCTTCCCCGGGGGCTGCCTCGGGGATTTCGAACGCAGGATGCACGAGGCCGAACGGAAGCTCGTGCTTGCAACCATGACCCGCCTGGTCGCGAGCGGTACAGGCCGCCCTGTGGCGTCCCGGCGATCGAAGTTTTGGAATATGCCCTTTCACCGGAAATCCTCGGCGGCCGGGTAAAGACCCTCCACCCGGCGATCCACGGCGGCATCCTCGCTCGAGCCACGGACAAGGGAGCGCGTGCGGCGCTTTCGAAGCGCAAAAACGCGCGTCTCGTCGCGATGGGAAACGCGGCTCCCCGCTCCGGCAGGGAGTTCCGCAGCGTGGCGGGTGGCTTCCTGTCGCTGGTTCCCGACGGCGGGGACCCGGCCGGGACCGAATGGAAGGTCGTGTCTCGCCGTGCGCCGAAGGATGCCGAGATGGAAAGCTTGCGCTTCGCGTGGAAGGCGTGCGCGCACGTGAGATCCAACGCCATCGTGCTCGCGAAGGGACACGCCACGGTCGGGATCGGAGGCGGGCAACCCAACCGCGTGGACTCGGTCCGCATCGCGGTCAGGCGGTCAGGCGGGCGCGCTGCCGGTTCGGTTCTGGCGTCGGACGCGTTCTTCCCCTTCCCGGATTTCATGGAGGAAGCCGCCGCCGCCGGCGTGGGCGCGGCGGTTCACCCGGGCGGATCGATCCGCGACCCCGAGAGCGTCGCGGCGGTCGACGCGACGGGGATGGCCATGGTCGTAACCGGCGTCAGGCATTTCAGGCATTGACCCGGCGAGAGGGAAAACCCGCGGGAAAAGGAGGATACCGGCATGAATGAAAAACTGTTTGCAGGCGATATCGCCCTGACCTTCGACGACGTACTCGTCGTACCCGGCTGGAGTGAGGTCCTGCCCTCCGGCGTGGACCTGCGCGCGCGGCTCGCCCGCGGAATCGGGCTCGGGATTCCGCTCGTCTCGGCGGCCATGGACACGGTCACGGGTTCCTCGCTCGCGATCGCGCTGGCGCGCATGGGCGGGATCGGGATCATCCACCGCAACCTGTCTCCCGAGGAACAGGCTCGCGAGGTGGACAGGGTCAAGCGCTCCGAATCGGGCATGATCCTCGACCCGGTCTGCCTCCACGAATCCGCCACGCTCGGCGAGGCGAAAAGGATAATGGGCTCCTGCAGGATCTCGGGCATTCCCGTCGTGGAAGCGTCGACGCGGAAGCACGAAGGCCTCATCACGGTGAAGGACATCCAGAAGAAAGCCGATTACCCGCATGCCGCGCTGGACGCTTCCGGCCGCCTCCTCGTCGGGGCTGCGGTCGGCGTCGGCCAGGACCTGGAAACGCGGATCGCCCTCCTCGTCTCGAAGGGCGTGAATATCGTGGCCGTGGATACCGCCCACGGGCACTCGCAAGGCGTCATCCGGGCCATACGGAGGATCAAGGCGATGGCGCCGGACCTGGCGGTCATCGCCGGCAACGTCGTCACCGCGGAGGGTACGGCCGCGCTCGCCGATGCCGGCGCCGACGCGATCAAGGTCGGCGTGGGGGCCGGGTCCATCTGCACGACGAGGATAGTCTCCGGCTGCGGCATGCCCCAGCTCTCCGCCATCCGCGCCTGCGCGGACGAAGCGAAGAAGCGCGGCGTCCCCGTCATCGCCGACGGCGGCGTCAAGTATTCCGGCGACATCGTGAAAGCCATCGCGGCGGGAGCCGAGACCGTGATGCTCGGCAGCCTGCTCGCGGGACTCGAGGAATCGCCCGGCGAGCTCATCCTCTACAACGGACGCCAGTACAAGTCGTACCGCGGCATGGGAAGCATGGGCGCCCTCCAGGGTTACGGCCGGGACCGCTACGGCACGGGCCAGTCGGGGCCGGACAAGCTCGTGCCCGAAGGCGTGGAAGGCATGGTGCCCTACAAGGGGAGACTCGAGGATTTCGTGTACCAGCTCCTGGGCGGCCTGCGCTCGGGGATGGGCTACGCCGGCGCCGGCTGCCTCGACGACCTGCGGACGAAGACAAGTCTCGTCCGGATCACGAACGCTGGCCTGGCCGAGAGCCATCCCCACGGCATCACCATCACGCGCGAGGCGCCGAACTACAACCGGGGAGACTGACAGGGCGTTGTCGCGGGCATGCTCGCGCAGCCTCGAGTTCTCCAACAATCTGCAAGAGCGCAAAGACGGCGTCCGGGGCGTTCCGGATTTGACAGTTTGCCGGTCATGGGTCATCCTGTGCGCACCCGGTCGCGAATCTGAGCATCCGCGGCATCATGACGGGATACACGGGGAGCCACCATGGACTATTCATTCGTAGAAGGCCTCTCGCCGGGCTCAGGCGATCTCATGAACCGGATCTTCGCCCGCCGGGGCTTCGTTTCCGGATGGCTGGGCCGACCCGTCCCGCGGGCGATTCTCCTCGCGTGCATCTGCTACCTGCCCCAGCTCCTGCTCGCCATGGCCGACGGTGTGTTCGACGGATCGATCCTCGGTTTCCGCCACGACTACGCTGCCATCGTCCAGTACCTCGTCACGGTGCCGCTCCTCGTGCTGGCGGACGCCTTCGTCGATCCGTACATCCGCGGCGCGATCGCGCAATTCGACGAGGCGGGGATCATCCCGGAGGGCAAGGAAGGGGAGTATCGCGACCTCGCGTCCCGCTACGCCCGTGCCGCCAGGTCCCGGTGGGTCGATCTCGCGGCCATCCTCCTTTCCCTTCCCATCGGCTGGTCGTGGATCCTGCCGGACCTGGCCGCGGCCCGCGCTGATCCGTCCTTCACGCCCTGGCTCGCCGCCGGGAGCGGTGCCGGGGTCAGGCTTTCCCTCGCCGGGATCTACGCGGGAGCGATCGCGAACCCGCTCTCGTGGTACCTGCTCATCCGCTGGATATGGAAGGCCTTCGTCTGGGTCGCCTTCCTGTACCGTGTATCCCGATTCGAACTCAGGATCAGGCCCGGTCATCCCGACCGGGCGGGCGGCCTCGGCTTCCTCAGCACGGCGCAGTCGGCCTTCGGCATCCTGATCTTCGCGCTCGGATGCAACGTGGCGGCGACGACCGCGTACAACACGACGATCGAGGGAACCAGGCTCACGGACTACGCCAATCTCGTGATCCTGGCGGGTTTCATCGTGCTGGCGCCGTCCATCTTCATCGCCCCACTCCTGGCGTTCACGCGCCGGCTCTACCGCGCGAAACGGGAGGGGACGAGGGTCTGGGGCATCTACGCCTCGCGCGTCGCGCGCGAGGTGGACGAAAGGCTGGCGGAAACCCTCACCGCGGATCGTCGGTCCGGTGAGGGAATCGGGATGGTTTCGGGGGAACTCGGCGATGCCATCGGGGCGGCGCCGGATATCCGGGAGGCGATGGACACCATCCGCCAGATGCACGTCGTGCCCTTCGACTTCATCTCCCTCGGGCGACTTTTCCTGGCCGCCGCAGGGCCCCTGCTCCCGCTGATCCTGGATTCGATACCCGCGCTCGATCCCGCGTTCAAGCTCCTCTCCGGCATCCTCGGCGGGGGGGAGTGAGCGACCGGTCTCGGGGAAAAAGCCGTTGGCGGCAACAGGACCCAGGAAAGCCCGGAAGCGATGCGGCTCTCCCGCCGCCTCTCCGTCCTTGACAGCCACTTGCGCCGGGAATAGCCTTGACGCAGCAAATCCATGGAGTCTGCATGATCGACGCGTTCCTGTTCTGCACCGTCGGTTCACTGATACTCGGCATCGCGGCGAACACGATTGTCCTCGTCCTCTACCTGAAGACGCGGAACCGCAGGCTCGCCTCCTACCTCCTTTCGTGCGCCTTCCTGTCGATCCTGGTGATGTCGCTCGGCTTCCATCTTTATTACGCCAGGATCGGCCGCTCTCCGCTTGGCCTGAAAATACTCATCGGCGCCATCCCGTTTGACTGCTGCGGGCTCATCGTTTCCTGGCCCCGCTTGCTGCACCCCGCCACCAAGACGGCGCTGATGGAACGGACCGAACTCGCGTTCAACGTGAGCGCCGGCCTTTTCGCGGCTTGGTTCGCGGTCTTCCGATACAAACCCTACGGCGGGCCGGTAGTGCTGGCGCTCTTCATCGTCATGGCCCTCGCCCTCCTGTATGGGTCCCTGAATGTCATCATCCGCGGAAGGAACCAGGCGGGGAGCGAAAGGCTGCGTTACTTCGACCGGGCCCTCCGTTTCAGCTGCGGCCTGAGCCTGTCCCTTTTTCCGGTCGTGCTGACGGTCGACCTCTTGCGCGGATTCATTCCCCTCGTCGGCAGGGTGGTTCCAAGGGGATTCCACGTTTTTCCCCTCCTTTACCTGATCATGAGCCTCGTCGTGCTCATAGCCTCGGCGATGGAAATCCTGGAACCGGGGTTCCTGATAGCGCCGGTCGCGCCCACCGAGCGTTTTGCCCGGAAGCACGAACTCACGAAGCGCGAAACCGAAGTCATCCCGCTCCTGCTCCAGTGCCTGAGCTACAAGGCCATCGGGGAAAAGCTCTTCATCTCGCCAGGCACCGTGAGGACCCACCTGGTTCACATCTACCGGAAGACGGGAGCGGCGACCAGGCTCGAACTGTTCCAGGCTCTCCAGCGCGAACAGGGAGAGGCGGGTCGGGATGGCCATGCTTCACCCCGTTCCGTCGCCCTTCCCTGACCAAGAAAACCCGCCGGCAAACTCATCGAATCTACGCTTTGGCAGATGCATGCAGCGCTTTTTCGCGCTATTCCTTGGATTGAATGGCATTCGTGGGGGCCGTTCACCGGCTTGCACGTGGAGGAAGACGCGATGAAATCCAGGCTCGACCGGTTCGGCATCCTTTTCGGGATGATCGTGGTGGTCCTGCTGTCGGCGTGCAGCCCGGGCGTCGACCTGCTCGCCGGGCTGGAAACGGCGGTCAAGGAGGGCACGAACCCGAGGCGGACGCTGATCGTGGAATCGGGCCCATACGGCACCTTGGACAAGCAGGGCTCCCTGACCGTGGTAGAAGAAATACCCAGGCAAATCAAGGCCACGCCGGATGCAGGCATGATCTTCTTTCACTGGGAAATCGAGTCAGGCGAAGGCTATCTCAGCTCTACGAAGCCTCTCGACGAAGCCGACAACTCCTTCACGCTCGTCGGCGGCGATGCGGAGATCCGCGCGGTGTTCACCGACCCCGTACAGCCCGGCGTGCCGGGAATACCCTTCCTGGATGGGCCGGACGATACGGGTATCTCGAGTATCGATGGGATCAGCAATCAAACCGACCTGACCTTCAAGGGAGCATGGCCGAGCGGTTCAGTGAAGCGCGTGGAGCTGTACGAAGGGGGTACGACGCTGCTCGGGTCAGCGACAACCGCAACCGATGGGCAGTACATGATCGACGTCTCCCTTGTCGAGGGGCAGTATACGGTCAGTGCCCGCGCGGTGAATCAATCCGAAGAGCTTTCCGGGCCTAGCACGGGGTGCGCGATCACCGTGGATACGACGCCGCCTGAGGGGACCCTGGCCGCGGAGTTTTACTATAGCAGAGATCCCTATAACAGCTTTCAGGCGGAACCGCCGGAAGCCGATCCCGGCATAAAAAGCGCCGGATGGCAGGATTACATCGAGTCTCCGATGAATACCGCCGCGGTGCGTTGTACCATCACGCGCGGTTCACCAGATGTCGCACAATACTCATTGTACAAGGATACCACGGTTATCGCCACCGGAAACTGGATCTCCGGAAGCGAAACTTTCGTCACGACCAATCCCGTGGCCAACAGGTACAACCCCACCGGCATACCGTACCGGGTGACGCTGATGGATGTGGCGGGCAACTTCTCCGCGGAAAACAGCATCACGGACAGTATCAAGATTTCGTATTACCTGAAGGTTCAACACCAATGGACCTATGTCGATCTGGACGGTGATTCCGATTCTGTGGGGGAAATGTTCTGGCATGGAGCCATGATGTATTGGTACACGGAAAAGGAGAATTACGACGGCGAGAGACCTTGTTTCTGGATGGACGACCAGGACTACCCGAAATTGGATGGTATTCCGATCAATATACCCTGCGACAATACCTACATGCGAAGGGATGTCACCGTCGAGTACCCGGGTGGCGCCTTCAAGAACTATGTCTCCGACTATGCACCCCAGGCGCATCACACGCACGTGTTTTATTTCCGAACAAGACCGTTCCGGATCCTGCTCGGATACCAGATGTTGGACTGTGATGGCGATAATAATTTTGACTTTTCCGAGCTGAAGCTAAGTTCCAACCTTGTCGGGATTCATCCGCCGGCCCCGGAGACCCTGAATGAACCAGGCAACATGGTGTTGGCGCATGATCCCGATTGCGATGCTGATGTAACCGGCACGATGCATTGCCACCTGTGGAACAACGACACCCCATGAAAATGAATACGAAAACGGGAACCGTCCCGGGGAGGGGAAAGAATCTCCATGGTGGACTGATCTCCATTCTCCTGCTTTTCGCATTCTCGGCACCCTTGGTCGCCGAGGAGCCCCTCTCCCTCACCCTCTCACCCAGGATGAGCATTCCCCTCGGACCCTGGGAGGACGCGTCCACCCCCTTATTCAAAACCGGTTGGGGGAGCGAGCTTGCGGGGCGCTACAGCCTTCCCGCCATCCGGCCCGCGTACTTCCAGGGCCTGTTCGGTATCGACACGTTGCCGGTCAACGGAACGTCCGCCAGGTTCACCCTTCTCTCGGCCGGGGCAGGCGGGGGAGCGGAGTTCAGCTTCGGGAAATACCTCTACGCCGGCGCGGGGGCAAGCGGCGGTTACTGGTACGGACTCTTCCCCGCCGACTCAGGCACCATGGCGGACGGTTTTTTCTTCGCCGGCGCCGCTGGAGAGCTCGGCTACCGGAGCGCAGACAACTGGCGGCTCGGCATCGGCATTTCCTACAGGCACCTGTTCTACCGGAACGGATCGATCTTCGACGGCGTGGGCATCGGACTGACGGGAAGCATCCGTATTCCCTCGGGCGGCAAGGTTCCCCGTATCGACCCAGGCGACATCCGGCTCGACCCGGTGTTTCCGGTGCTCTATTCCCGCTACAACGAGAATGCCCTCGGCAAATTTGCCATGACAAATGAGGAACTGGGTCCGATCAGGGATTTCACTGTCAGCCTCTTCGCGCCGCAGTACATGGACCAGCCCAGGGTCTGCGCCGTCATCGACAAAGTCGCCGAAGGGGAAACGGTGGAAATGCCGCTCTACGCCATATTCGCCGACAGGGTGCTCGACATCACCGAAGGCACGGTGGTGACTGCGACAATCAGCCTCGATTACAGGTATTACGGCATCAAAAAGCATTCGGAACAATCCGCGCCCATGACGATGTACAACAGGAACGCCATGACCTGGGACGACGACCGCAAGGCCGCATGTTTCGTCACCGCGATGGATCCGGAGGTTCTCGAACTCGCCAGGAACATCGATGCCTTCACGAGCGACCCGAAGGGCTCCGGGATCGGCCGCTCCATGAAGCAGGGCATCGCGATCGCCGAAGCCGTGGCCACCCTCGGGGTCATCTACGCGATCGACCCCTCGTCACCCTTCGACTCGAGCTCCGCGAATGGCGGGACCGTGGATTTCCTCCAGTTTCCCGTCCAGACCCTGAGGTACCGTGCAGGCGACTGCGACGACCTCTCCATTCTCTACTGTTCGCTCATGGAAGCTCTCGGGGTGAAAAGCGCCTTCATCACGGTTCCCGGCCACATCTATGCCGCCTTCAGCCTGGACATGGGGGAGGATGAGGCACGAAGGAACTATTATGGTAACGAGGACCTCATCTGGCAGGACAGGGAAACATGGGTTCCCGTGGAGATCACGCTGCTGGAGCAAGGTTTCACCGAAGCCTGGCGCAAGGGCGCGGAGCAGTGGCGGCAATTCCGGGAAACCGGGCAGGCCAAGCTTCTTCCCGTGCGGGAGGCATGGAAGCTCTACACGCCTGTCGGGATAAGGAGCGAGGAACTGGATGTCCCCGAAGATTTTCTTGCGTGCCTCGAACCGGTCTATTCCAGCTCCCTCTCACGCACGATCGGGGTGGTCATAGCCCCGGAAGAGCAGCGGCTTCTCTCTCTCCTTGCGAAGGACGCGAACGACGCGCAGCTGCGCAACCGGCTGGGCGTCCTCTATGCCAAGGCAGGTCTGCTGGAAAAGGCAGAGGGCCAGTTTGCCGGCGTCCTCGCGCGCAAAGAGCTGCTGTCCGCGCTCGTCAACATGGCCAACCTGCGCATCCTGCAGGGGCGCGGCACGGAGGCCCTCGACTTGTTGGGCAGGGCGCTGGCCGTTTCCCCCGAAAACCCCGCCGTGCTGCTCGGGATGTCCAGGGTCATGTACGGGCTTGGCCGTTTCGCCGAAGCGACCGACTTGTATTCGCGGGCCGCCGCCGGGAATGCGGCGCTGACCAGGGACTACGCGTACCTCGCTCAGGATGCAGGCACTGTGAACAGGTCTTCGGACCGGGCGAAAACGACGGAACCCGTGTGGATCGAGTAAGACCGTCGTGCACCGGGTAAGGTCGAATTGTCCGTCTTGACGCGAATTCACCCGCAGCGAACGGTCGGCTGCCTTCACCTCCGCTCAGGGCGCCCCGAGAGCTTTCAGCTTTCCCGGCGCGGCTTCCCGGATGAGCGCGCGGGCGAGAGCCAGGACGGGATCGACGCAGGGCACGCCCGCCACGTTGCCGTCGGGGATCGCGAGCGGCAATTCCGTGCAGGCCAGGAGTGTCGCTTCCGCGCCCTGCGCGGCGAGGCTTTCCGCCAGTTCCCTCGTCACGGCGACCGCCCGCTCCGACGGAGGATTGGCCGCCTTCAATCCCCAGACCCGGTCATAGATGGCTTCGTGGAGCCTCGCCTGGTCGGCATCCGATACCAGGACGGAGCGCATGCCGTTCCGCTCGAGGAGGCGGTCGTACACCCCGCTCATCCGGGTGCCGGTCGTGGAGAGGATGCCGATGGCACGGGCGCAGGGTGCCAGCATTCCCAGGAGGGCGATGCTCTCGTCGAGCATGTTGAGCACCCGTATGCCGATGCCCTCCTCTTCGAGGCGGCGCAGGAATCGGTCGAAGATGGCGGGGGCGTGGAAGGTGTTGCAGGGCACGCCGCCGACCGCTTCCCTTCCGCTTCTTTGGAGCGCGTCGTCCGCGGCCATGAAGGTCCGGACCATCCCTTCCACCGGATCGTCGGCCGTCTTCCCGAGCAGCCAGTCCGTCCGGTCCGGGATGTCGGACGAGCGCGAATAGTGATGCACGTCGAGGTGCGACTGGTCGCTGCCGTCGGTCAGGGTGTTCTCGATGATCCTGGCGTGGAGCGCCACCCCAGCCATCGGGCCGACCCCGCCCCCGATGACGATTACCCTTTCACGCACCCTGGAACCTCCTCCGGATGGAAAAAGGACCGGACCGCTTTTCCGCGCTCCGGTCCAGGAAGACGATGCATCGACTGGGCAGGCAAGCGGCACGCGTCGAGCCTGCCGCTTGCCTTTCAGGAAAAGAGGATCACTTCCACATGGCCAGGTCGAGTTCCTTTTCGGACTTGGCGACGATGGCCGAACCGACGATGTCGCCGGTGACGTTGAGGCTGGTGCGGCCCATGTCGAGCAGGGCGTCGATGCCCAGGATCATGGCGTAGGCGGCCGCGATGGCGGAACCTTCCGTCACCTTGAGGCCGATGGACTCGAGGACCATGAGGAGCATGATGGCGCCGGCGCCGGGCACGCCGGCGGTGCCGATGGACGCGAGGGTGGCCGTGACCACGACCGTGGCCTGCTGGTTGAAGGTGAGCGGGTTGCCCGTGGCATAGCCGATGAACATGGCGCAGACGCCCAGGTAGATCGCGGTGCCGTCCATGTTGATCGTGGCGCCCAGCGGCAGGGTGAAGGAGCAGATGCCGCGCGGGATGCCGAGCTTTTCCTCGGAGACGCGCATGGTGACGGGAAGCGTGCCGTTCGAGGAGCGCGTGACGAAGGCGGTGATCATGGCTTCGTTGGCGCCCTTGAGGAACTTGAAGAAGCCGAGCCGGAAGATCGCAAGGAAACCGCCGTAGACGCCGACCAGGTGGACGAGGAGCCCGAGGTAGACGGTGACGGTGACCATGAGGAGGGGGCCGATCGCCTTGGCGCCCTGCTGAGCGAAGACGGTGGCGATCAGGACGAAGACGCCGATCGGCGCGTACTGCATGACGCCGGACACGACCTTGTACATGGTTTCGGCAGCCGCGTTGCAGAGGTCGAACAGGGTTTCGGCGCCCTTGGCGATGGCCGGGACCTTGGAATCCTTGACGTAGGAGATGGCGAGGCCGAAGACGAGCGCGAAGAAGATGATCGGGAGAACGTCGGTCCTGGCCAGCGAGTCGATCGGGTTGGTCGGTACGATGTTGAGGAGGGTCTGGATGAGGGTCGGGGCTTCCGCGGCCTTGCCCTTGATCGCTGCGTCGCCCACGATGCTCATGCCGAGGCCCGGCTGGAGGATATTGGCGAAGGCGAGGCCGATGACGACGGCCAGGGCGCTCGTGAAGAGGTAGTACACCATGATCTTCACGCCGACGCGGCCGAGCCGCGACGGGGCGATGCTCGCGGCGCCCGCGATGAGGGAGAACAGGATGACCGGCACGACGATCATCTTGAGCAGGCGGATGAAGAGGTCGCCGAAGAACTTGGAATAGTCGACGAACGGCTTGACCGCCCCGGGGTTGAACCCGAGGATGATGCCGACGACGGCACCGGCGACCAGTGCGATGAGGATCCTCATGAGCAGGTTGGACTTGAAATACCAGTCGAACCAGCCCTTCTTTTCAACGCTCGCTGCGCTCATGTATGACTCCTTGACCCTGGGATTCGTCCGTCACTCTCCGGATGGGAGACCCGGACGATGCATCAGTGTAAATCCGAATTCCCGGGGGCGATATGCACCAAAGGATGTATTTTTCGCCAAAACAGGTCCAAAGCCCGTCAGATCAACCCTTCCTTGATCGCCTTGCGGACGATTTCGGCCTTCGAGGAGACGTTGAGCTTCTGGTAGATGTGGAGGATGTGCTTTTTCGCTGTCGAACCCGCGATGTGGTGCCGTTCGGCCAGCTCGCGGTAGGTCAGCCCGTCGACGATGTCCTTGAGGACTTCCTGCTCCCGCGGGGTCAGGTTGTAGTCGACCGCCGTGCGATCCCCGCCCGAACGCCGGAGTTCGTCGAGGAGGCGCCGCGCCACGGTGGGGCTGATGGGCGAACCCTCGTCCCGCGCGCTCAGGATCTGCTCGATCAGGGCTTCGGGCTTCGTGTTCTTGAGGATGTAGCCCCTGGCGCCGGCCCTGATGGAAGCCAGGATCTTGTCCTCGTCCTCGAAGATGGTGAGGATCAGCACGATGACGGACGGAAACCGTTCCCTGACGAGTCTCGTGGCCTCGATGCCGCTCATGCCCGGGAGGTTGATGTCCATGAGGACCAGATCCGGCTCCGGGTTCGCCGCGAGCCAGGACAGGAATTCCTCGGCGTCGCCGAACGTGGCCCGGATGCACAGGCGGTCGTCGAGCCCGAGGAGGTAGCGCAAGCCCTCGCGCACCTCGCGCTCGTCCTCGACGATCGCCACCGTCGCCGGGGAAGGCGGCCGCTCATCCCGCATGCATCGCCTCCTGCGGCGGCGCGGGAATGGAAATGGCGAATGCCGTGCCACGTCCCGCTCCCGATTCCGACCGGAGGGTGCCGCCGAGGCGTTCGATCCGGTACTTGATGTTGTCCAGGCCCGAGACCGTCCCCGGCGCGCTGCGGGGTTCGAAGCCCCGGCCGTCGTCCGAAAACCGTATCGACAACCCTTCCGTGCCGGCCCTGAGCCGGAGACGCACGCGCGAAGCGCCCGAATGCTTCAAGACGTTGCTGACGAGCTCCTCGAACACCTTTTCGACCTCGCCGCGCGCCTCGGGGTCGAGCGCGTTGAACACTTCCCTGTTCTGCATGCGGCAGTCGAAGGCGATGTCCTTCGTCTGGAGCCGCTGGCGGATGCCCGCCGACAGGATCTTCGCGGCGTCGGAGGCGATCAGGTCGTCCCGTCTCATCCCCAGGATGATTTCCTTGAGCTTGCGGATCGCCTGGAGGCAGTTCGCCTCGATCCGCCCGAGCAGTTCCCGGAGCTTCTCGGGACCGTCCTTGGACAGGTCGCGGGCCACGCCGTTGCTGAAGAAGATGTTCGTCAGCTTGGCTCCGATGGAATCGTGCATGTCACGGTAGATCCTCTGGCGCTCCTCGAGGATGCGGAGCTGGGTGTTCTCGCGCTGGAGCCGCCAGATCTCCCCGGTGCGTCGGGCGACCTTGTCCTCGAGGTCGCGGGAGTACTCGGCGACGGCGTCCACGAGCTTGTTGAACTCCCGCCCGAGCAGGCCGAATTCGTCCTTCGACCGGACTGTCACGCGCGCGTCCTTCCGGCCGCCCTCGATCTTGTTGATGACGGACACGATGTGCGTGAGCGGGGAGATGATGAGCCGGCCCGTGATGGCCGCGATGGCGACGATGAGCATGGTCATGAGGAATATCTCGCTCGCGGTGATGAAGCTCAGCAGCGAACGCATGGATGCCATGATCGAGCCGAGCGGCATTGCGACCGCGATGATCCAGTCGAAGTTCTCCGCCTTCCGGTGGACGAAGTGGAAATTCCGGCCGTCGACCTCACCCGAGAAGCTGCCCGACGCGTCGTCGAAGATGCCTTCGCCGCCGGGGACGGCGAAGCGTTTCATGACGAAGCCGGCGGCGCGGTCTTGCGGGAACTGGCTTGCCACGATGTCGCCATCCGGGCTCAGGATGAGCGCCTTGCCTTCCTGCGGTATCCGGAGGTCTTCGAGGATGCTCTTCAAGTCGTCGAGGAGGATGTCCAGCCCGAGAACCCCGACGAAGGCGCCATCAGCGGCGCGGACGGGAATCACGCAGGTGATGCCGAGGTCGTCGACGCTCGCGAAGCGGTAGGGCGGCGATATCGAAAAGGCATCCTTCGCGACGGCATCGAGGTACCACGGGCGTACCCGGGGGTCGTAACCGGCCGGGAATGAGGGCGCATGGTCGACGAAGCCCCTGCCTTCGCCCCATTCGAACATCCTGCCGTCCACGGTGCCGAGGTAGATGGCCCGCAGGTAGCGCGTGCGCGCGGCGACGGTGGAGACGAAGAGATCGCGCATCCCGTCCGCATCGACTGACCGTACGACCTGCGTGGCGGCCAGCCCCTTGGCGAGATATTCCATCTCCCGGAAGAATTCCCCGATCCGCTTGTCCGTCTGGTCGAGGATGGTCGTCGCGAGTTCGTCGGCGGTCTTAAGCGCGTATTTCCGGAGCACGTCCTGGCTGATGGCGAAGGTGGCCGCCATGAACACGACGACCGAAAAGGAAATGAAGAAGATGAACTTCCCGCCGATGCCCCAGGTCCGCCTCTCCATGTTTTCCCGAGCCGCCTTCCCGTGTTCCTGAACCTTGGGCGATTGTAGCTGCATCCCTCGCCAGCGGCAAGCACTGGCGTGCCAGCGGCAAGCGCTGGCGACATCGAGGATTCCGCCTGTTCACAGCGCCGACCCGAGGAAATCAAACCCGATCCGCTGCTGGAGGAGCGCCGCCTGGGCGCGGGCAAAGCCAAGGAGTGCCTCCTCGCGGGCGGAGAGCGGTCGAGGTGGAACGCGGTCGCCGCGGCGGAGCCGGTCGTACGCGTGTTCGAGTCGCATGGCCATGAGCGAATCGTGGGCGTCGGCGACATTGTCGCGGGTATCCGGTCGGATGGCGCCGGACTCGGCAAGGGCATCGAGCCGGTCGAAAGTGCTGGTGGCGCGTACTCCGTGCTTGAGCGCGTACACGCGGGCGAAAGCCGTTATCGCCGCGCTGGCTTCCTTGAGGTCGACGCCCTGTCGTGCGCGCGCGGTCGACCCCGGGGTCTTCCTGAGCCGGGCGTCGCGGGCAAGGTGGATGAAGAATCCCGGTTCACCGCCGACGATGGAGTACGCGGTGTCGCGAAGCGATTCGGCGATCGCGGGTGAACCGGCGACGGCCCTGAAATCGAAGAGAATGTGGAGGTTCAGCATCCTGTCCGGTTCCGGTTCGCTGATGTCCTGCGCGATGCGTTTTTCCCATTCGCTGATCGGCCTGTTCCATTCGTCAGAGGATGCCATGACCCCGCCGGGGCAGCGCGGGAATCCGGCGAGCTCGAGGCCGTCGCAGATCGCCTGGCCTAAAGATGCGAAATAGGCGCGCTCGCGCCCGGGGTCGCCGTCCTCGTGTTTCCATGCCAGGGCATTGTCCTGGTCCGACCCGGGGAGACGCTCGCCGCGACCCATGCTGCCGAGGGCCATGAACACCCAGTCCGCGGGCGCCGGTCCGAGCCGCTCCGCGGCGAGCCTCGCGACGCTGGCGGCAACGGCGTCCTGGACGCCCGACAGGCTGCCGAGGACGACGCGCGCGCGGGTTCCCGCGGAGAAGCTCGCCCCGACGTTGGCGAACGCCTCGTCGACGAGATCTTCAAGCTCCCCCGGCGATTCCGCCTTCAGCGCGGCATCCCGGATCGTGGCGAAGGTCCCGCCTGCGAGCTTCGCGATGTCGGAGGCGCCGGCGAGTCCGCGGATCGCACCAGTCCCGTCGCGGAGCGCGACCGTGCCGACGCGGGATTCGCGCATCGCGGCCATGGCGTCCGAGACGGTGGCGGATGGCAGGACCGACACAATGGGCGCGCTCATGATCGTCCCGACGGCAGCGCCCGGGTCGACGCCGGAAGCGGTCGCGCGCGCGCTTACGTCGCCGGCCGTCACGATGCCGATCGCGTTGCCCGATTCGTCCTCGACGATGACGGCGGCCGAATTCGCGCCCCGCATCCTGGCGGCGGCTTCGCGGATCGGGTCGGCGCTGCGGCAGGTCGGCGGGGCTGACGCAATGGTGGATACCGGGTTGGTCATCCAGAGCGCCGCCGCTTCGGTCCGCTCGAGGATGCGTTCGAGCCGCCGCTTCTCGCGGATGACTTCCGTCGCGTCCGGGATGTTGCCGTCGGTTACGGGGGAGGATGCACCGATACCGCGGGGATTCGCTTCCTTGACCGAGAGAACCGCTCCCTCCCGGCCGCCGAGCGCGAACGGGATGCCCGAAACCCGGACGTCGAGGCGTTCGCCGGAGCGCCTGGCGAGCCTGCACTCGATGGAAGCGCCGTCGGACAGGCCGCCGTCGGGCGAGGACGAGAATGAGCGGTCGTCGAACGCTTCCTCGCCGGGATGCGGCTCGAAAAGTTCGTCGGCGCGGAACAGCTGGATCTCGCGCTCCTCGTAGCCGGCCATCGAAAGGAATGCGCCGTTCGCGAAGGCGCAGGAACCTTCCACGACGATCGCTGTCCCGTCGGTGGCCCCTTCCGCGAGCGCACGGTACCGCTCCCGCGATTCCTTCAGCGCGGCTTCAGCCAGGAGCCTGCCCCGTTCGACGCGGAAACCGCGCCGGACCATCAGGGAAATGGCCAGTGCCAGGATGGCGGTGACGCAGAGATCGAGGACGACGAGGTCCGCGGTGAGCGAATCGATTTCGGCGCGGACGTCCTCGAGGTAGACACCCGTGCCGATCACCCAATCCCATGGCGCGTAGCGCCTGACGAACGACAGCTTGGGCGCGACGCGGTTCGCGTCGTCCTTCCACTGCCAGGAGTACTCGACGTAGCCCTCGGCAGCGTCGGCGACGGCGTGGACGAACTCGACGAACACGCGCAGACCGTTCCCGTCGCGGAAGCCGGACACGTCCGTGCCCTCGAGTTCCCGTCTGTAGGGGTGGACGATCATGCGGGGGGTCATGTCCGTCACCCAGAAGTAATCCTTGTTGTCCTTGCCATAGCGGAGATCGCGGATGCGGTCGGCAGCCTCCTTCCTGGCGCGACCTTCGTCCATCGAGCCTCCCCGCGCAGCCTTCTCGTATTCCGCCAGGATGCTGATCGCGGAATCCGTCAGCTCCCTGATCATCTCCTTCTTGCGGCCGAGCATCATGGCCTCGACACGCGGGATGGTGATGGCGAAGGACGAGGCGACGAACAGGATCATGGTGACGATGGCGGGCAGCACGATTCCGAGCGCCGCCCTGGCCGGAATGCGCGTCCCGATCCTGCGGTCGGAACGATCCATGCCGCCAGGGTCGCGGCCGTCGCGAGGCGGCGCGGGGTCGACGACATCGGGACCTTCCGCTGCCGGTTGGCGGCGGGTTTCCGTCGAGCGGCGGACCAGGACGTCGCGGAAAGCTTTCCACCGGGGTTCCGGCATCGCGACGACGTCGGGCTGCCCCCGGACGCCGGGCTCGTGGAAGTCGCCTCCGGCGCTCGCGGCGAGCTCCCTGCGGTCGGCCAGGTCGAGGAGCAGCGCGACCCTGGCTTCGTCGTAGCCGGCGTACATGGCCTCGATGCCGTCGAGGCCGAGCGGCACCAGCGCATCGAGCAGCCTTCCGAGCGCGACCGGGTCAGGCTCAAGATGCAGGGGATGCGCGAGGAAGGCGGCTCCGCCGGCGGCGTGCACGGCAGCGATGGCCGCGGAGATCGCCGGCGCCCCGTTCGCGCGCGGACCCGTGCGGCCGTCGCCCCGGCGGTCAGGCAACCGTGAGGACGGCAGCAGTCCCACGAGCGCGGGATGGGCCGGGTCGGCGCCGTAGGCGAGGAGGTGCGCTTCGCCGGATTCCGTCGCGACGGTGAGTTCGACGCCGTCGATGCAGCCGACGCCGCGACGGGCGAGGGCTTCCCGGAAGCGGACGGATCCCGCGGTCGTGTCATGGTCGGTGAGTGAAGCCCAACCCGCGCCGCGGTCGGCCAGCCTCGCGGCCAGTTCCGCGGGGGCGAGCGTCCCGTCGCTCAGGGAGGAGTGCGTGTGGAGGGCTGTCGGGACGGGTCGTTCGGTCATGCGTTCGACGCTCCGCCCGGCATTGCCGCGCCCGTCGGAACCGGGCGCGGCAATGCCGGAATGCGGCATGTCAGGCCGGCTTGGCCTTCGCGGCGGGAAGCTCCTCCGCGTCGGGGAGGCGGTCGGGTTTCGTGAGCAGCGAGACGACCACGATGGTGAGGAAGCTCAAGGGGATGGAGACGATGCCGGGATTCTTGAGGGGAATCGGGGCGGTCGCCGGGTCCAGCCCGTACAGTTCGAACATCGTGGGCGAGAAGAGGATGAGCCCGATCGAGGCGAGGATGCCGACGAGGATGGAAGCGCTGATGCCCTTCGACGTCGTGCGCTTCCAGAACAGCATCATCACGATCGAAGGCAGGTTAGCCGAGGCCGCGACGGCGAAGGCGAGCCCGACGAGGAAGGACACGTTCATGCCCTTGAAGAGGATCCCGAGGACGATCGCGATGGCGCCGACGGCGAACGCCGCGACCTTGCCCACGTAAACCTTGTGCCTGTCGTCCCGGATCAGGTTGGCGTAGCGGTCCATCAGGTCGTGCGCGACCGCGCCCGAGGCCGCGATGATGAGGCCGCTGACCGTGCCGAGGACGGTGGCGAAGGCGATCGCCGATATCATCGAGAAGAGGAAGGTGCCGAAGGAACGGGCCAGGAGCGGCGCGGACATGTTGTTGTCCGAGAGGTTCACGACGCCGCTCGTCATGGCGCCGAGTCCCATGAAGAGCGTGAGAACGTAGAAGGATCCGATGGCGACGATGGCGACGATCGTAGACTTGCGCGCGGCCTTGGCGCTCGGGACCGTGTAGTAGCGGATCAGGATGTGCGGCAGTGCGGCGGTCCCGAGGAACAGCGCGATCATGAGGGATACGAAGTCGATCCGTTCGAGCGGCGTCCCCTCGACCTTGAAGCTCAGGCCGGGCCGCATGATGCGGTTGCCCGGCGTCGGCATGCCGTAGTAGACGGACACCCTGTCATGGCCGTCGGCGAACTTGAGCTCCTTCCAGAGGCGCACGCTGCTGTTCGCCGAGCCTACGAGGGCGATGAACCGGAAGGGGTCGATCGGCCCGGTGGAGACGCCGGGGCCGGACTTGCCGTCGATGCTGTCCATGTTGCCGACAAGCGCCAGCTTGTTGGCGGCCGATTCGGGCGCGCCGTTCACGATGCGCTTGCCGTCGGGCTGCGTCACGAGCGACTGGGTTTCGTGGAGCGCCATGCCCGAGGTAGACACGTCGACCTTCCACCACGACGCGACGCCGCCCTTCTCGAGCCTGGCGAGCCGTACGTTCCTTGCCGTGACGTCGCCGACGACCCCGTACGAGGCGTCGGCCGGGACGATCTTCCCGCCGGATTCCGTCGCGGCCATCGTGGCGTATTCGCGGAACGCGACTCTGCCGCCCTGGTCGGGCGTCGTCGAGAGTCCGCGGAAGCAGAGCGCCACGACGAGGATCAGCGAGAACACGATGAGGAGCGTCCCCTTGATGAACTGCACGTAGGTCGTGGAAGTCATGCCGGCGGTCGCGACGATCGTGATGACGATGACGCCGACCATGATGACGCCGGCGTAGTGGGGGAGGCCCAGGAGCGGCGTAACGAGCACGCCGGCGCCGACCATCTGCGGGATCAGGTAGAACAGCGACACGACGAGGGTGCTGATCGCCGCCATGAGCTTGATGCCTTTCGCGTTGAACCTGGCGTCGAGCGCGTCGGTGAATGTATACTTGCCGAGCCGTTTCAGCGGTTCCGCGACGATGAAGAGCGCGACGATCCAGCCCGCGAGATAGCCGATCGAGTAAAGGAACCCGTCGTACCCGGCCGTCGCGATCATGCCGCAGATACCGAGGAACGAGGCCGCTGAAAGGTAGTCCCCGGCAAAGGCGATCCCGTTGACGGACCAGTGGATTTTGCCTCCGGCCGCGTAGTAGCCGCTCGAACTCCTGGCTTTCCTGGCGAACCAGAAGGAAATGGCCAGGACGAAGGAGACGATGAGGATGAACAGGATGACGGGCAGGATTTCGGTCATGTCACGCCTCCCCCGCCTTCTCGAGCGCCTTTTCACGCCTGCTGCACATCGCGCTGTAGGCGAGCGCCAGGAGGAACGCGAAGACGATCAGGCCGAATCCGTAGACCACGGCGAGATTCAATCCACCGGGCAGGATCGTCTCCATGATCTTCGGTTCGATCACGTTGATCGCGATGAACGCGGCGTAGATCAGGGCGTACACGGCGAAGAGAGCGACGCCAAGGCGCTTCTTGTAGGAGAAGGCCGGGTCTTTTTCGGCTTGGACCGCTGGTTCGTGCAACATGGAAACCTCCGGATTGGCTGTCGGGTCTGTCGCATCGTCATGACGAAATGGGATGTGCCCCGTAAGTCTATAATGGAAAACGCGAAAAAGCACGACAAACCGGACCGAAATCGCATGCCGGTACGATGCGCGGCATGCCGAACCCGGGTGACGGGGAACCTGCCCGGAGTCGCGCCGATGCCGGGGTTCAAGCTGCCGTATCCTGACGCATCCGAGCGGCGGACCTGCGTCCATTGCAACAAACCCGTCAGACCATATACTTGGGGCATGAGCATGGAAGGTGCATACCGCAGTTCGGGAAACGCCTTCACATGCCTTCCTTGAAGCCCGCATGGAACTGAGCGTGGAAATACACAAGGCGGCGGACATCCTTCTCGTCGAGGACAACCCCAACGACCAAGCAACTTGGGTTTTACCGGCTCCTCCTGGACGAGAAACCCACCCAGCCGCAAGGGCGAAGGGGATCGGTGCATGGTTCGAAAATATCGCCTGGTCGCCGCGGCGGCAATTCTTCTGGCGGGGTGCGCGAAGGCCCCGGAAAAGCCGGAGACCCCCGACGGAAGCATCTCTATCGCGTATGCCGCGATTCCGGAAGCGGGTCTGGTCCTTGTCGCCCTGGCGCGGGGATTCTTCGAGGCCGAGGGGCTCACGGTCCGGGCCACGCCATTCTCGTACGGGAAAATCGCGCTCGACGAAGTGATCGATGGAAGGGCCGATCTCGCGACCGTCGGGGAGACCCCCGTGGTGTTCGCGATCCTGGGCGGCGAAAAGATAATCGTGCCCGCAGTCATCTCGAGCTCGAGCAGGAGCCACGCCATCATCGCGGACAGGGCGAAGGGGATCGCGAAGGCGGAAGATCTCGCGGGGAAGAGCATCGGGGTGACGAGAGGAACCACCGGGGAATACTTCCTGGATTCCTTCCTGATCGCCCATGGCATCGACCCGCGAAGCGTCACCCTCGTCGACCTGCCGCCCGAGCGGATGGCGGGGAGTCTCATGACGGGAGAGATTGCCGCGGCGGCGGCGAGAAGGCTGGATGTCCTCGGGATCTCCGCGGCCCTGGGGGAAGCGGGACTGTTCCTGTATGACGATGAAATATTCACCGAGGCTTTCTGCGTCGCGGCCGCCGGGGACTTCGCGCGCGACAGGCCCGAAACGCTGGAAGCGTTCATGCGGGCCCTGATCCGCTCGGAACATTTCATGGACGAGTCCCCGGGGGAAGCCCGAGCCGATATCGCCGGGTACTCGAAGGTCGACGAGGTGGGTCTCGGTGCCGTCTGGGACAACTATGAGTTCAGGGTCATCCTCGATCAGGCCCTGATCCTGATCCTCGCGGAGGAGTCCCGCTGGGCCCTGACCCTGAAGCCCGGCGCCTACGGGGCGATCCCCGAGTTCCTCGATTGGATCGATGCCGACGCCCTGGGTTCCGTTCGGCCCGACAGGGTGAGGCTGTACCGATGAAAATCAGGATTCTGCTCGCGTCGAACGCGTTCGTCGTTTCGGGGATTGCCCTGGCGACGGTCGCCTTTCTCCTGTTCACCTCCAACGCGATTGTCGCGTCAAACCAAAAGGCGGAATTGGTCAACGCGGCCAAGGAAGCTCTCTTCAGGCGGATCGTCCTGAGGGACGAGTATCTGGTTCATCGCGGCGAGTATGACAGGCAACGCTTGCTGGAGGCATTGCCCGTCCTCGCGTCGCGGTTGGAGGGGGCGAAAGCCGCATTTACCCAGGGAGACGATGCCGGAATCCTGAAGGCCATGAGAGGCAACGAGAGCGCCGTGACTTCGATCTACCGCAAGCTGTTCGCGATCGACGCGAGGGCGGCGACGGCCGGCCGGGCACGATACCTCCTCGACGAATACGAAAGGAGACTCCTGAGCCAACTGCTCATCAGGTCGTATCGGCTCAACGACGACGCCACGAACCTGGAACGCAATCAAATATCGCGCAGCGACCTTCTGAGGCGGCGTTTCGAGTACATCCTCATGGCCGGCTCGATCCTGACGGTCGTCTTCGTCGTCGTCAATGGATCGATGGCCCGGGGGTCCATCTCCAGGGGCTTCGAGCGGGTATTGCGGGGGACGCGCGAAATCGGCGGCGGGAACCTCGGGTACCGCCTCGAAGCCGATCGCGTTGACGAGATGGGCGAGCTGGCCGGAGAAATCAATTCCATGGCTTCGAAGCTGATGCTGACGGTAAGGAACCTGGAACGGGAGGCGGAACAGCGGAAAGCCGCGGAAGAACAGGTTCTCGGGCTCATCGCAAGCCTCGAGGAACGGGTCAAGGCCAGGACCGCCGAGCTCGCCTCTGCCAACAGGGAATTGGAGGCTTTCGCCTATTCCATCTCCCATGACCTCAAGGCGCCGCTCCGGTCGATCGAGGGGTTTTCACGCATGGTGCTCGAGGATTATGACGAAAGACTCGACGATGAAGGCAAACGATTGCTCGGCGTCATACTGGACAGCGCGGCCAGGCTGGATACCCTGATTTCGGATATTCTCTCGCTGTCCCGGATCGGCCGGATCGAGATCACGCTTTCCCGCGTCGACATGCGATCCATGGCCGAGGCGGCTTACGGCGAGACGGCCTTGCCCGGGGAAAAGGAGAAAATAATATTTACGCTTGCGGATATTCCGCCAGCGTTCTGCGATCCCACGCTGATCAGGCAGGTCTGGATGAATCTGGTCTCCAACGCGGTGAAATACACGAGCCGAAGCGAACGACGGGTCATCCGCATCGACGCCGAGAAGACCGAGACTGAAACCATGTACAGGGTCGCCGATTCGGGCGCGGGATTCAACATGGCCTACGCCGACAAGCTTTTCGGGATATTCCAGCGCCTTCACGCCGTCGAGGAATTCGAAGGGACGGGGGTGGGCCTGGCCATCGTAAAGCGCATCATGGAACGACACGGGGGAAAAGTCGGGGCAGAGGGGAAAGTGGGCGAGGGAGCCAGTTTCTGGTTCTCGCTGCCCGCGCTGCACATGGCCGGGGAGGATTCCGATGGGAACGGCTAGTACGCTCAGGATCGTGTTCGTCGAGGATGTGCCCACCGATACGGAGCTCGCACGGCGCGCCCTCGGGAAAGCCGGAATCGATTTCGTCTCGGTTCGGGTCGCTACCAGGGCCGCCTTCCTCGAAGCCCTCACGGGTGCGGATCCCGACATCGTGATTTCCGATTACGTGATGCCTTCCTTCGACGGGATATCGGCCCTGAAGCTCGCGCGCGAGCGCGATCCTTTCCTGCCCTTCATCGTCCTCACCGGGTCCCTGAACGAAGATACCGCCGTCGCCTGCATCAAGGCGGGCGCGAACGACTACGTGATCAAGGAACGCATGACAAGACTTCCCTTCGCCGTGAAGGAAGCCCTCGCCCTCAGGGAGTTCCGGCGCGGGGCAGCCGAAAGCGATCGCCGCTTCCGCGAGAGCGAGGAGCGCTACCGTTCGATCTTCGTCAACAGCACCGCGGTGATGCTGATCATCGATCCCGAGTATTCCGTGATACTGGACGCGAACAACGCGGCGGTCGCATTCTACGGCTGGCCGAGGGAAGAGCTCATCGGCAAACCGGTTTCCGAGATAAATACGCTGAGCCCGGAATTGCTCGGGGAACGGATGCGGGATGCCCTGCGCTTGAAGAAGAACCATTTCCAGTTCAGGCACAGGCTGGCGAACGGAACGGTGACCGACGTCGAGACGCATTCCGGTCCGATATCGCTTGGCGGGAAAACGTACCTTTTTTCCATCATCCACGACATATCGGAACGGATCGCCGCCGAAGGGGAACGCGACGCGCTCACGACCAGGCTTGCCCACTACCTTGCCACGAGCCCGACCATCACCTATTCCTTCGGGATCGCAGGCGGCCGAGCCATCTGGCGATGGGTCAGCGAGAACGTGGAACGGATTCTCGGCTATTCCCCCGCGGAGGCTCTCGAACCGGACTGGTGGTTCAGCCATGTCCATCCGGAAGACAGGAAGGAGGTCATCCGCATCCTGCCCGAACTCGTCCGCGAGGACGTCCTGACGAGGGAGTATCGTTTCGCGACGAAGGACAGGCGGAGCATCTGGCTCCGGGACGAACTCCGCATCATGCGCAACGAAGACGGGAGCGCCGAGGTCGTCGGAACGCTGACCGACGTGAGCAGGAACAGGAAGGCCGAGGAGGAACTGGTGCTCAAGAGCGCGGCCCTCGATGCCGCGGCCAACGCGGTGATCATCACCGACCGCGAGGGCTGCATCCTGTGGCTCAACCCGGCTTTCGAACGCCTCACCGGCTATGCCCGCGCGGAAGTTCTGGGGAGGAATCCCCGCGAGCTCGTCAAGTCGGGAATGCAGGACGAGAAATTCTACCGCGCCATGTGGGAAACGATTACGGCAGGCATGGTATGGAACGGCAAGATCATCAACCGCCGGAAATCGGGTCAGACCTATGCCGAGGACATGACGATCACCCCGGTCTCCGACAAGGACGGACGCATACTCAACTACGTGGCGATCAAGAACGACGTGACGGAGCGCGAACTCGGCAGGCAGCGGCTCGAAGCCTTGAACCGGGGAAAGGACGCGCTCCTTCGCGAGGTCCATCATCGCGTCAACAACAACATGCAGGTCATCATCAGCCTCCTCCGCCTTTCGTCCCCCGATTCCGACGACCAGTCCGTGAAAGACACATGGGGCGGCATCGGACGACGCATCCAGTCCATGGCCCTCATCCACGCGCAATTCTACGAATCCGATGACCTGGCGAACATCGAATTCTCCATATCGCTGCGGCGGATCGTCGACGGGATCCGCGTGGAGCACCCGGAAACCGCGTCGCGCATCACCGTCGCATATGAAACCGTGGAAACGTTCCTGGACCTCGAAAAAGCCATCCCCGCCGGGCTCGTTTTCGCCGAGCTCGTGTCCAACGCGTTCGTCCATGCCTTTCCCGACGGTTCGAAAACGGGGAATATCCTCATCACGCAGAGGGCGGTCGATACCGGGATGCTCGAGATCGGGGTGCGCGACGACGGGATCGGCATGCCCCGGGATTTCGATCCCCCGAGTTGCGGTTCCCTCGGCATGATCCTCATCGAAGGCTTCTCGAAACAGCTTCGGGGTGAAGTCGTTTTTTCCGGGGAGCAGGGGACGACGGCGATCCTCCGCTTCCCGGCGGGATCCCGCGATGCGGAATCCGCCCCGACGGACAGATTGACCAGGGAGGAGTAATCACATGGATGCGAAGAAGCGATCCATCCTCCTCGTCGACGACGAGAGGGGCATCACGAACGCCCTCGGGAGGGAGCTCGGGGATTGGGCGGCGGAGCGCTCCCTCGAGATCGTCGCGGCGATCTCCGCGAGGAAGGGCCTGGAGTTCCTCGAAGAGCGGGGCGAGGACACCGTCATCGTCGTCTCGGACCTCAAGATGCCCGAGATGAAGGGGTCCGATTTCCTCCTCGAGGTCAAGAAACGCTATCCGGACATCATATCGATCCTCCTGACCGGGTATTCGGAAACCCAGGAAGTCATCAAGGCCGTGCAGGCAGGCATCTTCAGCTTCATCCTCAAACCGTGGGATTCCGAGTATCTCGTGGCGGAACTCCAGAAGGCCTACGAGTTCGGAGAGACACGCAGGCGAAACGCATTTTACCTCAAGACGATCGAGGAAGAGCTCCGATGGGCGGGCGAGTTCCAGAAAGCGATTCTCAAGCCCAATCTTCCCAGCTCCGCGGGCGTGGAATTCAGGGTGAGCTACCGTCCAGTACCGGGCATCTACTGCGGCGGCGATTACTACGACATCATACTCCTGGGGCAGGACCGCTACCTCCTCCTCGTCGGCGACGTCGCGGGTCACGGCGCCAAGGCGGCGTTCGTCACCGGCATCCTCAAGGCGGTCATCTATTCGGAGTACGTCCGGGCCGCCGCCGGCAAGAATTTTTCCCCCGGCGCATTCCTGGGCTGGCTCAACGAACGGATGAATTTCGAGTTCAGGAGCGCGTCGAACCTCATCATCACCTTTTTCGCGGGGGTTCTCGATCTCACGACCGCGACCTTCCGCTACGCGAACGCCGGGCATGACCATCCCTTCAATATCCGCATGGGGAAAGCGGTCGAGTTGCCCGTTTCGGGATCGGCCATAGGCTTCGCCAACTCGATTCACTACACCGAGCAGACCGTGGACGTTTCCGGCGGCGACGTCCTCGTGATCTTCACGGACGGTCTCGTCGAAATCGGCTGTTCGGAGGGCTGCGCGCCGCTGAAGCTCGGCCCCATCCTCGAGCGGATCGAGTACGGCGCGGAGCACCATCGGAGGCTTTTCGAAGCCGCGCTCGGTGAATCCGGTTCGCCCGGCTTCACCGACGACGTGACCATCGTCACCGCCAGGATCCTGTAAGTGATCCGCATCACCCAGATCGTCGATCGCTTTTCCGCGCTGCACCCGGAGACGCCGGCGTCGGTCGCCGAGGAACGGGGCAGGGTGGTCCTGGGGCTCTCCGGTTCATTCGACATCAAGCTGGCCGGCGAGGTCGAGGGTCTTCTCGCCTCGGTGATCGACCAGCTCGAAGCGGGCCGTTCCCTCGTGGTCGATCTCGCCGCTGTGTACTACGTTTCCTCGACCGGGATCGGGGCTCTCGTCACATCCCTCGTGCGCGCGCAGCGAAGGAACGTACCGTTCCTGGTGAGGAACATGACGAAGAAGGTGCGATCCGTGTTCGACATACTCGGACTCCTGCATTTTTTCAGCAAGGATGAAAGCGATGATTGATCCTTCGCCATCTTTCGACCCGATGCGCGAGAGGACGGAACGCGAAGCGGAAAGGTCCACGCGGATGCTGCGGGTCGCCGTCGAACTCTGTTCGATCTTCGCGAGGGACGATTCGGAAAACGCAGGGATCGAAGCGATCGAATGTCTCCGGCTTTTTTTCGACGCCGATTCGGGATACCTCTATCGCTGCAATGGCCGGAACGAGTACCTGTGCTGCGCGGCGGGTGTGGATCAGCCGATCACCCTCTCGAAGCTGCAATGGCAGGAATTGACCAACTTCCTCCCGATGACTTCGGCTTCAAGCCGCTTCGGTCCGCGGTCCTTCGCCGTACCGATCCATGCCCCGGCCTTCTGGCTCGCGTCGTGTTTCCCGCCTTCCGGGTGCGGTGGGGGTTTCGTCCTCCTCGGAAAAAACTCAGAACCCTGGGGAGACGAGGACGAACCGGCGCTCCTCTCCCTGGCATGGACGCTTTCTCCCATCCTCGAAGCGCGCAGGGGACGGGAGCGTGCGATGGGAAAACGCCACCAGGCCGAAGCCGTACTCGCCACGAACGAGAAACGCCTCCGAGCATTTTTCGAGGAATCGCGCGACATGGTCTATACCTCCGACGCGAACGATATCGTGACCAGCCTGAACGCGGCCGGACTCGTCCTGTCCGGGAAGCCGGGAAAGGCGGCCGTCGTCGGGCAGCCCTTTTCCAGGCTCGTCCTCAACCCGAGCGACAGGGCGCTCTTCCTCCGGAAGATCCGGAAGGAGGGTTTTGTCGACGATTATGAATTCATCATGGCGAGGCCCGACGACAAGCCGGTTTTCTGCCTGGAGAACGCGAACGCTGTCAGGGACGCCGAAGGTCGAATCGCCGAGATACAGGGCATCATCAAGGACATCAGCGAACGGATACGGAGCGAGCGCGAATTCTGGAAATCGAACCTCGAACTGGCCGAAGCCAATCTCAAGCTCCAGCGGACCCAGGTCGTCCTGGTCCAGAAGGAAAGGCTCGCCTCGATCGGGCAGCTCGCGGCAGGCATCGCCCACGAAATCAACAATCCGCTGGGCTTCCTGAAAAGCAACCACACCATGCTTGAAAAATATTTCCGGTCCATGAAAAAACGGTGGCACGAGGGCACCGCGGGTTCCGGGACGATGCCCGCCGCGATCGATCGGGGCGGGATCGATCGGCTTTTTTCGGAGATCGACGGGGTTTTCGCCGAATCCGACGAAGGTTTTGTGAGGATCATGGGTATCGTCGCGAACCTGAAGAGTTTTTCCCGCGAGGACCGTTCCGGTGAATTCGAGCACTACGATCTCAACGGCGGCATCGAAAGCACCCTGTCAGTCGCATGGAACGAGATCAAGTACGTCGCCGAGGTGCGCAAGGAACTGGGCGAGCTCCCGCCCCTGCGCGCCAAGGGCGGAGAGATCAACCAAGTCATCCTGAACATCCTCGTCAACGCGGCCCAGGCCATAGAGGGGCAGAAGCGCCCGGGGAAAGGCATGATCACCATCAGGACGGCGGCAAAAGCCGACCGCGTGATCCTCGAGATCGGGGACGACGGCCCCGGCATCCCCGAAGCCATCAGGAACAGGATATTCGACCCCTTCTTCACGACCAAGGAACCGGGAAAGGGAACCGGACTCGGTCTCAGCATTTCCTACGACATCATCGTCGCCAGGCACAAGGGCAACCTGAACGTCGCGGACGCGCCCGGCGGAGGCACGCTCTTCACGATCGAATTGCCCGTGGCCGGGCCGCCGCCGCAGGAATAGGACCGCACCCGGTTTCACGGGAGATGCGCCCCGATTTCCGTTCTAGCCGGACTGATCGTCGAAGCGCCTCATGAGCTTGCTGACGTTCCTGTGGGAAAAAACTTCATCCAGGACGAGGATGGCAGCTCCCATCGTTCCACCCTTCTCGAGGAGGGCGGACTCCTTCACGATGAGGTCGGCGGTGGCGAGCGGCGTCGATCGGCGGTAGATGGATTCCCTGATGGAGGCTATGAAGCGATCGCCGAGCCTGGTCAGGCCTCCCGATACGACGATGAGGGTGGGGTTGAAGAAGTTGACGAGCTTGGCGAGTACTTCGCCGACGCAGGCGCCCGAGGAGATGAGGAGGCGAAGGCATTCCTCGTCGCCGGAAGCCGCTCCGCGGGCTATGATGGCGGGGCTCATCGCAGCGCCGCTTGCGAGTTCTCCGGCCAGGAAGGCGCTCCGACCCGATCGGGCGGCAGCCTCGGCAAGGGCGGCAAGGGCACGGCCGCCGGCCACCGCCTCGAGGCAGCCAGTGTTGCCGCAGCGACAGGGGGTCGAATCGCCGTCTATGCCGATGTGGCCGATATCCCCGGCTGCGCCCTTGGCCCCGCGGTAGATCTCCCCGTCTATGACGAGCCCGGCACCGATGCCCGTACCCGTTTTCACGAGGATGAAACTGCCCTTACGGTCCGCGACTCCCGCCGCGGCTCCCTTGTCGCGCTCGGCGAGGGCCATCACGTTGACGTCGTTGTCGACGAACACGGGGCAGGTGAATTCCCGGGCAAGGAACGAAGCCACGGGAAACCGGTCCCAGCCGGGCATCACGGGGGGGCTCACCGGGAATCCCTCGCTGTAATCCACGGGGCTCGGGAGGCCTATCCCCACGCCGAAGAGGGCCGACGGTCCGAGTCCTGCCCTCTTTTCGAGTTCCCTGGCGAAGGCGATGACGAGGCCCAGTATTTTTTCCGGCGGATCCTTCACCAGGTCAACCGACTCCCCCACAGAATCGATGATTTCGGCTTCCAGGTCGCACAGGGCGACGTTGAGGTGGGACTGACCCATCGCGACTCCCACCACGTAGCCGGCGGATTCCGCGACTTTCAATCTGCGGCGCTTTCCGGCAGAGGGAATCTCATCGCGGAGCAGTCCGACGGCAAGGAGTCGTTCAAGGTAGGCGGAAACCGTGGATTTCGCGAGCCCCGTGCGGCGGACTATGTCCGTTCCGTTGAGCGGTCCATGGTCCCGGATGATCTTGAAGATTCTTCCTGCTGTCGTGGATACGTTGGCAGGGGCTTCCCCGCCTGTTTCGTTCATGGTTGCGCCTTTCTCGAAGTCGGAGGCAAACATACACGATTGTTGCCATCAGTGGGAAGGTGATGGATCATATGGAAGAGTATCGATCTGCATTGTTCGACCGTCAATATAAAAAACTGGAGACAGAGAATTAAAACGTTCGATAAACGAACAAAAATGATTGACAACATCCGATATCCCTTATAATACTTATTTTCGCTGGGGGGTTGTATGAAAACCGAGGCTCTATGGTATCTGGGCAAGCGAAATATCGAGATCAAAAGCGTCGAGATCCCGGAACCGGAAGCCCATGAAGTGCTCGTGGAGATGGAGGCCTGCGGCGTCTGTGGCTGGGACATACTCGCTTATTCGGGCGGGTTCGGCCAATTTCATGCCTACCCCTTCAGGGCCGGGCATGAAGGCATCGGCCGCGTGATCCGGCGAGGTTCCCTCGCCAGCGGCATCCAGATCGGCCAGCGCGTTGCCTGCCACGAACTTCCGATCGACGAGCGGGGCGGCGGCCTCATGGCCCGGCATGCCGTCCGTCCGTGGAACAAGGTCTCGGTCATGCCCGAGCCTTCCGCCATCCCCGTGGAAAAGTGGATCGTCGAGCCGGTCGCCTGTGTCGTGAACGGCATCATGTACTCGGGCATCCAGCCCGGCGATTCCGTCGCCCTTGTCGGAGCCGGCTACATGGGAATGCTCATGCTGCAAGCCCTGAGGCGCACGCTCGCGGGAAAGGTTACCGTCTTCGAGCCCGACGGGAGGCGGCTGGAGCTGGCCAGGAAGTCCGGCAGCGGCATGGGCGGATGGGATTTCGTCCAGACGGTTCCGGGCGAATCCCCCGCGGGGCATATTCGCTCCTGCGATGTCGTCATCGAAACCGCAGGCTCGGATCCGGCCCTCGAACTGGCCTTCAAACTGGCCAGACCCTACGCGATCATCGAGAATTTCGCCTGGCACCACCATCGGCACGAGTTCGATCTCGAGCGTTGGCATGTCGACGGCCTGCGGATACTCAACATACAACCCCAGATGAACCCATCCTTCGACGAGCTCTTCCCGCGCGCGATCGCGCTCATGGCCGCGGGCGCCATCAGCAATGAGGGTCTGGTAACCCACGTCGCGCCGTTCGGCAAGGCGGAAGGACTCTATGCCGCCGCGCTCGACAGGACGGGCGGATACATCAAGGGCGTCATCGAGTTCGGGACCGAACGGTGAACGCCATCCTCAGGTACGGCATGGTGGGCGGCGGAGCCGGAGCCTTCTCCCGCGACATCTACAAGGCCTTCGCCGGCACTCTCGCCAAAACGAAGGCGGGCATCGCGCCCGATGGGGTTGACCTGGACTGTCCCGGCCAGGACGCCGGCATCGCCGGGCTCCGCCTTGTCGCCGCCTGCGTCGAAAGCTCGCGAAAGATTTCCGCCCGGATCGATGTTTGAGGAGGATGCGATGTCCCGCCCGATAACCCTGGTTTCCGGCCAGTGGGCCGACCTTCATTTCGAGGAGCTCTGCGCCAAGGTGGCTTCATTCGGCTATGACGGCATCGAGATAGCCTGCTGGGGTGATCACATGGACGTGCACAAGGCCGCGACCGATACCTCGTATGTCGAGGCGAAGAAGGCCCTTCTCGCGAAGTACGGGCTCAAGGCATGGGCTCTCTCCGCCCACCTGGCGGGACAATGCGTCGCCGACCCTTGGGATCCGCGCCTGGACGGATTCGCGCCGCCTGAAGTCAAGGGAAAGCCCGAGGCAATCAAGGCCTGGGCTGTCGAGGAGATGAAGCTGACGGCCCGCGCCGCGAAGGCGATGGGCTGCAAGGTAGTCACCTGCTTCATGGGTTCGCCGATCTGGCGCTGGTGGTACTCCTTTCCCCAGACGACGGAGGCGATGATCGAGGAGGCCTACGCCGAGGTCGTGCGGATCTGGACGCCCATCTTCGACGAATTCGACGCCTGCGGGGTGCGTTTCGCCCTCGAAGTGCACCCGACGGAGATAGCTTTCAAGCCCGACCTGTTCATCCGGGACTTCGCCGACAGGATCTACCACGTGCACATGAAGGACGTGGCGGTCAGGCTCGATGGCCGTGCGGGCATACTCGGCTCGCACCTGCCCTTCGGCGACCTGCGGCGCGGCTGGAACTTCGTTTCACCCGGACACGGCGACGTGGACTTCGACGCGATCGTCCGGGAGCTCAACGCTGCGGGTTATTCCGGCCCGCTCTCGGTCGAATGGGAGGATGTCGGCATGGATCGCGAGTTCGGCGCGCGCGAGGCGCTCGCCCTGGTGCGGGATCTGGATTTCGCGCCCTCCGCCCTGGCTTTCGACGCGGCGATGAAAAAGTGAGCGACGCGATGGGCGAGACCATTCTGCGCGCCGAGCGCATCAACAAGGACTTCGGCGGTGTGCCGGTGCTCAAGGACATAGACCTCGACATCCGCCGAGGCGAGATCCTGGGGATCATCGGCGAGAACGGGGCGGGCAAGAGCACGCTCATGAAGATCATGAGCGGCATCTACCAGCCGACCTCGGGCCGCGTCATCATGCGGGGCGAGACGGTGCGCATCGCGACGCCGATAGACGCGCGTGCGCTGGGCATCAGCCTGGTGCCGCAGGAGTTCAACCTCATCCGCGACCTGCCGGTCTACAACAACGTCTTCCTCGGCTCGGAACTGCGCACGAAGGCCGGCTTCCTGGACAAGGTTGCGATGAAGGAGCGCACGCGTTCCCTCCTTGCCCAGCTGAACGTGACCATCGACCCCGAGGCGCGGATAGAGGCCATGAGCGCGGCCGAGAAGCAGATGGTCGAGATCTGCAAGGCGCTGGCCTTTGAAGCCCAGGTTCTCATAATGGACGAGCCCACGACCATGCTCACCAAGTACGAGATAGAGATACTCTTCAGGCTGGTCAGGAAGCTCCGCACCGGGGGAATGACGATCGTCTACATTTCACACAAGTTGAAGGAGGTGAAAGCCCTCTGCGACCGGGTCGTGATCCTCCGCGACGGCGACCTCGTCCACGACGGGCCGACATCGGAGATTTCCTTCCTCGAGATGGCGCAGAAAATGGTCGGCCGCGAACTCGGATCCATCTTCCCCCCGAAGTTCGAGCCGGACGGAGAGACGGTGTTCGAAGTCCGCGGCCTCACGGTTCCAGGCGTCGTCGAGAACATATCCTTCCGCCTCCGCAAGGGCGAGATCCTGGGACTCGCGGGGCTCGTGGGGGCCGGCCGCACCGAAATCGCCGAGACGATACTGGGACTTCGCAAGAAAAGCTCGGGCAGCATCCTGAAGGACGGCAAGGAGCTGACGATAGACGAGCCCGCTGACGCCGTGGCCGCCGGCATATCCTACCTCTCGGAAGACCGCCAGGGCGCGGGCATCATCACCGGCTTCACGGTTACGCGCAACGTCACCCTCGTATCCCTCGCGGATTACTGCCGTTCCCTCTTCCGCCTCATCGACAAGAAGCGCGAGCGGGGCAAGGTGCAGGGCTACGTCGATTCGTTCCATATCAAGACCGAGAGCCTCGACAAGCGGCTCGAGAACCTCTCGGGAGGCAACCAGCAGAAAGTTTCCCTCGCGAAATCCATAGACACGGAGCCGGAGATACTCATCGTCGACGAGCCCACGCGGGGCGTCGACGTCTCCGCCAAGCACGAGATCTACCTTTTCATCAACGACCTCGCCAGGAAGGGCATCTCCTGCATCTTCATCTCCTCGGAGCTCGAGGAGATCATCGGCATGTGCAACCGGGTCGTCGTCATGCGCGACGGCAAGGTGGCCGGCACCCTCGAGGGCGACGGCATCGACGAAGAGGAAATCATGTTCTACGCCACCGGCGTACACGAGGAGGCCGCATCGTGAACGCGACGGCAGCAGGGAAGATCGATCTCGAGAAATACGGTTCGCTCATCGCGCTGGGCACCCTGTTCATCCTGGCCGCGATCATAGGCCGGCCCTACTTCCTCCAGATCGAGAACCTGGTCAACGTCATGAGGCAGGCTTCGTATGCGGGCATCATCGCGCTTGGCATGACCCTGGTCATCATCTCGGGCGGAATCGACCTGTCAGTCGGCGCCATGGCGGCATTCGTCGCGTCATGCGGCGTGCTCTTCATGAACTGGATCCTGCAGGCGTCCGGCGGGAACGAGACCCTGGCCATCGCGGGCGGCATCGTCGTCATGGCGATGATCGGGTTGCTGGCCGGCGCGCTGAACGGGCTTCTCATCACGCTTGGCAAGATCGTGCCCTTCATCGTGACGCTCGGCACGATGTCCATCTTCCGCTACGTGAGCCTGCAGATGGCGAACGCCGGGGAATTCGCCTCGCACAGCCAGAACTTCGGCGAGCTCGGGATGGCGAAGCTTTTCTCGCTCGACATCGGGGTGGGCGTGCTCTCCCTGCCGCTGCCCGTCGCGACGCTTTTCGTCCTCGCGACGATCCTGGGATTCGTGCTCGACAACACGCGGTATGGCCGCTATCTCTGCGCCGTCGGTTCCAACGCGAGGGTCGCGCAGTATTCCGCCGTGCGCGTCGGATCCGTGCGCTTCTGGGCCTACGCGATCAACGGGCTCGTGGTCGCGGCCTCGGCCGTGCTCCTGGCCGCACGCTTCAACACGGTGAGCACGCCCAACTTCGGTCTGGGTTTCGAGCTCGACGCGATTGCCGCCGTGATCATCGGCGGCACCGCGATGTCGGGCGGCCGCGGTTCCATCTGGGGAACCGTGGTCGGCGTGTTCATGCTCCAGATAATACAGAACATGCTCAACATGGCCGGACTTTCGCCCTATCTCCAGGGTGTGGTCAAGGGCGTGGTGATCATCGCCTCGGTGTACATACAGAGGCAGAAACAGTAGCGCACGACGCCTCCTTGCGGGGGCGATGCGGATATGCCCCGGAAGGGGCGGGAGAAAACCCTCGTCGAGGGTCGGCCCCTGGAGGGGCGAAGGACATTTTCGGTTTTCCGGAGGTTCTAAATGAAGAAAGTACTGGTGGCCTTCCTCGTACTGACGATGGTCGCGTCCCTGGGATTCGCACAAGCCACGAAGGTCTACAAGGTCGGCGTGTCCATGCCCAGCGCGACCCACGGCTGGATGGCCAACGCGAACTGGTGGGCGACGCGCGCCAAGACCGACTGGGAGAAGAGGGACAAGAACGTCCAGATCGAGCTCAAGTTCTCGGGCAACGTGAACCAGCAGGTGTCCGACATCGAGGACCTCCTCGTGAAGAAGGTCGACGCGATAGTCGTGTTCCCGCATGACACCTCGGTTACCAGCGTGGTGGAGAAAGCCTTCAACCAGGGCGTATACGTGGTCGTCCTCGACCGCGGAGTGTCCAAGGAAGGCATCTACGACATCTACATCACCAACGACGACGAAGCCTACACACGGAAGGGCATGGAGTGGCTGGCCAAGCAGATGAGCTTCAAGGGCAACCTCCTCCTCATCTCAGGCACGCCCTGTCCCATCGACACCATCCGGACCGACACGATCAAGGAAGTCGTGAAGAAGTACCCGAACATCACCCTGCTCGATGTCCAGCCCGGCGACTGGAACCGCCAGAAGTCGCTCTCGGTCATGGAAAACTACCTGCAGAAGTACAAGGCCATCGACGCGGTCTATACCGCCGACGACGACATGATGCTCGGGGCCATGCAGGCTTACAAGGAATCCGGCCGCAAGGACATCAAGTTCTTCCTCGGCGGCGGATGCCTCAAGGACGTGATCAAGGGGATCATGGACGACTCGAACCCGCTCGTGAAGGCGGACGTCACCTATTCCCCCTCGGTCATCGCGACCTCCATCTCCTACGCGGTCATCGGCGTCAGGGGCGAGAAGCTCAACCCGAACATCTACCAGGTGCGCGCGCTTCCCCGCAGGATAATCCTTCCCTCGGAACTCGTGACCAAGGCGAACGCGAAGGACTTCTACGTCCCCGAGGCTCCCTTCTGATCCCGGGCCGCCCGTAACGGGCGGCCATTCAAGGGTTTGCCACGGAGGAACGGAGACACGGAGGAAGAAGGGGGGGGGAACGGAGGGATGAGGGAGTGGAGCGGGGATGAGGGTGGCTGGATCGAGTCGGCAGGATTCCCGGCCATCCGTTCGATCCGTTCCTTCCGTATCCTTCTGCGTTCCTTTCCTTTCCTCTCCTCTCCGTGCCTCTGCGCCTCGGTGGCTGACCCTCTTTTATTTTACGAAGGAGCCGCGTATGAGCGTGAAAATCGGAATCATCGGGGCTGGAGGGATGGCCCGCTACCACATACCGGGATTCCGCTCGGGCGGAGCCGAGATCGTCGCCCTGGCGGAACCGGTTCCGGATGCCAGGGCCAAGGCATCGAAGACGTATTCCGTGAAAGAAACTTACGCGGATGAAGATGAAATGCTTGCGAAGCGCAAGGACATCGACGCAGTATCGATCATCACGCCGAACAGGTTCCACATGCCCATTGCCGTGAAGGCGCTTCGGGCGGGGAAGCATGTTTTCTGTGAAAAGCCGCCCGCGCTGAATGCCGTCGAAACGCAGACCATGGTGGACGAGGCCGGGAAAGCGGGGAAGCTTCTCCAATTCAACTTCAACAATCGCGCCCGCCCCGAGGCATATGCCCTCATGGAATATATCCGCTCCGGAGAGGTGGGGAAAATCAATTCCGCGCAGGCCGTCTGGGCCCGGCGTTCCGGGATACCCGGCTTCGGCGGATGGTTCACGACAAAGGGAATGTCGGGCGGAGGTCCCGTCATAGACCTGCTACATATGCTCGATCTTGCCATCTACTTCATGGACTATCCCGAGCCCGACTTCGTGCTCGCTCAGACTTTCCGTGACTTCATCGACGACAGGGCCTTCAGGGGGCCCTGGGGCATACCGGACGTCGCGGGCGGCGCCACCGATGTCGAGTCCGCCTGTCACGGCTTCGTGCGCTTCAAGACGGGACAGGTCCTTTTCCTGCGCAGTTCCTGGGCCGAGATGACCGAGCGCGAGGTGGTTTCGGTCAATTTCCAGGGCACGAAAGCGGGTGGGCTCATCGAGCGCGTGTTCGGCCGCGACGGCCTGGACGCCACGAGCGTGGACCGCTGCGAGCTTTTCACCGTGGAGCACGGGCGGCACGTGAATCGCTCCCTGATCCTTCCCCAGGATGAATCCATGGGCAGGCTCCGATCCGCCCGGAATTTCGTTGCCGCCATCGAGGGCAAGGAAGCTCCCCTCAACACACCCGACCAGGCGCTGAAACTCATGCGAATCGTCGACGCCGTCTACGCTTCCGCGGCCAGGGGACAGCCCATACAACTGGCATGATGGTCACGCGCCTCGACGTTCGATGGCGCGAAGAAGCGCGACGAGCCAGCTGCGATTGTCCGCGCTCGCGTAGCTCATCCTTGCGCCCATGCGGCTGAACGTCTTGCAGAAACGCAGGTAGTAGGCCGGATCGTCCTGGGGCGGCTCGTCTTCCTGAGTCCAATCCCATGCTGACTTCGCGAGATCCACGACATGGATGGAAAAATCCTCGATCTTCGCGCCGCCCGAACGGGCTGCATTGCGTGCCATCGACAGCGCCTTCTCGAAGATCATCGGAGACATCACCGCCGAGCCGACAGAAAGGTAGACCCCGCCTTCCAGGCGCGATACCGATTCCACGAAGGAAAGGAAATCCGGTTCGGCCGTCCTGCCGATCGGCGAGCCCCGGTTCAGGGGATGGGTGTAGATGATGTCGTGGCCGAACATGGGATGGACGGTAAATGGCAGTCCGGCTTTCCAGGCGGCCGCGGTGAGGCCATATTCCTTGTAAGGGTGATCGATGTGCAGGAACCCGGGATCGATGCCCGCGCGAAGCAGGAGAGCCCGCAGGTCGGCCGCCGCCGCCGCCTTAAGGATGAGCGCTTCGTCCGCGTCCCCGGCGGCTCCGTCGCGCATCGCGGCGGCGAGTTCGGAGTCCGGCGGTATGGTCAGACCGTCCTCCGCTATCATGGCGCCCACGGATTCGCCGTAGCCCAGGCCGCGCCAGGCGCCGACGGCGATGGCCATGTTGATGAAGGCACCCGTTTCCTCCCAGATGCCGAACTGGCCTTGGGCGACATAGCGCCTGACATCCTCTCCCGTCCGGCCCTGGTAGGAGAATTCCCAGTCGTGGATTATGCCCGCTCCGTTCGTCGCGAAGTGCGTCACCCAGCCGCCGTCCATGAGGCGGCGCATGACGCGGGAGAGGCCGTTCTTGATCGAGTGCGCGCCGAAAGCGAGGATGACCGGAGCACCGCGGCCGCGCGAAGCCCGGATCTCGGATGCTGCCGCCTCGACATCCCCGGCGGCTTCCGGGGAAAGTGTCGCAGCGTACGAATCCGGATCGACGAGCGCGCGCTGTGCGTCGAGCTTGTTCACGCGCCAGGAAAGGGGGAGTACCGATATTGAATCGCGGTCGAAGAGTCGCTTCATGGGTTTTGCTCCTTCCAGAGGTCGAGGGCAGCGAAGAGTCCTTCGGGCCGGGCGCTTCCCGTCGTCCCGAGCTGGCGCACGGTAACCGACGCGACGAGGTTTCCCGCGAGCGCCGCCTCCGCGGGGGATGCCCCGGCGGCGAGCGCGAGCACCGTTCCCGCCGTGAAGGAGTCGCCTGCCCCGGTGGGGTCCACCGGCCCGTCGATGCGCAGCGCGGGGATGAGCACGGGGTGGGTGCCGCCCACCCAGACACCCCGATCGGCCACGGTGACGAATACGCCGGCACCGATTTTCGCCTCGAGCGAAGGCAACCCTGCCGCGATGGTCTCGTCGGGAATCAGGGCTCCGGGCAGCGGATCGTGCACACCGGCCATCTCGAACTGGTTCATCTTCAGCATGAGACCCCTGAAGGACATGATCCTGCGGCGCGAGTCGGCCCAGGCGATGAGGTCGGGAAATCGGGGAAGGCGTCCGGCCAGGGCATTGACGATCCGGTGTGTGACCGCGCCGCAGCCCTCGGCTTCGACCTGGTCCATCACCACGAGGACGTCGATCCTGCCCAGGACCTCATCGAGGGAATCGATGAGGATTTCCTCGATCGCGGGCGGGGTGGACGTGCGGTTTTTCATGTCGTACCGGCTGTGTTCGCCATCCAGGCCCGGGCGATCGATGTCGCGCGGCTTCATGTATGTCGGGGTTCTGCGCCCTGAATCGGTATGAAGATGGACGATATCCACGCCGAGCATCGAGAGGTCCTTGCGGAGTTCGTAGCCCTCGCCGTCATCGCCCGAAAAGCCCAGGGCGAGCAGCGTACCGGTTCCCAGGGCGGCAAGGTTGTTGACGACGGTTCCCGCCGCTCCCGGGCTGTGGCGGACGGCGACCGCCTGGTGGGCGATCCTGCCGGTTTCCAGGGATATTTCGGCGAGCGAGGGGTCGACCTCGATGTACTTGTCGAGGAAAAAGTCTCCCAGGACGGCCACCCTGAGCGAGCCGAAGGCGTCGGTGAGTTCGCGAAGGCGGCGACGATCGAAATCACGCAACGCGTCGATCATGGTCCAGCCGGGCCGATCCCGCCGCCGCCTGACCAAAGGTAATCGACGAGGGCGCGTCCGCAGGCGTAGTCGGGGATGACGATGTCCGCGCCGGCTCCGATGAGCCGCTCGCGTTTCCATGCGTCAGGCTTGCCCGAGCGTCCTGCCTCGTCGCTGGCGACCGCTACCGCGGTGCCTCCCGCGGCCTTGCAGTCGGCGATCTCCACGTAGCCGTCGCCGAAGGCGAGCAGCGAGGCCCCCTCGACGCGGTTCTCCCCGAGTATGCGCCGTATGACGAGCTCCTTGGAGAAGTTCGCGTGGTCGGCCCGGGCGCCGTAGATGGCGCCCGGCGCGTATCCGTCCAGGCCGAGGAGGCGGGCCTCCTCCAGCACGTATTTTTCATCCGTGCCGGACGCGATGTAGATGGCGACGCCGCGACCCTGCAGGAGCGCGAGGAGTTCGAGCGAACCGGGAACCAGCATGCTCGCGGGCGCGACGCTGCCCGCCGCCAGGCCTTCCCTCCTGCTCGCGATGCGCGCCATCAGGAGCTCGTGGTACTCCGCCTTGTAGTCCAGCGGATCGGCGGCCTTGCCCCCGCGGGCTTCCACCTCCCGGGCCAGGCGGATCATCTGGTAGACCGTCTGCTTGCCGGTGAGCTCGGCGACGAAATTCCCCACGAGGGCGCGCAGCGACTCTTCCGACTCGTCCGCCCGCGCGAAGGGAGCGAGGGTGCGGACCATCATGGGCACCATGATCTCCATCCATCCCTCGCGTATCAGGCTCAGGGTGCCGTCGAAGTCGAAGAGGACGTGCCGGGGAGCCTCGGACAGGCTGGGAGGCCGAACCAGCTCGATGGACGTCCCGGGAATGAAACTGGTTCTTGCGGGCATCGGCCAGGCGCGGCTGTAGTCGCGTTCAGCCACGATCCGCACCCGGGCTTTCGGCGGGAAGGGCTTTCCCGAGGACGGCGTAAATCAGGTGGTCCACCACCATGTGGAGGTCCTCGGTCACCTGCATGTCCGCGATCGGGATGTGGACGCAGTGGCGCGCGAGTGCCCTGAGCGCCCCGCCGTCGTAACCGGTCAAGCCCACCGTCACTGCGCCTTTTGCCTTGGCGAACTCGATAGCCTTGAGGACGTTGCGTGAATTTCCCGTACCGGATATCCCGATAACCAGATCGCCTGAGCCGAGGAAGTTGCGCAAGGGTTCGACGAACACCTCGTCGTAGCCCACGTCGTTCGCATAGGCGGTGAGGGTGGGAGCATTGTCGTTCAGGCAGATGAAGCGGAAACGCCGGGCTTTCTGATAGGAAAGCCCCTTGTTGAAATCCACGGCGAAATGGGAGGCGGTAGCGCCCGAGCCGCCGTTGCCCATGATGAAGACGTACCTGCCGGCTTCGAGCGCATCCAGCAGCAGGTTCATGAAAGCGTTGAGCTCTTCGCGCGATATGCGATCGAGGGTTGCCTTGAGCCTTGTGAAATAGGATTCGATGTCGGCGGTGAAATCCCTTTGCATGGAAACCTTCCTTGGCTTCAGACAGGGTGAAGGGCGAGTGCGGCGGCTCCGACGAGTGCAGCGTCGTAGCCGAGGGAACTGGACCGGAACAGGGAGGAACGACCCGAGGCCGCGAAGACAAGGCTCGCGGATTCTTCCACGATGAAAGGCTGAAGGAGATCCAGTGCGGCGGCGACACCCCCTCCGACGAAAATGGCCTGGGGGTCGAGGATGTTGGTAACTGCCGCGATTCCGCGCGCGATCATCGAACCGACTTCGCGGACGACTTCGCGGCAGAGGGGATCGCCTGCGCGCGCGCCCGCTGCCACGGTCTTCGCGTCCACTTCCCCGCGCGAGAGGCTGACGAGGAAACCACCGGCTCCCGGGGTGAGTCCGTCGAGCCGCAGGAGCGCCTTGCGCCGCCACGCGGGTCCCGCTGCCTCGGCCTCGAGGCAGCCGCGGTGCCCGCAGCCGCAGGTCGCGCCCCCGGGATTGACGACGAGATGGCCGATCTCGCCCGCCATGGAATGCGCGCCGTCAAGCACGCGGCCGCCCGCGACCACGGCCCCGCCGATGCCCGTGCTGACCTGGAGCCAGAAGAAACAGTCGAGCCCGCGGCCGGCCCCGAAGCATGCTTCCGCCCAGGCGCAGGCGTTCACGTCGTTGTCCGCCCGGACGGGGAGACAGAGAGCCTCGCCCGCCATGCGCGCGAAGGGCACGTTCGTCCAGCCCGAGGAGGGGGACGCGCGGAGGCTGCCGGCGGCCCGGTCGACGATGCCCGGGAGGGACATGCCCATGGCGCGGACGGGTCCTGCGCGATGGAGCACGCTGCGCGCCAGGGCAACGATGGCGGCGATGAGGGTTGTCGGATCGCCGAGCGGCGTTGGAATGGTTTCCCTCGCGAGGACGAGACCCGCGGAAGAGACTACGCCAACTGCGGTCTTGGTGCCGCCGAGGTCGACGGCGAGTACGCTGTCCATGGGCTAGTTGTAGTCGAATCGCCTGACTCTGGCAAGCAAAAGCATGTTGAACCACGGAAGCAGGGCGGCAGCGTCATTCCACGGTCAGGTGATGCGTGTCCGTCGTCGGGACGGCATTCAACGTTTCGTTCACCGGGGGCTCTGGACTGCATTCGGCATGACGGAAAAGCGGCCGACACGGCTACGCAAGAACCGGGCGCACGCCCCCCGGGAACTCGAGTACGCTCCATGATCTCGAGGATGAGGTCCCTCCTTGACCGCGCCATTGCGGGCGTCTGTCCGATGAAATAAAAAACTTTTCTTCTTGCGGAATCACCGTAATCATGGTACTGTCCTTATTGGGAACGTTCCCATTTTATGAAAAAGCCAAAACTGGACATCTATGAGGTCGGCCGTCTCGCAGGCGTCTCCAAAAGCACCGTATCGCGCGTGATCTCGGACACGGGCGGGTCCGTGAGCAGGAAGGCCAAGGACGCCGTCAACGCCGCCATCAGCGAGCTCGGGTACACGCGCAATACCTTCGCGGCCGGCCTGCGGAACTCGAAGTCATACCTCGCGCTCCTGGTTGTCCCCGACATCGCCAACCCCTTCTGGTCGGAAATCGTGCGCGCCGTGCAGGACAGGCTCGAACCGGAGGGATATTCCGTCGTGGTAGGGAATACGGACTGGAGCGAGGAACGGGAACTCTCCTATCTCAGACTGTTCCGGACGGGACGCTTCGACGGACTGATAATCAACAGCGTCACGGACGATATCGACCTTATCCTTGAAGCGGGAATCCCGGCGGTGCTTGTCGGAGAGCGCAGCGAACTCACGCAGATCGACACCGTCGGGACAGCGACGTACCAGGCGGCCACGCTGGCTCTCCAATACCTTTACGACGCGGGACACCGCCGCATCGCCGTGGTTACGAGCGAAACCGGAAGCGAACGTTTCCTTTCCCGGCGGTTCACCGCCTACACGGACTTCATGGAAGCCAAAGGGCTGGCGAAGGATCCGGACCTCGTGTTCACGGCACACCTCTCGGCGGAAGGGGGCGAGAGGCTTGCAGGCGATATCCTCGCGGTGCCGGGCTGGAAGGACAGGATCAGCGCCGTGCTCTGCGGAAACGACATCCTCGCGATTTCCCTGCAGAACACCCTGCGGGCGCGGGGAGTCGAGCCGGGCAGGGACATTTCCGTAATCGGGATGGACGACATCCCCATCGCAGCCCTGACCTGGCCGGCACTCACCACCATCCGCAAGCCCCGTGCCGAGATGGGCAAGAAGGCGGCGGAGCTTCTGATGAAAAGGATCGGGGATCCTTCGCGGACTCCCGAAAAGCATCTCTATCCCGGCACGCTGGTCATCCGCGACAGCGTCGTCGAAATAAGGAATTGACCCATGATCCCGAGAAGCGAACTGCTGGCCGACAGGAAGCTGTACGAGTCGAAGGCGCGCGGCTGCCTGGCGGGGCTCGGCGTCGGGGACGCGATGGGCGACACCGGCCGCAGCCAGGAATACCGCTCCAGGTACGGAGTCATCACGAACATGTATCCCGACGCCAAAAGCACGGATGACACCGAATTCGGCATCCTGACCGCCTGCTGTCTCCTCGACAACTCGGGCGAGCCTTCCCCGGACGATGTCTGCGCGGCGTGGAAAAAGTACATTCTCGACCGAGGCGGGGCGAAAAAGCGCGCGGGTCGGCCTCTCTATGGCGCGATCGAGAATATCGGACGCGGTCTCATGCCGCCTGAATCCGGGAAATACAACGTCATGAACACCGACGACGGAGCGGCCATGCGGATAAGCCCGGTAGGCATTTTCAGGGCCGGGGATCCCGAGGGCGCGGCAAGGCTCGCGGCGATCGACGCCTGCATCAGCCACGACAGGGACGGCATCTGGGCGGCCCAGGCCGTGGCGGCGAGCGTTGCCGTGGCGATGGCGAACGGCACCGTCGGGGAAATCATCGAAGCGGGGATGAAAGTCCTTCCCAAGGATTCATGGATGGCGCGCGCCATGGGCATCGCGATGCGCATCTGCGACGAAAAGCCGGATATCGAAGTCGCGTTCGAGGACCTCCACGCGGAACTCTGGACGCCCGAGCACGCGACGGCCGCCGAGGCGATCCCCCAGGTCTATGCCATTTTCAGGTTGACCGGCGGCGATTTCAGGCGTGGCCTGCTCTGGAGCGCCAACTTCGGCCGCGACGCCGACACCATCTCGGGCCTTGTCTGCTCGCTTTCGGGCGCCCTTCACGGCATCGATGCAATTCCAGCGAAATGGGTCGGACAGATCCGGCACGCTTCCGGCGTCTGTCTCGAATTCAGCAAGGACTGGGATCTGCTCGATCTTGCCGACCAACTTGTCGCCCTGTCCTGCGGAGCCTGGCGATGACCGACAGATCCGCCGCCCTAGAGACCATGCTCAACCCCCGATCCGTCGCCCATATCGGCGCGTCGGAGTCGGGAGTCTATCCTTCGGGGATCTTCACGAGTCTCGCGGCGTCGGATGTCGAGGTTTTCCCGGTCAATCCCAACAGGGACTCGGTTTTCGGACATGCCTGTTTCAAATCGGTCGGCGATCTTCCGAACGTCCCCGATCTGGCGATAATCACCGTCGATCGCCGCTACGTGAAGTCGGTTCTGGCCGACTGCGTCGCGGCGGGTGTTCCCGCGGCAGTCATCATAACGTCGGGCTTCGCGGAAGCAGGAGAGGAAGGTTCGGCCTTCCAGAAAGAACTCGAGTCTTTCGCGGGGAAAATCCTGATACTGGGGCCGAATTGCGCCGGTTTCGCCAATATCCCAAAGAGGATCACGGCGACGCGGCTTGCAGGAACCTGCGGCTCCGGCGGCATTTCCTTCGTCTCGCAGAGCGGCGCCCTCATGATGGCCCTGCACGGTTCCTTCGCGGCCCGGGGAGCGGGAATGCGCTATCTGGTATCGGTGGGCAACCAGGTGGACATCACCGCGGAAGACCTGCTCGCGTCTTTCGCTGCCGATCCGGGCACCACCGTCGCGGTGGCTTTCATGGAAAGCATCAAGGATGGCCGCGCTTTCATCCACGCCCTCGAGTTGAATCTCGCTGCAGGCAAACCCGTAGTCCTCATCAAAGCGGGCCGGACCGATGCCGGGATCAAGCTCGCCGCGACCCATACCGCGGCCGCTGCCGGCGGAGCCAGGGTATTCGAGGCCGTCTGCAGGCAATACGGAGCCATTCTTGTCGACGATATCGACGACATGGTTTCAGTTTCCCTGCTTGCCGATAGCCGCGGCGCGGCTTCAAGCCGGCGTATCGCCTGGATCACGCAGTCCGGCGGCCTCGGTTCTCTGACGGGCGACCATGCCACGATGGCGGGCATCGAGCCGCCGCCTTTCCCCGAAACGCTGTGCAGCCGGCTGAGGGATCATGACATGCTCCCCGGATACCAGCCCATCCTCAATCCCGTCGATCTGCGGGGTGATTCCATGCGGGGCTCCGTCATCCGCGACTCGATGCTCCCGTTCATCGAGTCGGATGAAATCGACTGTATCGGCCTCCTCTTCGCCAAAAGCCCGCGGAGGCCGGTCGAGACCGATACGGCGCGAGCCATCATCGCGGTGCGGAACGAATCGGGCAAGCCGGTGGTCGTGGTCTGGGTAGGAAATACCGCGGCGTCATGCGCCGACGGCAGCTCCGGGGTTTCTGCCATCGACCTTCTGGTTTCCGCGGGCATTCCCGTTTTTTTCCAGCCCGGCGACGCGATCCGGGCAATCGCGCGCCTGATCCATTATTGTGAATTCCGCAGGTCATTCCTGGCTGGTCAGCGAGGTGGGCATGCTTTCCTATCGTGAAACCCGTGACCTCCTTGCGGGATACGGGATCCCGACAGCACCCGGAATCCTCGCCGGCACGGTGGAAGAGGCTGTCGGAGCTTCGGATCGCATGACAGGCTCCGGCAAGGCCTGTGCCGTCAAGCTGATATCCTCCATGCATAGCCACAAATCCGACAAAGGCTTCGTGAGGCTCGGCCTGAAGGATCACGAGGCGATCGGGACCGCCTGCCGCGATATGCTCGCGCAGCTCGCCGAAGGCGAGGAATACGAAGGAATCCTCGTACAGCCGATGATCCTGTCGGCCAGGGAACTGATTCTTGGCGCGCTCGTCGATCCGCAGTTCGGGCCGCTCGTCGCTTTCGGTCCCGGAGGAATCCTCGTCGATGTTCTCGGCGGCGTCGATTTCCTGGCCGCTCCCTTCAACGGCGCCCAGGCGCTCGCCTTCATCGCGCGCAACGCGGCGGTCCCGCTGCTCGGCCCGGTACGGGGATCGGCCGCCGTCGATCCCGGCACCCTCGCTTCCTGCCTCGTCGCCCTGGGCGCACTGATCGTCGAAAACAAGGAACGGATCGCGTCCGTGGACATCAATCCGCTGGTGTCCGATCCGGAGAGCGGAGCCCTCATGGCCCTCGATTTCAGGGCCGAAGGCAGACCGGAATGACGATCGAAACCTCGATTTCAAGGAGCACGGACGAAGGCCTCACCCTCTCGGGATATGCCCTGACCGACCTCATGCGTCACGCTTCCTTCGCCGAGTGCGTGTTCCTTCTGCTGGCGGGCCGGAGGCCGACACCAGCGCAGGCGAAAATGACCGATGCCATTCTCGTCAGCTGCGCGGATCACGGGATAAACGCTCCGTCGGCCCATGTCGCGCGGGCAAGCGCGAGCTGCGGCGTTCCCCTGGCTACTGCCGTCGCTGCCGGAATCGCCAGCATAGGAACCAACCATGGCGGCGCCGGCGAGGCCTGCGCGAGATTGCTTCAGGATGGAGTCCTCTCCGGATCTTCCGATCCCGCCGTCATGGCCGAAAAAATACTCTCTGACGTCCTGGGTCCCGGGGCGGCAAGGGCCTCAGGCGCCGCATCGGCCGGCCGCAATCTCCCCGGCTACGGCCACCGCGTCTACAAGGACGAAGACCCGCGCGCCACGTGCCTCCTTTCGATGGCCTCCGAGCTCGGGCTCTCCGGTAAGCATTCCGCTCTCGCCCGGGTTCTCGAAGCGCGCCTCGAAACCCGGAAGGGGAAGCGTCTCGTCCTCAACGTGGACGGGGCCCATGCGGCGATTCTTTCGGACATGGGGCTGCCCTGGAACAGGATACAGCCGTTTTTCATCATAGGCCGCAGTCTCGGCCTCTGCGCCCAGGTGCTCGAAGAGCTTGAAAGCGCACATCCGCTCGCTTATGTGAAATCCGTTCCCGCGAAAGAGAGTTATGTCGGTCCCGATGACCGCGAATGGAGGACCGAATGAGCGATGCATCGAGACCGAATGCCTTCTTGCGGTCCTTGAGCCGCTATTTTCCCCTGTACCTGATGCTGATTCCCGCCCTGGTTTACCTGACCGTGTTCTGCTATGTCCCGATGTGGGGCGCGCGGCTCGCATTCATGGATTTTTCCTTCATCGGCAAGCACACATGGGTCGGACTCAAGCATTTCAGGACTCTTTTCAGCTCGCCTGCCTTCGGCGCGGTGATCGCGAACACCCTCATCATTTCCGCGATGAAGATTTTCATCAATTTCCCGATGCCGATAATCCTAGCCCTCATGCTGGCGGAAATCAGGTCCAGAAAGTTCGCCAGGGTCGTCCAGTCGGTGATCTATCTTCCGCACTTTCTGTCCTGGGTGGTCATTTCGGGAATTTTCCTGAATCTGCTCTCCCTGGACCAGGGCGCCGTGAACCGGATCATCGTGTTTTTCGGGGGCAAGGCGTTTCCATTCCTGACGCAGGGAACGAGCATCCGCTGGGTGTTCGTGTTTTCCGAAATGTGGCGCAGTATCGGCTGGGACTCTCTCTTGTTCATCGCCGCGATAAACCGCATCAATCCCGATGTTTTCGAAGCGGCGGTCATGGACGGGGCGGGCACCTTCCGCAGGATTTTCTCGATCACGATACCGGCGATCATGCCCACCATAATCACCGTATTCATCCTCAATCTGGGCTTTTTCATGAATGCCGGCTTCGACCAGGTCTTCAACATGATGAACGACGCCGTTCTCTCCAGGGTCGACATCCTCGACACTTACGTTTACCGCCTCGGTCTGCAGAACGGGGAATTTTCCTACGCCACGGCGGCCGGCCTTTTCAAGGGAGTTATCGGCCTGTTCCTCATTTTCGGGACTCATTTCGGATCGAAGCGGCTGACCGGCAAGGGGGTATGGTAATGCGCAAATCCCGCGGATCGCCCCTTTCGCGGCGGGCCGGAATCGCCGGCATGGTCAATTACGGCCTTCTTGCGCTGCTCGCCTTCGTGACCTTTTTCCCGCTCTACAATATCGTCGTGGTCTCGTTGACCGGCCCCGCGAAAATCGCGGCCGCCGACGGTCTTTCCGTGATTCCGCACGATCCGTCGTTCGCGACCTACCTGACACTGCTGCAGATACCCAAGGTGATGTTGGGGCTTGTCAACAGCCTCTATATCACCGTCGCGGGAGTCATCATCAACATGGTGCTCACCTGCCTCGCGGCCTACGCGCTTTCCAGGCCCAAACTTCCGGGGAAGGGTTTTTTCATGGTTTTCATCATCATCACGATGATTTTCGAAGGCGGACTGATCCCGGATTTCCTTCTCATGAAGGACCTGCACCTGCTCAATACCTACCTGTCGGTAATCCTGTACAAGGCAGTCAACGCGTATTACCTCATAATCATGATGCGGTTCTTCGAAGAGGTCCCTCTTTCACTCATCGAGGCCGGTAAAATGGACGGAGTATCGGAATGGAGAACCCTGGTCAGCATCGTTCTTCCGGTCAGCAAGGCCGGTGTCGCGACAGTCTCGCTTTTCTATTGCGTCTTTCACTGGAACGAATATTTCCGCGCGATGATCTATCTCACCAATCCCGACAAATGGCCGCTGCAGGTCGTCCTGCGCGAACTGGTCGTTTCGGGCGACAAGGCTTCCTTCATCGGGGCGCTCAATTACCTCAAGTATGACGTCGGCGCGGCCCAGGTCGACATGAAGGCGCTCAAGGCCGGCGTCATCGTCCTCGCGATCCTGCCGATCCTGCTCCTGTATCCAATATTGCTCAGGTTTTTCTCCAAGGGCGCTCTTTCGGGAGCGGTCAAGGAATAAGTCTTCAAGGAGGTTCCCATGAAGAAAGTGTTTGTGCTCGTGATCGCGATTCTCGCGATTCTCGTTCCGGCCTTTTCGCAGGCGAAGGTACCGGAAATCCGCGTCATCTCGAAGGATTTCTATCCGACCGACCCGGACAATCTCACCCACATCGCGAATATCCAGAAGGCGTTCAGGGCGAAAACCGGCCTGGACATCAAGATCACCCTTCTCAACGCGCCTGAAGGAAGCTATCCGGAAAAGCTCAACCTCATGCTGCTCTCGGGTGATATCCCGGACATCATCTATTTCCAGGGCAATGACGAGGCTATCTCCAACCAGGGCATGCTCGCCGATCTCAGGCCCTATGTGGAAAAATCCGAGTGGTTCAGGAAGGCCATGCTTCCTTTCAACGTCAAGCGGCTCCAGAACTATCCCTTCATCGTCTGGCTTGCACCGCCACGCCTCAATACTCCGGCCATCAGGAGCGACTGGTTCGCCAAGTGGGGCGGGAAAATACCCAACACCGTCGATGATTATTACGCCATGCTCAAGAAATTCGTCACGAGCGACTACGACGGCAATGGCAAGATCGATTCCATCGGCCTGACCGATACGGGTAACACGGCCCGCATCGATTTCCTTTTCAACCACGCCTTCGGTCTCACCACGACCTGGCTCAAGGACGCGTCGGGCAAATTCGTCTACAGCAAGGTGAGCGAGTTCGAGAAGAACAAGCTCGCGTTCTACCAGAAGCTCTACAAGGAAGGCATCCTCGACAAGGACTACATCACGACCAAATGGGACGGCATGGAAGACAAGCTCTACACCGCCAGGATCGGAATGGTGGTCGGCACTCCGGGGCTCGTCACCGACATCTATGAGACCAAGATGGCCAAGGCCGGGAAAGGCAACGAGTATCTCGTGATCTGCCCGCCGGCCAAGGGTATCGCCCAGGGTTTCACCGTGGACGTTTCCAAGGAATCGCGAGGCTACGCCATTTCGGCTTTTTCCAAGAACAAGGACCTCGCCTGGAAACTGCTCGACTTCATGGCCTCCAATGAAGGTCAGCTGCTCGACCGCCTCGGCGTCGAGGGCGTCCACTACGTCAAGAAGGACGGAAAGATCGTCCTCACCGAAAAATTCGGCAGCTGGTATCCGCGTTTCAGCGAGGTCGTGGGCTGGAAGGGTCCCGTCGACGTGCTCGGCAAGGGCGGACGCGAATCGCTCGCGATGGCGGTGAAATACGCCACAGTCGAGGACATCAATTTCGTCGTTCCCAAGGACCTCGCTCCCGCGTGGGATGCCTGCAGCAACGTCTACAAGGAATGGTCCTTCAAGTTCATCTCCGGGGAATACGGAATGGACAAATTCGCCGATTTCACCAAAGCCTGGTATGCCGCGGGCGGCGACAAGGTCACGGAGTACGCCAACAAGATCCTGAAATAGGTACTTTTTCCAGCAAGGCGCCGGAGACGGACGAAGTCCCCGGCGCCTTTTCCGATCATGAATACGGAGCGTACCATGCCCATCCCGCGGAATTATCTTGAAAAACTCTACGCAGGCGTACTGGGAAAATGCATCGGAATAAGGATCGGGGCGCCGGTCGAGCCGACTGTCTGGACCTATGAAAGGATAAGAAAGACTTACGGTGAAATCAGCTCCTACGTCAGGGATTACAGGTTGTTCGCCGCCGACGACGATTTCAACGGTCCGGCGTTTTTCATCCGCGCGCTTGTCGATTACGGCAAGGACGGGGACATAACGGCCGCGGATATCGGGAAAGCCTTTCTCAATTACACACGTGAGGAAAAAGGCTTTCACTGGTGGGGCGGATACGGCAGGAGCACCGAACACACTGCTTACCTCAATCTCGCCTCGGGCATGGAAGCTCCCGAATCGGGTTCCATGGCGACGAACGGGGCGGCTATCGCGGAACAGATCGGCGGCCAGATTTTCGTCGACACATGGGGACTCGTTTTCCCGGCCGACGTCGGAAAGGCCGCGTACTATGGCGGCATGGCCGCGAGCGTATCCCATGACGGGAACGGACTGTACGGCGGGCGCTTCATCGCGGCCGCGATCTCCAGGGCATTCGAGACGGACGATGTCGCGGCGATACTGGACGCGGCCCAGTCGGTGATTCCGGCCGATTCGGAATACGCCCGGGTCGTGAGGGCCGTCATCGAATTTCACCGGGGGAATCCATCGGATTTCCGTGCCTGCATGGATTACCTCACGGCCGGATTCGGCTACGACCGCTATCCGGGCGTCTGCCACATCATTCCCAACGCGGGCGTGTGCATCCTGTCCCTTCTCTACGGAGAGGGCGACCTGTCCCGGACCGTCGAGATCGCGACGATGTGCGGCTGGGACACCGATTGCAACGCGGGGAATGTCGGTACGATCATCGGCGTCGCCGGAGGGCTCGAGGGTGTAGCCGATCGCTACCGACTGCCGATGAATGATTTCTTCGCCTGTTCGAGCATCGCCGGCTCCCTGAACATCGTCGATCTGCCGACATTTTCGAAGCAGATGGCCCTTCTCGGCCTCCGCTTCAATCACGAGTCCGGCACCGAAACGGAAGCCGAAAAGTCGGATCGCGCAGGACTGGAAGCATATCTTGAAGCTTCGACCGGATACCGCGAGCTCCATTTCGATTTCACCCTTTCCGGCTCGACGCATGGCTTCAGGACCGATTCCAATGCGCTTACCCTGAAGAATGTCCGCCTGGAATCGGGGGGCGCGCTCGAGATCCTCGTGGACCGCCTGCCCCGCGGCTCGGGGTCGGGCGTTTTTTTCAAACCCTTCTACAGACGCGAGGATTTCGACGATGAGCGCTACTCGCCGGCGTTTTCCCCGTTGGTCCATCCGGGCCAGACGATGAAAATGCGCGTCAACTGCGAGCGCTGGGGCGGCTCGCCTCTCGCCGTCATCCCCTACGCGCGGGAAACGCACGGAAAAAGGATTCTTGAAGGTGCGGCCTTCGAACTCGCGCCGGGGATCTGGACCGATATCGAATATGTCCTGCCCGACACCGATGGCGCTTCGATCGATGAAATCGGCATCAAGGTGGAAGTTCTCACGGATGAACGTTGCCTGGGGAAGATATTCATCAAGGATTTCTCCGTGACGGGAAAAGCCAGATATGCCGTCGATTTCGCGAAACAGCGCGCGGAATTCGCGACCATAACGCCCGGCGTCGCTAACCGCGGTTTCTGGAACCTCGAAGGCGATTCGCTTCTCGGGATGAGCGTGGGGCGCGCTGAATTCTATGCCGGCAATTACTACTCCAGGGACATCAGGTTTTCGACGACGGTAACGCCTCTCGCCGGAGATGGACACGGCATCCTGTTCAGGGCAAAGGGAGCCATGATGGGCTATGCCGTCGTCCTCGCGTCGCCCGGGAGGATCGCCTTCCTCAGGAACGACCATGGGCTGGCAGTGGTCGAGGAAAAGCCTTTCGCCTGGCATGCAGGAGGAACATACGTTCTTGCCGTCGAGGCTGTGGGGCAGCGCCTGAGAGTCAGTGCAGGCGGCAGCGCGATCTTCGACATTGTCGACGGCAGCTTCGGGAACGGCATGTACGGATTCTGCAGGACACGACGGGGCAGATGCCTGTTCGGCCGGATTGAAGTCGAGGAATTGTCCGAAGGACGCTGATCTTGAGCATGAATAATGGCGACGGCGCGATCGCGGCAGTCGGAAGCCTCAATCAAGATCTCGGCTGCGTTCTGGCACGCCTGCCCGACAAGGGAGAAACGCCTACCGCGCTGCCGTACGGCGTCGCGGTAGGCGGCAAGGGCGCGAATCAGGCGGTAGCCGCGGCCCGCCCGGGCGTTGAGGGACGAGGTGGCCGTGCGCTGTGCCGGCAAGATCACGGCCAGGGAGATCAGTGAAGAATTCGAAACCCGGCAAGTGACCGTACCCTGAGCCGGGGTCAAGACAACTTGACATCCTTTTCCCCGGTCCTATACTGAAGTGATACGAATCGCGATCTGTCTCGTTTTGCCCCCCACCGTCAGGCGGGGCCGCGAAGGAGGGCTCAATGCGAACATATTGCCGTATCGCCATCGTGGTCATCCTGCTGGGCATTTTCTCAGGATGCGGAAGCAGCCCGCGCAAGGAACCCGAAAAGCCGATCGGGATCAACACCTCCGATGTCTACCGCATGGGCCAGGAGGCGCTGCAGCCCGTCGCCGACCAGTACGTCGAGCGCGGCGACCGGATCCTCCTCGTGCCCGTCAGATCGTTCAAGGGTAGCGACGGATGGCGCTTCGTGCCGACACCGCTCGAGATTCCCCAGGACGTCTTCGAGGGCAGGATCAGGCCCGGGGCGCGGAACCTGTTCAAGCCCCCGGCCGGGGTCTTGGTCGGCGAGAGCCGCGAAGTCGCGCTTCTCAATGCCATCTTCAGGCTGGATGCGGCCAGGAAGGTCTATATCCTGAAAACCGATGGCGAAAAGTACGATGAGCTGCTCTTGGGCAGGATCCTGGCCGGCGTCGGTTATTCCGGGGTCGAGACGTTTGACGTCGCCGAGTTCTCCCGGCGCAACCCGTATTTCATCGACTCCCTGGAAAGCGGGATGCTCGCCGCGGTGCTGAAGAAGGGTAAAGGTTTCGAGCGTCTTCAGTCGCCGGCTATCAGCGATGACGCGTTGAAAGATCATCAGGCCGGCAAGCTCGTCTTCGGCACGAGCGTGCTGAGGTTCGCGACCTGGAAAGAGCTCCAGGACGCGAATAAGCCCGTGCAGAAGTTGCTCATGTACTCGGTGGACAACGTCATATCGGCAGAAACCGAATACATCGGGTTCAATCTCTCCTTCCGCCTGGTGGACGTGGCGCGCGGCGGCCGCGTGCTCTGGAACGGCACGAAGACGATGAGCTCCAAGGACTTCCCCAGGCAGAAGGTACCCTTCCTCGGCACGCTGCGCCTGACGCTACCGCCGCAGGTGGCCGGCGCACAGCGGGACGCCTTTTCGCGGACGCTGCGGGACCAGGGCGTGAAGATGCCGATGAACGCCGTGTTCGTGAAGATCGACGATATCCCGGTCTTCGGCACCTACCCCGTTACCCGCGAAGACTTCGCCGTGGAAAACGCCCTGCAGGAGCTTTTCAGCTCGATCTCGGGCGTGAACGTGATGGAGAAGCTGTTCAAGCGCCAGTACAAGGAACCCTGGCAGGTGGCGCACGCCGTGCACTACGTCAATCCGCTCCTGAGCGGGGACTACGCGGAGTTCCAGAACTACTACGGCGCGCGCTACATGATCGGCTACCGCGTGCTCTGGAAGAAGATACAGGGCGTTCAGCTGCTCCAGGGCGACAAGGACCTCGAGCTCAGCTCCAGGATTCTCGGGATCTACGTGAAGGTCGTGGACATGGCGGCCAGCGGCAAGGTCGTGCTGAGCGATTTCCTCACCCTCGGTGTCGACAGCGAGCTGGAACAGAACGTGCTGTATCGCTGCTACGAGCGGACGAAATCCTTCACGGCGCTGGCGAGCGCCCTGCGCGACCTGGCGGTGATCAACGACTCCACCAATATGGTCCTGATCAATCGGCGCATGGAGATCGCCAATGACTACATCGGCGACAAGGCGCCGGCCGAGAGCTTCATGCTCACGCGCCTGCTCAAGGGGGGTACCCCGGGCGCCCCGGACTATGTCCCGGATTACGTCATGAGGTCATGCTACGACGCCTACGAGGTGCTGCGCACTTTCGGCAAGACCGATGACGCCAAGGCTGCGGCAAAGCCTGCCGGCTTTGCCGGGAAGACCGAGGCTCCCAAGACCCTGACGCCGGCGGAGGAGTGGAACCTCGCCATGGCGATCAACCTGATGCAGACGTGGTTCGAAGACGGCCTGGGCACGGCGCTCATGGCCGGGAATGCGGCGCCCAATGAGAAGCTGGAATCCCTGTACTCGCGCTACCTCATCCGCAAGGCGAGCGCCCCGAAGGACGCATCGGAGGAGTTCCTGTACCTCTCGCCCCTGCTCCTCTCGCAGTGGGGTGCGGCGATCAAGACCTACTACAACATCGACAAGATCGTGTATTTCTCCCTGATGGAAACCTCGACGCCCGCGTCGAGACACATCAAGACTCCGGCCGGAAGTCTTCTGGCGCGGTACTTCCCCCTGGTGAGCTACGAGCCGGATTCGCTCCAGGTGTCCGTGGTCAACGTCATCTCGGGCGATTACGAGTACAAGCAGGATTTCGCCCTCAAGTAGGCGTAAGGAGGTACGGGACATGAAGCGCGTACTACTCATCGTCGCCCTCGCACTCGCGTTCGTCCTTCCGGCGAGCACGCAGGATTTCACCTTTCTGCAGCCACCCACCCTGGCGGTGATGGATTTCGAGGTTTCCATGAGCGCGGCCGAGAACGAGGCAACCAAGACCTTCTACGGCCAGCTCATCAGCCAGGCGCTGCTCACGGTACTCGTGCAGCAGAATGCGGCGCCGCAGGTAGAAACTCCCCGCGACAAGTATCTCGGTGCACCCGAGTACAACAAGGAGAACCCGGGGCTGGCCGGCTCGGCACAGGCCGCGACCGAGCTGCGGAGGTATTTCCCGCCGATCTTCAAGATCTTCGACAAGAAGTACGTGGAGCTGGCCCTGCAGAACAACAATTTCACCACCCGCGACCTCTATACCAAGAGTGTCGGGGCCTATGCCTTTACCGATCTCGACTACCTGGTTCTCGGAAACGTCTATGAAACCAGAATCGGCTCCGGGGAAAAGCAGAGGGATGCCATCGGCTTCAACGTGCGCGTGCTCAACACGAAGCGCGCGGAAGAGCTGTACTCCTACTCGGAGGTGGTGGACAGCGACCTTCGCGACCTGCCGGCCGCCTGTGCGCGGATCGCCCAGCTCATCATGAGGGACATCCTGAACAGCCATTGCGCGCAATTCGTCATCAAGGAGAGCGCGGAGGTCTCCGAATCTCCGGAGGAGAAGTCCCTCCTGTTCTTCTGGCAATCCCGGCAGATCAGGAAGGATGACGCCACCGTCGCCGACTCGGACGACTCGCACAAGCGGATGGTGGCCAAGGAAACCTTCTACTGGGCCCTGCCGGGCCAGTACGTGATCTCCGTGTACAACAGCGTCACCCAGCAGATAAAGACCATCCCCTTCACCCTGGCGCCCCGTGACATTTACCATATCACCATCGAGAAGCAGCACCTGGAGAGCGAAAGGGGTACCATCACCATAAAAGGTGTGCTCCCCACCGACTCCTACCGGTTCGAAGCGGTGCCCGAGAAGCAGCGCGAGCAATACTGGTGGGAGATCGGCGTATCGTCCAACCCGCCGCCGGGGTTTACCGTCGAGATCTCCAACGGCGAGGAGCCGCTGGTCTACATGACATGGCCCGACAAGCTGAGGCACACGAAGGACGAGGCGGTCAAAGCCGTGTTCCGGCCCGCCTCGAATGATATCGTGATCGGGAATATCCAGATCTCGGGGTACGAAGTCACGGCCACGGCACAGCCGTCGTCGGGTGCGAGCGCCATCACCGGGTGGTGGCGGGTATCTTCCCGCTTGTTTGTCCGCAGCAGCCCCTACCGCGTCGACCTGCACACCCAGAAGGACGTGAGCATCGCCATCGCCGACTTCAGGCTGCAGGAGAAGAAGGCGCTGGAAGCGCCGCGCAAGACCAAGGTGAGCTTCCTGTTCAACCCCGGTTTCGAATCCCAGGCATTGCTCAAGATCGACGACACGCTCAACAGCAACTGGATGTATTGGCGCGACAAGGAGAAGCTCACGATCGAGAGCGAGTACAGCCAGGCGGATTGGGACGCGTTGCCCGACGTCAGCTACACTTTCATGTTCCTGTACCGCCCATCGGTCTCCGGCGAAGTTGATGGCGGCATCATCTTCACGCGCTCGTTCAAAAAGCCGGATCTCGAGCCTTCACGGGATACGGTGGTGATCATCGACCTGAACCAGGAGGCACTCAAGCAGAAACCGGCACAGAAGGTGCAGGCTGCCCCGACCTCGGCAGCGCATGCCAAACCACCCACCGCGGTCACCAAGACACAGGCCATGGCCAATGCGCAACCGCCGGGCAGCACGGCCTCCCAAGGGAAACCAGCGTCGAAAACCCTGCTCCAGGCCGGTATCGGCATGGGGTATGGCAGTCTCTCCTACTATGCGGATGTGGGATATGCCCAAGAGGAGGTTTCTTCCGGCATCGACATTCCCATGAACGCCGCCATATTGTGGAACCTGTCCCCCTCGCTGGGCATTGGAGCCGGCGCGCTCCTGCACTTTCAGACCTCCGATCAGTTCGTTTTCGGCGCCGCGGGGACCGTGAACCTGGTCGCACGCGGGCCATCGAGCAGCCTCGCATTCCTCTTCGACCTCGGGGTGGGCACCGGTTTCACCGTGGGAGCCGGGGCCGCCTTCGTGGACCCTGCCAAGGGCAGCGGGGTGTACCTGCGTCTGGGCTACATGATCGATTGGTCCACGGGCCATGACATCTACATCGGTGGTTACGATTACTCGGCAACCAACAACAGCTTCTCGCTGATAGTCGGCTACCTTTGGCCGCTCTGAGCCAGCGATGAGACGCGCGATTTCGGTTTTTGTTCTCCTGTGCGCGGTCCTGGACTTGGGCGCGCAGGGGGCGAGCCGCGGGCTGACCTTGGTCCGCCGCACCGACGCCATCAAGGAGATGAGCGGCAACGCGGGCAAACGCTACGCGATCTGCATCGGCATCAACAACTACGAGGACGCCGAGTTCAACGATCTCGAGAAGGCGCGCAGCGACGCCACGGGACTCGGGGAAGCCCTGAAGTCCGTAGGGCAGTTCGATTCCGTGACGGTGATGACCGACGACATCGACCCGCGCTTCGACGCGCAGCGCAATTACCCCCGGCTCGCGAACATACGGGGGAAGCTGAAGTACCTTGAGGCTTTCATTACCCCGAACGATCTGGTGGTCGTTTCCTTCTCGGGACATGGCATCGCCGACGAAAAGGGCGAAAGCTACCTCATCGTGGCCGACACCAGCAACCGCGAGCCGTTCGCCTCGGGTCTCGCGCTGAGGGAAATCCTGGACTGGCTCGCCCGCATCCAGGTCCGCAAGTCCCTGCTGGTGATCGACGCCTGCCGCGAAACGGTTTCCCGGAGCGCCAGCCGGGGCATGGGGAGCGCGAAGATCCGGGCGGAACGTTACGAGCGGGCGGAGGTGGCTGCCGTCTTCTACGCCACGAGGACCGGCTGGTTCAGCTACGAGGACCGCGACTCGGCCTACGGCGTTTTCACCCGGTTTCTGCTGGAAGGTATCAAGGGCAAGGCGGACTACCAGTACGGCAACCGCGACGGCATCGTGACCTTCCGCGAGCTTTCGGGCTTCGTGGAGGATGCCGTGTCCAGCTACGCGCTGGGTCTGGGATTGAAGCAACGGCCCTACACTTCGTTCCAGGGGGAGAGTTTCGGGGATCTAGCGCTCTCCACCTACAGCGCGAGCATCGACACGGACACCAGGAGCGAGGCGATCGCGGCGCCGAAGGAGCCGGGATCGGGCTCGGCGCAGGTCTACTCCAACGTGGAAGGACGGATCCTGCTGGACGGCGCTCCGTACATGAGCATCGCCGGGGGAACGCGGCTGACGATCGAGGAGCTGCCCGCCGGGGCGCATTTCCTGGAAATCGTGCACGCCTATGGCATGCTCAAGAAGGAAGTCCTGATCAGGAATGGCTACCGCACCGACGTGGTCAACCTCGTGATCCACAGCGACCGGGATCCCCGCGATCTGCGCGGTACCGCCTTCGTGCATGTGCAGGGCTCGGAGGGCGTGCCCGGCTTCTGGATTGGCGCTTCCGAAGTCACCTTCGGCCAGTTTGCGGACTTCGTGCAGCAGTCCGGCTACGCCGCCCAGGGCAGCTGGCAGCAGTACTACAAGCCCGCCTATGCCTGGTATCCGGTGATCCATGTCACCTGGGACGACTGCATGGCGTACGTGAAGTGGTTGGCGAAGAAGACCGGCACCGACATCGTCCTGCCCACGGTGGCGCAATGGCGCAACGCGGCGGGGGCAAGGCTGGGTACCGTGTATCCCTGGGGCGACGAGTGGGATCCCCACAACTGCCAGGGCGCGGATTCCGAGGCACCGGGTGCCCTGCCCATCATCGGCGAGAAGGGACCGGTGCAGGAGCAGTTCTTCCTGATGGACATGACCCTCGACGGCGCCGCGCACATGGCCGGAAACGTCCGCGAGTGGTGCGCGGACCAGAAGAAGGCCGGAGACGGGGTGGCGCTCCTGGCAGCCACGGCCGGCGGGAGCTGGCGTCTGGCGAAGCCGAAATATTTTGCCGCTGATTACAGTTCCTTCGCTCCGGTTTCCACCGGGGAGGAAGATCTCGGGTTCCGGGTCGCCATCCGCGGCGACTGAGACGACCGTTTCCAGGGCCGCCCTCGGGGCCTGACGCGCGCTTCCATGCGCGCTTTTCCTCCCGTTGGTCGGCAGCCCCTCCGGTTCGAATCCGCGCGGGGTCGACATTGAAAAAAAGACGCGACCACCTGGTGGTGATCGCGTCTTTTTTGCTCCCCCGCGCGGATTCGAACCACGGACCCAGTGGTTAACAGCCACTTGCTCTGCCAGCTGAGCTACAGGGGATCGCTTTCCTGCGAAAGTATTGGAAGATTACCGATGATCGTTCGTTTTGTCAATATCGGGATCTGATATGGCTGCGGTCGAACTGGTCCCCTCATCGGGAATCTTTCTTCGGGGCGGGGTTTTTCATCTTTTTGGCTGCAGCGGCGTTGATTTTCGACATTTTCGACTTCTTCCGTGTGGCGGCGGCGAGGAGCCCGCCTTTTGCGGATTTGACCTTTTTCTTCCCGGCGGTTTTGCCCGGGGCTGCGGCTATCGAAGGCGGCGCGGCTTTCAGCGGGCGGGCCGATGTGTCGCTTGATGTCGTTTCACGGTTGCCCGGCTCCAGCGGCAGTTCCGGTTCGGAGCGCCTTCCCGGTCTCGGCTGGAGGGCGTCGGATTCGACACGGAGGGCTTCCTTGACGGCAAGACGCACACCATTCGCCTTGAGTCCCTTTTCCTCGAAGTCCTTGGAGGAAAATCGCTCTTCCTTGACCCGTTGACGCGGCCTGACAGCATACTTGACCCTGAAGGCGAAGGATGGCGCGGTCGTGAAGAACAGGATCTGCGAGCCGTCCGGCACGAGCTGGTAATCCTTGTTCATGATCCACGCCTCGATGCGGCAGCGCTTGATGAAGGGATAGCCGTTCGTCCCGTCGCGGTAGATGATCGTGAAGGGGATATCCGAGAGCGATTCTTTTTCCGCGATGGCGCAGTAGAGCAGTTCCTGGTCGACGTACAGGCGCTCCGGTGCCGGCGACACCGAGTAGATGCCGTTCCTGCGGATATAGAGGACCTTGTCGTAGGGTGAAACCGTGAAAAGCTGGTCGCCGGTGGAGACCGAGGTGCCGAGGTAGCCGGTCTGTCCGTCGTAGCGCAGGGCGATGTCGCGCTTTGCGACTTCCTTCACGTCGATGCGGTGGAAGCCGGAAATTTCCGTTTTCCGCGTCCAGTCCTTTTCGAGGCGCTTGATGATGCCTTCGAGGAACCCGATGCCGTACTCGACGAGGCGGGCGAGGTGGTGCCGCGCTTCCTTGAGCCTGGCCGCGAGCCGCTGCATCTCGTTCCTGGCCTTGTCGATGTCATAGAGCGATATCCTGCGGATGGGGATCTTGAGTAGGCGCTCGACGTCGTCCGCGCTCACTTCGCGCCTGATTTCCTTCGCGAAGGGCTTGAGTCCGTCGATCACCGCCCTGTACACGGTTTCCTGGGTTTTCCTGCTCTCGATGGCCTTGTACACGCGTTCCTCGATGAAGATGCGTTCGAGGGTGCGGGCGTAGATTTCGTCGAGGAGTTCGCGTTCCTCGAGCTGGAGCTCGGCCTTGAGGACCGCGAGGAGGCGGGTCGCGTGGTGCTGGACGATGGACGTCGCATCCATGATGACGGGGATGCCGTCCTTGATGACGAGGCAGTTGCACGATATGGCCTGTTCGCACTCGGTGAATGCGTAGAGCGCGTCCTCTACCTCCCGGGCGTAGACGCCGCGCTGGAGCCGGATCTCGATCTCGACGTTTTCGGTGGTGAAGTCCGAGATGGAGGCGATCTTGAGCCTGCCCGACTTCGCCGCGGCTTCCACGCTTCCGATGAGGCTTTCGGTGGTGGAGCCGAAGGGCAGTTCTCGGACGACGATGCGCTTGGGATCGGAAAAGTCGAGCCTGGCCCGGACCCGGACTTTCCCGTTCCCGTCATCGTACTCCGACACGTCCGCGAGCCCGCCCGTGTGGAAGTCCGGATCGAGCCTGAAGCGCTTGCCCTGGAGGCAGGCTATTTCGGCCCTGAGGACTTCGACCGGGTTGTGGGGAAGTATCTTCGTGCTCATCCCGACGGCGATGCCGTCGGCACCGGTGAGGAGGACCACGGGGAGCTTGGCGGGGAAGGCCACGGGTTCACGGTTGCGGCCGTCATAGGAGTCGGCGTATTCCGTGATCTTCGGGTTGTACAGGACATCCCTGGCCAGCGCCGTGGCCCGGCACTCGATGTAGCGGGCGGCCGACGCCTCGTCGCCGGTATACAGGTTGCCGTAGTTGCCCTGCTTGTCGATGAAGAGTTCCTTGTTCGCGAGGACGACCAGCGCCGAGTAGATGGACGCGTCGCCGTGCGGATGGTACTTCATGCAGTAGCCGACGACGTTCGCCACCTTGTGGAACTTGCCGTCGTCCATCTCGAACAGGGAGTGCAGTATCCGCCGCTGGACGGGCTTGAGTCCGTCTTCCAGGTCGGGTATCGCGCGGTCCTTGATGACATACGACGCGTAGTAGAGGAAGTTTTCGTTGAAAATCTTCTTGACGTACGCCATGTCGCTCCCTCAGTCTGTTCGTTGACGTCGCCGCCGGAATTCAGAGGTCGTTGATCAGGTTCTGCATGATGTATTCGCGGCGGTCCGGCGTGTTCTTGCCCATGTAGAATTCGAGGACTTCCGGCACGGTCTTGAGGGTCTGGACGTCCACCTTGACGAGCCTCATGTCCTCGGCGATGAACTGACCGAATTCGCCCGGGCTGATCTCGCCCAAGCCCTTGAAGCGCGTGACCTCCGCGTTTTTCCCGAGTTCCGTGACCGCTTCGTCCCGCTCGCGGGCGCTGTAGCAGTAGAGCGTGGTCTTCTTGTCCCGCACGCGGAAAATCGGAGTTTCCAGGATGAAGACGCGGCCCTGCGTCACGAGCTCCTCGAAGAAGGCCAGGAAGAAGGTGAGCAGGAGGTTGCGGATGTGGAAGCCGTCGTAGTCGGCGTCGGTGGCGAGCACGATCCTTCCGTAACGGATGTTCTCGACGTCGTTCTCGATGCCGAGGGCCATCATCATGTTGTAGAGTTCCTCGTTCCTGTAGATCGCCGTGCGCTTCTTCCCGAACATGTTCTCGGGCTTCCCGCGGAGGCTGAAGATGGCCTGCGTGTACACGTCGCGCGAGCTCACCATGGAGCCGGCGGCCGACTGGCCCTCCGTGAGGAAGATCGTCGAGAGGTCGCCCTTGTCGCCGTCGCCGTAGTGGTACTTGCAGTCCCGCAGGTTCGGGATCTTGAGCTCGATCTTCTTCGCGGCGTCCTTGGCTTCCTTCTTGACGATGTTGAGCTCGGTGCGGAGTTTTTCGTTCGAGACGATTTTTTCCTGGAGGCGCTTCTGCGCCGCCGGATTGCGGCGCAGGAATTCGTCGACGCCGCGTTTCACTTCCTGCATGATCCAGGGCCTGATCTCGGTGTTCCCGAGCTTGTTCTTCGTCTGGCTTTCGAAGAGCGGGTTCTGCAGCTTGATGGCCACCGCCGCGGCGATGCCCTCGCGGATGTCCTCGCCCCGGTACTGCGCCTGGTAGAATTCGTTGACGGCCTTGAGGAAACCCTCGCGGAACGCGGAGAGGTGCGTGCCGCCGTCCGCGGTGTGCTGGCCGTTGACGAAGCTGAAGAGCTCCTCGCCGTAGTTGTTGGTGTGCGTGAAGGCGAATTCGATCTTGTCGCCGCGGCAGTACCCGATGTCGTAGAGGGTGTCGTCGCCGGTCTCGGAATAGAGGAGATCGTGGAGCCCGTTGTTCGAGGCGAACTCGCGACCGTTCAGGACCACGGTGAGCCCGGAATTGAGGTAGGCGTAGTTCCACATCCGCTTTTCGGCGAACTCCAAGTTGAAGGCGAAATCGCCGAAGATCTCGCGGTCGGGTTCGAATTCGACGAGGAGGCCGTTCTTTTCCCTGCCCGCCGCTCCCTCGTTCCGGGAGACGAGGACGCCGCGCTCGAACCGGGCTTCGAAGAATTTGCCTTCGCGGTACGAGACCACGCGGAAATGCCTGGAAAGCGCGTTGACCGCCTTCGTGCCGACGCCGTTGAGGCCCACGGAGAACTGGAACACTTCGTCGTTGTACTTGGCGCCCGTGTTGATGACGGAAACGCACTCGATCACCTTGCCGAGCGGGATGCCCCGTCCCCGGTCCCTGACCGTCACGACGCCGTCGTGGATCTCGACGACCACGCGTTCGCCGTAGCCCATGATGTACTCGTCGATGGCGTTGTCGATCACTTCCTTGGTGAGCACGTAGATGCCGTCGTCCGGGTTGGAGCCGTCGCCGAGGCGGCCGATGTACATGCCCGTCCTGAGGCGGATGTGCTCGAGCGACGAGAGCGTCTTGATCTTGGATTCGTCGTAATCGTGGGGGTTCATCTTTGCCATGGCCGGCGAATCCTAGCACACATGGCCGGCAGTGAAAAGCTCGAAGGCGGGAAGGGCGGGCCGAAACCGGGGCCCGCGTCGCCTCGATGCGGGCCCTACGCGAGCGAAGCCAGCTCCACGGCGACCATCGCGGCCAGCTTTGCGTTGTTGAGCACGAGCGCGATGTTGGATTCGAGGCTCTCGCCGCCGGTCAGCTCCTTGACCCGCGCGAGGAGGAAGGGGGTCGTCTCCTTGCCCCGGATTCCCTGCGCCTCGGCTTCGGCCACGGCCCTGTCGATGGCCGAACCGATGACCGAGGCTTCCATCTCGAACTCAGGAGGGATGGGGTTGGCGATCACGACGCCCCCCGAAAGGCCCAGGTCGCGCTTGGCCCGGAGGAAGCGGGCGATGTCGGCCGGTTCCTCGGCGCGCATCTCGAGCGTCATGCCGGAGCGGCTCGTGTAGAAGGCGGGGAATTCCCGCGTCCTGAAGCCGATCACCGGGACGCCCCGCGTTTCCAGGTACTCGAGGGTTTTCGAAAGGTCGAGGATGCTCTTGGCGCCGGCGCAGACCACCGCCACGTCGGTCGCGGCCAGTTCCTCGAGGTCGGCGGAAATGTCCATGGTCCGTTCGGCCCCGCGGTGCACGCCGCCGATGCCGCCAGTCGCGAAGACGCGGACGCCCGCCATCGCGGCGAGGATCATCGTCGCGGCCACGGTGGTAGCCCCGTCGAGGCGGTTCGCGATGGTCCACGCGATGTCGCGGCGGCTGACCTTGACGGCGTCGCGACCCTTCTTCCCGAGGGACCGGACCGCCTCCGCGTCGAGGCCGACCTTGAGGCGTCCGCCCATGATCGCGATGGTCGCGGGCACGGCGCCCGCGTCACGGACGACCTTCTCGACGCGGAAGGCCGTCTCCACGTTCTGCGGGTACGGCATCCCGTGGGAGATGATCGTGGATTCCAGGGCGACGACGGCCTTGCCGGACGCGAGCGCCTCGGCAACCTCGGGGGATACGTCAAGATAACGGTGCATGGATGACTCCTTTCAAGAGCTTCATGATGGTTTCTGGGTCGATGTAGGGCGAAACGGCAGTCCTCGCCCCGGCCGTGAGCATCGCAGCTGCCAGGGCGCAGGCCGCCCTGTCGCGGGGGCCGGCCCCGGAAAGCGATGCCCACGCGAGGGCCGCGGCCGCCGCGTCGCCCGACCCGGAAACGTTCACCGCGGGTGGCGCGTCCGCAGGCGGCGACGCGAGGCCGCTTTCGCGCCCGTCATCCCAGTAAATACCCCGGGAACCCAGGGAAAGGTACACTTCGCGGACTCCCTTAACCCTGAGCGCGGAGGCAGCCTTGCGGATGCCGTCGTCGGTGTCCGTGGCCACCCCGGTCAGGGCGGTCGCCTCCGCCCGGTTCGGCTTGATCATGGCGAACCGCCCCAATGCGAACCCGGCTTTCCCGGCCTTGGCGGCCGAAACCGGGTCGAACAGGATGGGTTTGCCACCCCAGCGCGTCGCGAGGCGTTCGATGGTCTCGCGGCAGGGATTGGCGTCGACGACCAGGAAGGCGGCGGCGTCCAGCATCGCCTCGGCGGCGTCGACGACCTCGGGGCCGAAACGGTCGAAGATCGACATGGCAGCCACGGCCCCGACGAGCGTACCGTCCGAGTCCAGCAGGCACAGGTAGCGGGAACAGCTTTCTCCCGCCAGCCTCCGGATGCCCGAGGTCCCGATCCCCGCCGCCGTGCAGGCTTCGACGAGGCGGTCCGAGTCGGGATCGCTCCCGGCCACGGACACGAGTTCGACCGGGTTCCCGAGGCGGACGAGGTTCTCCGCGATGTTCCTGCCCACCCCTCCCGGCACCGAGTCCGCCCTGCCGGGGTTGGAGTCCCGGGGGACGAAGGGCAGGGAACAGGAAGCCTGGATGTCGAGGTTGAGGCCGCCGATCACGGCGATGAGGGTCGGCATGACGGCAGTATACAGGCTCACGCCGCCCGAGTGGAAGCGGGCAGCCGAGATGAAAACCCGCCAAGCTTGATCTTCGGTATCACATGGGGTAGATTATCATATCGGGTTTCGGAACGGAACCCTTGGCATCTTCCCGGGACGGGTTTCGCGCGTTCCTTCACGCCGGAACCTGACCGCATCGTGCATCCAGCGACATACGAGGCGTACGTGGATCCTCTTTTCGACCGAATAGAAACCCTGCTGAAGTCCTTCATCTCGGGCGATTCCGACCGCAGGGACTCCACTTCATCGGCCCGGGGTGGAATCCCGCCTTCGGGCGATCCCGACCTCGACGACGCCATGGCCGAACTCGAAGCGGACCTGGCCGGGGACCGCGATGCCCGAGAAAAGCTCGAACGCGGGCGGGAAGCGCGCCGAAAGGCGGAGGAAGCGGCGAGGAACGGGGCGAATCGCCGCCGGAACGGTCCCTCTGGGCCTCCCGCGAGGATTTTGGAAGATTACAAGATTCTCGGCCTGCGTTACGGCGTTCCCTTCGCCGAGGTCAAGGCCGCCTACAAGCGCCTGCTCAAGGAACATCACCCGGACCGCCACGGCGACTCCCCCGAACGGCAGAAGCGCGCGACGGAAACCGCCGCCCGAATCAACGACGCGTACCAGCGAATCGAGACCTGGGTGACTGACGGAAAGCTTCTGGGCGGCGCGTGAACCGTCCCGAGTCGCGCCGCGGCCTTCCAGGAAACCCGGAAAAAACGCTCAAGCAGCCGCAACGGACGCCGACAATCGAAGAAGATCGAAGGGAGGGGACCAGAATGACCCAGAACCCGTTGGGCGCGTACCGCGAAACCCGCGTGAGGACCGCCAGCCCCGGACAGATTGTCGTGATGCTCTACGCGGAAGCGATCAAGCAATGCGACCTTGCCGTCGACTACCTGCACAAGGATCTCAAGAAGAACCCGCAGAATATCGAGGCTTTCAACCGGTCCATGACGAAGACCCAGGACATCATCACCGAACTCGTGGCGTCCCTGGATTTCGAAGCCGGCGGCGAGATCGCCCAGAACCTCTTCGCGCTCTACATGTACTTCAACCGCGAACTGCTCGAAGCCAACATACAAAAAGCCGCAGCGAGGATCCACTCGGTCCGCACGATGCTCGAAGAGCTCCGCGGCGCGTGGGCCGTCGCGGCCGTTCACGCGACCGGCCGCGAAGCCTCGGGCGACGTCAACATCGCCGGCTGACGGGCGGGGTGGCTGCATGGCCGATATCCCGGCGGACGTGCTGGAGGAACGGAAAGCGATCCTGCGCAGGTTCCGGGAGCTGCTGCTCGCCCAGCGCGAGAAATTCGCCCGCTACCTGGCGATCGCCGGCCACGAGCGGTCCGACATAGAAAAAGGCGACGTGGATGCCCTCGTATCCCACGTCGAGCTCGAACGCTCCATCGTTTCCGAGATCTTCACCTTCCAGAAAGCCATCGACCCGCTCGAGGACCTCTACCGGGAAGCCTATCCCCATGCGGGAGCCCACGACATCCCCGAGATCAAGACCGCCCTCGAGGACCTCCGGTGCGAGATCGTCAGGCGCAACGAGGAAAACCGCCTCCTGCTCCGCCAGCGCATGGACATGATCCGCGAAGAGATCAAGTCGGTGCGGAATCCCTTCGCCAAGAAACGGAGCGTCTACGCCGATGCCGACGAGCCGACCATGATCGACATCAAAGGATAATAACCATGAAAATTTCCTTCATCACCCTCCACGTCCGTGACGTGGACGCTTCGATCCGTTTCTACGAAACCGTCCTCGGGTTCACGGTCGGGCGCAGGTTTTCGCCCCGTCCCGGCATGGATATCGCCTTCATGGGCGACGGCCACGGCGGATCGGTGGAATTCATCAAGGATGACAGCGCGGGCTTTTTTTCTGGCTCCGGCGTCTCTCTCGGGTTCAGGGTGGACGATATCGACGCGGTCCGCTCGAAGCTCGCCGGGCTCGGCGTCGAGATCGCGTACGGACCGGTCAGGAGCAGCGGGGGCGTCTCGTTGTTGGGTGCCAGGGACTGCAACGGGTTAGAGCTGGGTTTCGTGCAGGAACCGGCCGGCGATAAGCCTGCCTTGGCTTGAGCGCGGGGCGGATCCGGTCTATAATGGCATGATCATTTCGGACGAGGAAGGGGCGCCATGGATATCATCGTACACGGTAACATCGACAAGGACGGCTATTTCTCACCGGACACGGACTACATCATCCACGAGCTCGACGATCCGAGGGAAATCGAGCGCTACTTCGCCACGCCCCTCATGAAGGCCTACAACAAGTTCACGGGGAATCTCCGCAGGACGGATTCCGGCGATCCTTCTCCCGACGCTTATGCCACGACTTTTTTCGAGCACGTTATGTATTCCGGAAGGTCCTTCAAGCTGTCGAACGTCTACAACCCGTTGGTGTACGACCTCTCGCTGCGGGACAACGGCATCGATGACTGCATTTCCAGCGTGCAGATCGGCGAGGCGGTTTCCGTCGTCCTGTGCGCCCAGCGCGGCGGGTTCCAGGGTCACCGTCTCTGGATCATCGGCGGGAAGGGAGCCTCCAAGCCCGACCTTTCGAAGATCCGCCTGGCCAAAAGCGATTGGAACGACAAGATCTCCTCCGTTCTCGCCACCACCGTGTCGCCGCTCGAAGCGCTGAAATTCGTGGTGGACCTGTCCTCCAGACTCTAACGGGTCGTTGAAAGACTCGTGGCTGAATCCGCTCTTCCCAACCGGAAGATGACAGTGTCGCCGCCCGCCAGCGCGAAGGATCCGGCTCCGAGGATGGCGGCCACCCAGGGCAGGGAACGCTCCGTGTAAAACGAAACATGCGTGGAATCTTCCCGGTACCACCAGCGCGCGAAGGCTTCCTTTCCCTCCGGGGCGAGCTTCGTGCGTACCGCGACCGTCCCCGAGGGCTTCACGAGGGACGCGATGCGCCTGAATTCGTCCCCCGGGGAAAAAAAGTGCTCTGCCGTCTCGTGCGCGATGACCAGGTCGTAGGGAGCGTTCGCGGCGGGGTCTCCGGGCGCGAAGAACGGGTCCCAGGCCGTCACCGCAAACCCGCGCGCTTCGAAGAGTCCCGCCAGGACGGGGTCGGGCCCGGAGCCGTAATCCAGAACTGAAGCCCCAGGCGGTACATGGGGAAGCAGGGCGTCCACGAACGTCCCGAGGAAGCGGAGGAAACCCGGGTCCCCGGGTGAATTGCGGTGGAGCAGGTAGCGTGCGCGTTCCGTCTCGGGCCCGGGACGAAAGCCGGGCAGGAGGGCGATGAGACCGCAGCGTGCACAGCGCGAATAGGATTTGTCTTTCGCTTCGATGACGGGCGCGTCGGCCCGACAGAGGGGACAAGCGTATTTTTCGTCATTTCGGCTCCGGTCGCTGGCGGGCATCGCCAGGATTTTACCCCGTGGAATCGAAAATGGGAATGGAGCCGATCTTGATACCCGATTGTTCCTGAAAAGGCCTCGGCATTTTCGCGTTTCCCTTCTTGACATTTTACGGCGTGATGTCTAGATTCGACCTGACGCTTGGACCTTCGCGGGCACCGGCCATGCCGGTGTTCGCGGCGACGGACGCGACATCACCGCGCACGCCGACTCCCGAGGCCGAGACGAGAGGTGATCATGATGCCCGCCAACCGTCCTCCCGCGCCACGGGAGGCTCCATGCCCTTGGTAAGGTTTCGCGACGTCTCGTTCACGTACGATGGCCAGGAAAATCCCGCCGTCGATTCGCTGTCCTTCGACATCGAGGAAGGCGAATACCTCGTCATCGTCGGGGCGAACGGGTCAGGCAAAAGCACCCTCGTGCGCCTTCTCAACGGGCTCAGGCTCCCGACTGGCGGCAGCGTCGCCGTCCGCGGCCTCGATACGCGCAATCAGGAAAGCCTCGGCCGCATCCGTTCGGAAGTATCTCTCGTCTTCCAGTCGCCCGCGGACCAGATCGTATCGTCCGTCGTCGAGGAGGACGTGGCCTTCGGTCCCGAAAACCTCGGGCTCCCTCGCGAAGAGATCGCGATCCGCGTGACTGACGCCCTGCGCGCCGTGGGGCTCGAGGGAGAACGCTTCAGGCATCCGCACTTCCTGTCGGCCGGCCAGCAGCAGCGCCTTGCCGTCGCGGGCGCCCTGGCCATGTCGCCCTCGCTTGTCGCCTTCGACGAAGCCACGGCCATGCTCGATCCGCGCGGCCGCTCGACCGTGCTCGACCTCATGGACGCCCTTTCGTCCCGCGGCGTGACGATCGTGCACGTGACGCACGACATGGACGAAGCCGCTCGCGCGTCCCGCGCCATCGTCCTCGACCGAGGCCGCGTCGCCTTCGACGGAAGCCCCGCCGAGCTCTTCGCGCGCGGCGAGCTCGGACAATGGGGCCTTGCACTCCCGGAGTCCGCCTCCTGCGCCCTGGCCGCGGGGCTCGTCCCGGTTCCGGGCGAGACGCCCGAAGCCCTTGCCTCCCGCATCGCGGGGAAAATCGTCGGCGCCGGGGCCTCGGGCGCGGCGGAACCGGACCGGGTGCGGATCGCGTTGCCCGTCTCAGATCCGGCGTTCGTACTTTCCGGCGTCTTTTTTTCCTATCTCAGGGGCACCGTCAACGAGCGGAAAGCCCTCTCGGGAGTATCGCTATCGATCCCGGCGGGATCGGTGGTGGCCCTGGTCGGCGAAACGGGATCCGGAAAGTCGACCATACTCCAGCTGTTGAACGCCCTCGCATCGCCCTCCCTGGGAACCGTACGGTCCTTCGGGCTCGATACCGCCGCCCGCGGGACCGACCTGCGCGCGCTCCGCATGAGGGCGCCGTTTTCGGTCCAGCGTCCGGAATCGGCCCTTTTCGAATTCTACGCCGGCGACGACGTCGCCTTCGGTCCCCGGAACATGGGTTTGCGCGGGGCGGTCCTCGTCGCCGCGGCGAAGCGGGCCATGGACGAGTTCGGGCTTCCATGGGACCGGTATCGTGACCGGCGGTCCGCGTCACTGTCCGGTGGCGAAAAGCGCAAGCTGGCCCTGGCCGGCGTCTTCGCCATGGATCCCGACGCCCTGCTTCTCGACGAACCGACGAGCTCCCTCGACCCGGTCACGAAGCGCACGGTCTTCGCTTCCATACTCGCCTTCGCGAAGAAGGGCAGGACCGTGGTCTTTGCCACGCATTCAATGGAGGAAGCCGCCAGGGCCGACCTCGTGGGCGTCGTCTGGAACGGTGAACTCGTCGCGGTAGCGCCTCCAGAAGGAATTTTCTACGGGCTCTACGACCAGGCATGGGGCATCGGACGCCCCTTCGCCTGCGAGCTGCGCTCGGCGCTTTCGGACGCGGGCCTGAGGTCCGAGGACAGGCCCCTCGACGCCGGGGGTGTCGGCGCCGCGCTCGCCCGCGCCGGGCGGGGGGCGGCCACATGAAGAGCATCGAGTTTTTCAGGAACGTGTCGATCGGCCAGTACATGGATACGCGATCGCCCGTCCACGCCCTCACGCCGATCACGAAGTACCTCGGCCTGCTCGCCCTCGCCGTGCCGATATTGGCATCCGTATCCTGGCCGGGCGTCGCGCTTTCGTTCGCGGCAGCGCTCGCCGTATCGCTCGCCGCCCGGATCCCCGTCGGCTTCCTTCTCCGCGGCGTGAAGCCCGCGATACCCATCCTCGTCTTCACGGCCGTCCTCCAGGTCGTCTTCGCCTGGCCGGGGGACGCTTCGGCGAAGCTCCTCTCCGCGGGACCCGTCGTCGTGACGGCGATGGAAGTCCGGCTGGCGGCCATGACCTCAGCTCGGATGGTGGCCCTCATGGCCGTCATCGCGCTGTTCACCTCGGTGACGACGGAACGCGAAACGGCGTACGGGATCGAGGATTTCTTCGCCCCGCTCGCGCGTATCGGCTTCCCGGCGCATGCCCTCGCCCTGGCGGTGGCCATGTCCTTCCGCTTCGTACCGATCATCGCCGGGGAACTGGAAGCCATCGTCAGGGCGCAGGCTTCGCGAGGCGGGGATTTCGGGGCTTCGGGCTCAGGTCCGATCAGGAAGGCGAGGGCATACGCGCCGCTCTTCGTTCCAGTCGTCGTCAGGGCGCTCGAGCGCGCGGAGATCCTCGTCGAGGCGATGGAGTCGCGCCGCTATTCCGGTGCCAACAGGACGCGTTATGCGACCTTTAAAATGGCGGAAGGCGAAATCCTCGTGCGCTTGTCCGTGGCGGCCCTCGGGGTCGCGGGGACCTTCGTCGGGATCCGCTTCCGCTGAAATCAGGAAAGGCGCGTTGCCGCGAAGGGGCGCGCGGGAGGTAGTTCCATGAAAGAGACCGTTCCGGTCCGCAAGATCGTCATCGCGGGCGCGCTCGGCGCCGTGTCGATCGTACTTTTCCTCACGAAGCTCGGCTTCATCAGCTGGATCCAGGGCATTTCCCTCACTGTCATGCACGTTCCCGTCATCATCGGGGCCGTCATCGAGGGACCGCTGGTGGGCGGGGCCATCGGACTCATCTTCGGAGTCACGAGCCTCATCCAGGCCGCAACCGCGCCCAATGGCCCCGGGGACGTGTTCTTCGTCAACCCGCTGGTGTCGGTGGCGCCGCGAATCCTGGTCGGCGTCGCGGCATGGGCCGTCTACGCCCCGTTCAGGGGGAAACTGCCAGCGATCTCGCTCCCGCTGGCGGGGGTGGTCGGCAGCCTCACGAACTCCGTCCTCGTGCTCGGCGCCCTCGTCGCGCTCAAGGCACTGCCCCTGCCGGCAGCCGCGGGTATCGTGCTTTCCAACGGCCTGATCGAGGCGGTGGTGGCCGCCGTGCTCACGACCGCCGTGGTGACCGCCTGGAAGGGCATTGCATCGAAGGGCGGCGTTTCACGCGTATCGAAGGAAGGCTGACGCCGTGCTCCTCGCGATCGACGCCCGCAACCGGACCGTCACGGTGGGCATACGCGACGGGAGGACGTGGCGGACCGTCCGGAAACTGGGCGCTTTCTTCGAGCGCACGGCCGACGAGTACGCGATGCTTTTCAGGGACATCGCGTCGGACGCGGGAGCATTGAAGGCCTCGGGCAGTCCGGGCGGCGTCCGCGGCGCCGGAATCGAAGCGGTATGGATTTCCTGCGTCGTTCCGGCCCTCGCGCCCAGGCTGGGCGACGCCGTGCGTTCGGCTTTCGGCCTCGTTCCTGGCACCGTGGGGCCCGGCGTGCGGACGGGCGTGAAGATCCGGACGGAAATCCCTTCCGAAGTCGGCAGCGACCTCATCTGCGCGGCGGTGGCCGCCCGCGAGCTTATGGCCCGCGACGGCGCGCCGAAAGCCTGCGTCATCGTGGACTTCGGCTCCGCGGTCACCTTCTCGTCCGTGAACTCCCTGGGCGAATTCATGGGTGCGGCCATCGCCCCGGGCGTCGAGACCGCGGATACCCGACGTCCGCCTCGAACCGCCCGGGCGGGCCATCGGCCGCACGACCGCGCAGGCGGTCCAGGCGGGCATCCTGCTCGGCTACGGCGGGCTCGTCTCGCGGCTGGTCGAGCTCCAGCGCGAGGAACTCGGCGAGGAGTCCGAGGTGATCGGCACGGGCGATGCCATCGGGAACGGTATCATGCAAGCCTGCGGGTTCGGACGTTTCCAACCCGAACTCGTGCTGGACGGCCTGGCGGCAATCGCGATACGCAATCCCTGACGGGGCCGCCCGGAAAGGCGAAAGAGCCTTTCCGGGCGGCCCCGCCAACCGTTCGGGACTTGCTCCCCGCGGATTTCCGGTATATAATGACCCTATCGAGACGGCTTCGAGAGGGTATGCTCATGGAACAATTGTTCATCGGTTTCACGTCCGTATCGTATATGCATTTCATCATGTACGCGATCGGCGGGATCCTCATCTTTCTCGCCGTGAAATTCCAGTACGAACCCGTGCTGCTCCTGCCGATCGGCTTCGGCATCATCATCGCGAACCTGCCGCTGTCGGTGATCGTGGAACATGATGGCGCCCCCGGATTGCTTTCGACGCTCTACCAGGCAGGCATCGCCAACGAGCTATTCCCGCTCCTCATCTTCATCGGGATCGGCGCCATGATCGATTTCGGGCCGCTCTTCAAGAACCCGTTCATGATCTTCTTCGGCGCCGCGGCGCAGTTCGGAATCTTCGCGACCATCCTCCTGGCGGTCCTCATGGGCTTCGACCTCAAGACGGCGAGCGCCATCGGCATCATCGGCGCGGCCGACGGCCCGACGGCCATCTACGTCGCCAACAAGTTCGCCAAGGCTCTGCTCGGGCCGATCACGGTCGTGGCCTACTCCTACATGTCGCTCGTCCCCATCATCCAGCCTCCCATCATCCGCATTCTGACCACGAGGAGGGAGCGGAAGATCAAGATGGTCTACCACGAGGAAAAGGCCCCGAAAGCCCTCCTCATCGGCTTCCCGATCTTCGTGACGATGATCGCGGGCTTCGTCGCCCCGATTTCCGTGCCGCTCGTCGGGACCCTCATGTTCGGCAACCTCCTGCGGGAATCCGGCGTGGTGGACAGGCTTTCCAGGGCCGCCCAGAACGAGCTCGCCAACATCGTGACCCTTTTCCTCGGGCTCACCATCGGTTCCACGATGCGGGCCGACCAGCTCCTCGACCCGGTCTTCCTCAAGTCGACGCTCCTCATCATGCTGCTCGGCATCGTGGCTTTCGTCTTCGACACCGCCGGCGGCGTGCTCTTCGCCAAGCTGATCAACCTCTTCCTGCCTGAGGAGAAGCGGCTCAACCCGATGATCGGCGCGTGCGGCATATCGGCCTTCCCGATGTCGGCGAGGGTGATCCAGAAGATGGCGGCCGAGGAGGAGAAAGGCAACATCATCCTCATGCAGGCCGTGAGCGCCAACGTGTCCGGCCAGATCGGATCGATCGTCGCGGGCGGCCTCGTGCTCGCGCTCGTGCCGCTCTTCGTGAAATAGGGGGAGAAGATGGACGATCTCATACTTTCGCTTGCCGCTTCCGGCCCCTTTGCGCAGGCCGTCGCGGTGACGATCGGCGGCATGACCGGGGTCTTCGCGACCCTCTTCATATTCTACCTCATCATCAAGGCGTTCGAAATCCTCAAGCCGAAGAAAGAGGGCTGATTCCCGTGAACGGCGGATCCATGGCCGGCTCTAGCGCATTGATCCGCGCTCCAGGGCGGCCATCCGTTTCAGGCGCTCTATGTAGGTGATGGACGCGTGGTCGTTCAGGTCGTCCACGAAGGGGGTGCGTCCTCGACGGACCGCGCCGGTCGCCGCCCGCAGGGCCGACCTGACGGCATTCGGCAGGGACATGCGCTCTCCGAGTTCGGCCAACGCGTCTTTTACGTTGGCGGCCAGGAGGCCGAGGGCGTCCTGGCTGCCGGACCCGGGTGGGTCGACGGAGAAAGAACCGTCGCCGTGGATGCGGCAATGCGTCCCCGCGTGGTCGTAATGGTACCCGAACAGCTTTTCCATGAGGACGGGCGGCGGCAGGCCCGGGACCGGGTCGTTGCCGTTGGTGTAGCGGTAGCAGGGCGCCGACGGGGCGCTCAAGGCCGCCGCGTCGGCCGCCATCGGGGATCCGAAGGTGCAGAGAGCGGCGCACCTGGGTTCCAGCGCCGCCGCGAGCGTCGCGAGCGCCCCGCCGAGCGAATGGCCCATGATGAAGAGCCTGAGTCCCGGCTTGGCGGCGAAGAGCCGCTCCAGCGCGAACCCGAGTCCGTTCGAGTACGCCCACGGGACGCCGAGCGGCGACGGTTTTCCCTTCCAGACGGAATTGAGCGCGTGCAGGAATCCCTTGTGGGCGTGGCCGTTCCCGAAGGGAACGCGGTCCACCGTGACGTCGGCCATGATGTCCAGGAAGCGGTCAGAATCCGAAACGGCCGTCCCCCGGAAGGCGAGGATCGCGAAGGGGGCCCGGCCGGGCGCGGGAAGGATCGACGGCTTCCGTCCCAGCGCCGGCGCCCTGATGACGCGCTCCCGGCCCCGTATGCTCCGCACGAGCGAAAAACCCGAACCGGGCACCACCATCCCCGATACCGCCAGGTAGCATTGCGTCGAACCGTTCTCGAAGTACGCCACGTCGTCGAAGCCGGCCAGGAGGCAGGCGGACCTCACGAGGTTGGGCCGCTCGTACGCGAGCTGGGAGGCCTCGGCGAGCCGCCAGGCGTTGCAGGCGGGCATTCCCTGCGCGTGCGGATCGAAGGGGAAACCGTCGGCGTCCTCGAAGTAGGAGTAAAAGGGGTAGGGGGGGACGAGTATCCCCGATACCCGCGTGTTGGCCGAGACCGTGCGGACGGGTTTGTTCCCCATGCCTTTCAGCCCTTCCTGACGCGCCTTGCCAGTTCGCGGCCGCGCTCGAAGAGGAGGGAGAGCGTCCCGTCGCCGGGAGCGCCTGGCCATTCGGCGGGCTCGAGGCAGTCCCACTTGAGTGGTGCTATCTTTTCTTCATATTCCTTCTTCGCGCCGCCGACCCAGCCGAAACTGCCCAGGCGGAAAGCCTTCCGGTTCCAGACGTGCTTGCGCTCGAACAGGTCCAGGATGTACGCCATGGGGGGGAACATCCGGTATTCGTAGGTGGGCATGGCCAGGACGATGCCGGAGCTCCTGTAGGCGTCGGCGAGGACGTACGACGCGTCCTCGTTGGGGACGCGGTGGATCGAGTGGGGAACCTTCTCGCTGTCGATGCCGTCGAGCACGGCCGCGAGTCCCCGCTCGGTGTTGCCGTACATCGAGCCCCAGACGACGCAGATCTCCTTTTCCTGGGGGCCGTCCATGTAGGCGGCGTACTTCACGTAGCGGTCGATGATGGCGCGCGGATCCTTGCGCCAGACGATGCCGTGGCTCGGCGCCACGACCTTGATGTCAAGGGCTTCCAGTTTCTGCACGGCGCGCTTCACGAAAAGGCTGAAAGACGCCACGATGTTGGCGTAGTAGCGCAGGCTTTCCCGCTCGAAGAAGGCGTGCTCGTCGGCGGAGTATTCGTCGTCGAACACGCGTTCGCCCAACTTGCCGTAGCTCCCGAAAGCGTCGCAGGAAAAGAGCACGCCGGACCCGGTTTCGAAGCTCATCATGGTCTCGGGCCAGTGGACGTTCGGGGTTTCCTCGAAGCGCAGGACCTTCCCGCCGCCGAGATCAAGGAGCTCGCCGGATTTGACGGCGCGCACGCCATCCGTGATCCCGTAGAAATTCCTGATGAGCTCGACCGCCTTCGCCGTGGCGAGGATCTCGGCGCGGGGGTTCAATTCCCTGAACTGCCCGAGCCATCCGGTGTGGTCCGGCTCCATGTGGTTGAGCACGAGGTAATCGATGTCGGGAAACGCGACGCCCGCCTGGGCGAGTTCTTCCCCGAACCGGGCCGGCGCGTCGCACCAGTCGCGGACGAGGTCGACGAGGGCGATCCTGTCGCCCTTCACGAGGTAGGAGTTGAGGGAAACGCCTTCCGGGATGGGCCAGATGCCCTCGAAGAGATCGGTCGTCACCATGTCGGCATGCAGCATGAAGATGTCGTTCGTGATCGGGATGGCTTTCATGTCGTGTCCTCTGCGGGGCGCATGATGTGGGCAGCCTTCAGGCAGCCGTGCGTCCCCGACCGAGTATAGCCGGTTTCCCGCCGCGATGGTAGTGCGGTCTGTAAATGCCAGCCGGTTTTCGCTATACTGGAAAGCGAAGCGCGCGGTCGATGGGCAACGGAACGGATCGGGTCCGCGCGCGGACATGGAGGACTGCATGGATCGCATCGACCGGAGAACCGCGGCGCTCGTAGCGGCCCTCGTTCTCCTTGCGCTGTCCGCGGGGCAGGCTGCCGCGGCAGGTTTCCCCAAGCCGACCGCCGAACTGCGCCGCTTCGAAGTGGAGGCGCTGACCCTCCGGGACGTCACCTTCCTCTTCGAGCTCGCCGTGAAGAACCCCTATCCGCTCGAATTGAAGTTCGACGGCATGACCATCGTCTTCTCGGTGGAGGGGACGAAGGTGTTCACGGCCAAGTCCAGGGGCGGTTTCACGGTGAAGGCCAAGGGCGAAAAGGCGAACACGTTCACGGTGAAGCTCGCGTACGCCGACATCATCAAGGTCGTCAAGGAATACGCGACGAAGGAATGGCTCGCCACGACCATCGACGCGACCCTCGTCATCCCGATACCGAAGATGCCGGGGGCGCCGTCCGACGTCACCTTCACCTACAAGCTTTCGAAGAAGGTCCCCGCCATCAAGCCCTCGGTGGCTCTCCTCGATTTCCAGGTGAAGCCGCCCACGCAGGAGCAGATCACGGCCGCCCTCGCGAGAGCCGGAAGGAAAGTCGATTCCGGCAAGGCCCTCGGCGTCATCAAGAACATGCTGGCCGGCAGGAAGGCCGACCCGGCCGACGTCATCGACCCCGCGGAGCTCGACGTGCCGCTCACCGTCACCTTCACGATCGAAGTGAGGAACGAAGCGAAAGGTCCCCTGGGATTCGACTCGCTCGGTTACGAACTCTTCGTGAACGGCGAAAGCCTGGTGGTCGGCGACAGCTCGAGCGTCGTGAAGCAGGCCGGCCGCACGCTCATCACGGTGAGCAATACCTTCAGCGCGAAAAAGCTCTCCAAGGCGGTCAGGGCGCTCTTCGCCGACCGTTCGGGCACTTTCGGTGTCATCGGCAAGGCGAGCATCAAGCTGCCCGACGAAATCCGGAAAGAGCCTATCCCCGTCAGCTTCGACGAACAGGGCAATTTCAGCTTGAAGTGAGGATCGATGGGGATGTTTTTCGCCCCCGTCCATCGGGTGAAAAAATGGCGCGGCGAAGGAGGAACCCTTTACCGCGCCGTTTTTTTCAGGATGGCTGGAGCGCGCTTTTCAGAAGGAACCGGTTCCCAGCGTGGCCGAAACGCCCAGGATGACGGCGGGGCCGCCGTGGATCACCAGGTACTCGGAGTTCTCCATGCCGAACGCGAAGGCCGCGTCCACCGTGAAGCTCATGTGGTCCAAGGGCGTCCAGGTGAGCGAGGGCTTCACGTAGGCGGAGAGGTCGGAGAGATTGGCCATGACGAACACGGAGGCGCTCAGGTCCACGGTGAACAGCTCGGTGCGCGTGAAACTGAACGCCGCATAGTGCTTGCCCGAATTGGCGATGAGGAACTTGAGGAAGTCGTTGAAGGAAGATCCGCCATTATCGTACGCGAGGGCCTCGTCGATGCGCGCCTCCCGGTCGGCGTCGTCGTAGCCCTCGCCGTTGTAGAAGTACTGCGCCAGCACGGTCAGCTTGAGATCGTCATTCATGTAGCTGGCGCCGGCCGTGGCCGACAGGAAAAAGCGGTCGCTGTAGATCTTGGTTTCAATGCCGGCGAGCGTCGCGTCGGTCACCTTCGTCACGAACTGCTTGTCGCTGCCACGGGAAAGGCTCGCTTCCCCGAAGAGGTCCAGGTTCAGGAGCGGACCCGTGACCGTGAGCATGCCGCGTTCGGGATGGTGGCGCTTGTAGAAGCCGCCGAAGCCGAATTCGTAGTTTCCCAGGAGAAACTCGGCCTTGGCTGCCACGGCCGTGTCCGCCGCGTTCATCGTGGCCTCGTCGCAGATCGCGTAGGCGTACAGGTTGTTCTGGGTGCCGGGGACGGGAAAGTTCGCCTTGAAGGACACCGGACCTTCGCGCTGGGCGGTGGGGTCCATGATGTCGATGGCCTTGAGGTTGATGACGTCGGCGGGGCTCCAGAAATAGCCGACGCCCCACTTCACGGTGCTCTTCCCGAAGCGGAAGAAGACCCCGTCGTTCCAGGACCAGTCGGAGAAGAACTCGAAGACCTGGGTGTTGGGGACGGAACTGTCCTCCGAGGTCGTCTCCTCGAAGGGCCATTCGGTCTTGACCGACCCGTACACGCGGAAGTCCCCGTCGGGGCGCGCGTCGAAGAAGACGAGGCCCGAGAGCGTCGTCGTCATGGCGGAATCGTCGGCGTCGGAGGGATCGAAGCCGTCGTTCCACGGATCGCTCCAGGCGTTTTCCGCGGATACGGAACCGGTGAAGCTGCCGCCTATCAGCACCGTTTCCGACTTCGTGAGCGCGGCGGTCGCCGAACCTTCGGTCGCGGCGGGAGCCGATTGCACGACCTCGTCGCCGCCGAACAGTGCATCCTCGTCGGTGATCAAGGAGGTCTGGGCGAAGGCCGGCGCGCCGGGGAAGGCCAGGACCAGCGCCACTGCAAGAATTTCTTCGTGTTTCATCGCTTGGGTCCTACTTGTTGACTTTCTCGAGGAAGGCCTTGGTGAAGACCGAATCGGGCAACGCGGCCACGGACTGTTCCGTCAGCGTGAGCTGGCTCTTTTCCCCCGGGTTGAGCTCGTCGATGATGAGGATCTGCGAGGGGATGAGCTTGCCGCCCACGTCGGCGTACTTCGGGAAGAGGGTGGTGCGCATGAGCCGGCCGGAGACCGAGAAATCCTCTTCCTTGAGAATCATGTTCTGGTCCTTGCGGACGTGGAGCTTCATGCGCTCGTACGATACCTCGGTGTTTTTCGCCTTGAGGTCGATGACCCACACGGGATACTTGCCGATCGTGCCCTCCGTGGTGGCGGCGACGCCGTAGTCGTCGAGAAGCGATCGCTTCGTGAGGTCGGAGTTCTTGGCTTCCGAATTCTGGATGTTTTCCTTGATGGACGAATGCGAGAACTTCCGGCTGCCCGAGTCGTAGAACCAGACGTTGTCGTCTTCGCGCAGGTAGCCCTGACCCTTGTTGACCTCGGGCATGACGATGAGGAGGACGAACTGCTTCCTGCCGTCGCGACGGAACATGCGCGCCTGCGTCACCGTCTCCTTCTCCCCCGGTTTCTGGGAGACGATCGTGTAGACGGCGGAAAAATCCCGTCCGGAAAAATCGCCCATGTCGTCGAGTTCCCTGAGGATCTTGCTGACGTCGGGCGCCTGTGAAAAAACCGGCGCTATGGCCAGCGCCGCGAGGGCGAGGGCCGCGAAGAAACGCTTCATGCTGATGCTCCTATTTGAGGGTCCTGAGCGCCACCGCGGGATCCAGACGGGCGGCGTTGCGCGCCGGGAAGAAGGCCGCCGCGAGGGTCAGGACCGCGATGACGAGGACATTGCCGACGGCCTGGAAGGGCGGCACGCGGAAGGAAAGGTGACCGTTCTTGAGGATGATGAACAGCGGCGAATCCATGCCCAGGTTGAAGAACGAGATGACGGCCATGGCGACGAGGGCCAGGACGATGCCCGCGAGCGCCCCGCCGATGGCCAGGAAGAGCGCCTCGTAGAGGAACATGCTGCGGATCTCGCCGCGCTGCACCCCGACCGCGCGCATCGTGCCGATCTCGCGGATGCGCTCGTACATGACCATGCGGAAGGTGTTGGTGATGCCGACCATGACGATGAAGAAGAGGACGACGAGGATCACGAACGCCGCGATGTTGATGGCGTCCACGATCTGCTGGACCTGGGCCAGTATGTCGTTGAGCGTGAACACCCGGTACTTGACCCCGTTCCACTGCTCGCGGTTCTGCTTCCTCATCATGGCCATGAACGGCGTCGTGGCCCCCTTTTCGTCCTTGACCCCGCGGTCAAAGAGCTGGAGGCTGGCTTTCATCCGGTCGTAGAGCGCGGTCGCGGAGCGTTCCGTGCGCGAAATGTCGTCGAGCATGATGCCCATGGTCATGTACTCGCCGCTCGCCAGCCCGAGCAGCTCGTTGACGTACGCGATGTTCGCGTAGCCCATGAGCGAGCCCAGGATGCCGGTGTCGAAGCTGATGCCCGCGAGGACGAATTCCCCGGCGTTGTTCTGGCCCGCCGCGGTCTTGAGGGAAACCAGGATACGGTCCCCGACCTGGACGTTGAGCTTCCCGGCGATCTTGTCCGAAAGGACGATTGCCCGCGGGTCCTTCATGTTGTCCCACGAGCCTTCCTTGAGCACGAGCCGGTCCCTGAGGAAGCGCTCGTTGGCCAGGTCCGTTCCCGCGATGCTGTGGAAGACTTTCTTGCCCTCGAAGATGAGGGACCCGTCGAAGTCGCTGCGGCGCGTCACGTATTTCGCGGGAACGCCGGCGTCCTTGAGGGCCGCCGTGAGGACGGCGTCGTCGCGGATGACCTCTATCTCCTTGTCCAGCTTGGCGCCGGTCTTTTCGACGCCGCTCACGAAGACGTGCCCCGCGAGGAGGTAGGAGAAGTTATCCGACACGTTGGAGACGAAGGCGCCGGCGAACCCGTTGATGAGCGTGACGATCATGACGCCGAAGGCGATCGCGGCCCCGAGAAGCACGCTCCGCTTTTTCTGGCGGCTCAGATTCCTGAACGCGATGTTGGCGATGGTTTTCATGGCTTGTCCCTCACTCGTTCTGCATGGCGCGGACGGGCTGGATCTTGAGCGCGACCGACACGGGATAGAAATGCGCGAGGTAGCCGACGGCCAGGATGAGCGCCAGCGAACCGATCACGGAGCCCGCCCCGATGATGGGGCTCAGGGTTTTGCCGCCGAAGAGGATGACCAGGAACTGGCTCCCGGCCTTGATGTCGAGGAGCCTCAGTATCCACACGATGACGAAGGACAGGACGATCCCGACCACGCCGAAGATGAAGGACAGCACGATGGTCTCCGTCGCGAAGAGCTTCCGCACGAATCCGCGGCCCGCCCCGATCGCCCGCATCGTGCCGATCTCGCCGGTCCGCTCGATCACCGAGATGACGAGCGTGTTCATGATGATGATGACGGACACGACGGCGAGCATGATCACCGCGATGCTGAAGATCACGCGCAGGATGTCCACCGACTGCCCGTAGGGGCCAGAGGCCTTCTGCCAGTCGCCCGCCACCGCGTCGACCTTCTCCCGGGCGAAGTAGCCGTTGAGCGACGCGATGGCCGCCTTGGTGTCGGCCGGCCCGGCCGTTCGCAGCAGGATGAAGTGCCACGCCCCGTAGTCGGCCTGGTTGAGGCGTTCCCGCTCGCTGGTGTCGCCCAGTATCCCCTCGAGGCTGGATTCCCGGATGCGCCCCGTGGAGGCCGCCGCCGCGCCGCTGTCGATCATGTCCCCGCCGAAGAGCGAATCGGCGTCGGTGGTCGACAGCATCGAGGTCTGAGCGTAGGAAAGGTCGATATCCTCGGCCGCGCCGACGGTCATGCCGGAGAGGAGCCGCAGCGAATTGATGTCGACGTAACTGAGCTGCTCGGGGCCGGCGCCCTCGGAGCGGGACCTGAAGGTGCCGACGACCGTGAGTTCCCTGATCCTGAAGCCTGAATTGGAGATGCCCTGGATCAGGATCGGGTCGCCGACCTTGACGTCGTGCTTCAGGTACTTCGATATCTTTTCCATGCGGTCTTCCTGGAGCATGATGCCGGTTTCGCCCGGGCCCAGGCGCCTGCCCCGCACGACGTCCACCTGGTCGAAGAGTCTCCAGTAGGTATCGCTTTCCACGCCGAAGAGGAAGAGGAAGGCATCGCGTCGGTTGTCGTCCGCCTCGGTGTCCCCGATCGTGGCATCCTCGTCCTGCGCCAGGATGCCGAAGCCGCTGGCCATGCTCGTGGCGCTCGTGATGCCGGGCAGGCCCTTCGCGTACTCCCAGACGCGTTCGAATTCGGGGATGTTCGGCGTGTCCTCGAGTCCGCCCATCGACTGGACGCCGAAGAGCGAAACGGGGGATTCCACCTTTCCCGAGATGAAGACGTCGCCGGTGTAGTTGGCGATGAAGGATTTCTGGATGCCTTCCCTGGCGGCGTCCATGAAGGCGTTCCCCACGATGAGGATGATGACGCCGAGGGCAAGGAGCGTGCCCACGATGAGGCTCTTGGCCTTGTGCTCCCAGATGTTCCTGAAGGCCATCCTGACGACGACCGGCATGTCAGTCCCCCGCCGTATTCGCCGGGGCGCACGCCTCGGCGACGTCCTCCCCCCTCCGTACGTTTTCGGTCACGAGGCCGTCGCGGAGGCGTATGATGTGGTCCGCGATGTTGACGATCTTGGCGTCGTGGGTCGAGAAGATGAAGGTCGTCTCGAGCTCGCGGTTGATCTTCTTCATGAGCTCGATGATCTGCTCGCCCGTGGCGGAATCCAGGTTGGCGGTGGGCTCGTCGGCCAGCACGATCTGCGGCTTGGTGACGAGGGCGCGCGCGATGGCCACGCGCTGGCGCTGGCCCCCGGAGAGCTCGTTCGGCTTGTGCCGCTTCCATTCGACCAGCCCCACTTCCGCGATGAGCCAGTCGATCCAGTCGTTCTTTTCGGCCTTCGTGATCCGGGTCTTGCCGAGGAGGAGGGGGAACTCGATGTTCTCCCACACGTTGAGGACAGGGATGAGGTTGAAGGACTGGAAGATGAAGCCCAGGACCTCGTGCCGCATCCGGGTGAGTTCGCGGTCCTTGAGCCCGGCAGTCGGCTTGCCGTCGATGTGCACTTCGCCGGCCGTGGCGTGATCGATGAGCCCGATCATGTTCAGGATGGTCGTCTTGCCCGATCCGGAGGGTCCGGCGATGGAGATGAAGTCTCCCTTCTCTATGCAGAACGAAACGCCCTTGACCGCCTCCACTTCCACTTTCCCGAGCGGGTAGACCTTGCGGACGTCCTTCAGTTCCACGATACCCATGGTAGCTCCTTGTTTCGCCGACGCGCTTCCGCCCGCTTGTCCGGCCTCAAGTGAGCGCCGGTCGCGCCAGTCCCCTTCCGGGGCAGCGGTAGCTTCACGCCGCGATAGTTTGGTCCGTCCCGCGGTCATCGGACCGTGGAGCGAGCCATATCGTGGGAAAAGATAGCAATAGCCGGCAAGGATATCAAGTCGCAGCATCGTTCCGGGGCCGAAAGGTCAAAGAAACGTCCCACGGCGCGGCGGGGCGAATAATTGCGAAATGGAAGGAACGATCAGAGTCCTTCAGGCGAAGTCTGGCCCCTGGGGCCTGATTCGTGGAGTTCGATCTCCTTCACGATGACGGCCGCGAGCCGCTTGACGCCTTCCTCGATCTGCTCGACCGAGGCGAAGGAGAAGTTGATGCGCATGGCGTTCTTTTCGGGTTCGTCGAAGTAGAAAGCCGAGCCCACGACGTAGGCCACATTCCGGGCAATGGCTTTGTGGATCATCTGATCGGTGTCGATGTAGTGGGGAAGCGCTATCCAGAGGAAGAGGCCGCCCTCTGGCTTGGTCCATGTCAGGTCCCAACGCTTGGGCAGGTACTTTTCCAGCATCTCCACCATGTGGTTGCGCTTCGAGCGGTACAGGTCGCAGGTCTTTCCGATCAGCTCGTAGATCTTGCCGGTCTTCAGGTACTCGGCCAGCCATTTCTGGGCGAAGACGTTCGTGCAGAGATCCATGGCCTGCTTCGCGGTGACGAGCTTGCCGATGAGCACCGGGCTAGCGATGATCCAGCCGATGCGGACTCCCGGTGCCAGGATCTTGGAGAAGGTTTTCAGGTTGATGACGATCCCGCGGTTCTCTCCCTGCTGGTCGAGCTGGTAGATGGACGGGACGTTCTCGCCGATGAAGCGGATTTCCCTGTAGGGGGAATCCTCGACGATGATGTAGTCGTGCCGATAGGCGAAACGGAGCAGGGCCTGGCGCTTTTCGACGCTCCAGCAGATCCCCGAGGGATTCTGGAAATCGGGGATCACGTAGATGTACTTCATCCGCTTGCCGTCGCGTACGGCGCGCTCGTGGCGCTTCTCCAGCTCCACCATGTCGAAACCGTCGTTTTCGGGGCTGAAGGGGATGCCGAGCATCCTGCCCTGGTAGGACTGGATGGCCTGGATGGCGCCGACATAGGTCGGGCGGCCCGCGATGACATAGTCGCCGGGATCGAGAAAGATCTTCGGGATCATGTCGAGGGCCTGCTGGCTGGCGCTCGTGATGAGGACGTTGTCCTTGCCGAGCTTGAGCCCCTGCCGCTCCTCGAACTTGATGAGCTCGGCCTTGAGATCGTCGTCGCCCTCGGTGGTGCCGTACTGCAGGGCTTTCGTCGCATGTTTCGTGAAGACGACGTCCGCGGCTTTCCGGAGGTCTTCGACGGGGAAGGTGTCAGGGGCGGGAAGGCCGCCGGCGAAGGAGATGATCTCGGGTTGCTGGATCAGCTTGAGCAGCTCGCGGATGACGGATTTCTTCATGTTCCTGGCGTTCGCCGAATAGAGGGATTCGAGGTTGATCATGGTTGTCGTCTCCTGTTCCGGAACCCGGCAGGGTTCCGTGTGGCTGCCGTACACGCCTTCGGGTCGGAAACGGCCAGCATTTCCGGCTGAAAATAGCGTGTGCGGCCGGAAGCCCTGGGATTGGCGCATTGTCCGCCCGAGCCTGATGCCGGGGGCAGAACCAAAATAAAGGTACTACGGTTCCGGGCATCCGTAAAGGGGATTTATTTATCGAATGACATTTTCTGCGATCTTGTCTGGAAGGACGGACCGGAAAAACCTTGCACTCGGGCGAAAAAATCGCTTTGATGGACATGATGACAGCCCGTACCGTCGTCTCTGCATACCTCGACTCGTCTCGTCTCGCCGGTTCGTTGCTGCTCGCCGTCTCGTGCCTGCTCGCTTCTTCCTGCCGGAGCGAGGCTACCGTGACCGATTCGCGGACGATGCTCCACCCGGACTACTGGCTCTTCGGACGGGACCTGCCGCGGATCGTGGAGGGGCTGCCCCGGACGCTCGCCGCCGCTATCGAAACTGACCCGCGATTGTTCCTGGAGGATTGCAAGCCCCTGCTGCGCGAACGTCGGGACTGCATCGAGCGGGCCTGGCCATCGAAGGGCCTCGGGGACTGGGCACCTGATGATCTCCGGTCGTTCCCGGCCGGCGGCATCCTCGGCGACCGGCCGGACCTGTCCCTCAGGGCACCCGCACTGGCGGCGCTCCTGTCCATGGCGAACGCCGCCCGGCAGGACGGCATCGACCTGCGCGTCTCGTCGGCCTGGAGATCGCGCGACTACCAGGAAAGCCTCCATGGGCGCTACCTTTCCCGGGCCGATGCGGACAGGGTGGCCACCTACTCCATGAAGCCGGGCTTGAGCCAGCACCAGCTCGGCACCGCGGTGGATTTCGCCGGGATCGGGCCCGCGTTCGCCGCGACGCCCGAAGGCAGGTGGCTGGCCGCCCACGCGCGGGAGCACGGCTTTTCGCTGTCGTATCCGGCGGGGGCCGAAACGCTCACGGGCATGCGCTGGGAACCCTGGCACTACCTCTACCTCGGGACCGAAGCCTGCGACGTCCAGCGTGCCTGGTTCGGCGACAGCCAGAGGCTCATGGCCCGGTATTTCGAAGGGCAGGGGGAGCTCCTGGCCCGGTCGCGGTTCCGGTAGTCCGATCCTCCATTGGCCAAGGGGGCGGACACCGCCTTTGTCAGGAACCCGAATTACCACATGGCCCGCGACACCATCGATACGCTTGATTTCGAGAAGATGGCGGCGCTGGTCGAGATGCTCAAAAAGGGGATCAGGGGGACGATGACGACAGGCAAACGAACCCGAGATTGAGGTCCGTTGTCGATCCACCCATGGCATCGCGGATGGCCGCCCCTCGCGGAGATATGTGAAGGCCTTCCTACCAGGCCATCGCGACGAGTCCCGGGACCAAGGAGAAATGCCGATCCGCCGTCATGATGCGGGCGTTGGCGCAGAGCGCGCAGGCCGCGAGCCAGATATCGTTCGTGGGGATGGGCGTTCCCTTTTCCCGAAGGGCCTTGACGAGGGCGCCGTAGCGCTCGGCCTCGGCCCGTCCCAGGCGCAGAATCTCCACGCCCGCCGTGGCCAGGAAGCCGTCGAGTTCCCTGATATTCCGCTCCGCCCTGGAGCCGGCCAGGAAGCCCGCATAGAGTTCGCCCAGGACGATCGCCGGAAGGCCGATGAAATCCGCCGACTCGAGTGTCGCGAGCGCGGAAGTGTCGCCTATTCGCAAGGCGACGTATGCGTTCGTGTCCAGGACGAGCCTCAGGTCCATAGTTCCTCGTCGATCGCGGAAAAGGGGCCTTGGGTCGCTTCGAACTCGGTGGCATCTTCGTGGCTCCATGTCCCCGCGAAACGGGAAAGGTCGCGTTTCTTGCCGCTTTCGCCGAGGCCCGCGGCTTTGGTGAGGATCTCCGAGGCGATCCTGCTCAGCGAGCGGCCTTCTATCCTGGCTCGTTCCCGCAGATGGGCCTCGACCGCGGGGGCAAGGTCGCGAAGCGAAATTTGACTCATGAATCGCATCCTTGAATCAAACATAGCCCTTGCTGCCTTTTTCGTCAAGGACAGGTGGGGCGAGGCGTCGGTTTGACAAGGTATAGTAGTTCAGTATAGTCACAAGACAGCAGGTCCATCGAAAAACGAGGTGCCAGCATGCCGAAAACCGCTCTCTCCCTTCTTCGAACCACCCTTCTTGCCGCTGCGCTCTCCCTGGCCGCGGTGGCCGCCTTCGCCCAGGCCCCCGCTAGGCGCGTGGCCCTCGTCGTCGGCAATGGCGCCTACCAGGCCAATCCCCTGAAGAACCCGCCCAACGACGCCGAGGACGTGGCGGCGGCCCTGAAGGAGAGTGGCTTCGAGGTCTACCTCGTCAAGGACGCCGCCCTCGATGTCCTCGAAAAGGCGGTGAACGACTTCTCCGCCAAACTCAAGGGAGCCGATACCGGGCTCTTCTACTTCGCCGGTCACGGCGTGGCCGTGGAGGGCATGAACTACCTCATCCCGGTGAGCCCCCGCATCGACGACGCCGCCTCCGTCAGGTCCAAGGCGGTCGCGGTGGACGCGGTGGTGGGCAAGATGGAGGCGACGGGCGTCCGCACCGTCCTGGTCTTCCTGGATTCCTGCCGCGACAATCCCTTCCCCGGCGCAAGCCGCTCGGGGACCCGCGGCCTCGCGGTCGTCGCCACGCCCAAGACCCTGAACTCCCTCATCGTCTACGCGACGAGCCCGGGCGACGTGGCCCAGGACGGGGAGGGGCGGAACGGGGTCTTCTCCGGCGCCCTCATCAAGCAGCTGAAGGAGCCGGGGCTCGAGCTGACCGCCATGATGAGGAACGTCAAGGCCGAGGTGGCCGCGGTAACCGCCAACAAGCAGAACCCCCGCGTGGACGACGGGATGAAGGAACCCTTCTTCTTCGTCGACCCGGCCCAGGCGGCCGCCCGGGCCCAGGCCGCCCTCGACAGGTCCAGAACCGAGCTCGCCGGCCTGGATACGAAGCTCGCAGAGCTTCAGCGGCAGATCGCCGCGTCGAACGACGCCCAGGCCCGCCAGAAGCTCCAGGTCGAGGAGCAGCGGCAGCAGGCTCTCCAGCAGGCCAAGGCCCTCGAGTCAGAGAATCTCGCCCGTGAGGCAGCCAAGCAAAAGGCCGCCGCCGAGTCGGCGGCCGCTCTCGCCGCCGAGCGCGCCGCCGCCCAGGCCGCCTCCGCCAAGATCCGGAACGACCTATCCAACCTGGCCGCGACCCGCCGCGCCGAGCTGGAGAAGCTGGCCCAGGCCGCTGCCAGAGACAACCCGGACGTGCTCATCGAGACGGTGGAGCGGCTGGAGGCGGTGCTCAAGGAGGTGGACGGCCAGTACGCCGCCGCGCTGCAGAAGAGCCTGGACGCGTGCAACGCGGGCTGGGACAGGCAGCTGGCCTCCCTCTCCGGACAGCAGCCGGACATCACGGAGACCGACCCCGAGTTCAATGCCCGCATCGCGAAGGAAAAGGCCGACCTGCAGGGCAGGCGACAGGGCGAGCTGGCCGCGCTGCGCTCGGACGCCGAGTCGCAGCGTGTCGGCCAGACCGCGGCCATTAGGAAGCAGTACGACGGGACGCTGGCCACGCTGCAGACCAAGGTGTGGGCCCTGCGGGGGAGCGCCGTGAAGCTGGCCATCGGGACCTTCGACCGCAACGCCCGCACCTGGCCGTTCACGGTGTCGAGCGCCGACCCGGCCGTCCCGATGTTCCCGGTGGCCGTGGTGGCGGAACTGGGCGCGGCGGCCGACCCTGCGGCGGCGATACGGGGCGTGGACGCGGCGGTCAAGGCGTCCGCGCTGGCGGCGGAGGTGGACTGGGGCATCACCCGGGACGCGGCCAGGGCGCGCTACGGCGTGGACATCCGCGCGGTGCGGGTGATGAACCTGACGACGGACGAAGCGGTCGTCGAAGCCAGCCCCGCCCAGCGGGCCGCGTACTTCGCGGCCGGCAAGCGCGCCAAGCCGACGCAGGCAGCGGGGAGCCTGGCGGTCAGCGCCGGGGCCAAGGACGGGGCGGGAGAGGTGTTCATCGACGGGAAGAAGGCTGGGACCACGCCACTGACCCTCAAGCTGCCGGAAGGGACCCACGGACTTGAAGTGCGCTGGGCGGATCGCAATGCCAAGGTCTTTAGCGTGCAGGCAAGGGTCGACGCGGGCAAGACCACGGCCATCAGCGCGTCCAAACCTGCATGGAAGGTCGGGGACACCGGGCCCGCCGGGGGCTTGATCTTCCACGACAAGGGCAGCGCGAGCGACGGCTGGCGCTACCTTGAGGCGGCGCCGAGCGACCAGAGCGCCGGCATCCAGTGGCACAACGGCAACGACCTCGACATAAAGACCGGCACCGCGGTCGGTACGGGCAGGGCCAACACGCAGGCCATCATCGCCGCGCAGGGAGCCGGGAACTATGCCGCCACCCTTTGCAAGAACCTCTCGATCAATGGCTTCTCCGACTGGTTCCTGCCCTCCAGGGACGAGCTCGACGCGATGTACGTGAATTTGCACAAAGCCGGCCGTGGTGTTTTTGGGTCTGCTTGGTATTGGAGCTCCTCGAGGAACGACTACGGCTACGACGTCGCCTGGGAACAGGATTTCAGCGACGGCGGCCAGGGCAACTACGGCAACTACCTCATGGGCAGCGACAGCCGGGTTCGGGCGGTGCGGGCTTTTTAACGAAGGGGGAAGAAGTCAGGAGGAATATTCTTGATTCTGTCTTCTTGATCCTACCTTCTGTCTTCTGTCTTCTGTCTTCTGTCTTCTCGCCGTGGTGGTGGAAGACTTTCAAGCCGGTCAGGGGGTGGGCAAAGGTGGTAGCCAGATTCCCCTCAAGCCCATTGACCCCCCGCCGCCCTCGCCGATAGAGTAGGCTCATGCCATTGAACTGCGGAATCGTCGGCCTGCCCACGGTGGGCAAGACCACCATCTTCACCGCCCTCACGCGCGTCAAGGCCGAAACCTCCAACTTTTCCTCGGCCAGGAACCCGAACCTGGGCATCGTCGCCGTGCCGGACGCCCGCCTGGACAAGCTGACGGAGATGTTCAAGCCAGAGCGCAAGGTGCCCGCCACGGTCGAATTCGTCGACATCGCGGGGCTCGCCTCGGCTGCGTCCAGGCGCGAGGGCGCCACCAACGGATTGCTCGTGCACATCCGCGACGCCGCGGTCCTCGTGCATGTCGTGCGCTGTTTCGAGGATCCCGACGTGCCGCACGTGTCCGACCGCGTGGACCCGGCGAGCGACATCGAGACGCTCCACATCGAGCTCGCGTTGGCCGACCTCGAAACCGTGGACAAGCGGGCCGAAAAGCTCCAGAAGGATATCAAGGATCCCGCCCGGAAGAAGGAAGCCGGCAAGGAACTCGCGGCCTACGCGAAGATCAGACCCGCGCTTCAGGAGGGCAGGCCGGCCCGCTCGGTGGAGCTCGACGCCGAGGAAGCCGAGGCGGTGAAGCGTTCCTTCCTCATCACGATGAAGCGCGAGATCTACGTCTGCAACGCTGACGAAGCCGGGGTGAAGGACGGCAGCGCCCACGTCGACGCCGTGCGGAAGCTGGCGCTCGCGGAGGGCGCGGAATGCGTCGTCATCTGCGGCAAGTTCGAAGCCGAACTCGCCGACCTGGAGAGCGAGGAGGAAAAGCGCGATTTCCTCTCCGAGCTCGGACTCCATGAGTCCGGCCTTTCCGCCCTCATCCACGCGGCGTACCGCTTCCTGGGCCTGCGCACCTTCTTCACGGCGGGCGAGGACGAATGCCGGGCCTGGACCATCAAGGCGGGTGACAAGGCGCCGGTCGCCGCCGGGGTCATCCACACCGATTTCGAAAAAGGCTTCATCAAGGCGGAAGTGTACCGCTTCGCCGATCTCGAAGCCCTGGGCTCCGAGCACGCGATCAAGGCCGCCGGCAAGCTCAGGCAGGAAGGCCGCGAGTACGTCGTCCAGGACGGCGACGTCATCTTCTTTAGGTTTCAAAAAAACATATAATGTGATATACTATGCGGTATGATTGCCGCATATATTCGTGTATCAAGTAAACAGATGCAAGGCGATGGAGAATCTACCCCATCGCAGATCGCCGCCGCCGAAGCCTATGCGAAAAGCATTGGTGAAGATGTATCGCTTTACCAAGATAAATTGTCTGGCTCTCGACCTGATCGGAAAGACTATACCCGATTAAAGCAAGATATTATTCAAGGCAAAGTTCAAAAAGTTTACTGCCGTGATGAAAAACGAATCGGGCGGAATGCTATTGAATCACTTTCTTTTTTTGCCTTACTTATTGAACATAAAGTAACGCTGATTGTAAGTGGGATTAGCAAGGATTTGGCGAATTATACTGAGCCCAAGAAATCGGACAGCTTGGGAGGGCTGAATAAGGTGGACGATCCCTTCTTGTAGAAAGCAAAGAAGGAGGAGTAGAGTTTCACCATGAGAAAGCGCTACGACAAGGATTTCAAGGCGAAGGTCG
>JAPLSN010000011.1 GCA_026398615.1 Spirochaetota bacterium | reverse complement strand
TTTGACCGGGAAGCTGAGCCCTCTCGATTTCGCCGTACAGATGGATAAGTTGGTAAAAACAAAAATGGAACAGTAATCGCAAGGTGCGCGCGCCTCGTTTAGACGCGCGCATTCCTTACTCAAGGAAGATCGACATGGTGGCATCTCGACACCTGCGGCCTTGTGACCATGATCGAAGCAGATGTTCCGCGAGTGGACTGCCGGGTTCATGGCGTCCGCCAGGCCAAGGTCCCCTGGGCGGAGCTCGGGAGCGGGTTCACGGCCCTGGCCGTCTCATGGAGGAAGGTCGCTCCGATCAATGCCGTCTCCGAACGGATGATGGTCAGCTGGGACAAGGCGTGGGGCATCATGGAGCGGGCAGTCCGCCGGGGTCTCGCGCGGCGGGAATGCACACCGATCGAGGAGCTCGCGATTGACGAGACGTCATTTCAGAAACGGCATGAGTATGTCACGGTGCTGGTTGACCGGAAGACGGGCATCGTCATCGACATCCTCGATGATCGCAAGAAGGCAATGCTCAAGAAATGGCTGCAATCCAACAAGGATCAGCTTCGTGAGCTCAGGTCGGTCTCCATGGACATGTGGGAGCCTTTCATCACGGCGGTACAAGAGACCATTGAGGGAGCGGACAGCAAGATCCGCTTCGACCGCTTCCATGTCGCCGGCCACTTCAGCAAGGCACTCGACAAGGTGCGCGCCACCGAGCACCGGGAGCTGGGTGGGGTTGGACCCAGTCCCCTGACGAGGACCAAGCACGACTGGCTCCGGACCAAGGCCAACGATAGGATACAGGGACAAGCGGGCATTCCTGTGGTTGACGAAGCTGAACCTGAAGACCTCGAGGGCGTGGAGGATCAAGGAGGCTGCCAGCGGCCTGTGGTCGTATTCCTACCGCGGGGCCGCCGAGCGCAACTGGAAGGCGCTTCTGGGCTGGATCACCCGATGCCGGCTCGATTCGATGATCAAGGTCGGCAGGATGGTGCGGAGCTACCTGTGGGGCATCCTGAACGCCATCATGCTCAATGTCACCAACGCGATCTCTGAATCCATCAACGCGACCATCCAGAGGATCAAGGCGATGGCCTGCGGATTCAGGAACAGGGCTCGGTTCAGGACGGCAATCCTGTTCCAAAAGGGCGGGCTGTCTATGATGCCTTCAGGCCTTTCGGGCAACTAACCCACACGAAAGTCCGAAGCCCCACTATTTCTTGACAGGGACAGAAACAAGGAAGGGCAGGAAAGAAGGCCTGGCTTTTGTCCAGGAAGATCATCGTTCTTCCAGGAGGGGGGAACGGGAATGCGGAATTCCTGACAGGTTGTCGAACAACATGGCGGTTTTCGAAAACCTGTTCGGCAATTGCTCGAAAACCTGGAGGTTCCCCGCGCAATCGCGACAATCGCGGATTCCGAAGGCGCGCCTCGGCCACCGTCTTGTTTCGCCGGGCTAGGATGACGGGCGCATCGCCAGACCCGGGCATCGGAAAGTCGCACAGCTCCCAGGCCCTCGACCATGAGGCAGCCCGGCCCGGTGTCAGCATCGTCTCCTTCAAGTCCCGCAAGCTCCTCATCCTCGATGAATTCCCCTTCAGGCTTCGCACCCAGATGGAGACCAAACTCCTCTACACCATCTCGGACGAGCGACTCGGAAAGGCATGGATCGTCGTCACGTCAAAACGGCCGGCGGAGGATTGGTTCGCCGTCGTCCCTGACCCCGTCAGGGACGAGCATTGACAGTGCCTACCGCCTGGTCAAGGCTTTAACTACACCGTTGTTGGCTACTCTAGGGTGGATTCGCTGATTTCGGGCGGAACGCATGAAAGCTTCGGTTCGCCTTGTTTTTTCCTTGGCTGTCGCGACAGGATTCTCGTTCGCCGTAGCCGCCCAAGATCTGCCCGCCGGCGCGAAAGTGCTGGCCCAGACCAATACCGACGTCAAATTCCATCCGGCCACGGTTATGAAGGAGGCGCTCGACGGTTACACCGTCAAGTTCGAGGACGGGACGGTTCAGGACATCCTGCAGGCGGATATGGCCTTCGATGAAACGGCCGATCCCGCCAAGCTGAAGCCGGACGTAAAGGTGGCCGTCAATTCATTCGGCAATTTCTATCCCGGTCGCATCTACGAGATCGGCGAGGACGGCAACTACACGGTCGCATGGGAATCGGGAGGGACAGACCCGGTTATCCTCGAGGACCTGCATATCAGGATGGCGCCGCGGACGGATCCGAGGCCGGTGCCCGTGGCTCCCGCCGCCGCTGAGCCGGCGCCGAATGCTTCGGCGACGGCAGCCCAACCGGCACCAGCCTCCGCCCCCGAGGTCAAGGCAGCACCCGCAACGCCCCCGCCCATGGCCGGCAGTGATGAGGACAGTTTCCTCGCTGCCATTCTCGGGATGGCGGGGGACCGCTTCCTCATGACCCATAGCCAGACGGCACCTGTCAAGTCAACGACCCTCGCCGTCAAGATCGAACTCGCGGACATCACGCTGGACATTCCCCAGGACTATGTCCCGGTTGGGCTCGATTTCAAGACCAGGAACAAGCCGGGCAAGCTGTTGGCCATAGACTGGGCCAAATGTTACGTGACCTCCTTTGCCGGAGCGAAACATGCGATTTACCACATGCAGTACCATGCCCTCGAGGACATACCGGCCGTCGAGAAACCGAGCGAAGTACCCGCCGGCGCGGAACTGAGCTTCAGCATGCGTTCGCGGGACGGCATCGTCACGACCTTGCACCCCGCGGGCTACGACGCGAACGGCATCCTTCAGCCGAAGTGGAACGAGATCCTGGGCAACAGGCTGTTCTACGGGGCGGACCTGCCCAACGCGTTGACCAACAGCACAAGTCAAGGCGACCAGGCTAAGGATCTCGATTCTATGTGCAAGAACGTCATCGGCAGGAGCTTCAAGATCGGCATCGCCCTCATGTCGGGGGGGGGCAAGACGAGCGTGGTCGAAATCACGGTACGCATCGACGACCTCCGGAAGACCCACGAGGGGAACATGCTAGACACGATCGGCAAGCAGGACGCGGGGGTGCCAAACCCCGGGGATCCGGCCCCTGAACCAAGGCCGGCCTCGAGGGGCAGAAGCGAAGGTCGTCGGATGGGGGAATCCGGCGGCCCCGCCCTCCGATCCGGTCTTGGGTTGCCCGCACACCATGTCCGCTCGGCATGGAAACCGTGATCCGGGATGGTGAAGTTCCATTTCCTTGCATTATACTATACGGAAAGTCGCTGGCGGCGTGGACCCGATGGCGAATCCGCGGTATCCAACCACGCGAATCGCCTTCCGGTAGCGGACCGGGCTCGCGCCGCAGGCGGATCGTCTGGTTTCCGGGAATCGAGAAAGGTGGGGATCCATGAAGCGTTCGGTGATGTCGTTGGTCATGCTTGTAGCGGCCTGCTTGCTGCACGGTCTGCCTCTTCCCGTCGAGCCCTTGTTGCGGATCGAGACCGGCGCTCACCTTTCCAGGATAAACCAGCTCGCGGTCGATCCATCGGGCAGCTGGGCCGTGACCGCGTCGAACGACAAGACCTGCCGCGTCTGGGAGCTCCCCTCCGGCCGGCTCCATCGCACTCTCCGCCCACCCATCGACGCGGCGTTCGAGGGCGCGCTCATCGCGGCCGCGATATCGCCGGACGCGTCGCTGGTCGCCTGCGGCGGATGGACCGCGCCGGAGGAGCTCGGACCCGTCGTCTATGTCTTCGACCGGTTCAATGGCAAAATGGTGCGCCGGCTCTCCCTGCCGTCGGGCACGGTCGAGCGGCTCAGGTTCTCGCCGGATGGACGCTTCCTCGCCGCAGGTTGCTGGAACGGCAGCGTCCACTTCGCCCGAGTCGAGGATTGGAAATGGCTCGGACCTGCCGGAAAACTTGGGGGCCCGGTCATCGACATCCTCTTCTCGTCCGATGGCGGCAGGCTGTTCGCAGTCGACCGGAAGGGAGGCATCTTCGCGTTCGAGTCGGGCCCGGCCGGTCTGAACCCCATGGCCGCCGCGACGGGCATGGGCGGCTCGCAGCCCCGGCGCATCTCCCTGTCCGCCGACGGCGCGTCCCTGGCCGTAGCATACGCTGACAAGGCGGTTGTGGATGTGTTCGGCGCGGGCGACCTGAAGCACCTGAAGGCTTTCGACGCGAGCGCCCTCACCGGCGGCTGCAGTGTCGTGGCGTACTCTCCCGACGGGCGCTATCTCTATGCTGGCAAGACGTCGCTGCGACGCTGGGAGCTTTCCGCCAAAGGCCGGTTTTCCGACATCAAGATCCCGGCCCTCGGAGGTCCGCTCGTGGACGCGGCGCCCATGCCGGACGGGACCCTCGTGCTCGGGACCGAACAGCCCACCATCGGTACGTTGACGCAGGAGGGCAAGTTCGTCACCTTGAGCTCCGCGAGCGCCATCGACCAATCGGGCAACGCTGACCGCGGCATCCCGCTGTCGGCCCGGGGAGATGTCCTTTCGTTCCGTTACGGTTCCCTGGACAAGAAGCCGTCGTTCTTCGCGGTCGCCGAAAGGCGGATCGACGCGAAAGGCTCCTGGAAGGACCTCACCGGTCCCGTCCTGAAATCCAGGAAGTACGCGTTGGCCGATGGCTGGAAGCTGAGCCAGAGCCCGAAGCTCAACGGGATCAAGATCTCGCTCGGCGTGAAGGGGAACGATCCGCTGTACGCCTACGCCATCCTCCCGGGAGACGCGGGGATCGTCCTCGCCGGCAATGGCCTCACCCGCCTCGACGAGCGCGCCGCTGTGGTCTGGAAGGTCTACTCGTCGAGCAACTACCCGGTCGTGGCTATCAACGCGTCGAAGGACGGCCGCTTCGTCGTCGGGGCTTACATGGACGGGACCATCAAGTGGCACCGCGCGTCGGACGGCAAGGAGCTCGTGTGCCTCTTCGCCCACCCCGACCGCAAGCGCTGGGCGGCGTGGAGTCCCTCCGGCTACTACGATTGCTCCCCGGGCGGGGACGAGCTCGTCGGCTGGCACCAGAACAACGGCGCGGAGCGGGAGGCGGATTTCTTCCCCTCGTCCCGTGTCCGCGGTTCCCGGTATCGTCCCGACGTGATCGCGGCGCTCTTCTCGACCTTGGACGAGGCCGAGGCCGTCAGGAAGGCGAACCAGGACTCCGGCCGGAGCGACCCGGAAAGTCGCCCTCTGGCGGAGCTCTTCCCGCCGGTCGTGACGATCCTCTCGCCTCGGGAGGGGAGCGGGACGGACAAGGCCGAACTCGTCGTCAGCTACGAACTGCGGAGCCCGGCCGGATCCCCGGTCGACTCGGTCTGGGCGGCCATCGACGGGCGGCCCCTGGAATCGAGCAGGGGGCTGAAGGTAGTCGCGGTGCCCGGAGCAGCGCAGGTCCTGACCTTGACCGTCCCCCCCCGGGATTGCGAAGTATCGCTCATCGCCGAGAACCGGAACGCGGCTTCGGTGCCGGCGTCGCTGAGGATCAAGTGGAGCGGCGCGCCGCCGGCCCCGCCGGCGAAGCCCGCGCTCGTCGCGCTCTGCGTCGGCGTCTCGGCCTACAAGGATCCGGCCCTCCGGCTCGGGCTGGCGGCGAAGGACGCCGCGGATCTCTCGGCTGTCCTTAAAGCGCAGGAAGGCAGGCAGTATTCCCGCGTCACGATCCGGCAGCTTGGCGACGCCTCGGCGACCAAGGACGCGATCCTGGCGGGGCTTGAATGGCTGCGGACGGATACCGGGACCGCGGACATCGCCTTGCTCTTCCTGGCGGGGCACGGCGTGAGCGATTCCCGGGGACGTTTCTATTACTTGGCCGTAGACACCGAGCCTTCGAGGCTGGTCGATACGGCCATCTCATACGACGACCTGAGGACGACGATCGCGTCCATCGAGGGGAAGGCGGTCTTCCTCGTCGACGCCTGCTACTCCGGGAGCCTCATGGGCGCACGGGGCGGCCAGGCCGATGTCGTGGCCCTCGCGAACGGCCTCGCCTCCGCGGAGAACGGCGCCGTGGTCTTCATGTCATCAACGGGGAAACAAGTCTCGCTGGAGGACCCCAGATGGGGTAACGGCGCCTTCACGAAGGCCTTGGTCGAAGGGCTGGCCGGCAAGGCGGACTACAGCGGATCGGGCCGGATCACGGTGACCATGCTCGACCTCTACGTGTCTGAGAGGGTCACGGAGTTGACGGACGGCAGGCAGACGCCCGCGACGTCGAAGCCGTTCACGGTGGCGGATTTCACGATCGCGCGGCGCAACTGAATGGAAAGTACCCGCAGCCGCGGGATGTGAGGACTTCTTCGCCTGGACGGACCATGCCGAACCCGGATTCCGGTCATGGGGAAATCGGTTTGCAGGGCTCGATGTCCACGCCGCGACGATCGCGGTCGATGGACGTTTCCTGCGAGGTCATCGCCCCGACACTCGTTCCGAGACTTATATCGTCCGTGCAAAAGGCTATTGCTCCAGGCCAAGACCGTGTGTGGGTAGAGACAGTGGTTTGTCGTTTTCCGCTTGGTGAACCGCGGAACTGGGCCACGTAGATGCCGTTTTATCGCCACCACGCCCGAAAGGGTATGGCATTCTGGCACAAGTCCCCCTGATGGAGTTCAGGGATGACCTATTAGGCCTTTTTACTCACACTTTCGCCCACAGTAGGCGAATTTTGGGCTGAAATAAAAAAAGCCCTCGCGATACAATGACGTAAATCATTGTATAGCAAGGACTTCTTATGGGCGATACAAGAGTCGAACTTGTGACCCCCAGCGTGTCATACTGGTGCTCTAACCAACTGAGCTAACCGCCCGAAAGCGCAGTTTTCTTATATCGCGGAAACCGCGTCCGTGTCAACGATACCCGCCTGAAATCACTTGTTGAGGACCGCCACGATGCGCTCGAGCACCTTTTTCCGGTCGAGCGGCTTGACAATGTAGCTCTTGGCGCCCGTGACGAGGGCCTGCTTGACCAGGTCCTGCTTCCCGAGGGCGCTGATCATCACCACCTTCGCGTTCTTGTCGAACTCGATGATCTTCCTGAGCGCGGTGATGCCGTCCATTTTCGGCATGGTGATGTCCATGGTCACGATATCGACGTTCGGGAAGAGTTCCTTGTAGCGCTCCATGCCCGCGGCCCCGTCGGCGCAGATGCCGGCGATCTCGAATCCCTCAGACGACAGTATCTGCGAGATCTGCTTGCCGATGAACATGGAATCGTCGACGATGAGCACCCGGAATGGCACCCCGTCGGGTCCCACCCCTTCCGCGGGGCGCTCGTTGAGCGATGGAAAATCGTCCTTCGTTTTCATGCCGTTCTCCGTGAAGCTCGCCCGGGACTCAGGAACGTTCGCGGATGGCCACGTTGATCTCGATGCGGCCTTGGGGAACCTCCATGGGCACGATGAGCGCCTCGACGTCCTGATCGGTGACTTCCATGTTGTCGCCGGTGAAGATCGCGGGCGGGGTCAGGTCGAAGCGGAAGCCGAGTTCGTGGAGCTTGGTGACTGCCTGGGCGGTGATCATGTTGGCGAGCTCGGTGATCGTGGCCTTGACGAGGTCGTCCATGGTCGGGAGCTCCTCGCCGTTCATGGCCGAGGCCACCTTGAGGGCCGTCGGTTTGTCCATGTCGAACAGGACGCGTCCCTCGACGTCGCCCGCGAGGCCGACGATGGCCGCCACGCCCATGACCGGCATCGACGTGGATTTGAGGTACAGCTCGCCGCGCTTGACGTCGGATTGCAGTACTTCACGCAGGACGTTGAAGGAGGCTTCCACGAACGGATTGATGTATTCTACCCGCATTTTCCTCTCCCTGTTTGGTTCCGAAAACCCGTTCCCGGACGAACGTGACAAATGATCGCGCGCTCGGGCGTTTCCCGATACGGATAATGCATCGAAACGCGCGGGGATTCAAGGCCGCGCGACGGGAATCATGCGGACGAAGGCGCTTCGGCGCCAGCCGTCCGTTGCCTCAGTCCTTCCCGTAGGCCGATACCGCCTCGTCGCCGGAAACGGATTTCCATCCCCCGGCGACTAGTTTCTCGTTGCCGCCGAGGATGACGATGCCGGAAGCCTTGAGCCTTTCGGAGAATTCAGCGATGAGCCTCTTCTGCTGGACCACGTCCATGAACGACAGCGTGTCCCGGCACAGGATGATGTCGAGGGGGGGGAGGGGATTGGCGTTCTGGACATCGTGGAATTCGAAAAAGATGGAATCGCGTACCGCCTGGGAGAAGGAATAACCGTTTTTCCCCTTGACCATGTGTTCGCGGTACGCCTCGGGGATCTCCTGTTCCTGGAAGGTCATGTTGGGCGCCATGGAAATCGCGAGCAGGTCGGAGTCATTGGCCCATATCTTGATCCTGGCCTGGGGATACTTTCGCCTGAGGAGCAGGGCGAAGGAATAGGTCTCGTGCCCGCGGCCGCAGCCGGGGTTCCACACGTTGATCGTCCTGGATTCGGCCGCGGGAAGGACCGGGAGGACCTGGTCCGCGTAGCCTGAGTCCCAGAGGACGGACGAACAGCGGCTATAGAAGGTTTCCAGGTACTGGTCGGCTTCCCCCGGTTCCTTGAGCTGGAGGTCGGTGCCCTTCCGCATCCCCTTCCACTGCCCGAATCTGGCCTTGACCCATGCGTCGTTGACGGGAGTGACGGCGAAGTGGCGGAACGAGAACAGCGTTTCCTCGATGAAGCCGAGGTCGAGGTCGCCGCCGTCGGCTTCCATGGACGTGAAGGCGCGCTCGGACATCCCCGGTTTGGGGGCTTCGTACGCGGCTTCCTTCCTGGCGCCCTTCAGATCCTTGTCCACCATGAAAATCTTCTCGACGTCAAGGATGATATAGAGCTTTCCGGCGTTTTCCACGATGCCGCGGATATACTTCACGTTGATGTCGCCGAAAATGGGGTGCGGCGGCTGGAGCGACGATTTCGAGATTCCCACGACCTTGTCGATGTTGTCGACGATGACGCCGAACACGTGCTCCTCGACCCGCAGGATGAGGAGGCTTTCGAGGGAGCCGTCCTGTTTCCGTTCCGATGGGAGGTGGAACATGGTCCGCAGGTCGATGATGGAGATGATCTCCCCGCGCAGGTTGTAGACGCCGCGCACGAAGGGGGCCGCGTTCGGCACGTACGTGAATTTGCTCGCCTTGGCGATCTCCTTCACGTTCATGATGTCGATGCCGTATTCCTTGCCCCCGAGCGAGAAGGTCACCATCTTGAAGTCGACCCTGTCGGCTCGTTCCTTCTTTTCCTCGGTCCGGGAATCGGATTTCTTCTCAAGTTCGGCTTGCATGGTCATGTCGTGCTCCGGGCGTCAGCGTATGGTCATCTCGAGCTTCGTCCGTTCCTCTATTTCCCGTTTCAAGCCCAGCTCGAGCAGCTGGCTCACGTCGATGATGAGGCAGACGGATCCGTCGCCGAGTATGGACGCGCCCGCGATGCCGGGCGAATTGGTGAACTGGTCGCGGAGCGGCTTGATCACCACGTCTTCCTCCCCGATGAGGGAGTCCACGATGAGGCCGACGCGTTTTTCATTGGTCCCGACGATGACGACGAAGTGGTAATCGCGCTGGTCCTCCGTCTGGATGCGGAACAACCGGTTGAGCCTGAGAAGGGATACGACGTCGTTGCGGACGTTGAAGACCTCGTAGCCGTCGATCAGCTTGATCTCATTCGGCTTGATCCGGTGGCTCTCGATGACGCTGGTGATGGGGAGCGAGTAGATCTCCCTGCCGACCCTGACCAGGAGGCCCTGGATGATGGCGAGGGTCAGGGGCAGCTTGATGATGAAACGCGTCCCCTTGCCCCTCTGGCTGGAGACCGTCACCGAGCCGTTCAGCTTTTCGATCTGGCGCTTCACGACGTCGAGGCCGACGCCCCGCCCGGAGATGTTCGTGACCTTGTCGGCCGTGGAGAAACCGGGTTCGAAAATGAGGTTGAAAGCCTCGAGTTCGGTAAGGGCCTTGTTCGGATGGATGAGGCTGCGCTCGATGGCCTTCTTCTTGACCGCGTCGACGTCGATGCCCTTGCCGTCGTCGCCGATCTCGATGATGATCATGTTGCCTTCGTTGGAAGCCTTGAGGAGGACGGTGCCTTCCTCGGGCTTGCCCGCCGCCAGGCGCTCTTCTGGGCTCTCGATCCCGTGATCGAGAGCGTTGCGGACCGAGTGCATGAGCGGGTCCAGGAGGTCCTCGATGACCGACTTGTCGAGCTCGGTTTCCTCGCCCTCGATGACGAGGCTGACCTTCTTCGTGAGGTTCCGGGAAAGGTCGCGGATGAGCCGCGGGAAGCGGCTGAATATCTGGCTGATCGGCACCATGCGGATGCGCATGACGCCTTCCTGGAGCTCGCCCGTGATGCGGCCGAGGTTCTGGGCGGTGGAGCGGAACTTGGCCGCGTTGCCCTTGAAGACCGTCTCGAATTCGTCGAAGGCCGTGTAGAGCGTCCCGTACTTTTCGAGGATTTCCTTCTTGACGTCCTTGACGGCCCTGCCGTTGCGGATGGCTTCGAGGTAATCGGGAAGGTCGTCGAAGAGGTCCTTGAGGGAATCGCGGAACTCGATCTGCACGTTGCCGAAGGTCGACTGGAGCTCGGCGAACTGCGTGCTGATCTGGTTGAAAGTGGCCTTGGTGATGACCGTCTCGGACACCAGGTTGAGGAGGTTGTCGATGCGGCGGCTGTCCACGCGGAGTATGCTGCCCCCCGACTGCGTGGAGCGGCGCGATTCGACGGCCTTATCCTCGCCTGCGTCCGCCTCGGGATTTCCGGCCGCTTCCGGGGCGGCTTGGGCCGGAGCCCTCGCGGGTGCGGCCTTGTGGACCGCCGCCTGTTCCCTGGTCTTGGCTTCCTTTTCGCGGGACGCAGCGGCCATGGCGGCCGCGATCTCGGCTTCGCTCACGCGGCCCGGGGAGGATTCGGGAGCCGGTTTCCCCGTTTTCGGTTTCGACTCCTGGACCGGGGCGGAGGATGGCGATGAAGCCGCGTGGCCCGAGTCGTCGAAGGAGATTTCCGAGATGTCGACCGAAAGGCTCACTTCGGAGATGATGGCCCTGCGTGAAACGTACTCGACCGCCCGGTCCGTCGCGATGTAATACTCGACGACCGGCCAGAACGTGTCCTCGTAGAGTTTTTCGAAATCGGGGCGGGTTTTCAGGACTGTTCCGGTATCGCGCAAGGCGGCGAAGACATGGATGGCGCCCACCGTCTTCATCACGTTGTCCGGATCGAAGGCCACGGCGACGCGGAACACGTGACGGTTCCTGCCGGCCGCTTCCCGGATCTCGAGCAGTTCGTATTCGGAGAGCCCGGAATCGGAGGTTTCGGACTGTTCCCGGGCGACGGGTCCCGACTCTGTCCGGGCCGATGCCTTCTTGCCTGCTTCGACCCTGGCTTTTTCGCCGAGGAACGACGCGAGGTCGTTCTTGAGGGCCGTGATGTCTTTTTTATAGAGCCGGCCGACGGAACGCTCGTCGAGCATCGCCTTGACCACGTCGATGGCCCTGAGCAGTACGTCCACGAGGGGTTCGGACACCGAGATCTTGTCGGACCGGATCTCGTCCAGGACATCCTCGACCAGGTGCGTGAACTCGGTGAGTTCGTGCATTTCCACCGTCGCCGCGCCGCCCTTCAGCGTGTGCGCCGCGCGGAAAATCTCGTCGACCGCGTCGCGGTTGGCAGGGTCGTTTTCGAGAACGAGGATGTTCTGCTCGAGCAGCTCAACCTGGCTCTGCGCTTCGGAGAAGAAATCCTTGAGCAATTCTTCGTTGCCGGAATCGAGGTAGTCGCTCATCGTACTTCCTAGTCTCATACGGAATGACCGCCTCGTCAAGCGGCGTCGTCCCTCGCGACGGATCCGCCATGCGAGTGCGCCGCGCAGCAGCCCGATTATCGGTGACAGAATATGCCTTTCGGGAAGGATTCTGTAGGGGATGGTCTTTTTTTTGCCGAAATTTACGATAGAATTCCATCGGGCGGATGAATTTGTCCCCAAGTTCACCGAGCCCGATCCCGAAGGAGCCTCCAACAATGGCACGTCGACTCGCGATCGCGGTTCTGCTCGTTCTGGCGGGCATCGCCACGGCGGCCGCCGCCGATCTTTCCGTTCCCCTTCTCGAAATCGACACCCGCGGAGGCGGAGACGATTCGGGTACTTTCGCCCTGTCGTCACGTATCCTCTGCGACATTCTCCTGTCCGGAGGAACCAAGTTCGCCGCGGAGCTCAAGTTGGGGCTGGACGCCTACGGCGCGGAGGAAGGGCTCATGTTCGACGAGCTCTACCCCGCCGAAGCTGATGACCGGACCGATTTCAGGCTGCGGGGAGCGGCCGTCACGGCCCGCGATCTGTTCGGCTCGCCGGTCTCGGTTTCGTGGTTCGTCGGACATTCCGACCTCCTCGGCACCGGGGACGACTTCGTCCGACGCTTCGGGGTATTGCCGTTCGCTTCGGAATTCCGGGGCCCGGCGGCTTTTCCCGACGGCATCGGGGGCAACCCGATGCGCTGGTACGACGGACTCTACGAAATCTGCGGAACGGGCATGCGCGTCGAAGCCGGAACCGGACGCTCGTTCCTGTCGGCATGGTTGTACCAGGATACGCGCCTGGGGCTCGGAGTCTATTCCGGGGACGTCCGCGCGCTCGTCGTACTCCGGCCCGTCAGCCTCGAAGTCCATGCCGGCGCAACGTCACCGGCTTCGGACTGGGGCATCTACCGCGCAGGCATCCTGTTTCACGTCTCCACGGGGTCGATCGGCGGCATCCTGCTCCAGGCGGGGCTCCCGTACATCGATCCCGCGGCTTCGGATCCGCTCGGCAGCGACCGCATCTTCTTCCTGTTCGAAACGACGCTCAGGTTCGATCCCGCAGCCGTCGTCGTCACCTTCTTCAAGCACCCCGGCTGGTACCTCCAGGCTCCCACGGGCGAAGGCGGCATGATGGATTGCTCGGTGGACCTGAGGATCGGAGACGAACTGCGCCACGGGATGCGGGGAGGGGTGAAGACCACGGTCGGCTTCGATTCCGATGCCGCATCCGACCCGTTCACCCTCCGCGCCGTTCCATACTATAACGTCATCGCCGACGGGGTCGCCTGGAATTTTTCCCTCGGGATCAGGATCATGCCCTACCCGGGTTTCGCGCCCGTCATGTTCGAACCGGCCGTGAGCGCGAAAACCTCGTTCTGAACGCGCGTCCGCGCCGTGCGTCGTGACGACGGGCGGCGGAGACGGCGAACGAGGCCATATCGATGAATAGCAAGGAGCAGGAACGATGCGTCGTACGAGGATGGTTTTCTTGACGATTACCGCGGCGATCCTGGCGACCGCCGCCGTCCCGGCCCTGGACATCGGGCTGGAGGGTTCGCTCTCGAACCTCGCCTTTCCCTACTTCCTGACCCACTCGATGTCGGTCGTCGAGTCTTCGAACTCGGAACCGTACATCAACAATCCGTTCGCCTGGATGGCGCCAGTCCCGGACACCACGGGCACGTTCCCGACCGAAGTCTACGGCACGGGAGCCCTGGCCTACGTCGACCTCGAACTGGTCCAGTCGATCCGGACGCGCATATCCCTCGGGTTCGACCCCACCCTGCGCAGTTTCATCTCCGCGACCATCGGGTATTCCTCAGGCCCGGTCGAAATCGGGTTCGGCCCCTACATCGGCGGGCTCTACAACACCAAGCGCACGCTGACCAAGAACGGGATCACCGCGTTCTTCCGCTTCGAGCAGCCGGGGCTCGTGTTCATCTCGGGCAATATCGTGTCCTCGCTCATGGGGCTGATCGGACGGAACGACTACGTCCAGGAGTCGGTGAAACTGGAATCCGGGATCTACGTGAGGGGAGCGATATGCTCCCTGTCGCTCGAGTCGAAGGAGTTCGTCAGGCAGGGCGACGACTCGGGCAGCGTCACCTACATCGACGCCCTCAACCGCTACATGTTCAACATCGACGCCTTCAAGAAAGGGGCGCCGTACAACCTGCTCGTCCGGATGGGTTACCAGGATGTCTCGAAAACCTACGGCGACGCGAAGGACCGGATCGGCGGCATCATCATCGGCACGCGACTCACCCTGCGCCCCCGTGAAAGCGTGTCCGTGTTCGCGGACCTGGAGACCAGCGTGTTCACCTTCGGCCAGGACGAGCTGACGGGCAAGGGGCCCGACTCTGATTCCTTCATGTTCAACACGGCCTTCGGTCTGCGCTTCAGCATCGGCGCTGTTCCCGTCACCCGCGCGGATCATGCAGCGCCGGACGCGGTCGAGCCGGGCGAACCCGGGGAAGCCGCGCCCGGGAACTGAAGCAGGGGCAGCATCGTCAATAATGCGGCGGGCGTTCGTCGTCCGGGAGCGGCGGCATTTTTTCTCCACCGGGTTCCATCATCCGTTCGGTCAGCCTGGAGACAAGCGCTTCCAGACGATCCACCCGCTTTGAAATTCCGTAGACCAGCTCGTTCGTATCCGCGATGTCACGTTCATGGTACGCGAACGTCGCCTCCAGCTTCTCCATTCTCATTCCGCTGTCCGTCGGGTCGCTCATGGCCCTGAGTATACACGTCAATGCCGTGCGTTTCGCTCCCCCGGCGGGACACGGGAAATCCCATCCAGGGGATGCGCGATGCCCGGATTCCGGCCTCCCGTCCGCCGCGGCGGGGAAGTTATCCATTGATAGCCCTAAAAACACCCCTGTAAACAGGGGGTGTTTTTTTTGAGCCGCACAGGATTCGCCCTTCACCCCCTCGACTTCCTGTCTTGAGGGTTCCGGGCCGCCTACGGCTCCTCTCGGCACGTCGTGCGCCTCGTCCTCGCCTTCGCTCGGAACGGAGCCTGCGGTTCGAATCCTGTGCGGCTCCTATCAAAAAAACACCCCTGTAAACAGGGGGTGTTTTTTTTGAGCCGCACAGGATTCGAACCTGTGACCCACGCCTTAAAAGGGCGTTGCTCTACCTACTGAGCTAGCGGCCCGGGGTTCCGCCAGAGTATAAGAAAGCGCGACGCCGTGTCAACGCGTGGGGGGCGTCAGTATTCGAACTCCAGCGAGAGGATCATGTTGAAGACGGGGCGGGAGCCGGGTTCGAGCCCGAGTTCCTCGCCGTACATCGAGAAACCCATCGTGAAGAGGGAAAGGTCGGCGCCGAAGCCGACCGTGGGCAGCGCGTCCTTGAGGCCGACCCTGAACGAGAGTATCTCGAGCAGTCGGAGCTCGGCGCCGGCGCCGACGTTGAGGATGGGATTCCTCGCGAGGGTCCGGAAGGAGCTGAAGGCATCCTCGTAATCGAGCATGAGGACGAGGTTCGTGTCGAGCGCGCGGAGGAAGCCCCATGAGGGTTGGTACTTCACGCCGATGGAGAGGTCCGGCGGCGCGAGCGCGGCTTCCATGTCGCCCACGCGGGCGGCGGAGGGGTCCGAGGCGAAATCCGAGTAGCTCGTGTAGGTCGAGGTCATGACGGGCGTGAGCAGGTCCCTGACGACGAGGCCGGCCCCGAGCCCGATGGCGTCCCACGACCACCTGGCGCCGGCATCCAGCCCGATCCCCGTGGCGACTTCGTAGACACCGTCCGACATGACGTTGGCCACTTCCCCCATGACCGCGGTGATGGTCCCGCCCTGCGCGAAGCTGTTCCTGACGAAACCCTTGGGCATGAAGCCCGCGTCGAGCAGCTGTCCGCCGCCCAGGTCGAAGCGGTGCGCGTAGCCGCCCACGACGAGGGCGTCGAAGGCGACCTTGAACGAGGCGTTCGTGATCGAGGTGACGTTGAGCGTGGCGGTTTCGCGCACGAAGAGGCCGAGGCCGAGGCCGTCGCCGACGTAGCCGATGGACAGGGGACCCACGAGGTCGAAGCGCGCATAGAGCCGCTGGCGGTCGTCGAGCAGGTTCGTGATCTCGGCGATGGGGTCGCCGCCGCCCGCTATCATCGCGGCGATGTCGAACATGGGGCCGGCCACGTCGAGCGAAATGCGCGAAAACGAGACGACTGCGTCCTCCTCCACGAAGCCCGCGGGATTGGTGAAGATCGAATAGTAGTCATCGGCTACGGCGACGTGCCTGCCGCCGAGGGCGGTCCAGCGAACCGAGGGCATGGTCAGGGACGAGGAGGTCTGGGTCCATGCCGCCGGGACGGTCATGGTCAAGGCCACGACGGCCGCGAATCGGATTAAACTTCGCACGGTATGCTCCTTGGATCTTTGTCCGACCGCTCAGAGCACATCGGCGAACAGCTCTGAAAGGCCGCTCAGGATGTCGTCGTCCGGCCAGACCAGCAGGGCGCTGGCGATGAGGTCCGCGGCGAGGGTCACGTTCGGCAGCGCCTGGAAAGCCGGAGTGCCTCCCGGATACGTACCCGTGGCCAGGGCGGCTTCCACGTTCGCGGCGGAGCCGAGTTCGCTGACGACGAGAGCCAGCGCGGCGTTGACATAATCGCCGGCGCCGATGCCGGCCGCGGCCAGCCCGGCGGGGTCGGCGGCTTCGAGCGCCGTGAAGATGGCGAGCGCGTCGGCATTCACGGTGACACCATCGAGGTATGAAGCGATCACGCCGGCGTTGGCGGCAGGATCGTCCATGAGGGCATCGAGCCCGATGTCGGCGAGGGCGCCCATGACGGCATCGTCGATGCCGGTGGCCAGCCCTGCCACCTGGGTGGCCGACGCCACGAGGGCGGCATCGTTCGGGTGGTCCGCGACGAAACCGGCCATTTCGGGAAGCAGCTCTCCGGCGAGATCGGTGTCGCGGTTGTCCATGGCCTGTGCGGCGAGGTCGATCGCCTGGTCCTGGGTGATGCCGCTAAGGTCGTAGGAATCGCGGGCCGCGAATTCCCCGAGCGAGGACGTGAAGAACTGCTGGCAGGATGATGCGAGAAAGATGGTTGCGACCATCGCCGGAACTGCGAATGTCGCGAGCGGGCGGTACCGTTTCATGGACAACCTCCGTGGTGCTCTGCCGGGCGGCCTTTCCGGGCCGACCGGCGATCTTGCATGCGTTGCGCCGCGGTTTACCCGATCATTATCGGCTGAAAACCGCGCCGATCTCCGGCAAAGCCGGCCGAAAGGGGCCGGCGTCCCGTTACAGCCTGAAATTGAATCGGATCGCGACGCCCGAACGTCCTGACTCCGCTTCCGCGAGATCGAAGACGGCCGCATCGAGATCGAAGGCGAGCAGGCGGAACCCGATCCCGAAGGAGAGCCTCGATCCGTTCAGCCCGGCCCTGAGCGCCAGGGTCGACGCGAAGACGCTTTCGATGCCGACGGCCAGGGCGTCGGCAATGTCGGTCGTGCCGAGCGCCACGCCGTAGATGTCGCGGAATTCCGCACCGAGCCTGGGATCGAAGATGGACCTGGCCCGGCCTTCGGGCATGGGTCTCCAGCACAATCCCAGGGAAATGTCCGGGTCCAGGGTCGCGGTGCCGGAGGGCGTGAAGCCGCCCGATCCCCCGCCCAGGATGGAATCCATGCACTCCTTCACGGTAGAGGCCACGACGGGAAAGCTCGGGGAGATGTCGCGCGCGACGAAGCCGACCGAAACGGGGCCCGCATCCCAGATCACCCCGGCGTTCACGGCCACGCCGACCCCGGACAGGGCTTGCGTTCCGCCTGAAAAATCGCCGTAGTCCCCGCCGGAGGCCGCGAAATCCGCCACGGCAGCCTCGTCCGGCAATCCTCGCAGGCGGTAGAAGGGGCGTATGTCGACGCCGAAACGCAGCGTTCCGAACCCGATCTCGACGGGAATCGCCGCGCCGAAAACGCCGCAGAGGATGGCGTCCACGATGGACGTTTCGCCCGGATTTTTCGCGACGAAGGAATCCCTGCCCAGGAAGACGCCGAGCCCGAGGCCGCGGCCAGCAAAGCCCGCGCCGATCTTGAACCCGAGTCCGAAACCGCGGAAATTCTCCCCGGGTGCGGGCATGGGACCGCCGGAGAGCACGTCCGGCAGGAGGGCTATGATCGCGTCCCGGCCGTCGCCGTACATCCACGATTGCGCGCCGACCACGAGGATGTCCTGCTTCGACCCGATGTAGCCGGCCGGATTGCCGAAGAAGGAATCGGTGCCCGAGGAAACCGTCCGGAACACGTCGGCAAAGGCGGACGAGCGCGCGTCCCGTCCCCTGAACGCCGGAAACGACGTGGTCTGGGCCGTTGCCGATGCCGCGAGGAATATGGCTATGGCGAACGCGAAAAGGCGTTTCATGACGATTGATGGCTCCATGCCCGGGATGCCGCGACGGCGTGCTGCCGTCGTCGGATCATTCCATGCCGTACAGGATCAATGTACTGGATTCACGGCGCAAATTCCCGAAACCGCGGGCGGATCCGCCGGAATCTCCCATCCATACCATACTCTATCCCGCCGTGCGGACAAAACACGCTCGGGCATCGGGGGCGCCGAGTCCACCCGATCCGTCGCCGGTCGCGGATTCGATCCTGAGCCGTTCGAGGACGCCCGCCGCGGGGATGGAGCCGTCCGGGAGGCGCCCTGGCACCGAAAGCCTGAGATAATTGTCGGCTACCGCGATCCTGGCCGCATGGAAATCCGCGCGAGCGGTCCCCGGTTCGTCGCCGGAGGGCGGGGCGTCGTCCGGATCGATCTCACCCGTGGCTTCGAGCACCGCCATGACGTCGCGGCCCACCCAGCGTGCGGCGTATTCGATCCTTCCGCGGCGTCCGATAGCTGCCAGCTCCCGCGATCGTTCCGCCGCGACGCGTTCGGGAACGAGGGGGCGCATGGATATCGCCCGCGTGCCGGGCCTGGGCGAAAAGGTGAACGCGTGGATCCATGCGGGCCCGACAGATGCGAAAAAATCGGCGCTTTCCCTCGCTTCGGCGTCCGTCTCCCCGGGAAAGCCCGAGATGGCGTCGAAGCCGATGAAGGGATCGTCCTTGGCCGCGCGGATATCCCTGACGGCACGGGCGACGGTGACCGGGTCATAGCGGCGGCCCATGCGCGCGAGCACCGCGTCGCTGCCGGATTGCGCGGCCAGGTGCGCGTGGGCGCACACTCGCGGATGCGCGAAAGCTTCGAGGAACTCGCCGTCCACGCGGTCGGGTTCCCATGAGGAAATCCGGAAGCGGACGGATTCCGTACCGTCCGTCAGCTTCGAAAGGAGCCCGGCGAAGGAGAGGCCGCTCCGGCGGTACTGGCTCAGGTTGACACCCGTGAGGACGATTTCGCGCGCGCCCGAGGCTTCGAGCGCCCGGGTCCTGGCGAGCGCCGTTTCCGGGTCCAGCGATACCGCGCGGCCCCGGGCGATGCACACGCGGCAGTAGGCGCAGCGGTTGTCGCAGCCGTCCTCCACCTTGAGCGAGGCGCGGGAATGGAAGGCGAAGCGCTCCGGGAAAAAGGCGAAGCTGCCGCCTTGTGACGGGCGATCCAACGACGATCTGGTGGCGCTCTCGAGTGCCGCGATGGCGGCGTCGTACACGTCCAGGCCCTTCCGGAGCGCCTCGGCCAGGTCGGCGGCTGCGGCATGGAGCGCGGACTTGAGCCCGCCCGGAAAGACGGCGACGCGCGGCCCGAGGGCTGCGATGTCGGCGGCCGAGACCGAGGCATAGCAGCCCGTCACGATGACGACGCCTGCGGGCGATTCGCGCAGGTAGCCCCGGATCTCGCGCCTGGCCTTCTGTTCGGCCATGCTTGTCACGGTACAGGTGTTGACGACGTAGACCTGCGCGGGTCCGCGCGCGACGGTTTCGAACCCGGCGCGCGCGAAGGCGGCCGCGAGGGACTCGGTTTCTATCTGGTTGAGCTTGCACCCGAAGGTGCGGAACCTGGCGAGGAAGGCCATGCTACTGTGAGATCGCCTTGGATACCCGCTCCTTGCCGAGCACGGCATCGTTCAGCTGGGGGCTGTAGGCCAGCGCCTTCTCGTAGGCTTCGAGGGCGTAGCGGAGATCGCCGGTCCGTTCGCGCGCGTAGCCGAGCCGCGCCCACCACCTGGCGTTGTTGGGGCTGAACTGGAGCGCGGTGCGGATCGCGATATCGGCGCGATTGTACTTTCCCGTGCGGATGTACACTTCGCCCATGTAATAGTAGACCACGTCGATGCGGGTGCCTTCCGGCAGGACGTTGATGTAGGTCTGGAACCAGCGGAGGGCATCCTCGTTCTTGCCGAGGAAGTAGGCTGCTTCGCCGAGACTCTCGATGATCCGGGGGTCCTTCCTGACGGTGTCGTATGCCTTGCGGGCGTACAGTTCCGCGTCGGCGTACTTGCCGAGCGAAATGAGGCTCCACGAGAGCACCACGTAGGACTCGAGGTTCCGGGGATTGAATTCGATCTCCTTGAGACAGATGACGCGGGATTCCTCGTATTTGCCGGCCAGGTAAGCCTTGAGCGCGTCGGGCCTGCCCTGCCCGAACGCGGAAACTGCGATGCCCATGAACGCGGCTGTCAGGACGAACGCGCGAAAGGGCTTATTTCCCCTCATCCCGCTTGCCCGTCATCGTACAGATGCCGTTGAACCGGCACCCGGTTTCCATGGCCACCTCCGGCGCGGTGATGTCGCCGTCCACGGAACAGCACGCGAAGAGATCGACGCGTTTCCTGGCGACGATGTCGCCCTTGACCGTCCCGCGGATGGATACGGATTCGGCGGTGATGGAAGCTTCGACCACGGCTTTTTCGTCGATGAAGAGGTCGCTCTCGGCCCGCACGGTCCCGCTCACGCGGCCCTTGATCATGAAAGGTTTCTTGAAGATGACCGTGCCCGAGAACTCCACGTCCGTCGCCAGGACGGTGTCGAGCTGCTCCTCGTCGATGATGGAAATCTGTACGTCGCTCATGACCGTGGATACTACGGGTTTCGGGCTTCCATTGCAAGGAGCGGCGCTTTCAGCGACCCCCGCCGACGCTCGCGCTCACGGAGCCGGCTCCCGAGCCCAGCTTGTCCGCGAAGTTCCGCACGATCCCGGCGAGGGCCGCATCGGCTTTTGCGGTCACGTCGGGAGCGGCCGCCCGTTCGCCGACGTACTCCGTGAAGCGCTTCGTGAGCGCCGACTTCATGGATTCGGCCACCTTCGCCTCGTTCACGAGGATGGATCGGTCGAGGATGCGGACCGTGATGGTATCCGTGAGGACGGCGGGAACGCGGGCTTCCAGCGTCGGCGCGTGCACGGCGAGGGAGCGGGTGCGGGGATCCCAGGCGACTGACCAGAGTTCGGCCGCGAGGCTGACTCCATAGAAGGTGTCCGCCCATGCTTCCACCTCGATGACCGCGTCCGAGCGGATCCTGAGGAATTCGCCCAGCTTCGTGGCGCCGAAGAGCTGACCCTTGATCGTGTCACGGATCACGAGCCGTTCGCGCCCTTCCACGAGCCCGAGTGACCCGGCGGGCGAGAGCGAGCTCACGTAGGCGACGAGTTCCCGCCTTACCGTCTCCGCCGACGGGACCTTCGGCCGCACGATCCATGCGATGACGGCCGCGGACAGCGCCACGATAGCCGCGGAAACCGAAACGACGGCCACGAGGGTGCTTGTTTTCATGGTCTGGATTCTGGACCCTGCCGCCGCGCCGGTCAAGGACCAACCTGGAAAGCGGAAAGGATTCCCGAACCGGTTCAGGGGATTTCGGAGAAGCTCAGGTGTCCGTTTCTGGCGATGATTTCGTAGAGTGACACGTTCATGGGCGCGAGCGGATCCTCCGGCACGTCCGCAACGGCAAAGGAAGCCTCGTAGCCCCCCCGCGGGCGAGAGAGGCTCCCTGGGTTGAGTACGAGGACGCCGTCGGAACGTTCGAGAAAGGGAACGTGGGTGTGGCCGAAAAAAAATGCGTGAGCTCCCGCTTCCTTGGCCGCGCACACGAAAGACTGGATGGAATCGCCGGAGACGAGGTGGTGCCCGTGCGAGACGAGGATACGCCGGCTGGCTGCCGATGCCACCGTGATGCCCGGGAATGAACCGGCAGGGTCGGTGTTGCCGTGGACCTGGATGTAGGGCGGGGTGGAAACCCCGTAGTGGCGCGCCCTTTCCATATCGCCCGCCCCATCGCCGCAGTGGATGACGAGATCCACATCCTTGAGGCGCTTGAGCACGGCCGCGAGGTAACGGACATCCCCGTGGGTGTCGCTGACGACCAGGAGCTTCACGGCAGCGAACCCGGTTTTGCCCTGTCGGAAGCCAGGTCATCGTCGGTACAGACCGGGATCGTCGACGATTCCACGACGCGTGCGGCTCGTTCGTTGGCGTTGCGAAGCCGTTCGGAAAGCTTTTCCGCGATGCGGCGATCGGCCATGCGGTCCACCGCGAGGAAGCGTTCGAAGAGTTTCGGCGGGATCGCGAGGAGTTCCGTATCGCATTCGGCGGCGGCCGTTGCCGTCCGGCGTTCCCCGAGGAGCCCGGCCATCTCGCCGAAGAATTCGCCAGATCCGATTCGGGACATGGGTTTCGCGGACCGGCGGCCGATATGTATGCCGATTTCTCCGGAAAGCACGAAGTAGGTCGTGGTGTCGTCGTCGCCCTTGTTGAAAATTACCTGACCCGCCCCATGCCGGACGAGGTAGCGTTCGAAGAGCCGGGCCGGGGAGAGGAACAGCTTCCGCCCGAGGCGGTTCGGGCGCGGGCCGCCCGGCCTCCTGAGGCTGACGCAGCGGCAGAGGAGCAGGGCGTCGAAATTTTCCGTCGCGAAAACCCACCCGGCGAAGAAAAAGTAGAGCGAAAAAAACGTGTAGACATTGATGAGCGCGGCGATCACATGCCCAAGCACCCCGTAGAGCAGGTCGTAGCGCGCGGCGTCCACGAACAGCGCGAGCAGCGCGCTGAAAGCCGCGAAGGAAGCGGTGCAGGCCAGGGCCCCGATCGCGGACGAGCGGATCGTCGGCCGTTCAGGCGGCAGGAAGCGGTACGACAGGTACACGAAGCAGGACATGGCCGCGACCGGAGCGAAGGACAGCGCGTACTTGAAAGGCAGGAGGGGCAGGGGGAGCGGGCCGCGGGCGGCGAGGGACGAAAAGAAGAGCTCCGCGGCCGCGGACGCGAGCATGATGGCTACCGCGAGGAAGATGGCCACAAGTTCCGCGACGAAGGTCAGGACGTTTTCCCTGAGGACGTTGATCTTCGCGGTGCCGGCCCAGACGACCCTGATGCCGCGCTGAACCGAGAGCACGAACAGCCGCGACGCCCAGACCAGGTTGACCGCGCCGAAAACCGCGGCGAAGGCGCCGATTCCGCCGGTCGTCACCAGGTCCGATACGCCTTCGCCGATGCCCCGGCCGATGAACGCCTCCACGTACTGGAGGAACCGGTCGAGCATTTCCGGCGAAGGACGCATGAAGACCGATGCCGCGGAGAATATGACGAGCGAGGCGGGCGCCGCAGAGAGGAGGAAGGAGTAGGCGCCCGCGGCTGCATGATTCGCCATCTCGGAGGACGCGTAGGAGTCCGCCACCACGATGAATCGTTGAGCGATCCTGGCCAGCATCGCGCGGGCGGAATGTTCCGGAATTCGCCGTTTGGTCATCGTTTCAAGTGTATACGGGATGATCCGCTCGTGGAAGACCCTTTTTTTCCCGCGTGTCGCGCGCGAGGGACTTATATTTTCCCGGCTATCCGACGATAATCTGAACTGAAGCCGGCATCATGAGGGGAGATGCACGGGAAGAACGCGAATAATCGTTCGCGCCGCGTCGATGGGGACTTGCGAAAATCCCGAGTTACTGTATCATTTCAGGTGAGAACGAACGGTCGATCGGAACGACGTTGTTTCGGATCGGTCGACCGGGTTTCGACGGCGATGCGCCGTCGGCGTACATTATTTCGAGAGCACCGTCCGCCAGTGGACGGATGGAGTCCCCCGCCAAGGCGGACGGATTCCTAACGGAGGAGAGAAGATGCCCAAGAAAGCGTCCTCGATGACCGCCGCCCCCGCGACGACGGCAGTGAAAAAAACGGCGGTCAAAACCGCGAAACCGGCTGCGGCGAAGAAACCGGCCGTCAAGAAAGCCGCGGTGAAGAAACCCGTCGCCAAGAAGACGCCGCTCAAGAAACCGGCTGCCAAGAAGGTCGCGGAGAAGAAACCCGTCGCCAAGAAGCCGTTGCTGAAGAAACCGGCCGTCAAGAAGGTCGCGGTGAAGAAACCGGCTGGGAAGAAACCGGAAACCAAACCGGAAACGGCCCCGGTCGTCGATCCGAAGTCGTTCTTCGGCTGAAACCGTCGCTGACCGTTTCGTCATGACCGGCCATCCCGTTCGCCGCTCCCCCAGAGCGGCGTCGGGATGGCTTTTCGTTTTCCCGGGGCTTCGTCATCGCACGCCGCGGCACGGCGGCGGTCTTTACATGGTGCAGATCGGGACCGTCCTTCGTTTTCCTCTTGCCATGCACCCTGCCAACGGATCTGGAAGGCATCCCTGCGGATGACGCGGCCGCTGGCCAATCTTTCCTCCCCAAAGCGGTACTGACACCGACCATGACGATGTTCCTCGTCTCCCTCCGCACCGACAGTCCTGCCGGAATCCGAAGGCATCGCAGGCGGACTCCAGGACAGGCCTGAGCTTGCCGACCCGCAGCCATCCCCCTCGGAGACCGAACTCCGGCTTGTGAAAAGGGTCCGATCGTCCTTTGCCACCTGCCCTGCCGACTGAAATCCGGTTCCCTCAACCCTTAACGATTTTTACAGTATTCACTGGACGAAGCCGATTCATAATATTATATTATGCAATGCAAGATATAATGGCAAATCCAAATTTCCTGATTATAGATGACTTTTCACGGCAAGAGGAGGAGCAATTATGGAAGAAACCGATATCCTGATCGGAAAATGGCGCACGCAGAGCAGGAAGGGCTTCCTTGACCTGTGTGTGCTGGTCCTGCTCGCGGGGAAGGGCCCGAGCTATGGCCTTGACATGATGGAGAGCCTGAACGGGGCCGGGCTCGGGGTTTCGGAGGGCACGCTGTATCCGCTGCTCATGAGGATGACGCGGGAGGAGAGCCTGGCCGCTTCCTGGACGACGCCGGATTCCGGGCATCCACGCAAATACTACCGGATCACCGGGCAAGGCGGATACCTGCTCTCGGGCATGAAGACGGAATACGAAAAGAATGCGGCCGCGTACCGGCGGCTCGAAGGAGGAACGCGGTGACCCGGCGCGGGGACGAGGGGACGAAACGCGCCGGGGGCGCGGCCGACCGGGAGGGCGGGAAGCGCCGATCTGGCTCGGCCTGCGCACCGTGCCTCAGTGGCAAATTCCTTGCCAAGTCTCAGAGCGTGAAGATGCCGTTCCGTATGATCGGGATGATTTCCCCGTCGCGCGTCACGCCGGAAACCTCGACCTCGGGCGACCCGATCATGAAATCCGTGTGGACGTTCGCGAAGTTGGCGCCGATGGAGCGCAGCTCGTCCTCGCCCATGGATTCCCCGCCGCGCAGGCAGCCCGGGTAGGCGGAACCGAGCGCGATGTGGCACGAAGCGTTCTCGTCAAAAAGGATGTTGTAGAACACCCGGTTGGACTTGAAGATCGGCGAGTCGACGTCGACCAGGGCGACCTCACCGAGCCGCTTCGCGTTCGGATCGAGGGCGAAGTAGGTGTCGAGCACGTCCTTGCCCGCGGCGGCGCCGTAGTCGGCGACTTCGCCGTTCCTGAATTCCAGCCAGCCGTCCTCGATGATCTTTCCGACACTCGGAACGAAGACGGGGCGCGTGAAAGCCACCCTTCCCTCGGCGACGCGGCAGTCGGGGCTCGTGTACACCTCCTCGGTGGGGATGTTCGGCTCGAACTCGATCCCGCGCGGCGTGAGGGACGGACCACCGTGCCAGAGCGCGCGATCCGACAGGCCGATGACGAAGTCCGTGCCGGGACCCCTGAACCTGATCTTGGCCAGCTTGAGCGCGGTGATGGATTCGGCGCGGCGGGCGAGGCGCTTGCCGTGCTCGGCCCAGAAGGCGGCCGGGTCCTCCCGGTCCAGCCTGAGGATGGGGATGAGGACCTTCCAGAGCTCTTCGACGGCGTCGGGGCCGGCGGTTTTTTCCATGATCTTGCCTGCGAGTTTTTCGGTCGGGGCGAAGGCGACGAGCCAGGCGATCTCGTTGTTGTTGACGCGGCGCTGCCAGGGCCTGGACGCTTCGGCGATCGCCCGCCCGACGACCGCGTTCCGCTCCTGGTCGAGGGCGGCGAGCGATCCGGGATCCTCGGGAGTCCGGATCGCGATGAGCGCCCAGTTCTCCTCGACCAGGGTCTTGAGGAAATCGAGACGGAACTGGGGAACGTACTCCAGGAAGCCCGGGTCCGAATGCTCGATGCGCGCGCGGTACAGGGCGGGGTTCTCTATCTCGTTGTTGTCGAATCGCACGTAGCGCGCGCCGCGCTTGTAAGCCTCCGCCGCGATGATCGAGGCGAATCCGGCATGGACGGGTTCGCCCCTGACGAGGAGGTTCTGGCCCTTCTGGATGTTCACCGCGGTGAGGAGGACGTTCGCGTATTTTTCGAGGAAATTCCTGTCCATGGCATCATGCTCCTTGAGATGGGTGCGGGGAACCCGTGCTCGCTGTTTTCCCGCCTTCCGGAGCGACAATATACGGAAGGGAAGCGCGCCGCGTCAAGGAAAAGTCCCGGCGGTACCGCCAAAGCAGGCACAAGCTCATTCCGGCGGACAGGGCATCGGCGTGGGAACCCTACCGGACAGGCCGTTTCGAGGAAGCCTTCGTCGCGTACGAGTCGATGATCCGGAACAACCCCTCCGACGAACCCGCGAAGCTGTTCCGCGACCGCTGCGCGCGCAGCCTCCGCGCTCCCTCCCAGGCAGCCCGGGACGGGGTCACGACCTTCGGGAAAAGTGAGGACGCGCCCGGCTCGCCGGCTTCAGTCGCGCAACGCGTCCATGATCCCGTCGGCCGCCCGGAGCCCGCTGGACCACGCCGCGGTGATCCCGCGGCTCGTGCCTGCCCCATCGCCGATCATCCATACCCGGTCGGCGACGCGGAAGCTTCCGTCGGCGAAGGTCGGCCGGTTCGCGTAGAGCTTGATCTCCGGGTAGTACATGATCGTGCTCGGGTGGAGGACGCCCGGCACGATCGTGTCGAGGGCCTTGAGCGACTTCCAGATGGCCCGGAGTATCTTCGAAGGCGCCGCGAGCGAGATATCCCCCGGCGTGGCGGAAGCCAGCGTGGGCTCGAAATCGTAGAGGTCGCCTGAGAACCCGGACAGCTTCGAGCGCTTGCCGAGGCGGAAATCGCCGATGCGCTGCATGATGGGCCTTCCCCCGCCCATGAGCGCCGCCTGGATCCCGAGCATTTCCGCGAAGCGCTGCCCCGAGGCGAGCGGCTCGGTGAATTCCACGGTCCTGAGCATGGCGAAATTCGCCAGCCCGTTCCGCATCTTCTCGTCCGCGTAGGCGTGGCCGTTCACGCTGTAGTAGGCGCGTCCGTCGTCCGTGACGTATTTCTCCTGGACCACGCGGGCTGTCCGCGAGTTCGTGCAGAAGGTGCGCGTCTTTTCGGGGAATATGAACTTGGGGTCGTAGTAATCCTTGACGATCTGGTAGTTTCCCTCCCTCGTCTCCACCCGCACCCCGATGTCCACGACGTTGTCGGTGAACGGCACCCCGAGCGTCGTGAGGAGGCTCTGCACGAACGAAAAGCCGCTCCGCCCGGGAGCGACGACAAGGGCGCCCCAGGACAGCTCGCGCCGGTCGGTGGTCGCGACCCGGGAGGCAGCGTCGATCCCGAGGAGGTTTTCCCCGAGCGAGATGGCCACGCCGCGCCGCATGAGTTCGGCGGTGAGGTCCTTGATGAGTGCCAGGCCGCCGTCCGTACCGAGGTGGGCCTGGCGGATCTCGAGCAGCCTGACGCCGATCTTCTCGGCCCGACGGGCGTACACGGACACGTTTTTCCTGTCCATGATCGGGGGTTTGAGGAACTCCTCTGTGCGCGCGAGGTACGCTTTCGCGAGGTCTTCCGTCCACACGTCCACGGGGAATCCGATGGGGTAGGTGAAATTCATTTTACAGTCGTTTCGCAGGCCGCCCGTGGAGAATTTCTCCCGGTCGATCATCGCCACCGTGAGCCTGGGCGCGCGCGAACTGATTTCGAAGGCGGCGGCGAGGCCGGCGGGCCCCGTGCCGACGATGAGGACGTCGGTTCGATCCATGCGCACACGATAGACGAATTATCCGGTTTTGTCACGGTGACTGGCAGCGAGTTCCGGGGAGTGGAGCGGCTTCCCTCCGCTCCCCTTTGCCATTGCACCGTCTTTTCTGGTAGATTGCCGGTACCCGTTTCCCCGATGACGAGGGGCGGCGGGGAAACGGGGCGGCGTCACATCCACCCCGAGCCCGGGGCGGACCGAGCGTCAGCCCCGACGGAGGGTAGTACAGGTGAAAGCGATCGAGCTGGCGAAGGCCTATGACCCGAAAGGCTTCGAAGACCGCATCTACGCGATGTGGAAATCCGAGCGGCTCTTCGAGCCCGCCGGGGAAGCCGGGAAACAGCCCTTCGTCGTCGTCATCCCCCCTCCGAACGTGACCGGCGTGCTCCACATGGGGCACGGCCTCAACAACAGCCTTCAGGACATCTCCGTGCGTTACAACCGCATGCTCGGCCGCCCCACGCTCTGGGTGCCGGGCACGGACCACGCCGGGATCGCCACGCAGAACGTCGTGGAACGGCGCCTGCGCAAGGAAGGCAGGAGCCGCCACGAACTCGGGCGCGAATCGTTCGTCGAGGAAACCTGGAAGACGGCCAGAGAGCACAAGGCCTTCATCCGGAACCAGCTCGCGAGGATCGGGGCCAGCGTGGATTGGAGCCGCGAGCGATTCACCCTCGACGACGGGCTCTCCCGGGCGGTGCGCGACGTCTTCGTGATGCTCTACGAGCGCGGCCTCGTCTACCGCGGCGAGTACCTCGTGAACTGGTGCACGTCCTGCGGTACGGCCCTCTCCGACGACGAGGTCGAGCACGCGGACGAGAACGGCAAGATGTACCATATCTGGTACGAGCTGGCGGACGGCTCGGGGCGCATCGAGATCGCCACCACCCGTCCGGAAACCCTCCTCGGGGACACGGCGGTGGCCGTGCATCCCGACGACGAGCGTTACGCCGCCCTCGTCGGCGAACGCGTGAAGCTGCCCCTGACCGATCGCCTCATACCGGTCATCGCCGACTCCTATGTGGACCGGACCTTCGGCACCGGGATCGTGAAGATCACCCCGGCGCACGACGCGAACGACTTCGAGGTAGGGAACCGCCACGGCCTTCAGCGGATCAACGTGCTCGCGCCCGACGGCACGCTCAACGACAATGTCCCGGGGAAATACCGGGGCATGAAGGTGGTTGCGGCACGCGAAGCCGTGCTGGCGGATCTCGAGGCCGCGGGCCTACTCAAGGAGGTCAGGGAGCACGCGCACGCGGTGGGACACTGCTACCGCTGCGGCACGACCATCGAGCCCTTCCTTTCGAAGCAGTGGTTCGTGCGCATGAAGCCGCTCGCGGAAAAGGCCCTCAAGGCCTGGCGCGACGGCGACGTGGTCTTCTACCCGAAGAAGTGGGAGCACACCTACGAGCACTGGCTCACCAACATCCGCGACTGGTGCATCAGCCGCCAGCTCTGGTGGGGTCACCGCATTCCCGTGTGGTACTGCGACTCCTGCGGCCACGTCATCGCGGACCGCGATGATCCGGTGATCTGCCCGAAGTGCAGGTCGACGGAACTCCGCCGGGACGAGGACGTGCTGGACACCTGGTTCTCCAGCTGGCTCTGGCCGTTCAGCACCCTCGGCTGGCCGAAGGACACGGCCGATTTCCGGAAGTTCTACCCGACGTCGACCCTCATGACCGGCTACGACATCATCTTCTTCTGGGTGGCGCGGATGATCATGGCAGGCATGGAATTCACCGGGAAGAGCCCCTTCCGCGACGTCTGCATCCACGGCCTCGTCCGCGACAAGCAGGGCAGGAAGATGTCCAAGTCCCTCGGGAACGGCCTCGATCCGCTGGAGATCGTGGACGAATACGGCGCCGACGCCCTCAAGTTCACGCTTGCCTTCAACTGCGCCTCTGGCCAGGACGTCCTCGTCGACAGGGAAAGCTTCAAGCTCGGCTCCAGGTTCGCGAACAAGCTCTGGAACGCCAGCCGCTACATCCTCGGCAACCTCGAGGGACGCGAACTCCTCCCCGCGGGTTCCCTCGGGTACAGCGACGTCGACCGCTGGATCCTCCACAGGCTGAACGCCGCCGCCGCGGCCTGCCGTGGCTCGCTGGAAGGCTACCGCTTCAACGAGGCGGCCCAGGCGGCGCACGAATTCTTCTGGAACGACTTCTGCGACTGGTACATCGAGGCGACCAAGATTTCCTTCCGCGGGGACGACGGCCGCGAAAAGGACCGCGCCGCCACGATCCTCCTCGACGTGCTCGAGGAGACGCTCGCCCTCCTGCATCCCCTGCTTCCCTTCGTGACCGAGGAGATCTACGGGATGCTGCCGAACAAGCGAGGGCGGCTCATCGTCCGCAAGTACCCCGAACCGTCGAAGGAACGGGAAGCCCCGGAACTCGGGGTGAAATTCGGCTCGCTGCAGGAGCTCGTGCGGCTCGTGCGTACCCTGCGTTCCGAGTTCGGCGTGGCGCCGGAGAAGAAGGCGCGCGTGGCCGTCCGTTTCGAACCGGGTTTCGCTGCCGCCGAGTACATAATCCAGAACGGCGCCCTGGTCGCCCTGCTCGCGAACGCGCCCGGCCTGGAGAAGGCGGACGTCAAGCCGGAAGGCGCCGTGGCGCTCGTGGGGAACGGCTTCGAAGCCTGGGTGATCGTGCGCGACGTCATCGACGCGAAGGAACTGGCCGCGAAGCTCTCCAAGGACGCCGAAAAGGAACGCTCCTTCGCCGAGCGACTCAGGACGAAACTGTCCAACGGCAATTTTACCGCGTCGGCCCCCGAGGAGATCGTACGGGGGGAGCGCGAGAAGCTGGCCGAAGCCGAGCGCAGGATCGGCAAGCTCGAACAATACGTCCGGGATCTGGCCTGAAAGGAGTTCAGGCGGGTGCTGTCAGTCCGCCTGGATGTCGACACGGAGCATCATGGACAAGAGCCAAGGCGACGCGCCTCACGGCGATGACATTCTCCTCATGAAGCCCGACGACATGGTCAAGCTCAGGGAGATGCACCTGGCGCCCTACATCCAGCTGGCCTCCGCGCTCATCGGCAAGCCCAGGAGATCCGGCGGCAACATGTTCCGCCACCAGATCGACACCCTGGGCATACTCATGGACTACGGCTACATCGACTCGGTCCTGCTCAAGGCGAGCCTCATCCACGACATCGTCGAGGACCTGCCGGATCTGGACCGGGGTTCCATCCTCGAGATCGACGACGAAGCCGCGGAGGTCTACAAGCTGGTGCTCGAGGTGACCCGCCGTCCCGTCGAGACGAAACCGGAATTCCTGGAACGGATCAGGCGTTTCGGATCCCGTTCGGCGAGGGTGCTCAAGACCGCGGACAGGATCAGCAACATGATCTCGATCGGATACGTTACCGACGTGGAGTTCATCGTCCGCTACACGGACGAGACGGAAAGATTCATCTATCCCATCGCCGAGTCGGTGGACAGGCGGATGCTCGACGAGCTCCGGAAGCTGGTCCAGACGCGGCGCGAACTGCTCTAGCAGAGTGCTGTTTCCAGATCTGGAGAGGTGCACCCCGTCCGGGGCGCGCCCGTAAAAAAGAGGAGTCACACATGCCCACTGCATGGACCAAGGACGCACTGGCGGCGACGATCGATCACACGACCCTCAAGACCATCGCGACCGAGCAGCAGATCCGCGAGCTCTGCGCCGAGGCGCGGAAGTTCTGCTTCGCGGGTGTCTGCGTCAATCCCTGCTGGGTGCCGCTTTGCGCCCGTGAGCTCGCAGGTTCGAAGGTGATGGTCTGCACCGTCATCGGCTTCCCCCTCGGCGCCAACGCCACGGAGGTGAAGGCGGCCGAGGCAGCGCTGGCGGTGAAGCAGGGAGCCCGCGAAGTCGACATGGTGATCAATGTCGGGGCAGCCAAGTCCGGCGACTGGCGCGCCGTCGAGGACGACATCCGGTCGGTCGTCAAGGCCTCGGGGAACGCGACCGTCAAGGTGATCATCGAGACCTGCTATCTCACCGACGCCGAGAAGGAGAAGGCCTGCGAGGCGTCCCTCAAGGCCGGGGCGCGCTTCGTGCAGACGAGCACGGGATTCGGCACCGGCGGCGCCAGCGTGGACGACGTCCGCCTCATGCGCAAGGTCGTCGGCAACCGGATGAAGATCAAGGCCTCCGGGGGCTTGCGCAACTACCACGACGCCCTCCAGATGCTCGACGCCGGCGCGGATCGGATTGGGGCGAGTTCAGGCGTCAGCATTGTCTCAGAGCTTCCGGAATAGGGCGGTATCCGGTCGGCACCGGCCGCGCGGAGCCACGTGTGGCGACGCGATGCTCAATAGGCCGCGGAGCCCGCCTGCCCGCTCACGATGGCGACGCCCGAGCTCGTCCCGAGCCGCGTGGCTCCCGCACGTATCATCTGGACGGCGTCCTCAAAACTCTTTACCCCTCCCGATGCCTTCACTCCCATCTTGGGGCCGACCGTCCTGCGCATCAGCGTTATGTCAGCGACCGTGGCGCCGCTCTTGCTGAACCCGGTCGAGGTCTTCACGAAATCCGCGCCGATATCCTTGGCGATCTGGCAGGCGAGCACCTTTTCCTCGTCGGTCAGGAGGCAGGTCTCGATGATGACCTTGAGCACGATCCCGGCCCTGCAAGCCCTGCGCACCGCAAGCATGTCCTCGCGGACCGCCTTCAGGTCCTTGGCCTTGAGCGTGCCCATGTTGACGACCATGTCGATCTCCGCGGCGCCGTTGGCCACCGCGGTCCGGGCCTCGAGACCCTTGGAGCGGCTGTCCATCGCGCCGAGGGGGAATCCGACGACCGCGCACACCTTCACGCCAGTTCCTCCGAGCTTTCGCGCGCAATACTCCACCCACGAGGAATTCACGCACACCGACCAGAAGCGATACTTCACCGCTTCGTCGCAGAGCACGTTTATCTGCTCCACGGTGGCATCGGGCTTGAGGAGCGTATGGTCGATGTACTTCGCCAGGTCCGGGGGCAACAAGCCTTCCCCGGCTCCGGCCGCCGGCTTGGCGGGCGGGACCGGTGCGGCCGCCTGCGCTCCCGGCACGGCGACCATCCTCGCCATGACTTCCTCCACTATCTTCTGGATGATCTGGTTCTGGTCCATCAGTCGATCGAGCCTCCACGCTCCAATGCCATCATCTTGTTTATGCGCACGATGTGACGTCCGCCCTCGAAGCGCGTCTCGAGCCAGACCCGCGCCATTTCCGCGAGCGCGTCGGGTCCGTGCATGGGGCCGCCGAGGGTCAGCACGTTCGCGTTGTTGTGCGCCCTGCTGTTGACGACCGTCCTGAGGTCGTAGCACAGCGCCGCCCTGATTCCCCTGACCTTGTTGGCGGCCATGCAGGAGCCGATGCCCGCTCCGTCGAGGACGATCCCGCGCTCGCAGTCGCCCGAGACGACCTTGCGGCAGACCGCCGCGGCGATATCGGGATAATCCGCCTTGTCGGTGCCGAAACATCCGACATCCACGACGAGATACCCGAGGAGCCCGAGGTACCTCGCCAGCATTTCCTTCTGGGCGACCGCGCCATGGTCGGCCCCCATCGCGACGCTGCGGACCGGGTCCGCGAATTCGCCGTCATCTCGATCGCTCACTCGTCCACCTCGATATCGATCCTGTCGATGATCCCGCAGATCGCCGTCCGTATCGTGACGGCCTGCTCGTCGCCGACGACGCTCCTGGCCGAACCGCCTTCGTCCACCACGAGTACGAGGTCGCCGACGCCCGCCTGCACGCCGTCCACGGCGAGCAGGGGCCTGCCGCTTGGCTTCCCACCGTCGTCGAGCGGCTGGACCATGAGCAGCTTGTATCCCACGTAATGCGCATGCTTCTCCGTGGATACGACCTTGGCCACCACCTTGCCGGCCATCATGGCATCTCCTCCCGGTCGACCGAGTCGACGATGCCCAGGATGGCCGCGTCGCCGGGATTGAACCAGCCGTTCGGGTTGGCCTGGGCGGCTTCCTTGCCGGACTCGAAGAACACGAGATCGCCCTCTCCCGCCCTTGCCGTATCCCATGCCACGATGGCGGGCCCCGAATCCTGGAGCTTCTGGTCCAGCGGCTGCACGAGCAGGAGCTTCAGGCCCTCGAAGCAGGGCAGTTTCCTCGTGCTGACCACCCTGCCTATGACTTTCGCGAGTTTCATCGCAGCCCTCACACGATCCGGAACGAGTCGACGAGCGTGCACCTGCGCTCGCGCGTGAAGGTGCGGGCGCGCGTGATGCCCTCGCCCGTGGGGCTCGCGATCGTGAAGGACGTGTGCCCGGCCCCGCCTTGGCCGAGGCCGGCGTAGCAGGGCCCGTTCTTGACGAACAGCGAGCAGTCCATGGCCTTGGCCATGCGCGAAAGCTTCACGATGTCGTGCGAGTGGATCATGGCGGAGTGGCGGCAGCCCCGCTCCACCAGCACGGCGAAGTCGATCGCCTCGTCGACGTCCTTCATGCGCACGAGGGGCAGGACGGGCATGAGCTGCTCCGTCCACACGAGCGGGTGTTCGCGGCCCACCTCCATCAGGAGGAGCCTCGTCTCCGGGGGGACCTCGATGCCGGCAGCCCGCGCGATCGCGACCGGACTCTTGCCGACCCAGGCCTTGTTCGGGGCGCCCTCGCGGTCGGGGCCGCCCGGCTCGGCGATCACCAGCTTGGTGACGGCGTCGATCTGCGCCCCGGTGAGCTCCCATGCGCCGTTCTTCCTCATCTCGTCCTTGAGCCTGTCGGCGATGGCGTCCACGGCGAGGACTTCCTTTTCGCAGATGCAGACCACGTTGTGGTCGAAGCTGGCGCCCGCGACGATGTCCCTCCCCGCCTTGGGGATGTCCGCGGTAGCGTCGACCACGCAGGGCGGATTGCCCGGTCCCGCGCAGATCGCCTTCTTGCCGCTCCCCATCGCCGCCTTCACGACGGCCGGTCCGCCCGTGACGACGAGGAGCGCGATCCCGGGGTGCCTCATCAGCTCGCCGGCGCTCTCGATCGTGGGTTCGGCGATCGCGCACAGCAGGTTGCGCGGCCCCCTTTCGTAGATGATGGCCTCGTTGAGCATGCCGACCAGCCGGCAGGAAATACCCTTGGCACCGGGGTGGACGTTGAACACGACGCTATTGCCGGCGGCGATCATGCCGATCGCGTTGCAGACGATCGTCGCGATCGGGTTGGTCACGGGGGTGATCGCGCCGATGACCCCCCAGGGAGCCGGCTCGGTGAGGGTGAGCCCGTGCTCGTCGGTCCTCGCCGTCGGCTCGATGTCCTCGACCCCCGGCGTCTTCTCCGCGGCGAGCGCGTTCTTCGCCTGCTTGTCCGCGAGGTTCCCCAAGCCCGTCTCGGCCACCGCCGCTTCCGACAGGTCCCTGTTGTTCCAGGCGATGACGCGGCGCATCGCCGCGATCATCGCCTTGCGTCTCTCGAGGGGCAGGGCGGCCAGCTCGCGCTGCGCCACCGCCGCCGCGGCCACCGCGGAGTCGATATCGCGGAAAATGCCCGCCCTCGAGGGCGCGGCGGGGACGGGTTCGGCACCCCTCAGCAGCGCCTGTATATCCTGGCTCCCGAGCACCTGCTCGGCGATCAGCCGGATCTTGTCAGTCAAGTCTGCCATGCCCGCTCCCGTCAATCCTGCTTCCAGACATCCACGCCGGCCTGGTCCATCCGGTCGACGATCGCCACGATGAGGGCGTCCATGGGCTTCCCGTCGGTTTCCCGGGTCCACCTGCAGGAGCTGCCCTGCGCGAGCAGGACCAGATGTCCCCTCTCCGCGCCCACCATGTCCAGCGCGACGAGGTATTCGCCCCTGCCTTCGCCCTTCTGGTCGCATTCCTCGACGAGCAGGAAGCGCGCATGCGCGACGCCGTCCGACCGCGCGGTCGCGACGACGGTGCCGCGGACACGGGCCATGTTCATTCGGGCCGGGCCTTCTCGTACGTCAGGGCGCCGTCCTTCTCTATCGCGTCGACGATCGCGATGATCGTGGCGTCCGAAGGTTTTCCCTTCGTCGTCTCGGTCATCCGCGCGCTCGACCCGGTCACGAAGAACACGATCTCCCCGGCATTGGCCCCGACGCTGTCGACCCCCACGACGAAATCGCCCTTGCCCTTCATGGTCACGGGATCGACCTTCTCGAGGAGGAGCAGCTTGAGGCCTTCCATGCTGGAGGGCTTGTGCGTGGAGACCACGGTCCCCCTCACCCGCGCGAGTACCATCGGGGCTCCCTCGCTACTTCTTGGCCGCGGCGGGCTTCCTGCCCAGGGGGAGGACCGCGTCCACCGCCTCATGCGGTCTCGGGATCACGTGGGTCGACACCACCTCGCCGACCTTCTCCGCCGACCTGGCGCCGGCGTCGACCGCCGCGCGGCACGCGGCCACGTCGCCGCGCACGATCGCCGTGACGTACCCGCCGCCGATCTTCTCGAACCCGATGAGGTCGACCTTGGCCGCCTTAACCATCGCGTCGGCGGCTTCCACCATCCCGGCGAATCCCCTGGTCTCGATCATCCCGAGCGCATCGTTCGTTTCTGCCATGTCGCCATCTCCTTGTCGGTCATTGCCGGTCCGCACATCGTCCATCGGATCCGGTCAGCGTCTATATCCGCGCCGCCTTGGTGTCCAGGACCCTGCCGCCGATGTCCGCGAGCCTCGCTTCCACCACTTTCCTCGCCTCGATCACCTCGGCCTCGTCACCCGCGATGTACACGCGGCCGAAGGCGCCGAATCCCAGTACCTCGATGATGTTGACATCGGAGGTTTTCTCGGCCTCGTTGGAGGCGAAGTAGGCGTACCCCGCCGGCTCGACCTCGAGCACGTAGAGCGTGTCGCCCCGCAGGATCATGTTCCCGTGACGGACCTTGTTGATCAGCTGCGCGTGGTGGTCCGTGACGTTCTTGATCAGCTGGCTCGTCATGACCCGCGGCTTGAGCCTGTTCTCCTCGGTCATGCCGAGCTCGCGCAGCACAGCCTCGCCGGCCATGCGCGCATCGCCCTGGCTGTCCGAATGCACTTCGAGGAGGCCGTAGGCCCGCTCGACGATCTGCAGGCCCGGCGTGACGTTGGTCGCCTTGAGCGCGATGTCCGTCAGCCGGTTGATCTCGATGCCGGGCGCGATCTCTATGATGCAGCATGCCTGCATGCCGATCGGATAGTAACCCTTGCTGATCGTCGCGATGAACGAGGCGTTCTGCAGCTGGAGCGAATCGAGGAATACGTATGTCCTGAGATCTATCGCCATGGCCTATGCCTCCACCCCGGACCCGCCGAGCGGCAGCGTCGCGTCGACCGCGCCATTCGGCCTCGGGATCACGTGGGTCGACACCACCTCGCCGACCTTCTCCGCCGACTTGACGCCGGCGTCGACGGCCGCCCTGCAGGAGGCCACGTCGCCGCGCACGATGGCCGTGACGTACCCGCCGCCGATCTTCTCGAACCCGACGAGGTCGACATTGGCCGCCTTCACCATCGCGTCCGCGGCTTCCACCATGGCGGCGAATCCTTTCGTTTCGATCATCCCGAGCGCGCCCTTTCCTTCAGCCATGATTCCTCCTCTTTCAAGCCCTTGTCGCCCTGCCGGTCCGCCCCGGCGCCCGCCATACCGAGTGCCCGCAGGGGCGCCGCCCTTGGCATTCATCGACCGGAAACGGGGATACCGAGCGGGTGAAACGCAGTCTGCAATTGCTCGAAAACCTGTCGGTTTCCTGCACAATCGCGGAAATCCAGGTAGTGTTGAACAGGCTCCATTGCCTGTTTCAACACACTGCTCGAATCCAGTGTACTGCATGGCAAGGTTTCCGGGTTCGGGAATTGTCGCCTTTTCATGCATTCCCTCCTCGATCAGGGCAGCTGCCCAGCTGCTTTCCAGTCCATCTTAGGAATGGATATGTTAAATGTCAAGCAAAATTTTGAATAAAAGTTAAAATAATAACTTTTTCGGGTTGTCTTTACCTTCCATTCAGGATATTGTCAAGCTGCATCGACGGAACTCCACTACCGTATTTGCCAGCCAGCGGGCATCCGCACCGGGGAAGATGGATGAACAGGTCCGAGCGCTTGAGCTATATACTGCGGATCCTCGAGACCGACAAGGCTTCGAGCGTGCAGGAGCTGTCGCGGGAGTTGAAGGTTTCCCACATGACGATCAGGCGGGATCTCGTGCCGCTCGTCGACGACGAACTCGTCAAGATCCTCCACGGAAGCGTCATCCTCCACCCGAAGAACGATATCCGAACCGGGGAGAACCATTATTCGCTCATCGCCGCGGGCGCGAAATGGCAGGAACAGAAGCGGACGATCGGGTCGCTCGCGGCCTCGCTCATCGAGGCGGACGATACCCTGATCATCGATTCCGGCTCGACCACCGAGTACCTTGCCAAGTGCCTGCCGGACGACCGGCACTACACCGTCCTCAGCTGGTCGCTCAACATCCTCTCGGAGACGGTCCGGCGGAAGAATTGCACGTCCCTGTTCTCAGGCGGCATCTTCCATGGGAACACCCTCATGTTCGAGAGCCCCGAGGGGCTCGACATGATCAGGCGCTTCCGGGCGACGAAAGCCTTCATATCCTCCGCGGGAGCGAGCCGGCAGTTCGGCGTCACGTGCATGAACCCCTACGAACGGGAAACCAAGATGGCGGCGATCCAGTCCTCGATGATGAAGATCCTCCTGGTCGATTCCTCGAAATTCGGGGTGGTTCGCTCCGACTATTTTGCGGATCTCTCGACTTTCGACGAGATCATCACCGATTCGGGCATTTCCGCCGAATATTCCGGGATCATACGGGGCCTGGGCATCACGCTCCGGATCGCCTGATGCTTACGGGCGCCTTCTATGGGTAAAGTTCAATCCGGCGCTCACCGCTTCCGGAATATCGAAAAACTGCATGGTCGATGGTTTTGGCAATCAACGATCTTATTAATAAAGGCCGGTGTTGCTTTACCGGTTAAGTAGACTTCAAACCGGAAAAAGGACTTGAAATAATTGATGCATGGACGTACCATCTAATTTCGCACATCTGTTCAAGTCAAAGGAGCATGTACATGAAGAAGCGTATTGTTTTCGCTCTCGTCGCGCTGACCGCCATCGTCGCGGTGTTCGCGGCTCCGGCCTTCCGCGTCGGCCTCGTTACCGACGTCGGCGGCATCGATGACAAGTCCTTCAACCAGGGCACCTGGGAAGGCATCAAGCGGTTCGCCACCGAGAACAAGCTCGTCGTCGGCACGGATGTCAAGTATCTCCAGTCCACCGCCGAAGCGGACTACGTCCCGAACCTCAGCACCTTCGCCGACGAAGGTCTCGACCTCATCGTGGCCCCGGGTTTCCTCTTCGAGAAGGCCATGGGCGAAGTCGCGGACCAGTATCCCACCCAGAAGCTCCTGATCATCGACTCCGTCGTCAACAAGCCGAACGTCGCCAGCGCCGTCTTCGCCGAGCACGAGGGTTCCTTCCTCGTCGGCGTCGCCGCCGGCATGCAGGCCAAGAAGGCCAAGAAGAACATGGTCGGCTTCGTCGGCGGCATGCAGTTCCCGCTCATCGAGAAGTTCCAGGCCGGTTTCGAGCAGGGCGTCAAGGCCGTGGATCCCAAGATCACCGTCCTCGTCGACTATGCCGGCGACTTCGGCAACCCGGGCAAAGGCCAGGCCCTCGCCGTGAAGCAGTTCAACGCGGGCGCTTACATCATCTTCCACGCCGCGGGCGGCACCGGCAACGGCGTCATCAAGGAAGCCAAGGAACGCTCCCAGAAGGGCGACATCCGCTGGGCCATCGGCGTCGACAAGGATCAGTACGCCGACGGTGTGTACGGCACCAAGTCCGCCGTCCTCACCAGCATGATGAAGCGCGTCGACGTCGCCGCGCACGACGTGGCCGTCCTCACGATGGCCGGCAAGTTCCCCGGCGGCCAGGTCCTGGTCTTCAACGTGAAGAACAAGGGCGTCAGCATCCCCGCCACGAACCCCAACCTTTCGAAGGACATCATCGCCAAGATCGCCGACTACGAGAAGCAGATCGCTTCCGGCAAGCTCGTCGTGTCCGAAATTCCCGCGAAGAAGTAATTTCCCCGATCCTATCGAAGACAGGGCCGTCCCCGCCGGGGGCGGCCTTTTTTCACGCCCGATGGGAGGATTTACAGTTCCTCCGCACCGCGTCCTGTGATATAGTTTTCCGATAAACCTCATCAGGGGGAACAAGCGTGCCGCATATCATCGAAATGATCGACATCATCAAGGACTTCCCCGGCATTCGCGCCAACGATCGCGTCACGCTCCAGGTGGAGCAGGGCTCGATCCACGCCCTCCTCGGGGAGAACGGAGCGGGCAAGTCCACGCTCATGAGCATACTGTTCGGGCTCTACCAGCCGGATTCCGGAATCATCAGGGTCAGGGGGAAGGAAGTCGCGATCCACGACCCGAACGTGGCGAACGAGCTGGGGATCGGCATGGTCCACCAGCACTTCCAGCTCGTCCACAACTTCACCGTCACCGAGAACATCATCCTCGGGATCGAACCCCGCAAGGGCCTCGTCATCGACCGCAAGTCCGCCGCCGCCCGGGTCAGGAAGATCTCCGAACTCTACGGCCTCAACGTGGACCCGGAAGCCATCATCGAGAACATCTCGGTGGGCATGCAGCAGCGCGTCGAAATACTCAAGATGCTGTACCGCGACGCGGAAATCCTGATCTTCGACGAACCGACGGCCGTACTCACGCCGCAGGAGATACACGAGCTCATGCACATCATGCGCCGGCTCGTGCAGGAGGGGAAGACGGTCCTCCTCATCACCCACAAGCTCAAGGAAATCAAGGAAGTCGCCGACCAGTGCACGGTGCTCCGCAGGGGCAAGTACATCGGTACGGTCCCGGTGGCGGAAACCTCCGAAGCCAGGATGGCGGAGATGATGGTCGGCCGCGAAGTCAACTTCCATGTCCAGAAAAAGCCAGCCGAGCCGGGGGATGTCCTCCTCAGGATCGAATGCCTCAACGTCCGCAACCCGAAAGGCCTCCTCGGCGTGAAGAACCTTTCACTGGAGGTCCGCCGCGGCGAGATTCTCGGCGTGTGCGGCATCGACGGCAACGGGCAGACCGAGCTCGTCCAGGCGATCACGGGCCTGACCCCGGTCGAGAGCGGGAAGATCCTCCTCAAGGGGATGGATATCGCCCATGTCTCCGTCAAGGAACGCTTTTCCTGCGGCCTTGGCCACATCCCCGAGGACCGCCACAAGCACGGCCTGGTCCTGGATTTCAGGCTCGACGAAAATCTCGTCGTGCACAACTACAACAGGAAACCCTTCGCGCAGGGCTTCGTGCTCGATTTCAAGTCGATCAGGACGAACGCGAACCGGCTCATCGCGGAATTCGACGTCCGCTGCGGCCAGGGCCCCGCGACGCCGACCCGTTCCATGTCCGGCGGGAACCAGCAGAAGGCCATCGTCGCGCGCGAGATCGACCTTTCCCCCGAGGTGTTCATCGTAGCCCAGCCGACGCGCGGCCTCGACGTGGGCGCCATCGAGTACATCCATACGCGCATCATCGCGGAGCGCGACAAGGGCAAGGCGATCCTCCTCCTGTCGCTGGAGCTGGACGAGGTGCTCGACGTCTCGGACCGCATAGCGGTCATCTACGGCGGCGAGATCGTCGGTCTCGTGAACGCGTCGGAAACCGACGAGAACGAGCTCGGCCTCATGATGTCGGGCTCGATCCGGAAGGCGGTGTAAGCATGGCGAACAGGAATCGGGACGCCCTCGTCGTGTCCCTCGTTGCCGTACTCCTCGGGTTCCTCACCGGATCGGTCATCATTCTCCTCACCGGCAAGAACCCGATCGCGATGTTCAGCGCGATGATCCAGGGTGCGTCCGGCGTTATCATCAAGACGGGCAAGTTCAACCCGCGCTACATCGGCGAGTTCGTGATCCAGGCCCTGCCCATCATCCTGACCGGGCTATCGGTCGGTTTCGCCTTCAGGACCGGCCTCTTCAACATCGGCGCCGAGGGGCAGTTCGTGGTGGGTTCGCTCGCGGCAGCCATCGTCGCCCTGGGCGTCAAGGCTCCCCCGGGGATCCACGTCGTCCTCGTGCTGCTCGGCGCGATGGTCGCGGGCGGGTTCTGGGGCGCCATCCCCGGCTACCTCAAGGCGAAATTCAACGTGCACGAAGTGGTCGTGACGATCATGCTGAACTACGTGGCGTTCTTCGTGAACAACTGGGCCATCCTCGACGTGTTCCACAGCGCCGACCGCGTCAAGACCGCCGAATTCCCCGTCACCGCCCTACTCAAGGATCCGATGCTGTCCCAGCTCACGCGGGGATCGCGCCTCAACTGGGGCTTCGTGCCGGTCATCATCGCCCTCATCGTATACTGGTTCGTGATCGAAAAGACCACGTTCGGCTACAGCCTCCGGGCCGTGGGCTTCAACAAGGACGCGGCCAGATACGCGGGCATGAAGGTCAACAGGAACGTCGTGCTGTCCATGACCATGGCGGGCGCCTTCGCCGGTCTCGCGGGCGCCATCATCACGGTGGGTACCTTCAACTTCGGGCGCGCGCTTCCGATGGCGGAGGGCTACGGTTTCGACGGCATCGCCGTGGCGCTGGTCGGCGGCAACGTCGCGCCGGGCATCTTCCTGTCGGGCCTCCTATTCGGCATGCTCAAGGCGGCCCAGCCGCTCATGCAGTCCCAGGGCATCCCGAAGGAGATCGCCGGCATCATCCAAGCATCCATCGTCATGTTCGTGGCGATGAAGCACGGCATCACCTACATCCTGGAGCGCATGCGGACGAGGAAAGAACCCCCCAAGGAGGCCGAGGCATGAACATCCTCGTCCAGATGTTTCCCATCGCCCTGGCGGGCACCACGCCGATCGTCATCGCCGCGCTCGGCGGGCTGTTCAGCGAACGCTCCGGCATCGTGAACATCGGCCTCGAAGGCATCATGATGGTGGGCGGTTTCGCGGCCGCTTCGATCATAGTGGTCCTCGAACCCGTCACGCCCCTGGCGGGATGGATAGGGCTCGGCGTCGGCATCCTCGCGGGCATCGTATTTTCGATGCTCCACGCTTTCGCCAGCATCAACCTCAAATCCGAACAGGTCGTGTCGGGCACGGCCCTCAACATCCTGGCCGGCGGGCTTACCGTCTACCTCTGCCAGATCTTCTTCAACCAGCAGCGGACGAGTTCCTTCCAGACCGGCGTCCTGAAAGTCACGGTGCCCCTGCTCAACCGCATCCCGATCCTCGGGCCGGCGGTCTTCACGGAGATCTACCCGACCTTCTACATCGCCCTGGCCCTCGTCGCGTTCACCTGGTTCGTCGTCTACAAGACCCCCTTCGGCCTCAGGCTCCGGGCTTGCGGCGAGAATCCCCAGGCGGCGGCGTCCATGGGCATCAACGTCTTCTGGATGCGCTACATCGGTGTGGGAGCCTCGGGCGCCCTCGCGGGGCTCGCGGGCGCCACGATGGTGCTGACCCAGGACATCCAGTACACAATCGGCTCGGTGCATGGCACGGGCTTCATCGCCCTCGCTTCGCTCATCTTCGGGAAATGGAATCCGTGGGGCGTGCTGGGCGCCGGGTTCTTTTTCGGGTTCGCCCAGACCCTCTCGTACTACGCCAAGGACATTCCCTTCCTCTCGTCGGTTCCGACCGACGTCTTCTATGTCCTTCCGTACGTGCTCACGATCGTCGCGCTCATCGTGTTCAGCGGCAAATCGGTCGGCCCGAAGGCCGCCGGAGAGATCTACGACGCGGGTAAACGCTGACCTCCCGCGAGGGAGCCCGGGATGCCCCCTCGCGTCGTGCGGACCCTGCGGTCCGTTGGCACCAGCCCGTGTCGAAAGGAAAAGACGGTGAAAAGGATGGCGCTCGTCCTCGCGGCGGTCCTGGCCCTGGCATCGGGATGCCGCAGGGAATCGACCACGGGCGGGAATTTCGTCGGGCCGGTGAAACCCGTGCACAAGATCGGCGTGGCGTTCGACATCGGCGGACGCGGCGACCGCGCGTTCAACGATTCGGCATACGAAGGCATCAAGATCCTGGCCGAAACCTTCTATGGTTTCATCGTCGACGATCCCGACGGCGTGAGCAAAGGCTACCGCCTCCAGCTCCGCTACCTGGAAACCAAGGCCGACGGCCGGGACAACGAGCAGTTGTTCCGGTTCTTCGCGGAGGACGGCTACGACCTCGTGATCGGGATCGGCAACGCCTACACCGAGGCGGCCCTCATCACCGCCAAGAACTTCCCGGATACCCACTTCGCGGTCGTGGACGGCATCATCCCGAACCTCAATACTGATTCCAATATCACCTGCGTGAATTTTTCCGAGCACGAGGGCGCGTTCATGGTGGGGGCACTCGCCGGCTACCTCACCCGGAGCGACCAGTCCAGGCGCGTCGGCTTCCTCGGCGGCACCAACAGCCCGATCGTCAACAGGTTCAGGGTCGGGTTCTACGCGGGCGCCGCGTTCACGAACCCGGCGCTGCTCCCTGGCGGATTCGTGACGAAGTACGTTGCGCCGGACGTCACGGGCTTCAATGACCCGTACGGCGCGTACGCCGCCTCCTACGAGATGTTCGTAAGGGGGGCGGCAATCATCTTCCACGCGTCCGGTGCGTCGGGGGCCGGCGTATTCAAGGCGGCTTTCGAGAACGACAAGCTCGCGATCGGCGTGGACTCGGACCAGGGCGCCATCTACCATGACTCGGGTGTCCCGGAACTGGTCAAGTACGGGTCGATCATCGTCACGTCCATGATCAAGCGGGTCGACCGGGCCGTATTCCTCCTGGGCAAGGAACTCATGGACCGGGAGGAAGTGCGCGGGGGATACCGCCTCTTCGAGCTCGCGGACGGCGGGGTCGATTTTGCCGTGAACCAGTACAACGAGGACGCGCTGAAACCGTATTTTTCCGATCTCGACGCCATCAAGCGCAAGATCGTGGATGGAACCATCCTCGTCCCCGAAAACGACGACCAGCTCAAGGATTTCTACGCGGCGGTGGGACCTGCGAAATGATCGCGGGAGAACGGTCGTTTCCCGCTTTTCATGCCTTCCCGGGGGTGCTATGCTGGCTCTCATGAGCCAGCCCAAGCTTATCGGCATCTGCGGGGGGTCGGGGTCCGGGAAAACCACGATCGTGCGGAAGATTTCGGAAGTCGTCTCGGATTTCGTCTTCCTTCCCCAGGACAACTACTACAAGAGCGCCGAGTACATTTCCAACGCGAACATCACGGCGTTCAACTTCGACCATCCCGAAGCTTTCGACAACGACCTGCTCGTCGAGCACCTCATGTGCCTCAAGGCGGACAAGAGCGTGGAGATGCCGACCTACGACTTCGTACACCACCGCAGGGCCGCGGAGACGATCCACGTCGTCCCGAAAAAGCTCATCATCTTCGAAGGGATCATGATTTTCACGAACAAGGCGGTCCGCGACCTCATCGACCTCAAGATCTTCGTGGACACCCCCGACGACATACGGTTCATACGGCGCCTGACGCGCGACATCAAGGAACGCGGCCGTACCCTGGATTCCGTCATCGAGCAGTACCTGAACGTCGTGCGCCCGGGACACTACGAATTCATCGAACCCACCAAGGCGTACGCCGACCTCATCATCCCGGAAGGAGGTGCGAACGAGAACGCGCTCGGCGTACTCGTCTCCTTCATGAACAACATCGTCAATCCGCGCTGAGGAACGATCCTTTTCACGCAAGCTTCAGGCGAGATTCTGGGGCCACTTGTCGGCGAAGATGACATCCCCGAAGGGTTTGCGGCTCCGTTCGGAGCTTTCATCCGTCTTTTGCCGCCCGTCAAGCATCCCGGTGTCTCCTGGTTTTCCCACGACGATGATTGTGATAACAATATAATCATCAGGAATCCCCAGGGCCTTTCGCGCCTTTTTCGGCGAAAATCCCGCGATGGGATGGGCATAAAGCCCCTCGGCGGATGCCTGGATCTGGAGACTCATGGCGGCCGAGCCTGCATCGAAGACGGCGTAATCCCTGCCTTCGTCCAGACGGCAGTCGAGGCTGGGCTTTGTCGCGACCAAAACGAGCAAGGGCGCCGGTCTTGCCCACGCGTTGGATTCGGAGAATGTCGCGCGGACGCTTTCGAGCGCTTCGGGGGAGCTGACCGCCACGAGGCGCCAGGGTTGGCTGTTGAAACAGGAGGGAGCCAGGGTAGCTGCAGCGAGGAGCCGCTCGGTTTGCCCTTCTTCAAGAGCTTCGGGAGAGATGGCCCGCCTCGCACGTCGTTCCGCGATCGATGTCAGTATATCCATGATCCAAGCATAGCGTGTTTCCCGGACTTGAGCGAGACTTGAGCGATGAAGATCGTTCGTATATACTGACGGACCGGTCGAAGAACGGGGTAGAGCTCAGGCCCTGCAAAAGGTAGGTAGTGAATGGGCAAGCAGAAGACCATCGTCGTTGCGCTCGGCGGCAACGCCCTCATCGAGGAAGGCACCGAGGGCACGATCGAGCAGCAGTTCGAGAATACGCGCAAGAGCATGGACGCCATCGTCGGACTCATAAAGGAAGGCCACAGGGTCGTCCTTACCCACGGGAACGGTCCCCAGGCCGGCGTCCACCTCATCCGGAACGAGGCTGGCTCCTCCCAGGTTCCCCCGAGCCCGCTCAACGTGATCGTCGCGGACACGCAGGGATCCATCGGCTACATGATCCAGCAGTCACTCGTCAACGAACTCATCCGGCATGGAGTCCGCAAGGACGTCGTCACCGTGATCACGCAGGTCGTCGTGGACAAGAACGATCCCTCCATGGTCAACCCCACCAAGTACGTGGGTCCCTTCTTCAAGGCCGAGGATCTCGAAACCTGCAGGAAGAAGGGGTGGGTGATGAAGGAAGACCCGGGCCGCGGGTACCGCCGCGTCGTCGCCTCGCCGATTCCCATCGATGTCGTCGAGAAGAGCGTCATCCACGACCTTCTCGACGACGACAAGCTCGTCATCGCGGTGGGTGGCGGGGGGGTTCCCGTCTGCCTGAATGCCGATGGCACCTATACCGGCGTGGACGCGGTCATCGACAAGGATCGCGCCTCTGCCCTCCTCGCCAGCCTCATCGATGCCGACGAACTCCTGATCCTGACCGGTGTTGACAAGGTCGCCATCAACTACAAGAAGCCAAGCATGAAGGTCCTCGACACGATGACCGTGGCGGAAGCCGAGCGCTACATGGCAGAAGGCCAGTTCCCGAAGGGTTCCATGGGCCCGAAAATGGAGGCCGCCATCGATTTCGTCAAGCGCGGCGGCAACCACGTCATCATCACCAGCCTCGAAAAAGCCCAGGCCGCGGTCGATGGTCTGGCAGGCACCAAGATCGTCAAATAGGCTCAACCGCGGCCTTTACGGTGCATCGACGAATACGCCAAGGGCGTATTCGTCGCCTCGAAGGGCGTACCCGCCCTTCGGGTGGTCGATGGTCTGGCAGGCACCAAGATCGTCAAATAGGCTCGACGCTGCCTTTACGGTGCATCGACGAATACGACAAAGACGTATTCGTCGCCTCGAAGGCGTACCCGCCCCTTCCGGGACGGAACCGACCTTCGGGCGTTGACCGATGAAGCCTTCTATGATAACGTACCCTGCCTTTTTAATCCGTGTCGGCATCCGCGGCGTGATCAACGTCATGCTTCGCGGGTTCCGCACCAAGGCAATCACACACTCAAGGGAAACGTCATGAATACCCTGTTTACCTCGCTCCCGGTCATCCAAGCCCAGGCGGAAGCCTCCGGCCAACTCATGACCACGCTGATCACCTTCGGCGCCGTCTTCCTCATCATGTACCTGCTCATCATCAGGCCCCAGAACAAGCAGAAGAAAGAGCTGCAGAAGATGATCGAAACCCTGCAGAAGAACGACAAGGTCATCACCATCGGGGGCGTGCATGGCACCGTCGTCTCCACGAGGGACAACACCGTGGTGATCAAGGTCGACGAAGGGTGCAAGATCGAATTCTCGAAGAGCGCCGTCGCCACCGTCGTCTCGCGCGAAGGCTCCGAAAAGCCCGTCGAGAAGATCGAAGAGAAGAAAGGCGACAAGAACGAAGAACCCAAGGCCGGCGAAAACGGCAAATAGCGGCGTGCGCGGGCCGATGCGTCCGCGTTCGCCTCAACCCAGGACTGGAGATTGAGGAATGAATAAAACGAAGCGATTCCTGCTCGTGCTCGTCGTGATCGGCATCGCGCTCGCCTTCCTGTTCCCGTCGATCAAGTGGTATTTCCTGACTCCCCGCGAGGACAGGGCGCTGGCCGTCGGAACCCGTGAACAGATCCGCGATTACGCGTGGCGCATGGCCAGCACGGATCTCGTCGAGATAGAGAAACTCGCCAAGAACGGCGACAAAAATGTCCTGCCCGAAAAGTACGAACCGCTCCTGGTCCGCGCCAGGAAGCAGTACCGGTTCCTCAAGAAGCCGGTGCCCGCGACGTGGGACGCCGCCGCGCTGCTCGCCGCGTACGAATCCAGGCGAATCTGCATCAACGATTTCGAAGACTACTACCGCACGAAGATCCTCGGGCTCAAGCAGCTCCAGGGCTCCGCCGTGCAGCTCGGCCTCGACCTCTCGGGCGGCCTGTCCGTCATCATACGAGCCGACCTCGAGGCGTATGCCGTCAAGCTCGGCCACGCGCTTTCCGACGCCGAACGCGAGGATGCGATGAGCCGGGCCATGGAAGTGCTCAACAGCCGCATCGACAAATTCGGCCTCACCGAGCCGGTGATCCGCCGCCAGGGCCAGGACGGGGTCTACGTGGAGATCCCCGGCACCGCCGACCCCGAACGCATCAACTCGATCATCATGGGCCGCGGCCGGCTCGCGTTCCACATCGTGGACACCGACGCGACCGAGAAGCTGACGACGTACCTGCAGACCAATCCGAACGGCGTCGACGAGAACCTCAAGGTAGCCGACCCGTCGGTCGTGCCCGCGGGTTTCATCGTCCGCAAGTTCTTCAAGCGCGACCGCTACGGGCTCGACGAGTGGACCGGCACCTACCTCGTCATCACGGAAACCGCGGGCCTGGACGGCAACCACATCCAGCGCGCCGACGTGTCGACCGACCCCGTCAAGGGAACGCCGGTCGTCAACTTCGTCCTGGACAAGGAGGGCGGCGAACTCTTCTACGCCCTTACCAGCAGCAACGTGAAGAAGTACATGACCGTCGTTCTGGACGACCGGGTCAAGAGCTACGCGCAGATCAACGAGGCCATCCGGGAATCCGTGCAGATGTCCGGGTTCAACGTCGAGGAGGCCCAGAACCTGGCCCGCGTGCTCAGGACCGCCGCCCTTCCCATCGAACTGTCCGTCGCCTCCCAGCAGTCGATCGGGGCTTCGCTCGGCGAGGACGCCATCGAGCAGGGCAAACGGGCCGTGGCCTGGGGCCTGGCCCTCGTGTTCGCGTTCATGTTCGTCTACTACAAGTTCGCGGGGATCAACGCCATGGTCGCGCAGGTGCTCAACCTGTACATCATGCTGTCCATCCTGTCCGCCTTCAACCTGACGCTCACGCTGCCGTCGATCGCGGGCTTCCTGCTCACGGTCGGCATGTCCGTCGACGCCAACGTCATCATCTTCGAACGCATCAAGGAGGAACTCCGGCTCGGGAAGGGACGGCGGGCCTCGATCGCGGCGGGTTTCGACAAGGCCTTCTGGGCGGTCATGGACTCCAACATCACGACCATCATCGCCGCGCTGTTCCTGGCCCAACTCGGTTCCGGACCGATCCAGGGTTTCGCGGTCTCCCTCGCGATCGGAAACATCAGCTCGCTGTTCACGTCGCTCTTCGTCTCGAAGCTCATCTTCGACTTCGGCACCGACGTGCTCAAGTCCAGGAACGTGTCCATCAGCTGGAGGATCAGGTAAATGAAGCGCATCATCCGTTTTGACAGGGCATTCGTCCCCGCCATCGCACTTTCGCTGACCCTCATAGCGGCGGGCATGGCCGGGTACTTCATGATGGGCTTCAACCTCGGCGTGGACTTCCAGGCCGGCATCAACCAGTATGTCCAGCTTGCCTACCCGGCGCTGGAAGTTTCCTACACGGGCAAGGGCAACGCGGTGCTGTCGATCTCGGAAAAAGGGAACGCGGCCATCGTGTTCTCGGGCGCCGAGGTCGAAGCCAGGACGGTCGATTTCGACATCAGGACCGGCACCATCGGCGACTTCGCCGCGAAGGTCGACGCCATCGAGAACGTCGACGTGAAGGTTCTCGACGGTGGGACCCTTCCCGCTGCCCTCGTCGTACCCACCTATCAGGGCGATTTCAACCTGGCAACGGGGACAGTCTTGATCCACCGTACTCCGCGCGACGACAACGAGCTCTTCGCTCCCATCGACAGGGTGCGGGCAGCGGCAGGCACGGTCGGCACGGTGTCCGTGCAGTCCATCGGCGACAAGGCCAAGCAGCAGTTCATCATCCGCGTCCAGGACGACAAGAAGGACGCCGACTTCGGCGTGAACGCCTCGGTGAAGATCCGCCAGGCCCTCGAGTCCGCCTTCGGCGCCGGCAAGGTCGTCGTCATGAAGACGGACACGGTGGACCAGCGCTTCTCCAAGGACCTGTCCAAGAACGCCCTCTGGCTGGTCCTGGCGACGCTCGGCGTGATCATGATCTACTCGACCCTGCGGTTCAAGCTGCAGTACGCCATCGGCGCGGTGCTCGCCATTGCGCACGACGCCCTCATCATGATCGGCTTCATCGTGTGGACCCGAATGGAGTTCAACACGAGCTCGATCGCGGCCATCCTCACGATACTCGGCTATTCGATCAACGACACCATCGTCATCTTCGACCGCGTCCGCGAAGATCGCCGCCTCGCGCCGAACGAATCTTTCACGAACATCATGAACAAGTCCATCACCGAGACCATGAGCCGCACGATCATCACGATCCTCACCACGATGCTCGCGGTGCTGGCGCTGTTCATCTTCACCACGGGCAGCATCAAGGACTTTTCCCTTGCGCTCCTTGTGGGACTGGTATCCGGCACCTACTCGACCGTCTTCATCGCGACCGCATTCGCGAAATTCTGGGACGATGTTTCCGTGAAACGGATGGAAAAAAAGGCGATCGTCAGGCACGATGCCCACCATCCCCCGAAAAAGGAAGCGAAAGCTGCCCTCCAACCCGCGAAGTAAGCATCCTTCCATGACAGCGACCGGGGCCGGCGATGGCTCCGGTTTTTTATGCCGTCAGACGATTTGCCACGAAGGGGGAACCACGAAGGTTATGGAGGGAATGAAGGGCACGAAGGGAAAAGGTGTTGGCTTGTCTGGCGCCCTATCGATCGGCTGTCCGCAGGACAGCCCTGACGGGCGTAGGCGCCGTGGATGAACGTCGCGGAACGCGACGACTACAATAAAATACCTTGCATCCCCGGCGCCTTTGAAACGAAACCCCGCGAATGCGGGGCTTCGTTTTAAAGGCGCCGATCGGAATCGAACCGATGCATAAAGGTTTTGCAGACCTCTCCCTTACCACTTGGGTACGGCGCCGTCACGCGGATCAATATACAGAATGATAACCGTTTTTTCAAGGGCGGGAGTCGTGAAAGACCAAGGGCGGCCGGGCCTCAATGCGTTTCCTCGGAATGGAATGCTTCCTCTTCCTTTTTCGTGGTCACGAGGACCTTGTCGATCCGCCTGCCGTCCATGTCCATGATCTCGAAGGAAATGTCGTTCCATACGAAACTGTCGCCTGCCTTGGGGATGATGCCGGACATCCTGAGTATGTACCCGGCGACCGTGTGGTATTCGTGTCCCGGCACGATGATCGGCACGGCACCGATGGCTTCGACGAAATCGCGGAAATCGTACATCCCGTCCACGAGCCATCCATTTTCCCCTCGGGCGATGATGCTCGGTTCGTCGGGCTTGGATGCCATGGCCGTCTCGCCGAGGATGTCCTCGACGATGTCCTTGATGGTCAGGATTCCCTCGATGCCGCCGTACTCGTCCACGACGAACGCGAAGGCTTCCTTCGAGCTCTTGAACGCCTCGAGCGCCTTGATCGCGGTGAAGGATTCGGGCAGAAGGAAGGGGGGATCCATCACGTCGTCGAGCCGATTGAAACCGCCCCTCGTTTTCGCGAGCAGTGCCTTGCGCGACTGGACTACGCCGACGGCATCGTCGGTGCCGCCTTCGCACACGGGGAAACACTCCTGTTCGTCGTTCTCGAGGATCAGCGCGATGATGTCCCCGGGCGTGGACGAGCGGTCGAGCCAGACGAGGTCGGAACGATGCGTCATGAAGGAGCCGAGGCGCCGGTCCCCGAGGTAGAAGACGTTCTCCACGAGTTCCTGTTCGCTTTCCCCGAAGAGACCCTCCCGTGTCCCTTCGCGGATGAGGACGCGGATCTCCTCTTCGGTGACGGAATGGTCATGGCGTTCGCGAACGCCCATCACCTTGAGGATGAGCCCCGTGGTGAAGGAAAGGACCTTCACGATCGGCGTGAAAACGATCTGGATCGCGCGCAGGGGGCGTATCACTCCCGCAGCGATGCTTTCCGGCCGGGAGAGGGCGATCTGCTTGGGAACGAGTTCGCCGATCACGATCTGCACGAAAGTGATGAGCAGCACGACGATCCCGAGGCCGATCGACCTGGCGTACGGGGCAAGTCGGGGAACGCGGGCGATCGCCGTACCGATGTTCGCGGCGATGGTTGTCCCGCCGAACGCGCCGGCGAACACGCCGATGAGGGTGATGCCGAGCTGTATCGTGGAGAGGAAGGCTGATGGCGCTTCGAGGATCTTCAGGACGGCCTTGTAGGAGCGCCTGCCTTCCTCCGCCTTGGCCTTGAGGCGGGACTTCCGGGATGACACCACGGCCATTTCCGACATGGAAAAGAAGCCGTTGATCAGGATTATGAGCAAGATGACGCCTGCGTCGAGCCACGCCGAATTCATGAGATGTCCCTCCATTCGGGAAGGATCGATTCCGGTCCGGAGGAGAGTTTCATCCTTTCGGAACAGGCCCTCCGCGGGCCGCATGCGAACTTCGACGATATCGCGGGCGCCTTCATGCAGTCAATCGCCGGGCACCGCGTCCGCGCCGGGGACAGGTCAGGGTCGGCCGCGGCCGGGGCTTCCCGGCTTGCGGCCAGAGGTTTTCCCGCCGCGACCGGCACTGTTGCCCGTGGCTGTCGAGCTTCTTCCGGCCCCGGGTATGCCCCGACCCCGGCGGCTGCCCGGTGCGGCCACTCCGTGGCGGTCGGTGCCGCGGGGACGGAGACCGTCCTTCCCCATGATCCTTCCGCCGCGCGCTTTTGTCCGGTCGGAGCGCCCGCCGGCAGGACGGCTCTCGGGATCGACAACGGGCTCCGCCCGGTCATCCTCGCGATCGACGGGCTTCCTCTCTTCCTCGGGCGTCCAGAATCCTTCCTTCCAGTTGAATCGATGCGTTTCCGGAAGGACTTTCGCCTCTTCCGCCGCCGCCATCACCTGCCGGTACAGTGGTTTCTTGAGGTCGACGAAGCTGAAGTCCAGGAGGAACTTGCCGAAGCCTTCCTTGCGGAGGAAGGGGACGCGATCCACGATGGAGAATGGGTTGGCGGGGATCACGACCGAGCCTTCCTGCCCGGAGACGAGTTCGTAGGAGAGCCGGTCGCGATCGGAAAAGAAGCGGAAATCGTGGGATGCGCCCAGGTCGGCGCGGATCGTGAAGAGCTGCGGGAAGGCGAATACCGGCAGCATCCACGAGCGCTTGTCGAAAATTTCGGCCAGCCTGAAGATATCCTGTTTCGATACCTCGAGCGGCGGGACGATGCACTCGCTCCCCGCCTCGAAGAGGAACGCCGCGGCGTATGGGTTGAAGGCGTAGAGGAAGGGTCCGGCGACGATGGCCGCGTCGCGCCCGCGAAGCATGGTGAAATGCCCGAGGTTGTTGGCGATGAAATGCCGCTGTCCCCGTTCGCACCACCAGTCGAGTTCCGCGGCGAGCCATTCGGCGTCGGATTCCGCGAGCCAGGGTTCGAGCCAGAGGACGAGCGAGTCCCTCTTGAACGGAAGCTCCTTCTCGTACTTGCGGAGCTGCCCGGCCGTCTTCCGGGTGAGGCGGAGCACCGCCTTGGTCGGCCGGACCGAGAGAAGGGTATGGAGGTTGGCAAAGCGGCTGACCATCGCGTACAACCCGTCGGGCCAATCGGAGCGGACTTCGGCGCGCGCTTTCGCGAACGGCACGCCGGGCGCGGCGTCCCAACTCGGGAACGCGCGGAAGCGGGCCAGGTCGTCCGGGATCACGCGCCTGAAGCGCTTGCCGGCCGAGGCCGTCTGGATGAGATAGATCTGGTCCATCGCCTTGAATTCGCATTCGAGCTTGAGGTACATGCCCTCCGGCGTCATCTTGATGCCGCGGATCTTGCTCGTGACGCGGCCCGAGTCGTCGGCGCTGTGGATGCGCACCGAGTCGCCCTCCGCGAGCCCCTCGTGCGTGGTGACGAGCGCCCAACGCGGTCCGTCTTCCTCGAACGCGCGCACCTTGCGAACCTTCCCGAGCGACGTGCCCGTGCCGCCGGCCTGGTCGATCTTGATGTAGTCGGGTTCGACGCGGCCGTCGAACCAGTACGTGGTCTTCCGGCGCGCGAAGTCGGACTGGAGGATGGCCTTGGCCTTGGCCTCGGCTCGCTCGCGGTCGTGCCGCCAGTTGTCGATCAGGTAGCGGTATGCCGCGGTCACGGCGCCCACGTACTCGGCGCTCTTCATGCGCCCTTCGATCTTGAAACTGCTGACGCCGGCTTCGACGAGCTCCGGGACCTTCCCGATGAGCTGGAGGTCGTCGGGGCTGAAGAAATAGCCGGAGCGGGCTCCGTCCGCCTCGTACAGGCGCCTGCAGGCCTGGGCGCAGACGCCGCGGTTCGCGCTCTTTCCGCCGAGGTAGCTCGAGAACAGGCAGATCCCGGAGCACGACACGCACAGCGCTCCGTGGACGAAGGTTTCGATCTCGATATTGGTGGCGCGGCGGATGGAGGCGATTTCATCGAGGGTCGATTCCCTTGCGAGCACGACGCGCTTGAAGCCGAACCTGGAGAGGAAGTTGGCTCCGGCCGCGGAGGCGACGTTCATCTGAGTGGATGCGTGGAGGCGCAGTTTCGGGAATTCCTCCCTTGCCAGCCTGACCGTGCCGAGATCCTGGACGATGACGCCGTCCGGCCCGACCCGGTCGATGTACTGGAGGAGCTGGTACATGCGGTCGGATTCGCGGTCCTCGAAAACGGTGTTGACGGTGACGTAGATGCGCTTCCCGGACTTGTGCAGGGTGTCGACGGCCGCTTCGAACTGGTTGAAGGCGAAGTTGCGCGTACGCATGCGCGCGTTGAAGGACCGGAGGCCGAGATAGACGGCGTCCGCTCCCTCTCCGACGGCGGCGTCGAGCGCCTCGAGCGATCCTGCCGGCGCGAGAAGTTCGGGGTTGTTCATGTGCGTGACTCCGGGGTGCACGGCGCGCTGCTGCGCCGGGTCGGGGAAAATGCGAAACCGCCCGCTGCCTTGGCGGACGAACCTTGCATGAATGTAGCCTGGATCGAGCCCCGTTGTACAGTGGCCGGAGTCCCGGCCGTCGCGCCCGCCAAGGCAGCGTTCTCCGATGAGCAGAGAAGGCTGATGAAAGAATGACGGTGCCGCCGGGGCTTGCGTTCAGCGGGTTTGCGGATTGAAGCGTCTCGTCCAACGCGTGCCGCCGTCGCGCCCCAGTTCCCATTCCCCGTCGATCTGGCGGGTGAGCATGACGACGAGCTGGAGCCCGAGCGTCGTCGCAGTCGCGGGGTCGACGGATTCGGGTATGCCCTTGCCGTTGTCGAAAATGGCGATTGCGACGACGCCGTCGGCGGAACGCCTGACGCCGACGGAAAGCGTCGGGTCGTGCGGCGGGCATTCCCCGGAAAACGCGTACTTGAACGAATTGGTGAGGACTTCGTTCACGATGAGGCCGCAGGATATGGCGGTATCGATGCCGAACCGGACCGGTTCCAGGTCGAAGCTCAGCCGCGGGATGATCCGGCTGTTCGAGTAGGTCGTCACGAGGGACTCCGAGATCGCGCGCGCGTACTCCGAGAAATCGATGTTCGACAGGTTGCTGGATTCGTAGAGCATCTCGTGGATCATCGACATCACCTGGATGCGGTCCATCGAGTCCGAGAACGACTTCTTCTGGGCTTCGTCCTCGATGTCGTTCGACTGCAGGGAGAGCAGGCTGATGACGAGCTGGAGGTTGTTCTTGACGCGGTGGTGGATTTCCCTGAGCAGGACTTCCTCTCGGCGAGGTTCAGAAGCAGGCGGTTTTCAGCTTCCTTCTTGTACGTGACGTCGCGGACGCTGCGGACGCATACCGGGCGCCCGCCCACCGAGGTGCCGGCCACCTCGGTCTCCGCGGGGAAGGTAGAGCCGTCCTTACGACGGCAGTTCATGGCGGGGCCCGGTCCGTCGCCGATGCCCGGATCCCGGGCCGGCGCCATGAGGTCGGCTTCGCGCAGGCGCAGGAACTCCTCCTTCGGGTAGCCGAACAGGCGCAGGGCGTGGTTGTTGGCTTCCAGCACGAGGGAATCTTCCGCGTCGATGATGAACATCGCGCTGCCGGCGGTCTCGAAGACCGAGCACGACGATCCGGCCGCCGGACACCTTCTTGAAATACAGCGTGCGTTCGGCGTCACCGAACCGGTCCATGCGGATCTCGCCTGACGGGCTTTTGAAGGACCGGATCTTCCGGATGATGTCGTGGAAGGTGGCGCGCCCCGTGCCTCCGCCTTCCTTGAGCACGTCGCGAACGAGGCACATCGCGTCTCAGGTCTCTATGGCCGCGAAGCTCGGCGGAACGCCGTAGACGGCCCGGTAGTCATCGATGAATCCGCCGAGGCTCTCGTTCGTGTTGTCGATCTGGTGGACGAAGATGGCTCCCTCGACGGCCTCGCCCCCGTACTCGATGAGCGTGTCGTCGCCGGCCCAGCCGCTCAGGTAATGGGGTTTGCGGATGCCACGGATCTTCAGCGCCTGGGCGATCGTACCCGTATCGATCGAATTCGCGATGACGAGGATGGCGTCGATCTTCGGTATGGCCGCTATCCGCCCGAAATCGATGGCCTTCGCGTCCCCGTATTCGATTTCGGCGACCACGTTCATCGCCGTCCTCATGTGGTCGGCATACGTCGCGGTGTACGACCGGTTCGAGGATGACTTGATGATCAGGAGGGATGTCGCGCCTCTGGATCGCATGTGGCCGGCGAGGAATACCGGGTCCTTGGCGGAACTCATGATCGTCCTGAAGAAAAGGTCGTCTTTTCCCGAGAGATCCGTCGATGTGGCCGCAGGGCTCACGAGCGTGATCTTTTCCCGGTTCGCGAATTCCAGCGCGGCATTGACCGCGGCGCTCGTGAAATGCCCGACGATGGCGACGGCGCCATCGCGGAGCAGCTCTTCGTCCGAGGGCACGATCCTGGCATCGTCGCTCCGGAAATCCTTCGCGACGAGCTTGATCTTCCTGCCTCCGATGCCGCCGCCCGCATTGATCTGCCTGACGTACAGCTCGGCGGCGTTGCGCCCGTCGACACCCAGCGCCGCGTCCTTTCCGGAAAGGCTGGCGGCGAACCCGATGACGATATCTCCCGTCGGAGTGCACGATGCGGCCGAAAGCAGCGCCGCCGCCAGGATCCATGCATGACCGGTCCAGGAAGACTTTTTCATGAATGCCTCCGACAGTCCGAGCGACCGAGCGACCGGCATGGACGGGTGACGCAGTTTGCGGGTCGGCTTGCCTCGGGCATCGTTCCTCCATGTAAGGTATCCGAGTGGAATGCCGCATTGCAAGCGATCCGGATCGCCGGGGAAACGGGCGCCGGGCGCGATCCCGTGTTACACTCGGCGATACGGACGAACGACATCCGGAACCGGGTTTCCCGGATATCCCGACGACAAGGAGCCGCAGATGCCCGACGACATGCGCCGCCTCCCGGAAGCCGCCCGCGCCGCGGTGCTGGCCCTGGCCGCGACCCGCTCCCGGGTCTCCCCGTGGACGGCCTGACCTTCACGCTCTGACGCGAGACTTGCAGCGCAATCCGCTTTCCCGTGAAATGGAACCACGGAAACACGGAGGCACGGAGGGAAACGGAAGCATGAATGAAACGGGGAATCGGCTTTTTCCATTTTCCGGCATTTTCCGTGTTTTGTTTTTTCCATCTCCGTGTCCCGTGCTTCCGTGGTTTTCGTCCACGGTATTCTTATTTCGAGAGCAGCTCGTTGATGGCGGCGGCGGCGCGGCGGCCTTCGCCCATGGCCAGGATGACCGTGGCGGCGCCGAGGACGATGTCGCCCCCGGCGTAGACCCTTTCCATCGAGGTCTTCTGCTTTTCGTCCACGATGATGTGGCCCCGGCGGTCGACGACGAGTTCCTCGGTCGTCCGCGCGAGGAGCGGGTTGGACTCGTTGCCGATGGCCACGATCACGGTGTCGAAGGCCGCTTCGTGCTCGCTGCCCTCGATGCCGACCGGGCTCCGTCGGCCGGAGGCGTCCGGTTCGCCCAGGCGGTAGTTCTTCACTTCGAGAGCGCGGACCTTGCCGTCGCCGTCGGGAAGCACGCGGGTCGGGCTCGAGAGGAAGTCGAAGAAGATCCCTTCCTCCATGGCGTGGTCGATTTCCTCCGTCCTGGCCGGCATTTCCTCGCGGGTGCGGCGGTACAGCACGCGGACTTCCCCGGCGCCGAGCCTCAGGGCCATGCGCGCGGAGTCCATGGCGACATTGCCGCCCCCGAGCACGGCGACCCGTCTGGACGGGAATATCGGCGTGAGGGCACGTTCGCGGTCCCAGGCTTTCATGAGGTTGGTCCGGGTCAGGTACTCGTTCGCGCTGAAGACCCCGACGAGGTTCTCCCCGGGCATGTCCATGAACTTGGGAAGCCCCGCGCCCGACCCGATGAAGACCGCGTCGAACCCGTCGCCGTCGAGGAGGTCCTTGAGCCTGCGCGTGCGACCCACGAGGAAGTTCGTCTCTATCCGCACGCCCATCTTTTCGAGTGCCGAAACTTCGAAACGGACGATCTCCTTCGGAAGCCGGAATTCCGGTATACCGTAGACCATCACGCCGCCGGGCTTCTGGAAGGCTTCGTACACCACCACGTCGTGGCCTTCCCTGCGGAGGTCCGCGGCGACGGTGAGCCCGGCGGGGCCCGAACCCACCACGGCGACGCGCTTGCCCGAAGGCGGTTTCATGGCCGGCGGGGGAACGAGGCGCCCCTCGCGCGCGAAGTCGGCCGCGAAGCGCTCCAGGCGCCCGATCTGCACGGCTTTTTCCACGCCGCCGAGCGCCTTGCCGACGGTGCAGGGGAGCTGGCACTGCTTTTCCTGCGGGCAGACGCGTCCGCATACCGCGGGCAGGAGGTTCGTCTTCATGATGACCGCGGCCGCTCCCGCGAAATCGCCGTCCCGCATCTTCCCGATGAAGAGGGGTATGTCCACAAGAACCGGGCAGCCGGCCACGCAGGGCGCGTTCCGGCACTGCAGGCAGCGCGCCGCCTCCACGCGCGCCTGTTCCGCCGAATATCCGAGCGCGACTTCCCGCATGTTGCAGGCGCGTTCTTCGGGGGCCTGGCAGGGCATTTCCTGGTGGGGGATGGCGAGCCGTTCCTTGTTGCTCAGGGGTTTTCCGTCGATGCGGGCGAGTTCGGCCGCGGCGGCCGGGTAGAGGACGTCCCTGGTCAGCGTCAACGGGTGCTTCCCCTGCCGGCTTCGAGTTCCGCCAGCTTCAGCTCGAGGTGGCACTTTTCGTGGGCCGCGTCCTCCTGGTCCCTGTACGCGCGGAGCCGCCGCATCATGCCGTCGAAATCCACGAGGTGGCCGTCGAATTCGGGGCCGTCGACGCAGACGAATTTCGTCTCGCCACCGACCGAGACGCGGCAGCCGCCGCACATGCCCGTCCCGTCGATCATGATCGTGTTGAGGGAGACGATCGTCTTCACGCCGAAGGGCCGCGTGGTTTCGGCGCAGAATTTCATCATGATCGCAGGCCCGATGGCCACGACGATGCCCGGCTTCTCCGGGAGAGAGCAGAGCTCCTTGAGCGGTTCCGTCACGAGGGCCTTGCGCCCGTAGCTGCCGTCGTCGGTGACGACGATGAGTTCGTCGGCGATGGCGCGCATCTCGTCCTCCATGACGAGGAGGCTCTTCGTGCGCGCGCCGATGATCGTCACGAGCCGGTTGCCGGCGGCCTTGAGCGCCTGCGCGATCGGGTGGAGCGGGGCGGCCCCGATGCCTCCGCCCACGCACACGGCGGTGCCGACCTTCCAGACACGGGTGGGATTGCCCAAGGGGCCGAGCACCGCCACGGCGTCGCCGACGGCCTTGGCCGCGAGCCTGTGGGTGGACGCGCCCACGGTCTGGAAGATCAGCGCGATGGTGCCCTTCGAAGGATCGGCGTCGGCGATGGTGAGCGGTATCCGCTCGCCCCATTCGAGGTCGGTCTGCACGATGACGAACTGGCCCGCCTTGCGTTCCCGCGCAACATCCGGCGCCTCGATCTCCATGCGGTAGACTTCATCGGACAGTCTGCGAATCGCGGTAATCCGGTTCACAACGGCCTCCTCCGGCGTTCGTGGCTGCTTCAGGCTCGCGCCCGGGTCAAACCTTGAACTTTTCGACGGCGGCCTGGAGCTCGGTCACGCGCGCGCGGTTTTTTTCCGCCTCGGCCCCGACGAGTGAAACGATGCGCGCCAGGGTCTGGGTGCTCCCGGTCTCCTCTTCGACGGCTTCGAACATGCTGTTGGACGCGTCCACGATGGCGAACATGGCCTTTTCCATTTCCTTCGACTTGGCTTTCTGGTCGGTGGCCTGGTCCTTGATCGTTTCCGTCGCCCTGATGAGCGACTCCGTGCTGGACAGGATTTCCCCGACGCCGACCTTCTGCTCGGTCATGGAAGCGGCAATGGTCCGCACAAGTTCGCCCGTCTGGTCCACGCCCTCGCGGATGCCGTCGAATGCGGTGCCCGCGCGCCCGGCGAGGGAGGAGCCGCGCTCGATCTTGGTCGCCATCCCGGCGATCAGCGCCACGATTTCCTTGGCGCTCCGCGACGCGGATTCGGCGAGGGACCGCACTTCGTCGGCCACCACCGCGAAACCCGCGCCCGCCGCGCCGGCGTGGGCCGCCTCGATGGCCGCGTTCATCGCCAGGAGGTTCGTCTGCGCCGCGATCTTGGAGATGACGCCCACGATGTCCCGCATCGACCGGGAAGCGGTCTGAATCTCGTCGATGGACGAGAGGCTGTCGCGAAGGGCCGTGCCGCCGGTCTCGCTCATTTCCTTCAGGCGGCGCGCGACTTCGTCGGCCTTGTCCGCGGTCTTCGCGACGCTGCCGATGTTGGCGGCCATCTGCGAAATGGCGGCGGAACTCTGTTCCACGTAGCCGGCCTGCGTGGATACCTGCTCGGCAACCCGCTCGATGGAGTCGAGCATCCGCGCTATCTCGCCTTCGGTAGTCCCGACGACCTCGTTCTGCCGCTCGATCGAATTCCTGACCCCGGCCAGGGAGCGCTCGAGGTCGTCAACCGAGACGCGCGCGTTTTCGGCGCTCTCGGCGAGGGAAGAGGCCGAGAGCTGGACGTCGCGGGCCAGGCCGCCGGTACCCGCGACGAGGCTCTGGAGGCTGTTCAGGAAGCGGTTGAAGACCGCGGCGAGGCGGCCCACTTCGTCGTTCCGCACGATGCGGGCGCGGCGGGTGAGGTCGCCGCCGCCCTCCGCGATGTTCGCGATGCGGGTTTCGACGCTGCGGATCCGCTGGGAGATGCTCCGTGCAACCGTCGTGATCAGGATCCCGCCCCAGAGGATGACGGCGAAGCCGAGAACCGCCATCTCGATCATGAAACGCGCGACGGATATGTCGGCCCCCTTCAAGCTGTCGTTGAAGTGGACGACGTACCCGTATCCCGCCGTGACGACCAACGCGACGGCGAGGGTGGTGGAGGCGAGGCCCGTCATCAGGATCCTGCCCTGGATGCCCATGGTTTTCTCGCGGGCGTCGACGTCCCGGAATTTCAGGGACTCGATCGGTTTCTGCAGGACGTTGTCGGCAAGGAACATGATCTGGAGGGCGGTCATCGCCCCGATGGTCGCATTCACGAAGAGGAGGAGGATGATTTCCGGGACGGTATGCACGTCGATCCCGAGGACGGTGTTGACGATGATGGTGGCGATCGGACCGACGAGGAATCCGCCCACGACCACGGTGACGATGATGGAGGTGACCCGGGAAGCCGAGCGCCTGGCCGCCGCCATCTCCGCGTCGGCGATCGCGGCGCCCGACGCGGCGCGTGCTATCGTGCGCGCGAAGGGGTCGAGCGCGATGGCCAGCCAGAGCGATCCCGCCGCTTCGAGGGCGAGCACGACGACGCCGAAGTATCCCAGCCTGGAGATCGTGGCTTCGAGATCCTTCTCGAAATAGATGCCCAGGAAAACCTGCATGAGAACGCTCGTCGTGATGGAAACCCCGACCAATGCCGCGATTATCCTCATCCGTATGCTTTTCATCGGGCGCACTCCCTGCGACAATTCGGGTACGGATCGGCGGCGGCCCGTGCCGCCGCATGATCGGATCGAAGTATACCATGCCGCCCCGGTATCGTACACTCGGGATTCCCGCGTTCCGCCTCCAGGAGGATGAATCGGGCTCCCGACGGCCGGTTCCCGTCCCTGCAACCGTTTCCCAATCAATAAAAAAACATCGAATTCGCCGTGGAGACCTGCACTCATTGCTTGCATAAATATCGATAAAACCATAAAATATTCCGCGCATCGTTGCATCCTGCACCGTCAAGCAAGCCGGACATCGGTCCGGTACCAGCTCCACCAGCTTTTTTCAATGAGGGAACAGATATGTCCGACACGAAAAAGATGGTCATGATCGACGGAAACACGGCCGCCGCCCATGTCGCCCACGCGTGTTCCGAGGTCATCGCGATCTACCCGATCACGCCGTCATCGCCCATGGGCGAACTCTCGGATGAGTTCTCCGCCCAGGGCCGCAAGAACCTGTGGGGTACGATTCCCCGGGTCGTCGAGATGCAGTCCGAGGCCGGAGCCGCGGGCGCGGTTCACGGAGCCCTCACATCGGGCGCCCTCACCACGACTTTCACCTCGTCGCAGGGCCTCCTCCTCATGATCCCGAACATGTACAAGATCGCGGGCGAATGCACGTCCGCCGTGTTCCATATCGCCGCCCGCGCCGTGGCCGCGCAGGCCCTTTCCATCTTCGGCGACCACCAGGACGTCATGGCCACCCGCCAGACCGGCTGGGCCATGCTCGCGGCCAACAACGTCCAGGAAGTCATGGACTGCGCGCTCATCGCCCATGCCGCGACCCTCGAAGCCCGGGTTCCCTTCCTGCACTTCTTCGACGGCTTCCGCACCTCCCACGAAGTCCAGAAGGTCGAGGAGATCCCCTACGAGCTGATGCGCCAGATGATCTCCGACGAGTTCGTCCGCGCCCACCGCGCCCGCGGCCTCAATCCCGAGAAGCCGGTCATCCGCGGTACCAGCCAGAACCCCGACGTCTACTTCACCGCCCGCGAAGCGGCCAACAAGTACATGGACGCGGTTCCCGCCATCGTCGAGAAGACCATGGAGAAGTTCGCCAGGCTCTCGGGCAGAACCTACAGGCTTTTCGAATACGTCGGCGCCCCCGACGCCGAGCGCGTCGTCATCGTCATGGGATCCGGCGCGGAACCCGTCGAGGAAGCGGCGAACTACCTTCGCAAGAAGGGCGAAAAGGTCGGCGTGCTCAAGGTCCGCCTCTTCCGCCCCTTCAGCATCGGACACTTCATCAAGGCCATCCCCGTCACGGCGAAGTCCTTCGCCGTGCTCGACCGCACGAAGGAACCCGGTTCCATCGGCGAACCCCTGTACGAGGACGTCCGCACCGCCATCGGCGAAGCCCAGGGCGCGGGAACAACCGCGTTCAAGGGTTGGCCCACCGTCATCGGCGGCCGCTACGGCCTCGGCTCGGCCGAGTTCACCCCGGCGATGGCCAAAGCCGTCTTCGACGAACTCGGGAAACCCGCTCCCAAGAACCACTTCACCATCGGCATCAACGACGACGTTACCCACAGCTCCCTGGCCTGGGACGCATCGTTCCACCTAGAATCCGAGGGCGTGAAGGAGTGCCTCTTCTACGGCCTCGGTTCCGACGGCACCGTGGGCGCCAACAAGAACTCCATCAAGATCATCGGCGACGAGACCGACAACTGCGCCCAGGGCTACTTCGTCTACGATTCGAAGAAGGCCGGCACCTACACGATCAGCCACCTGCGCTTCGGACCCAGGCTCATCACGAAGCCCTACCTGATCAGCGAAGCCGACTTCATCGCCTGCCACAAGTTTTCCTTCCTCGAGAAGCTCGACATGCTGGTCAATGCCAAGTCTGGCGGCGTCTTCCTCCTCAACAGCCCCTTCGCGGCGGACAAGGTATGGGACAACATCCCGGTCGAGGTCCAGCAGCAGATCATCGACAGGAAGCTCAGGTTCCACGTGATCGACGGCATGGCCATCGCGGAGCGCGCCGGCATGGGCAACCGCATCAATACGATCATGCAGACCGCCTTCTTCAAGATCTCCGGCGTTCTGCCCGAGGCGGAAGCCGTCACGCTGATCAAGAAGTACACCGAGAAAACCTACGCGCGGAAGGGCGCCGACATCGTGGCCAATAACATCGCGGCCATCGACCTCGCGCTCACGGAGTGCCACGAGGTGAAGTACCCGGCCGTCGCCACGAGCAAGCGCCGGATGCTCCTGTCGGTCCCGGCCACCGCCCCGAAATTCGTGCGCGAAGTGATCGGAGAGATCATCGCGGCCCGCGGCGACAGGCTGCCCGTGTCCAGCATGCCCGACGACGGCACCTTCCCCTCCGGGACCACGAAGTACGAGAAGCGCAACATCGCCGAAAGGATACCCGTCTGGGCCGCGGACCTCTGCATCCAGTGCGGCAACTGCTCCATGGTCTGCCCGCACGCGTGCATCCGCCTCAAGGCCTACGCCCCCGAAGCCCTCAAGGGGGCGCCCGCGACCTTCAAGAGCGTCGACGCGAAGGGCAAGGAACTGGCCGGCCTCAAGGCCACGCTCCAGGTGGCTCCGGAGGACTGCACCGGCTGCGGCGCCTGCGTCAACAGCTGCCCCGTCAAGGACAAGACGGACGAAACCCGCAAGGCCATCAACCTGGAACCGCAGCCGGCCCTGCGCGACGCGGAATCGAAGAACTGGGAATTTTTCCTGACCATCCCGAACACGGATACGAAGCTGCTCAACCTCGCCCTTCCCAAGGGCATCGCGATGCGCCAGCCCATGTTCGAATTTTCCGGCGCCTGCGCAGGCTGCGGCGAGACTCCCTACATCAAGCTGATGAGCCAGCTCTACGGCGACAGGGCCGTCGTCGCCAACGCCACGGGCTGCAGCTCGATCTACGGCGGCAACCTGCCCAGCACGCCCTACGCGACGCGCACCGACGGACGTGGCCCGGCCTGGTCCAACTCCCTCTTCGAGGACGCGGCCGAGTTCGGCTTCGGCATGCGAATGACCGCCGAGAAGCTGGGCGAATACGCACGGGAACTGCTGACGGCCCACAAGGGAAAGGGCATCGCGGCCGTCCTGGCCGACAGCCTCCTGGCCAACGCCCAGGGCACCGACGCCGAGCTGGACCGGCAGCGGGCCTGGGTAGCCGAGCTCAGGACCGCCCTTGCCACGTCGAAGGAAGGCTGGGCCGCGGAGCTCTCCAACGTGGCCGACAACCTGATCAGGAAGAGCCAGTGGATCATCGGCGGCGACGGCTGGGCCTATGACATCGGCTTCGGCGGCCTCGACCACGTGATCGCCCAGGGCCGCAACGTCAACATCCTGGTCCTGGACACCGAGGTCTACTCGAACACCGGCGGCCAGATGTCCAAGGCGACGCCGATCGGCGCAGTGGCCAAGTTCGCGGCGGCCGGCAAGAGCATCGGCAAGAAGGATCTCGCTTCCATCGCCATGACCTACGGCTACGTCTATGTGGCGCAGGTGAGCATGGGCGCGAACATGTCCCAGACGATCAAGGCCTTCCGCGAGGCGGAGGGCTACGACGGCCCCTCGATCATCATCGCCTACAGCCACTGCGCCATGCACGGCATCGACATGATGAAGGGCATGAACCAGGGGAAGGCCGCCACCGAGGCGGGCCTGTGGCCGCTGTTCCGCTACGACCCCAGGCTCAAGGCCGAGGGCAAGAACCCATTCCAGCTCGATTCGAAGGACCCGGTCCTCGACAACATCGAAACCTACATGTACAGCGAGATCCGCTTCAAGACCCTGCGCGACGCCGAGCCGGCCAGGGCCGCGGAACTGCTGGCCAAGATGAAGGTCCACGTCGAGCGCAGGTACAGGGAGTACAAGTACCTGAGCGAGCGTCCGTTCTGAGGCTGCACCGGCAGCCTGCATCGCGGGGCCGTCCTTCGGGGCGGCCCCGTTTTTTTTGGGCGCCGGTGCGGTAAGGCCGTCGCGCGACATGGCGTGAGCCCGGCATCGCGCCGACCCGGTTCCCGACAGCCGTCTCCGGCCATGGAACCGGCCGCCGCATGGCGGTATGCTTGGGGACATGGAAACCGATCCCATGCATGGCCCCGTCCGGGGAAATCCAAAGGAGGATATCGATGTGTGACACTCTCTACGCGGGCCCCGCCGCGACCGGCGGCGAACGGGCCTGGTTCGCCAAGAATTCCGACCGGCATCCCGACGAGCCGCAGGCCCTCTGCATCGTTCCGTGCCGCCCGACTGCGCCCGTCGTCCACGTCTCGGGCAGGACCTTCGGCGTCCCCGACCGGGGGTTCTCGTTCGTCCTGTCCAAGCCCTCCTGGATGGAAGGCGGCGAGATGGGCGTCAACGAGCGGGGTGTCGCGATCGGGAACGAGGCCGTCTTCTCCCGCTTCAAGGCGAGGAAGGACGGGGTGCTCGGCATGGACCTCCTCCGGGCCGCGCTGGCGCACGCGGAGACCGCCGCCGAAGCCCGGGACTTCCTGTGCTCGTTCGTGGAACGGGAAAGCCAGGGCGGGAACGGGGCATACAAGGGCAGTCTCGTCTACTCGAACTCCTTCATCGTGGCGAGCCCCGGCGAAGGATTCGTGCTCGAGACCGCGGACCGCCGCTGGGCATGGCGGTCGACCCGCTCCATCGCGACCATTTCGAATGCCTATTCCATCGCGGATGACCACGAGCGCCTGGACGCGTGCACCCTCGCGGAACTGGCTCAGGGAGACGCGCGCGCGACCGCTTCGGGCGGCAGCGATCCCGGCTGCAGGGGATCCTGGAAGGCTCATGTCGAGGACCGGTTCTACCTGGCGTTCACGAAGGGCGAACTGCGCCGCGCCTGTACCGCCGCGACCCTCCGTGCGGCCGAGCCGGCGGTCGGGTTCGAGACCGTCATCGCCGCCCTCCGCTCGCATGGGAAGGATGCCCGTGGCCCCGGCCGGGCCGGCATGGCCGCGCCCTGTCTCCACGAGGCGGGCTTTCCGGTCAAGAGCTCCACGACCGCGAGCATGGTCGTCGAGTACCTCCCCCCGGGCTGCCCCGCTTCCGCGATCGTGTGGTTCACGGGCGCTTCGTATCCCTGCCTTTCGGTATTCGTCCCGATCCTGCTCGCCGGCGGGACCTTCCTCCCGCTCTGGACCGGCTACGACCACGCGGAGGGCTCGACGGCCCCGTACCGCCTCTGGGAAACCCGTCGTGCGATCGCCCGCGGGGCCGGCGGCGCCGCGCGTTCGGAGGATCACCCCTTCGCGGGCATGCGCGACGGCGTCCAGGCCAGGCTGCTCGACGCCGCTCGGGAGGCAGCCAGCGCGGCCGGCGATGCCGCGGTCATCGCGTCGGCGCGCGTCGCGGTCGACGGGGCGATGCGCAGCTGGGAAGCATTCCTGGCGCGGTGAAGGGAAGGGCGCCCGAAGGGAAGGGCTGATGTGGAAATCCCGGCCGCCGGTCCTTGGCCCCGCTCTGTCCATGCAGTATGCTGGGAACCATGAACATGCACAGGTTCACCGCGGCATTGGTGTGTCTTGTCCTCTCCTGCGCGCTCCCGTTAAGTGCGCAGGACGCCCCAGCCCCCGCCCGGGTGGACGACGCCGAGGCCGCGTACATCGCGGTGCTCGAGGCGTGCGTACGATCCGACTGGGTTGCGGCCCGCAAGGCAGCCGACGAGCTCAAGACCCGGTTTCCGGATTCGGAGTACGCCCGGCGCGTCGACGACTTCCTGCCCTCCGATGCGCCCGAGGGCGGGGACAATTCCGGCATCGTCACGTTCTACCTGGGCGGTCTCGTCACGGGGGTTTCGTCGGCGAGCCTGCTTTTCGAGATCCTGGGCATCAACCCGGAATCGGACCCGGTGCCGTCCGGCGCGCTCATGCTCGGCGGCGCGGGGCTCGGGCTGGGCAGTTCGTGGCTCATGAGCCGAGGCCGCCCGATCGGCGCGGCGCAGGACCTCTGGATCGAGTCCGTCGAGGCCCTGACTGTCGCGAACTGGCTGTCGCTGTACATGGCGTTCGCGGACGACCAGCCCGACCCGAAGATCGTCTCGGGCGGCACCCTGGCGGCCATGATCGCGGCGCGGGGTGCGGCGTGGTTAACCGTGCGCGACAGGGACCTCTCCTTCGGGCAGGCGGCATTCGCGTCGCAGTCGGCCGCCTGGGCGGCGTTCTACGAGGCGATCGCGCTGAGCGGACTCGTCCGCTGCGAAAACCGCTACGTGAACGGCATCGCGGCGGCAGCAGCCATGGATGCGGGCATCGTCGTCGGCGCGCTGGGCCAGGAAGCCCTCCGGTGGTCGTCGCTGCGTTCGGGGCTCGTGAGCGTCGGGGGCATCGCGGGCATGCTCGTCGGCACGACCGTCAACGTCATGGCGGGGCTGACGCCGTTCGACGCGGACCGGTCGGGCACCATCGTGTTCGCGAGTTGCGCGATCGCGGGCCAGGCGCTCGCGGTCGCGTTCACCGGGGGCCTCGAGCCGGAATCCCGCCGGGGACCGGTCGCCGGCGGGATTCCGGGGGTTTCGCTAGCCGTGCTTCCCGTCGCGGATGGAAGGGGCGGCGGCGTCCGGCTGTCGCTGGGCCTGGCCTGGTAGCCTTCCCGTCGGTCCTCGCGGGGAACCGCGCTTGCAGCGTCGACCCCCCCCCCGCGTTTTCCGGCACCCGGTACGGATACGCACCGGCGATGCATCCTGAACTTGCGAATTCGCCCGATCCGTCATATGATTGCCCCCATGATCGCCGGGCACCTGGCGATTCCGCAATTCAGATCAAGGAGGCACGTATGGCCGATCCGAAATCCGGGCAAAAGAAAAAACTGACCCTTCCGGACCTTTTCAAGAAAGCCGCCGGTGGCGAAATGATCTCCTGGCTCACCTGCTATGACTATCCGACCGCCTACCTCCAGGAACAGGCCGGCATCGACATGATCCTCGTGGGCGACAGCCTCGGCATGACCATCCTCGGCTACGACGGCACGCTTCCCGTCCGGATGGACGACATGATTCCCCATGCGGCGGCCGTCCGCCGCGGCGCGCCGAACACCTTCATCGTGGGCGACATGCCCTACATGACCTACCAGCCCAGCGTGGAGACCGCCATCCGCAACGCCGGCCGTTTCATGGCCGAAGCCGGCTGCGACGCGATCAAGCTCGAGGGCGGCGGCGAGATGGCCGACCGCATCCACGGGATCGTCTCGGCCGGAATCCCCGCCATCGGGCACCTGGGCCTGACCCCGCAATCGGCCAGCATGCTCGGCGGGTTCCGCGTGCAGGGCAAGAGCGCCGCCATGGCAAAAAGGATCGTGGATGACGCCAAGCTGCTGGAAAAGGCGGGCGCCTTCATGATCCTCCTGGAGATGGTGCCCGACCGCGTGTGCAAGCTCATCACCGAACGTTCCAAGGACTGCCTGATCATGAGCCTGGGCTGCGGCCCCAGCGCCCACGGCCAGCTCCTGATCTACCATGACATGTTCGGCCTCTACCCGAAGTTCAAGCCGAAGATGGCCAAGGTCTACGGCAACGCCGGCGAAGTGATCCTGAACGGCCTCAGGAACTACGCCGCCGAGGTGAAATCCGGGGCCTTCCCCCAGCCGGAAAATTATTTCACCATGAAGGACGACGAATACGACGAGCTCCTGCAGACGCTCGGATGATCAAGGACAAGGAGAGCACATGTACGACAAACTGCGCGCAAGCCTGAAAATTCCCCAGTCCCGCCTGGATTCGATCAACACCGTCCTCATGGATCCGGAGTGCCGGGCCGTCAGCGATTTCCTGAAGGTGGTCGCGAAATACGGCAGCCCCGAGGAGATCAACCGCAGGGCCGCCGAGGCGGGGAAAGCCGACAACCTGTTCTCCCGCGTGAAAGCGGCGAAGCCGGAATACCTGGCGGACCTGGACTGGCTCCGCGAGCAGCGGGACTCGGGCGCCTTCGTGAAAGTCGCCGATTACCGCCGCGGCGTTCTCGGCGCGAAGGCCGACTCGACCCGCTTCGCGGACGCCTCGGCCGTCACCCTCGAAGTCAGCGCCCTGCAGTATTTCCCCTGGCTGATCGCCGCCGCCAGGCGCGCCATCCAGGGCAGGGCCCTCATGCCCGGGCGATGGATCAAGGTGCGCAACATGAAGGAACAGGAAGCCGACGGCGACCTCGCGGCCATCGCGGCCGCCATGGACATCATCGGCGCCTCCTATGTCGAGACGCTCGACACCAAGGGAACCGACGGCTCCAACGTCCACCTCGGGGGGCCGGCGACGATCACGGGTTATTTCGGCGGAATCGGCGAACCCAATGACTATCCGCTCAAGTGGGTCGATGAATTCCTCTATTACTACACGAACTACGGCGTCCGGCAGGTTCTCGTCATCAATCCCGGCACCGTGCTGGCGAGCTACATGCTGTACAAGCTCGGCATCGACATCGAGTTCAAGATTTCCGTCTTCATGGGCAACGACAATCCCTACGCCGGGCTCTGGACGCTCCTGGCCGCCAAGCTCTTCTCCCGCGACGACGGCACCACGCCCCTGATCGGCTTCAACTGGTCCAATTCCATCAACAACGAGACCATGGAGATCACGGCCCAGTTCCGCAAGGCCTTCGGCTTCGAGCACAACATCCGCTTCGAGCACCACATCACCGAGACCTTCAAGAGCATCGTTCGCCAACCCTACAACCGGCGCGACGAGCTGGTCCAGGTGGCCGGCCGCGTGGCCAACATCTCCGCCAAGCACGAGGGCGGCGATCCCGAAACTGACGGCGCCCGGCCCCATCCCTCGGACATCCTCGACTACTTCCGCGAAAAGGCGGAAGTGATAGCCTCGGGCGAATGGGACGCCCTGCAGACCAATTTCCTGGACAAGTTCGACGCCTGCAACCTGACGGCGCGGGCCCTCACGGAAAACGGCCTTTCCTTCGTGGCCGCGGCCAAGCTGCACAGGTAGGCCGGCGAAGCGCACCGTACGCTTCTTCAAGAAGATTTGCGACAATCGATGGATGAAGCGACCGGGTGCCAGCGATGGTTCCCGGCCGCCGCGCCGGGATCGCGATGCAAGCCGCATCTTCCGGGGTTCGCCGGGGATATCTATTCTTTACGGAATCCGGTCTTCAGGTTGCAGCCGACCACATGGTAATTGGAATACGACATGGGGGAAAGATTTTCCTCGATGACCATGGCCATTCGCAGTCCGCCGGGGCTGGGGAAATAACCCAGCAGCGCCAGTTCGCAATCCGGGTATTTCTTTCCGGTGAATATGGTTTTCACGCCCAGTTTTCGGGAATGCGCCTTCAGCGAGAAGCCGGTTTCTCCCGTCATGGGAATTTCCATGGTGATTTCATCCCTGTCGCCGTACGGGAACGTGGAAATCGGGCCGGAGTCGGGCAGGATGCCCATTTTCCTGTCAAGCGTGCCCGTGTTTTCGCGGGGAAAGACGAAAAGCGCTTCGTCATGAAGCGCCCGTGCGATCCGGGGGCGTCCGGGATTCACCGAAGTACTTTTCGCTTCGATACCGCAGCCAGATCAGCAACACCCGGGGAATCTCCGCTTTCTGGCCCTTCGTCAGCGTGGCGTAGAGTTCCAGGGCCCGGTCGCGCTCCCGCCGGCAAGCCAGGTTTTCATGCGCATCCCAGTGCTTCCTGGCCGCGCGGACCAGGCGGCAGACTTCCTTGACCAGCCTTTCGCCGGTGAGAGGTTCATCCCCGTCGGTTTTCGCCATCCCGCCCACCTTCCCCGATCCGGCATCGATGTACGACCCGGAGAATACACCCCTGCCAGGCTGTCGAGCCTGAAAATACCGAGTTCTCGATCGCGAAGCAATGCGGGATTCCGGGTATCGGCAGAGCCTTGCAGTACTTCTGGCCGGAACAGACCGGGGACGAACGGGGGATCGCCATTCTGAAGGCTCTTCTGGAGCCCCGCTCTTCAAGCCGTCGCCGTTGCGGACGGCGGCGTCGCCGTTCGGCATGAGGTCGCCGAACAGGCTCTCCAGCCCGTCGAAGACGGTGGGCATCCGGAACGCGTTCCGGAGCGGAAACGGACCAGCGGGAGCGATTTTCGGCCGGAGAAACGCCGAATGGGCGCGATTCCGGCATTTTTCCGCAATATCGTTACTATGTGAAAGGTTCTTCGCCGATTCCATTGGTACAAATCGGTTTACTGATGTCAAAATCGGGACTTCGGGGCACTTCGCGCTTGATATTTTATCAGGCTTGTCGCACAATAACGACACTTTCAGTCATGCTTTTTCAAGGAGGCATTCATGAAGAAGGCGTTATTCCTGTTCCTGGCTCTGGCCGCCGTGGTTTCCCTCGGCGCCCAGGACTTCATCATGTCCAACGGCGCCGAGCCGACCCTCGACCCGACCCTCATGACCGACGTCGCGTCCACGAACGTCGGCATCGGACTTTTCGAGGGGCTCATGGCTTACGACCCGAAGACCAACCTGGGTACCCCCGGCGTGGCCGAGTCGTACAAGGTCAGCCCCGACGGTCTCAAGGTCACGTTCATCCTCCGCAAGACCGCTACTTGGTCCGACGGCACCCGCGTTACCGCCAAGGACTTCGTCTACGCCATGAAGCGTATCCTCGACCCCGCCACCGGCGCCGAGTACGCGTACATGCCCGCGATGGTCATCAAGGGCGCTCAGGAATTCAACGAGGGCAAGGGCGGGTTCGAGGATGTCGGCATCAAGGCGATCAACGACACCACGGTCGAGTATTCGCTGACCGGCGCCGCGCCCTACTTCGCCGATATGACCGCGCATAGCGCGTTCTGGCCGGTTCCCCAGTCCGCCGTCGAGAAGTATGGCACCGACTGGACCAAGCCCGGCAACATCCTCACCAACGGCCCCTACCTCCTCAAGGAGTGGAAGCCGCAGGAGTACGTCCTTCTCGAGAAGAACGCCAAGTACTGGGACCAGAAGAACGTCAAGATCAAGTCCATCAAGATCTACGCCTCGGACAATGATTCGACGAATTACAACATGTACAAGAACGGTGAGGTCGACTGGATGCACGGCATCGCGCTGAGCAAGATCGACGAGATCAAACTCCGCAAGGATTACCAGACTTCCGCCCAGGTCGGCACCTATTATTACTGCTTCAACGTCACCCGCAAACCGGTCGACGACGTGCGTGTCCGCAAGGCCCTCGCCGCCGCGATCGACAAGAAGACCCTCGTCGACAAGGTCACGAAGGGCGGGCAGATCCCGACTGACTCATGGGTTCCCCCGATGGCCGGCTACGTCCCCCAGAAAGGCATCGGATTCAACCCCGAGGAAGCCAAGAAGCTCCTCGCCGCGGCCGGTTACCCGGGCGGCAAGGATTTCCCGACCCTGACCATCGTCTATAACACCAACGAGGGTCACAAGGCCATAGCCGAATATATCCAGCAGCAGTGGAAGAACAACCTCGGCATCGACGTCACCCTGCAGAACATGGAGTTCAAGACCTTCCTCGATCTCCGCGGGAAGGCGCATGACTTCACGATCGCGCGCCATGGCTGGATCGGTGACTACCTCGATCCCAACACCATGCTCGACCTCTTCATGACCGGCAGCGGCAACAACGACGGCCTGTACGCGGACCCCGAGTACGACAAGCTGATCGAGAATGCCAGGTTGGCGAAGGGCGCCGCCCGCATGAAGATCCTGCAGCAGGCCGATGCGATGTACCTCACCCGGGACCAGGGGATGATTCCGATCTACCACTATGCCAACCAGGATCTCATCGACACGACCAAGTGGGGCGGCTGGTACGCGACCCCGCTCGGGTTCCACTCCTTCAAGTACATGTTCAAGAAATAATGCGGATTCGGCCGTCTGAGCCCGCGGGTCGGGCGGCCGATTGATGCATGAAAAGGCCTCGGGGAACATTGGGCGTTCACCGCGGCCTTTTTTGCGAAAGACGCCCGAAGCGCGCTCGCGAGCCTGTCGCTGGCGGGCTCCGCGCGGCCTTGCAAGCCCCACGCGCTGGTAGATCCCCTCACCGGAGGAAAAGGACACGATGGCCAAGTACATCATCCGCAGATTGTTGAGCCTGATACCGACGATGTTCATCATCATCACGCTCAGCTTTTTCCTGATCCGCGTCGCCCCGGGCGGACCTTTCTCGGGCGAGAAAGGCTTGCCGGAACAGGTTCAGCAAAACCTGCTCAAGAAGTATCACATGGACGAACCGCTGTTCCGGCAATACCTGCGCTACTTCGGCGACGTCCTGATCGGCAACTTCGGTCCTTCCCTGAGGTATAAGGAAAGTTCTGTCAATGAGCTCATCGCCCAGGGCTTCCCGAACTCGATCATTTTGGGCACGGTGGCGCTCGCGCTTGCCACGTTCGCGGGCATCTGCGTCGGGATCCTGTCCGCCCTGAAGCAGAATCGGTGGCAGGATTACTCGGCGATGTCGCTGGCGGTCATCGGCATTTCGGTTCCCCTGTTCGTCATAGGCCCTGTTCTCCAGCTCGTATTCGCGATGAACCTGAAATGGCTGCCGGTGTCGGGCTGGATCTTCAGCCGGGCCGGGCTCAAGACGCTCATCCTGCCGGCTCTGACCCTGGCTTTCCCCTATTTCGCCTATATCGCCCGTCTGTCGCGCGCGAGCATTCTCGAAGTGCTCCGCTCGGATTATGTCCGGACGGCGCGCTCGAAAGGTCTGAGCGAGGGCATTGTCATCCGCCGTCACGTTCTCAAGGGAGCCCTCCTGCCCATCGTGTCCTATCTGGGTCCCGCCTTCGCCGGCATCATCACCGGCTCGATAGTCGTCGAGTCGATCTTTTTCATACCCGGCATCGGAAAGATCTTCGTGCAGTCGGCGCTGAACCGCGACTACCCTCTCATCATGGGCGAGGTCATCGTGTATTCCCTTTTCCTGGTCACGATGAACTTCCTGGTCGACGTCCTCTACGGGTTCCTCGATCCCCGGATCGCCTACAAATAGGAGCAGATGCATGTCCCTTGAAAGAAACCAGGTGATCAACGAGTTCAACCAGCAGGTCAAGCCCGTCTCCCTCTGGGCGGATGCCTGGAAACGCCTGCGCAGGAACAAGATGGCCCTGATAGGGCTCTGGATCGTGGCCGTCTTCGCCGTCCTGACTTTAATGGCCCCGATGCTTCCGATTTACTCGAACACCGAGCAGGAGATGAAGCACATCAATCTTCCTCCGTCGTTCAAGAACGCCGGGCAGGTGGCGCTGGAGACGCTCCAGAGGAAGGCGAACCAGATCAACGCGATGATAGCCAACGAAGGACGCGATGACCTGAAGCCGGAGCTCGAGAAGGTCATGGCCGAGTACGAACTCATCAAGGCCGAAATCAACGTGAATCCCGTGCACAAGAGGGTCTACCTGATGGGCACCGACTATCTTGGGCGCGACATGCTTTCGCGCACGATCTACGGCGGCAGGATCTCGATGCTGATCGGCTTCATCGGGACCATCACCGCGGTTTTCATCGGCATCATCATCGGGGCGATCGCCGGTTACATCGGCGGCAGGCTCGACGATTTCCTGATGCGTTTCGTCGACATCATGTACGGTCTGCCCTACATGCTCGTGGTCATCATCCTCATGGCCATGTTCCGCAAGGAGGGCCAGAGTTCCGTCATCATCCTGTTCGTCGCCATCGCGATGGTATCCTGGCTGACCATCGCCCGGGTCGTGCGCGGTCAGATCATCAGCCTCAAGAACGCCGAGTTCGTGGAAGCCGCGCGGTCGATGGGCGCCAGCTCGGCGCGCATCATCTTCAGGCATCTCCTGCCGAACACCCTTGGCGTCATTATCGTATTCTCGACCCTCTCGTTGCCGGGGTTCATCATGAGCGAATCCTTTCTGTCATTCCTCGGCCTTGGCGTTTCCGCGCCCGATGCTTCGTGGGGGACCCTCGTGTCCGAGGGCGTCCAGAGCATGGAACTTTTCCCCTGGCGGCTTCTCGTACCCGCGTGCGTGATGACCATATTCCTTTTCGCCATGAACTTCCTCGGCGACGGTCTTCGCGACGCGCTCGATCCCCAGAGCAAGAACCGGGCATGAGGCAAGGAGCAACGAATGACCGATGACGTCATCCTCCAGGTCAAGGACCTGAAAACGTATTTCAAGCTCGACGAGGGCCTGCTCAAGGCCGTCGACGGCGTCAGCTTCGACATAAAGAAGGGGCGCACGTTGGGCATCGTCGGGGAATCCGGTTCGGGCAAGAGCGTCACGAACCTGGCGATCATGAAGCTGATTCCCTCGCCCCCGGGCTGGATCGCGGGGGGTGAAGTCCTCCTGCACGGGAAGGACATCCTCAAGATGTCGGATACCGAGATCCGCGAGATCCGGGGCAACAAGATTTCTATGATCTTCCAGGATCCCATGACCTGCCTCAATCCCTTCCTGCGCATCTCCACGCAGATGATCGAGACCATCGTCCTCCACCAGGGGCTCGACAAGAAGGCGGCCAAGGACAAGGCGATCGAGATGCTCAAGCTCGCCGGCATCCCGGCTCCCGAAAAACGCATCGACCAGTACCCGCACCAGTTCTCCGGCGGCATGCGGCAGCGCGTCATGATCGCCATGGCGCTCTCGTGCAACCCGGAAATTCTCATCGCCGACGAGCCGACGACGGCCCTCGACGTGACCATACAGGCGCAGATCCTCGAGCTCATCAACGAGCTCTCGGAGCGCCTCGGGACGGCCGTGATCCTGATCACCCACTCCCTGGGCGTCGTGGCCGGCATGTGCGACGAAATCTGCGTCATGTACGCCGGGCGCATCGTCGAAAAGGCGAACGCCGACCAGATCTTCGGCGAACCGAAACACCCCTACACGATGGGCCTGATCAAGAGCGTGCCGCGCCTGGACAAGACCACCAAGGAACGCCTCTACTCGATCCCCGGCCAGCCGCCGAACGTCATCAACCTTCCCGATTGCTGCCCGTTCTTCCCGCGGTGCGAGTACGCGAAGGATATCTGCAAGCAGAAATACCCGCCGGTATCCGGGATTTCGACCGGCCGGTCGGTCGCATGCTGGCTCTACGGTGGAGGTAACTGACCCATGGCCCCGAACGAAAACCTGCTCGAAGTGCGCGACCTGAAAATGCATTTCCCCTTCCGCTCCGGATCGCTCCTGTCCGAGAAGAAGGGGTTCATCTACGCCGTCGACGGCGTGAATTTCGCCATACGCAAGGGCGAGACCCTCGGCCTGGTCGGCGAGTCCGGCTGCGGGAAATCGACGACCCTACGCGCCATCGCCCAGCTCCACAAGCCCACGGGCGGCGAAGTCATGCTCAACGGGCAGGACCTCGTCAAGCTGTCCAGGGACAACCTCATCAAGGCCAGGAAGTCCATGCAGCTCGTGTTCCAGGACCCCTACGCGTCGCTCAACCCGCGCATGACCTCCGGCGAGATCATATCGGAGCCCCTGCGCATCTACAAGAAACGCGGCGTTCTCGACATCAGCCAGCAGGAGATCAACGACCGCGTCGAGCTCCTCATGGAGCGCGTCGGGCTTTCGCGTTATTTCAAGAACCGCTACCCGCACGAGTTTTCGGGGGGACAGCGCCAGCGCATCGGCATCGCCCGCGCCCTGGCGCTCAAGCCGGATCTGATCCTCTGCGACGAACCCGTGTCGGCGCTCGACGTGTCCATCCAGGCCCAGATCCTCAACCTCTTCAAGGACCTGCAGGACGAGTTCCAGCTCACCTACCTTTTCGTCGCGCACGACCTCTCCGTCATCGAGTACATCTCCACCCGTGTGGCGGTCATGTACCTCGGGGCCATCATGGAGATCTCGGCTTCCATCGATCTCTACAAGAATCCCCTGCACCCCTACACGCAGGCCCTCCTTTCGGCCGCTCCCATCCCCGACCCCGTGATCGAGCGCAAGCGACAGCGCATCATCCTCACGGGCGACGTGCCTTCGCCGGACAAGAAGCGGACCTGCTGCTACTTCCACGACCGCTGCTCCAAGCGCATGGACAAGTGCTCCGCTTCCATACCGACGCTCCACGAGGTCGGAACCGATCACAACGTCGCCTGTTTCCTGTACCACGACTGATTTTCGCTGCGTGTAAAGAGGAACGCCCCCGGATCGCGAGGTCCGGGGGCGTTCTATCATGCGGGGGACGGGTCAGGGGGAATAGTGATAGGCAAGGGTCAGCGGTGTGGATGGCACGCGAAGGTAAAACTTGTGTCCATTACCGCCTTCGTCGCATCTCCAGGAACCAATACCCGCGGGCATGTCTATCGCATGAATGGAGCCGGAGACATCCTCGAAGTCATAAACGACGATGCTTGTGGTCACGCCGCCCGAATCGAAGTGGTAGGTGAATCCTTCCTGGAACATGGTCACGAACCAGGTGTCGAGCCCGGCATCGTCGGGAAGGCTCGTCGAACGCCAGTCGGGGAGCCAGGACAGGTTGCGGGATTTCAGAGCGAAGCCGGTATCGGAGTCCGAGCCGCCGTATTCGGGGATTCCGGAAACTGAAATCCAGGATTCGACCGTCACGTCGTATTCCTCGCCGCGGTTTTCGGGTGCGACCGGGATGTCGTACGAAGTGGGATGCAAATCAACGGAATTGCTGTTCGTCAGACCCGTCCACGATACTCTATAATGATCGACCCCGTGGGTTTTGGCATCTTCCTCCGAGAAGCTGGGGGCGTTCCAGCTGACGTGGATCGAGTTTTCATTGTCGCCGTCGCTCGCGTCCACGCCGGAGGGGGCGTCGGAATTCAGGATCGCGTTCAGGAAGTCCTCGCAGGAAGACAGGCAGACTGCTGCCGCCAGGATGGCCGCCAGGATGGTCGCCAGGATGGCGAGGATCGCCATGGTGCGTTTCATATCCGCACCCCCAGGTAGATCACGAGGTTGCCCGAGCGGTCCAGGTAGCCCAGCCAGTCGCGGGCGAAGGACGCCAGGATGGTCCGCAGGTCATCCGCCACGAAGAGGTACTCGAAGCCGACGGCCAGCAGTTTCATGGGCCGCCACTCCAGACCCGCGTCCAGGGTCCAGCCGAGGTAGGCTTCGAAGGTCGTTTCGAATTCAGCGAAGGCGTCCGCGAGTTCCGGGTAGTAGGTGGCGGCCTCGGAGGGGACGACGAACGAAAGGGCGGGGCCCGTGCCGAACCTGGCGGCGAACCCGCCGTACGGTTCCGACGGGATGAGGAGCCAGGCCTTGGGCGCCAGGTAGTGCCGCGTGTGGTAGAAGATCCAGTCGGAGGCGTCGACGCCCCAGTTCTGCGGCACCGAGGTCCACGGCACCGGGCCGACCCAGTCGCCCGAATCCGGATCGGGGTAGTAGTATTCCGTGCCGAGGAAAAAGTAGTCGAGGCTCAGTTCGACGTTGTACGACATCAGCCAGCGCACGCTCGCGCCGACGGTAACCGAGCGGAACACGTCCTGGACGGACGAGGGTGTGCCGACGACCAAATCGATCCCGAGGATATGGGGCAAGCCCTCCTGGGCGGCAGCCGGCAGGGACAGGACAAGCGCCAGCGCGAAGGCGGCGGCTCCTTTTTTCGCTCTCATGACATCCAGTGTACTGCGATCCGAGGTCGATATCCACGGGTCGCGGGGCGGGCGGAATTCCGGCTTTCAGGACGAGAAGCCGAGCGCTTCCCGGATGCTCATCCGGTTCACCGTGGAGACGGGCCAGGCGGCCGCGAGCGCGGGAAGGATGGAGCCGGCAGCGAAGGCGAGGGCGAAGCGCGAAGGGACGACGAGGGGGCGGACTTCCGCCGGCATCCACGAGAGCAGGGCCTGCGTGGATGCCGGGAGCGCGAACCCGTCGGCGGCGAAGCGGCCCGACACCGCGAATGCCGCGAGGACGGCGAGCGCGGACGACGCGGCGGAAACGAGGAAGGTTTCGAAGAGCAGCATGACCGACACCTGGCGCTTCGTGAAGGCGATGGCGCGCAAGGTGCCCAGGTCGCGGACGCGGTCCTGGACGGAGAGGAGGACCGAGTTCGTGATTCCGACGGCCGCTACCACGGCGAACATCGCGTAGATCACGAACATGAAGATGTCGAGGAAATCCAGCATTCGGGATAGCGAGCTCGAGAGTTCGTCCCAGCGCGTGGATTCCAGCCCGAGGCCCGCGACGGCCTCAGCCGCCGCTTTCAGGGCGGGTTCCGCGGCCCTCGGCGACAGCGGCATCCGGTCCCTGTCCGCGGCGTAGACAGCGATCTCGTCGGCGCCGTCTTCGAGTCCCACGAGCCGCCGCGCGTTCCTCATGTCGATGAAGCACGAGTCCGCGGAAAAGGACGCCCCGTCGCGCAGGATCCCGATCAGGGGCAGTTCGACGGCGTTGAAGCTCCCGTAACGGTCTTCGCACAGGAAGATGATGCGGTCGCCCGAGGACGCCCCGATCCGTTTCGCCGCACCAGAGGTCAGCACCATGCCGGAGTCGCCGGCGCCCTCGAGGAAGCGGCCGGACTGCATGCGGTCGGGCATCGATTCATACGCGGGGTTCATGGAACCGGCGGACCAGGGGACGATCCCGCGGCAGGCCACGGTAGCGGTTTCTTCCGAACTGCCCCTCGAAACGACGACGGCGGCGCGGATGGCGGGAAATACCAGAAGGAAGGGGTCGACGGCGCGCAGTTCGCGCTCGACGGACGCCGAGTCGGGAATGTACCTGTCCGAGGGGAAGGCTTCCCGCCGTGCCGCGTAGCCGGGGGCGGAGACGAGGAGGTGGCCGCCCTCGGCGATGAAGTCGTTGACGACCCGCGCCGAAAAGCCCGCGATGAAGGCGTCGGCCAGCGCGACGATAAAAACCCCGGCGAAGACGGCCAGCCCCGACTGCACGTTCCTCCGGCCGTACTTCAGGGCATTGCGGAACGCCAGGGTGGCGAAGAGGACGAGCCGGGGACCGGGTGATCCTTTCGCGCAGCGCCGGTCGCCGCCGACGGCCTTCAGAAGAACGCCTCGATGGACAGGATGGCGGGCCGCATCACCCGGCGCCTCCGTCGAGCGTCTCCACCCGGGTCACGATGCCATCTTCGAGGTAGATCCTCGAATCCATGAAGGGCAGTATGCGGGGGTCGTGGGTCGCGAGGATGAAGGTCGTGCGGATCTCGCGGTTCAGGCGCTGCATGAGGGAGAGGATGCGCCTGCCCGTCTCCCCGTCCAGGTTGGCGGTCGGCTCGTCGGCCAGCACGATCTTCGGCCCGATGACGAGGGCCCGCGCGACGGCAACTTGCTGGCGCTGGCCGCCCGACAGTTCGTCGGGCTTGTGGGCGGCGAATTCCGCGATGTCGACGAGCTCGAGCATGCGGTCCACGCGGGCTTTCCGTTCCCGCCCGGGCACGCCGAGCGCGATGAGGGGAAGTTCGACGTTTTCCCGCGCGGACAGCACGGGGATCAGGTTGAAGGACTGGAAGACGAAGCCGATCGAAGATCGCCTGAGCTCGGTCAGCTCGCGGTCGCGCAGCGGGACGACGTTGATCCCGTCGATCTCCACGATGCCGTCGTCCGGCCTGTCGATGCAGCCTATCATGTTGAGCAGTGTGGTCTTGCCCGAGCCGGACGGTCCGACGATGCCGACGATCTTTCCCGCCTCGACGAAGAGATCCACGCCGTTCAATGCCGGGACCGAGAGCTTGCCGAGGCGGTAGCTCTTCCTGACGTCCCTGACCGACACCGAGCTCATCGGGCCGTCCTCACTTCATGAAACCGGCTGGCGACAGCCGGGACCTGTCCACCTTCCCCTCGACGATGGACTCGAAGGTGACCACCGTGCTCCGGTCCCTTTCCATCGCGTCGGTCACGGCGATGCGCGAGGGGCGGCGCTTTCCCCCGAAATCGACGGGATCGGAATACTCCATGCGCTTCGCCTCGCGGCCGGAGAGCGAGTAGAGCACCATGAGGACGGGCAGGAATTCCCTGTCCACGGTGACGACGATCCGCTGGTAGGGCCTGGACCTGGACCTGGCTTCGAGTTCCAGGGTCCAGCCGGCGGAAGTCTCGGAGGCTATCCTGCCCGTGTAGTCGTCGGCCTTGTCGAAGTTGAGCAGGTCGTCGTTCGTGAGGCTCGTCCCCAAGAACGAGGCCTTGCCCGAGAGCCGAACAGCCCGCGAAACCCCGGGAACCGACATCCACATGGCGTCGCCGATCATGAGGACGCGCTTGCCCTTTTCGCGTTCCGGCGCGATGAATTCCGCCAGGGTGCCCGAGTCGAGGGCGTAGGCGACCTTCGCCCGCAGGATCCTGGAAGAACCGTCGGGCTTCCTGTCCTCGAGCGACACGACCATCGTGCCTTCCGGGAAATTGAGCGCTTCGTCCATCCTATCCAGGATCGCCGCGGCATCCAGCGTTCCTTCGGCCACCGCGGGCAGCGCGATCGTCGCCAGGGCCAGGGCCGACGCGAGCAATATTCTCATCCGGTGCCTCCGACAATCCATGGTTCGGCCGGCGTACCGGCCGAAAGGTCTAGCGCGCGGCGAGCGCCTTGACCACGTCCATCCTCGCCGCCCTCCGGGCCGGGGACGTGCCGGCCGCCATCGCGCAGGCGATGCCCGCGAGCGACGAAAGCGCGAAATCCGTCCAGTGCGGGGTGCTCTTGATCTCGAAAAACGGCATGTCCACGGATCCGGCCATCGAACGCACGTCGATGGGGAAAGCCCTGAGTAAGAACGAAGCGGCGCCCCCGACGACGAGGCCGACCGCGGCACCGATGGCGCCGATCGTCGCCGCTTCCAGCATGAACAGGAAGAACAGTTCCCGCCGGCGCCATCCGACGGCGCGCATCACGCCGATCTCCCTCGTTCTCTCGAAGACGCTGACGTACATCGTGTTCGCGATGGTGGAAACCGAGAGAGCGAAGATCATGCCGAGGAAGATGTAATAGAAAAAAGTCTCCGTTTCCGAGTGCTCGATGAGCGATCGCGCGTAGACGGTCCAGGGTTTGGCCTCGGCCCCGGATTTCCATGCCGAGTCGAACACCGCGGGGAAGGCCGCGCCAGCCGCCGCGGCCGAGGAACACATGACGAACACCTTGTTCACCGCGTCGCCCGAGTCGGCGAGCGCCTGCGCGTCGGCGAGGGACAGGAGGATCGTGGACCTGTCCAGCGCGGCGTATCCCGTCCGGAAGACGCCGGCGACGGCGAAATCCTGCGCGTTGGGCGCTCCATACGATGTCCTGGTCATGACGGAACAGCGGGATCCGGGTTCCATGCCGAACAGCGCAGCGAAGGAATCCCCGACGAGGACCGTGCCCGGAGACGTGAGCCCGGTGCCGCGGACGATGCTGTCCAGGACGACGCTGACCTTCCTTTCTGCATCCGGCAGGATCCCGACGGAGATGACCGGCAGCTTGTCGCGGCCGTCGCCGGCGTAGCCGGAGAGGAGGAGTCGGGGCGCGGCTCCCGTCACGCCGGGGACGGAGCGGATGCGGCCCGGAAGCGTCTCCCAGCCGGAGATGAGGTTGGACGGCGAAGCCCAGGAATCCGGATCGGCTTCCGAGAAATTCGGGCGCTGGACCTGGATGTGCGCGGTCTGGTAGCGGATGATCGTGTCGAACAGGAGCTCTTCATAGGAGCCGCGGTAGTAGCCCATGAAGAACACGAGGATGGCGGTCGTCGTCCCGACGCTCAGGGCGTTCACGATCGTCCTCCTCCGGTGGCGCGCGAGGTTCCGTCGGGCGGTCGTGAAGAGGAGGGACATCGGTATATCAGGCATCCTTCCATGCACTCGAGCGCTCCGACGAAAGGATAGCCCGGCGGGTGGACGCGGTCAAGGGAACCGCGAAGGACGCGAAGGGGAGACCACGAAGGTCACGACGGGAAGAGGGAAAGGAAGCGGTATGGAAATCTCCGGGTAACGAGGGGGAAAGACGGCTGCGCCGGAGGAAGGCAGGCGAACGACCGGCTGTGAGGTCTTGTCGGAAGAACGTGGCATATCGGAAAAGGAACCGCGCCACGGAGCCATTCCGGAGCCGCCACCCGTCCGGCCCGGTTCATGGGCCCACCCAGTTGCCGCGCAACGTCCAGGCAATTACGGGCCCATGCCGCGGCTGCAGATACCGGTCAGCTATTGTGCGTCGTGGTTGCCGGGACACTTGACGCAGTCGGCGCAGCCCGGCCCTGTTCCGATCCCGGCCTTGGCGGCTTCGTCGGCGAGCCTGGCCGTGAGGTCGTCCACGTCGTCGATGAGCGACGACGCGTCGCGTTCCCCGCGGAAGCGCAGGACGTTGACCATGAAGATGGCGAGCTTGTTGACGATGTTCGGCGGCAGCATGTTGCCGTCCACCTCCACCGATATCGAGGGATAGTTGCGGTCGCGGGCCCAGGGCATGTAGAGGCCTTCGATGACGCGGCCGATGAGGCAGGCGAAGGGCGAGATGTTGACGACGCCCGAGTAGCCCTCTTCCATGGCCGTGGCCGCGACGCCGGTGGATACCGCGATCTCCGAGTTGAGCTCGTGGCTGATGAAGTGCTTCGCGGTGTTCGCCATGATCTTCCGCATGTCGTGCGGCGCGGAGGGGACCAGGCCCGACGGGGCGAGCGCCCGCTTCACGCGGTTCTCCACCGAATGTTTCCACATCTCCTCGATGCGCAGGCGGATGAGCTTCATCACCGGCCCGGAGAACGGCCGCGCGTACCAGGGCAGGAGCTTAAGGCGCTTCTTGAGGTCGTATTCGCGGACGAAATCGAGGTAGTGGATCCACTCGCAGATGCCAGAAACCTTGGTGACGATGCCGCGCGAGCTCATGAGGTCGATCAGTTCCCCGACCGCGTAGTCGTCGCGGCGCACGTAGATCTCGCCGACGATGAGCACCTTCGGGCAATCCGCGAGCTTCCGCCTGAGCGGTATCTTCGCGACTTCCTTCGCGATCCGCTCCATTTCCGGCATGAGTTTCGACGAGTCCTTCTCGACGGTGGACATCATGCCCATCCACAGCCCATGGAAAGTTTCGAGCGCCGTCGACGGGTCCTGAGCCGTGGTCTTGAGCGCTGTATGGATGTCCTTCATGTAATCGGAGACCGCGAGTCCGAGCCACATGTCCTTCGAGAAGCCGGGCCCGAGTTCCGTGTAGGAATTGTCGGCGGAAAGCGTGAAGACGACCACGTTCTCGAGCCGGAGGTCCTTGAAGAGGTTTTCGTAGAAGACGAAGTACTGGCCGGTGCGGCAGGGTCCGGTCGTGATCGGGACGAAGAGCATGTAGATCTCGTCCTTGCGGTATTTCTCCGAGGCGAAGTACTGGAGGGCGCTTCCGAGCACCAGGTGCGACGGCACGCATTCCTTGCCCGAGGCGTGCGCTCGCGCCATCTGGATCGTCTTCGGGTTGGCCACGGGCATGGCCTCCGCGTTGAGGCCGCCGCCGCGCAGGATGGCAGCAAGGAACTCCGTGGCGATGTTCCCCATGTTCGACAGGAGTATCTTCACCCGCTCGTTGTTGCGGATGGGGGTCCGCTCGCCGGTCGTCCGGTTCAGGATGTGTACGTCGCTCTTGCCGTCGTTCACGAACGTGAGCCCGTTGTCGTAGCAGCTTTCGAGGAGCTCGGATTTCTTGGACCGGTAGCCCTCGATGATGTCGAGGAAGGCTTCGACGCGGGTGTCGATGCCCGCGTCGGCGGAGTGGGAATCGAGCTCGAGGATGAGGAAGGGTTTCTGGCCCATGATCCACCTGAGGTAGTGGAGGAGGAAAGAATCGGGGGCGCACGAAAAGTTCGAGATGAAGGTGACGTAGATGTTGTCCTCGTCCTTGAGGAGGGCGGCGGCCTTCATGTCCTGTTGGCCGTAGAACCAGTACATGTTGGGGAAGATGCCTTCATGCTCGAAGGGGAGGATATCGAAGGGAATCACCGAGTACCCGCGGGTCGTGAATTTGCGCGGGATGCCCATGTTCGCTTCCGCGGTGAACGCGTTGTACGGTCGTCCGAGCACGGCGATGACGGGGCGGTCCGCCTTGCGCGCGTCCGCGATGGCTTGTTTGCCCAAGACGCGCGCCTTGGCGAAGTATTCTTCCTGCTTGCGGAAGGCGACGTCGAAGGCGGCGCGGACCTCCGGCTCGGGTATCCCGAGGCGTGTTCCCAGCGCGATGAAGTGTTCGAGGGCTTTCGGGACGCCGAACTTGAAGCTCACCACGAGCGGGAGGATCTTTCCCTTGTCCACGTCGGGGAAGGCCTTCTCGATGTAATAAGGAAGGCTCTGGGTGATGGGGCAGAAGTTGGCGTGAACGTCGTCCTCGTAGCTCGGCATGTCGCGGAAGTGCGGCAGGAAGATGTAGTCGCAGCCCTTGTTCACCACGTCCTGAACGGCTCCGTGGGCGATCTCGGCGGGGAAGCAGTAGGTGCTCTCCGCGCGCGCGACGCCGTCGTGCTCGACCTGGTCGGAGAGCACGGTCTTCACGCCGAGTTCGTGCCAGAACCAGGCGTAGAGCGGGTAGAGGGTATGGACGGAGAAGCAGCGCGGGATGCCCACCGTGTACCCGCGCCTGGGCATGAAGTCTTCGCTCTTCGGGGCGCTCTCGACGAACAGGAGCTGCGTCCGCTTCTCGACGTAGTCGAAGACGGGGATGTCCGTGGCGTTCTTGCGCATGTTCGCGTACTTGTTGCAGCGGCCGCCGAACATGTAGGGGTGGCCGTTCACCTTGAGCACCTGGATGGGGCAGTAGTTGTCGCAGGCCTTGCAGGTGAATACGCGCTCGTAGACGATCTCGCGCGCGAGGAGCGCGTCGATGTCGACGTCTGCCTTCGCGAGCAGGCCATCCGCCATCTTTTTCTTAGCGAGGAGCGCGACGCCGAAGCAGCCCATGAGCTCGGGGCTCGGCGGAACGAGGATCGGCTTGTCGAGGAGCATGGCGAAGGCGAGCGGAATGGCCTTGTTCTTGGCCACGCCGCCCTGGAGGAAGACCTTTCCGCCGATGGTGCGGTTCCCGACCACGCGGTTCAGGTAGTTGGACACGATGGAACAGACGATGCCCGCGGTGATGTTCTCCCGCGAGGCTCCCTGCTGGATGGCCTTCCTGATGTCAGAGTTGATGAAGGCGGAGCAGTGCTCGCCGAACTTGAGCGGTGCGTCGGCCCGCAGCGCGATCTCGCCGATCTCCCACGCGTTGGCGATGTTGAGGTCACCCGAGGCCGATTCCTCGAGGAAACTGCCCGTGCCGGCCGAGCAGGCTTCGTTCATCGCGTAGTCGATGGGGACGCCGTTCTTGAGGAGTACGTACTTGGCGTCCTGCCCGCCGATCTCGAAGATCGTCTCGACGCTCTTGTCGAAGTAGGTGGTGCCGACCGAGTGGGCGATGATCTCGTTGTAGACGCCGGGCGTCTCGAGGAAGACCCCGAGAATCTCGCGCGACGAACCCGTGGTGGCGGAGAGCGTGATCCTGATTTCCCCGTCGCCGATGTCGGCTCTGATCTTGGCCTTGATCTCCTCGAGGCACTTCCTGAACGCCTTGACCGGGTCGCCATGGGTACGGCCGTAGAACGAGGCCACGACGGCGTCGGTTTCGGCGTCGATGAGGCAGGCCTTGGTGGTCGTGGAGCCGCCGTCGACGCCCATGTAGTATTCGCGGCCCGCGACGACCTTCCCTTCCTTCGCATCGAAATAGGTGACCTTGTCCGTCCATTTCTTCAGGTCGTCCATCACGCCGAAGCGGACGAGGTTCGGCTTGAGGAGGAGCTCGAACGGCGGCAGCGGCGCGCCGTTCTCCGCCGCCAGGCACGCGGCGCCGTAGGCTTCGAAGCAGGGCGCGATTTCGGGGATGGCGAATTCGACCTTGTCGGACTTGCCCCGGATGAAGCGCATGATGTGGCGGTTCTGCGTGACGCCGCCGGTGAGCATGACGCGCCCCGAGGTGATCTTGGCGCGTTTCAGGAAGTCGATGACCTTGGTGGCCATGACGTCGGAGAGGGAGAGGACGATGTCGTCCTTCGTCGCCTCGCGCTTGTTGAGCCTGTGCGTGCAGTCGCTCTTCATGAAGACGGAGCAGCGCGTGGAGAGCGAAAGGACCCTGGCGGCGTCGGGAACTGTTTCGACGTCGGAGAGCTTCAAGTCCATGCGCGCGAGCTGCTGCTTGAAGAATTCCCCCGTGCCGGAAGCGCACTTGTTGCCGGAAAAGTTGTTGACGATCCTGCCCGAACCGTCGATCGTGTAGACGATCAGGTCCTCGCCGCCCATGCTGACGACGGCGTCCACGTTCTCCGCGGAGCGGCGGAGGGCTTCCTCGACGCAGAGCGGTTCGATGATGCTCGGCAGGTTGAAGAGGTAGCGCCCCTCGTTGCCCGTGACCAGGGCGGGGGTCCCCTCGGGGACGTTCCTGGCCGCGAGGGTCCTGGCGACCGCGGAATGGAAATCACCCTCGTGCGGGACGACCTCGAACCACTCGAGGCGGTCGCCGTCGACCATGGCGAGCTTGAGGCAGGAAGAACCGATATTGATGCCAAGAGAACGCATGCGGAATGCTCCTCGGTAAGCGCTCGCTTCGCGAAGCGCCGTGCGCCGCGTCGTCACCTTTCGCCGGATGCCGTTGGAGATCGAGGAACGTTGCGCTGAATCCTGGAATTCGCGACGTGCGATATCGACTCGATTCGTTCGGATCCCGGACCGGCGCGCGGCTGGATGGCAGGCGTCCTCGCCTGGGAGGGCGCGCCGCCGTGGAATCGACCGCGATAATACGCTTGATCCGGGCGGATTTGCAATGGGGCGTCAATGGACGCGTTCCAGCGCGTCGAGGACGATCGAGAGCATTCCTTCGACGAAGGGCAATTCGTGCACATGGATTCGGCATTCCGTTCAATCATGTGCTTCCTCCCGCGGCCGGGCGGCCCGTAGTCTGCCCCTGGCGGCAAGGTGCTTTTCACGCGTGGGCGGTCCTCGGTATCATCGGGAGAAACCGGGGTCAGCATGGTCAAGGACAGGAATTCCAGGATAGGGATAGTCGGCGCCGGGGCGGCGGGGCTGTCGTGCGCCCTCTACCTCGCGGATTCAGGCTACCGGAGGGTCGTCGTCCTCGAAAAGGACCGTCGTCCCGGCGGCAAGTGCCGAAGCTGGCGCGAGGGCGGCAGGACCTGGGAGCTCGGAGCCGTGCTCGCGACCGCCGACTGCAGCGAGACGCTGGGAATCATGAAGCGGGTCGGCGTCGAACCCTGGCGCCTGCCACCTGCGGGCGACGTCCCGAACGGGGATTTCGCGGACAGGGGTTTCCATCCCCTCGAGAAAACGCAGCTGTCGAGGTTCAAGCACTCCGAACTGCCGGGGACCTTCGGGGAACTCGCGCGCGGCCTTGCAGGCGCCCTGGTTCCCCGCAACGACGGGATAGGGGAAGATACCTTCTTCTGGAAGGACGGCGTGCAGGAATTGTGGGGCCGAGTCGCGTCAGGGCTGGAAGTCCGCTACGGGGCGCAGGTTCGCGGGATCTCCCGCGGACCTGCGGTCATCGTGGCCACCGACTCGGGGGAATTCGAATTCGACCAGCTCATCCTGACCTCTCCCCTCGACGAAGCGGCCGTCGTCATGGATTCCACGGACGAGGAAAAATCCCTCCTTTCCCGGGTCCGAACCCTCGATTGCCGCGTCCTCGTCTGCCGGATCGGGGATTTCGGCATGCCGTCCGGTTTCGCACCCGGGCGTTCCCGCGGCCCCGGAGCCGGGTCGCGGGGCCGTCCGATGATCTGGCAGCGGCGCCACGCCGGGGTGGACCTGTTTACCTTCTACGTGCTCGCCGAATCCGGGGAAAGCGATTCGGAAATCGAGGCGAACGTCAGGAAGGACGTCGAAGCCGTCGGCGGCAGGTTCGTGGAGACCGCGGCGTCCGCACGGTGGAAGTACTTCCCCCACGTCGATACCGACGCCCTGCGGGACGTTTTTCCCCCGAAACTGGAAGCCCTGCAGGGTCTGCGTCGCGTCTGGTTCGCGGGCGAACTCATGAGCTTTTCCACCATAGAGCGCACGGTGCGTTATTCCCGCGACCTCGTCGACCGTTTCTTCGCTTGACGGCGCCCCCGGGCGCACGCCTGCGAGGGAAGCGAAGGGTCCTGTTTTTCAAGTTTTCGCATCGTCCTGCCGATACTTCGAAGAGAGAACCCGTACCGTCGGCGCTCCCGCGTCCCGGGATGGGCCTCCCCGAAGTCCCGGAGGATACGCCATGAAACGCTCCCGCCGTGCCGAGGCCCTCGCCGCGCTGTTCGCCACGTTGTTCCTCGTCGCTCCCTTCGCCCAGGACAATCCGTCCGAGCCCGCCGTCGAGCCGGAAACCCCGGCGGTCGAAACGGCCGATCCGGGCCTTCCCGACGCGGGTGAACTGGTGGATTCCGCGTTGCCCGACCCCACCGGGGACGAAACGCCCGCCGAAGGCGAAGCGACGGCCGAGGACGAGCTCCTCGCCGCCGTCGCGAAGATCGCCGAACTCGAAGGGGATCGTGACCGGATCGCGGGCGAACTCCTCGATGCCACGTCGGAACTGTTGACGACGACGGCCGCCAACGAAGCCCTCAAGGAGCGGATCGCGGAGCTGGAAGGGAGGATAGCCGAACTCGAGGCTGCTCCCGCGCCCGGAACGGGCGAAGCCGGTACGGCTGCCGATGACAGGATCACGGAACTCGAAGCCGAACTGGACAGCCTGGCCGCCGAAACCGAAACGCTCCGCAGCGAAAACGATGGCCTCCTCGAACGCGGCAACGGCCTCGAAGCCGACCTCGCGAAGCTCGAAGCGGAAAAGAAGGGACTCGAGGCGAAGGTGACCGATCTCGAGGGCATCGTCGCCCAACTCGAGGAATCCGCCAGGGAGACCGAGGCGGAACTGGCCGCCGAGCGCCGGGATCTTCCCGCCAGGGTGGCGGCCGGTTCCTGGGATTTCGACCGGAGCGTCTTCGGCGCCCCGGACCAGGCCGGATTCTCGGGCGCCGTGCCCGCCACCGGTGCGTGGACGGTGAAGAACGGCGACGCCTGGCAGACCGACGCGAGCCAGTACTTCGCCAAGCTCAGGATGAACGTGAGCCAGACCCGATCCCCGACCCTGTATTCCTTCAAGGCCGTCTCGACAGGCAAGGGCTGGGTGGGCTTGGGCATCCATTTCTTCGCCTCAGAAGCCATGAAAAGACGCAGCTACGGCGAAGGCAAAAGCCTCCTCGTCTGGATGACCCGCGACCCCGAGGCGCGGGGGGACGGCGAAACCTACCTCCAGCTCTACCGCTCCGACGACGCCGTGAGCATGGAACGCGTCTTCGACGCCGAAGTCCAGGCAGACATCGCCAAGGAACACTACTTCGAGATCCTCTACGACCCGGTGAGCGGATACGTGGCCGTCGCCATCGACGGGACGGTGCGCGCGGTGTACAAGACCTTCTTCGGGATCGAGGAAGGCGCGACCCTCGCCTTGAGGACCCTCGGCGGCGGCGCGCGCTTCTCGGACTTCACAGTCAGGATCGCCAGGTAAGGATACGAAAACCCCGGCCGGCGGGGCCGATGGCGCCCGGTGCCTCCGCAGGTGTATCATGCCGCCATGGAAAGCGAACGGACCTTCAAGCTGACTCTCGCCTACGACGGCAGCGCGTTCAAGGGATGGCAGCGCCTGCCGGGCAAGGCACGCACCGTCCAGGGCACGGTCGAAGCCGCGTTGGCGCGCATCGTCGCCCACGAGGTCGAGATCGCGGGATCGGGGCGCACCGATTCGGGCGTCCATGCCGACGGACAGGTGGCGAGCGTCCGCTTGAGGACTTCCCTGGCGCCGGAACGCCTCCGGCTCAGGCTCAACGCCGAGCTTTCCGACGACGCGGTGTGCCTGGCCTTCGAGGAAGCCGACCCGCGCTTCCACGCCCGCTACCATGCGATCGGGAAAACCTACCGCTACCTGGTCCGCGACGCTCCCCTGCGCGACCCGTTCACCGCGCGCTACGCCCACCACGTTCCCGCCCGCCTCGACCTGGACGCGATGCGCGCCGCAGGGGAAGTCCTCGTCGGGAAGCATGACTTTTCGAGCTTCACGAACCTCAAGCCCGGGGAAAAAAGCTTCGAACGCGAGCTCCGTTCGGTCGCGGTCGACAGGTCGGGAGACATAGTCGGCATCGTTTTCACGGCCGACGGTTTTCTCTACAACCAGGCGAGGATCATGGCGGGCGCCCTCATCGAAGCAGGACTCGGACGCCTGTCGCCCGGCAGGCTCCGCGAAATCCTCGACGCGCGCGACCGCTCCCTGGCTCCGGGTGCGGCTCCCGCGCACGGGCTCCGGCTGGAGAGCGTCCGCTACGGTTGACGGCCGCCGCCGGACGGGCGCCGGGCGGCTTTCACGAATGACCGGGCTTCGGGTATGATCGCCCCATGCCGCGCAAGGAACTCGAAAGCCTCGTCGATTTCATCCTGAACCAGGCGGACGACCGCGATTTCGAAGTCGTGCTCAAGGCCTGCGAACGCCGCCAGCGCGACCGCGCGCTCTACTCGAAGATCGGGGGACTCAGTCCCAATGCGGCTGCCGGCAAGCTCGCGCAGACCATCGAGGACCGGATGGGGTCCACGATGGAGGGCATGCGCGCCCGGATCCGCGGCTTCGTTTCCGACATCATCCGGAAGAACGCGCCCGAGATCCCGGAAGAGCAGCTCGACGAGCTCCTGTCGCACTACGTCCCCGATCCCGCCGCCGCCCCGAAGAAGCCGGCCGACTCGCCGCTGCCGCCCGACGCCATCGTCGGGATGGTCCGCGACTTCACGGACTACGCCGAGGGACGGATGGCGCCCTCGCGCCAGCAGGAACTCTGGGAACAGATGCCGCGCTGGCAGGACTCCTACTGGAACGCGATGCCCGGCGAGGTCCGGGCCTTCGTGAAAGCCTACCTCGAAGGCCGGATCGAACTGGAGACCATGTGGAGCGCCGTCGCCAGCGTGCTCGGGGTGTAGTGCCACGGAACAGGATCGCGGATTCGCGCTGATGAAAGGTCGACCCCATCGCGCCCGCCGCGAACAGGGAAGCCAGGAAAATGGCCGTCAGGATACGACCGCTCCCGCTGCGGGTGTGCATCGAATTCCCCGGTAACTCCGGGGCGAATCGGCCCAGCAGATGCATCCGGCCGGTCACGCTGGCGGCATCGAGAACGTCGCGCCGGATTTTCCGACCGTGAAGCGCCGCGTGGTTGCCGGCGGCCTTGGCAAGTTGATCGAAGTTCATCCTGCAGGCGGAGGCCGCGAATCCCTCGGCCTTCAGGGTGCTCGTCATGTCCGCAAATGACACGGTGAAGTCGCCCCCGACGAAGGCGCCGCCTTCGTCGGGAATGCCTTGAGGCGCATTGCCGAGGAGATGCGCGGTTATCCGTATTTCATCCAGGAAAGGACCAGGACGATTGCGGGCTCTTCAAGGACAGGATGGCGGCATACCTTGAGCGTGAGGCGCTGATGCGCGATGAAGCCGGACTCGATGCCCTGTGGGACGACCTCTACGGTTTCATGAGTTACCTCGGGCGCACGGGGGAAGTCAGGCGGCCCAACTCGATTCCCTTCTGGGAGTATTCGATCTTCCTCGAGTGGGCTGAAGGCCACCTGATGTTCGGGGACAGGTTCGACTTGAACCTCGCGAACGCGAATCGTTCGCTCAGGAACATCAAGGCGTATTTCGAATACCTTGACGCCGGGACCGTCATCCCCGGCACCGCCCAGGTGGACCGGGCCATCAAGGAGATATGCAAGAAGAAAAAGCTCGATCTCATCCATGACATTCCCTACGGGGGCACCGAATCATGGACGGAGTTGTGGATCAAGGGAGAACCCGTCAGCTTCGACATGGCCGATTATTGGCTTCTGGCTTTGCTGGAGAGGAAATACTCAGGCGATTGGAAAGCGCTCCACGATGCCGCTCCGCAGCATCGGAAGGCCGACAAGGTGAACACCCTGCGCATCAAGCTTGCCAAGGCCGGAAGGACCGGCTTGAAAGATCTCGCGTTCGACGATCTCCATGCCTACGAGGTCGCCCGGGCCGAGGCCTGGTTCTCCGGTCGGGGGCAGTATGCCTGATTGAGTTCTTGCCCAGGCTCGAGCGGATCACCTGCTGTTCCTCGTCAAGATTGCACGGGGACCGTCACCACGTTGGAGAAGGGCGAGTATCCCGAGGCGCTGTTGACGACCCTGGAAAACATGATCTGCGTCGGCTTCGCGATGTCCCCGGCCGCGTACGGCTGGGGGCCCTGGGGCGTCCACTTGGCGTAGACCGTGACATTCGCCGTCCAAGGCGTGGTCGCCGTGAAGGCCGTGCCACCGCCGTTCACCATCATGCAACAGCCGCCAAAGGCGTAGCCGATCCTGGCTGGTGCGGCCGGCAACGTGCCCACGGTGGTGGCCGGGGCGATGACGCTCTTCCTTGCGGGATTGGCCGGGGTCGGCACGGCTGTCCGCCGGTTCTTGTTGATCGAATAATTATATACAAAACAAGGAATTGGCAATTTTAGCCTAGCAAGCAATAATAGGACTATGGATTTCAACAGGAAATACTCGGCTACACTTGACAAGCTGTCATCCCTTGAGCCCGTCTCCCACGGAATGGTCGGCACTCGTCACCCGTGGCCTGTTCCCCGAGCTGTGGAAACGTCCCGAACTGCCCACGAGAGAGTTTCCGGCTTCGTATGTGGCGACCTACCTGGAACGCGATGTCCGTCAGATTCTCAATGTGGGAAGCCTGCGCGACTTCGAACGCTTCCTCCGACTCCTGGCCATCCGGTCGGCTGGGAGGCTCGCCGCTCAGGGGTGCCGTCTGGGAGACTTTCGCGTTGGCTGAAATCCGCAAGCGGAATGCCGCCTCGTCCGATCAAGGCCGGCTCTGGTTCTTCAGGGACTCCGGCGGGCGGGAAGTCGACCTCCTGCTCGAGCGGGGCGGCAGCCTCGACCTGGGCGAAGTGAAGCGGACGGAGACACCCGCGCCGACGGCGTCCGCGTCGTCACGCCGCTCCAGCCGGGCGAGCTGTTCAGGAGCTGAAATGCCCGGTCATCCTACTCCGGTTTTCCGGGCCGGTGGATGACGAGCCTGGCCGCGATGACGACGTACCAGGCGACGAGGTAGCAGGCGCCGGCCAGCACCGACGGCGCGGGCCGGTCGTCGATGGTCCCGAAGGCGGTGTGCCTGACCTCGGCGGTGAACACCCGGTACAGGAGGAAGCCGGCCACGGCGAGGCTCCAGGCCAGGCCGAGGCCCACCCCCGCGAGCGCCATCGGAAAGCTGGAGGTGGCGTACGCCCGCCAAAGCAGGACCGCCATGACGATGTTCAGCGCGAAGATGACGGCCAGCTGGAACATGCCGTAATTCGCGCGTTCCCAGACCATCAAGGCAAGGACGCCGACGAGGCTCGCGCCCGCGGTGATCGCGCCCTGCAGGACGACCTGCTTGAATCCCTGCCTGCCCATTCGCGTCATCGATGCGCCTCCAGCGGCGATCCCGCCCGTCCCGGGTCCGAGATCGCGCCGTCGGGAACCGCGAGAGCTGCCCGACCTTCCGGATGAGCTTGATTCCTCGCTTGAAATGCGCGGATTCGGGCGCACGGCACGCCGGACCGGCCCGTTGCGGTCAACCAGGGCGCATGCTGGCTTGCGAACGGATTTTTCATGCCGTCAAAAAGCCCGGATGGCGCGTACATGGAGGCCGGTCTCGTTGGTCACGCCAGGTATTGGTACTCCTCGTGCGCTGGCAGGATTGCCGTTTTCGAAGCTTCGTACCCACGCTCCGACGCCGCCTTCCGAGGAACTCCAATAATATTCTGGCGAAAAATAGCCGAGTCCCGCCAGTTTCAGATTCGTATACATCAGGGAAAGTTCATCTCTTGATGGAAGGAACCAACCGGAGTAGCCGCCCAGCCGGAGATCCGCGCAGACCTTCGCGGCATAGGTTCCCGGCCCCAACGCATTGACGATGGCCGTCGTATTCGTCTTTCCCGTCCCCACACCGAGCCCGTCCGCTCCCGTCGCCATCTTGCTGCCGTTGAACCAAAAGATATTGTCGCTTTGGTCGCTCGGTGCCGCTTCCAGATAGCGCCAATCGTTCGAGTAGCCGTCCTTGACGTAGAATACGATCCCGCCGGCCGGACCCCTGTCGCCGATGGCGTATCCCGGTGCCCATTTCGCGTAGACGGTGATATTCGCCGCCACTGGCGTGGTCGCAGTGAAGGCAGGCCCCCCGCCATTCATGTCCGTATACCAGCCTTCGAAGGTATGGAGAGACCTGCTTGGGGCGGTTGGAAGCGTCCCGACGTTCGTTGCCGGGAAAGAGACGGTCTTGGTCGACGGATTCGCGGGTATGCCGGCATCCTGGCTGTTGAAGCTGACGGTATATTCAGGTATCCATTTTGCGTATACCGTGATGTCCGCCCTCACGACCGTGTCCGCGGTGAACGCGGTGCCACCTCCATCCAATCCGGTATACCAGCCTCCAGGAGTGTAACCGGCCCTGGTCGGGGAAGTCGGCAGGGCATCGATCGTCGTCGCCGGCACGGTGACGGTTTTTTTTGCGGGGCTGGCCTGCGTATCCGCGGAGGGACTGCTGAAAAACACCGTATAGGTTGCCGGTTTCCATTTCGCGGATACGGTAATATCCGCCGTTACCGGCGTCGTGGCCGTGAACCTCACCGATCCCTTGGCAAGAGGCGGGAACCAGCCATCAAACTGGAAATCCTTCCTTGACGGGGGAGCCGGCAGCGTTCCTACGTTCGTGGCCGGGCTGGAGACGGTTTTGCTTGCGGGGCTTGCCGGTATGGTCGCACCCTGGCTGTCATAGGTCACGATGTAGGTGTAGGTGTCCCATTTGGCATACACGGTGATATTCGCCGTCACCGGCGTGCTCGTCGTGAATGCCGATCCACCGCCGTTCCGTGCCGTGTACCAGCCTCCGAAGATGTAGCCGCGCCGGGACGGAGGGACAGGTTGGGCATCGATCGTCGTGGCCGACCCGGTGACGGTTTTTTTCGCGGGACTTGCCTGTCTGTCGGCGCCCTGTCCGTCGAAGGTGACGGTGAAGGAGGTCGGCGCCGAGGCATGGACATTCGAGGGGGCACCCGAAGGGGGCGTCGTCGTCGGTGCGGTTCCCGCCGGCGGCTTGATGCCCGTCGCGGGCGCCGTCGGCGTGGCAGCCGGGGGCGGTTTCGTGCCAATGGGGGGTGTCGCTGGCGCGGAGCCCGCCGGCGGCTTGATGCCCGTCGCGGGCGCCGTCGGCGTGGCAGTCGGGGGTTTGGCGATGGCGCTCGCGGACACCCACTTCGCCAGGAGGACCACGTTGGCCTTCGGCATCGCGAAGGTCGAACCGGCCGCGATCGTCGCCTTCTTCGCGTCGGTCTGGGCATACCAGCCTTCGAACCGGAAGTTCGTCCGGACCAGTTTCCCGGTGTTGCCCAGGACGGTCACGGTCTTGCCCGGCGCGTAGGCGTTCCTGTCCATGGGAACGGTGCCGCCTGAGTTCCCGTTGCCATTGTAGGTCACCGTGAACGCGGTCTGCGCCGCCAGTTCCGAGCACGCCAGTACCAGAACGGTCACAACCAAGGTAAACCGTGCCATCCGTCGTTTCATGACCAGCCCCTCCTCTTTCCGCCGCCATGATCCACCCGGCCCGCCGCCCGAGTCCGGTACGGAGCGGGGACACCGTCATCATGACGGTTCAAATATAGGTTCCGGAGGCGGCGTTGTCAATTTTCGTTCACGCAGATGTTTCCTGACCTGCCTGGAGCGCGGGAACCCAGTTGTCGACCACGAGAAATATCTTGTGGCGGGAATACTTGATCGGTCGCCCGGGAGACTCGAGGAACCGTTCACCGTTCACGGCGCCTTCGACTATCAAACAAGCAACCGGATGCCGACTTCTGCCAGCCGCTCCCGCTCCCCGTCGGCCCACACGCTCGCCTGCACCTCCCCGATGTGGCGCTTGCCCACAACTTCAAGCGTCTGCACAGACTTGCGCAGAAGCGGAGATTCTCCTCGTGGTTTTGCAGTCTGTTGCTGTCGTCTGATGTCATCGTGGTATTCCCTTTCGTTTGCAGGGTTATTGCTTTCGTGTCACGGCAATTTGATAGATCATTTCGGTTATTCTGTCCTCTGCGATTACCTTGATGTAGATCGTCACCGTCTCGCCGCTTGAGACCGGAACGTCGATCCTGTAAATACCAGGTGCGTTAATTAGGTATGGTGGCCTTCTGAATACGGGATCGGCTGACGTGGAATACTGTACAAGGTAATGTTTCTCGTCTTCCGGGCTGAAAATAAACGTGATGTCATCGTCCCAATTCTCCAGAACCGCCGCATACTCGGTGATATCCCGCGAAAAAGCCGGATTCAATTCATGCCCTTGGATAAGCGGCAAATGAGCATTGGTACCGGGCGTACGCTTGACCACAACCTCATAGGAATTGCGCACGGCAGGATCCTGAGCCTGAACCGTGATGTACAGGGTCTCGTCAAAATCCGAGATATTCAACGAACGCAGTGCCGATGCCGGGCCGCTGCCGTTCGCCACAAATGGTCCGGCGTAATATCCGTTGGTGTACACGCATTCAAATGAAGACGTGGCAACCTGGGCTGCGATCCGTACATTGATAGTGGTCGCGCCTTCGGGAGCCACGATCGTGTATCGGGTGACAGAAGGTGAAAAGGCGGGAGTCATGATTCCGGATACGGGCACGATAGACGATAATAGCGCGTTGGTGTCGGCGGGCGCCCTGGTTATTTTGACCACATAGATGCGCGCGGCATCGTGATCATTGGCGACCACGCGCAATCTCGCGGTATTCATTCCGACATTGAGGTTGAGTGTTTCCGAGCCATACTCTGAAAATAGTCGGTACTCTGCGGCATCATTGAATTTGATATATACCTTCGAAGTGCTGGAATTGACGCGTTCCACGAAGAGCGGGGTAGTGGCATGAGAGTATTTGAGCTCCAGCGTGTATTGAAGGACATCCCCGTTGAATTGGGGAGCTATCGGGTAGCGGCTGTCACCGGATTTTATGTTTCTCAGATGTATGGATGCCGAATCATCATCGGTTGCAGCAGGCGTAGATGAGGGCGTCCATTTTGCATACACGGTAATGCTCGCATTTGCCACGGTAGCCGCCTTGAATGCCGATCCGCCGCCGTTCGGCATTGTGAACCAGCCGCCGAAGATGCAGCCGGTTTTGGTCGGGGCGGTCGGCAGCGTGCCCACGGTGGTGGCCGGGCTGATGACGGTCTTCCTCGGGGGATTGGCCTGGGTCGTCGCGAACTGGCTGTCGAAGGTCACCATGTACGAGTAGGCGGGCGTCCATCTCGCGTAGACGGTGATGTTCGCCGCCACCGGCGTGGCTGCGGTGAACGGGGTTCCGCCCTTGATGGCGGTGTACCAGCCGCCGAACTTGTTGCTTGCCTTGGCCGGCGGGGTTGGCAGCGCGCCGACGTTCGTGGCCGGGGGAGTGACGACCTTGGTCCTCGGGTTGGCCGGAGTATCGGCGCGCTGTCCGTCGAAGGTGACGGTGAAGGAGGTCGGCGCCGGGGCATGGACATTCGAGGGGGCACCCGAAGGGTGCGTCGTCGTCGGCGCGGAGCCCGCCGGCGGCTTGATGCCCGTCGCGGGCGCCGTCGGCGCGGCAGCCGGGGGCGGTTTCGTGCCGATGGGGGGCGTCGTCGTCGGTGCGGAGCCCGCCGGCGGCTTGATGCCCGTCGCGGGCGTCGTCGGCGTGGCAGTCGGGGGTTTGGCGATGGCGCTCGCGGACACCCACTTCGCCAGGAGGACCACGTTGGCCTTCGGCATCGCGAAGGTCGAACCGGCCGCGATCGTCGCCTTCTTCG